>CAZHOO010000040.1:0-27516 GCA_964533905.1 uncultured Occallatibacter sp. | reverse complement strand
TTCCAGGTGACGCGTGAGCGCATTCGTCAGATTGAAGCCAAGGCGTTGCGGAAGCTTCGGCATCCGAGCCGCAGCCGCAAGCTGAAGGCGTTCGTCGAAGGCGTGAAGGAGATGTAGCCACCTCCGGTGGGGCAGCCGCGCTTCGCGCACTCCACCACTAGAACCACGACACGGACAAAAGGCCGTAGCTTTCAAAAGAAGCTGCGGCCTTTTTGCGTGCACAGAAACGCTGAAGGCAGTTCGAGCACCCAGACTCTCTAAAAGCCGTAGTTCTTCTTTCGCAATGCATTCTTGTAGGCGTCGCGGGCCTTCTTCGCCGTTAGCTCCGCATCGTGGAGTTTGAAGCCTGCGTCATCCCACTTCTCCATCTGCACCATGGAGTGATCTTCTGTTGCGAGCGATTCTTCTGCGCGGATTGCATCAACCCAGCAATCCACAGCTGTTCTGTAGTCCTTGAGAAGTTGATCGAAGTCGGGGTTCTCCATACGTGTGAACCTAGACGGGGAGCATGAAGGCGTCAATAGGTCGAACGATGAATTCATGAGAGTTTCAAGTTTGCGGCCAGTTCACCTGGGCTGGCTCGGCATGGCCTGCTGCGACTGTTCTTTTAGAAACTCGATCACATCGGCGCGCTCATCGGGTTTGGCGACGTAGAAATCCATATCGGCGCCGGGAACCATCGTTTGCGGATTGGTCAGCCAGCGCTCGAGTGTTGTTTCGTTCCAAACGATGTGAGAATTCCTCAGGCCGCTGGAATAGTCAAACCCTTTTACCGTGCCCGCCGCTCGGCCATATACCCCGCCAAGGTGTGGGCCTTCGCGGTCTCGATCGAGCGCGTGACACCCCGTGCAGCGTTTTTCAAAGACTGCCTTGCCGCGGACAGCATCGCCTTTCGTGGGCGCGCCGGATTGAGAACGCTGTCCCTCGGCTGTCTGCACCCACTGCGCGATTTCCTGAAGATCGGCATTTGTGAGCCGGGCGTTCCAGTGGAGGACCACATACTGCAAAGGCGGCATCTCGCGTTTGCTCGCCACCTCAGCAATTCTTGCCATCAAGATTTGCTGCTGGTCCTCTGAATCGTCATCCCAGTGCGACAGATTCATCGCGCTACGCGCGCGAACGATATCGCGCTCGATGAGCCACGACGCCGGGGCCAAGTGGGCGTAGATCGGGGTCCGCGTTTCGAGCGAATGGCAATCGGCGCACTTAGCAAGAAGGACAGCATGCACGCCGGAAGGAATTGTGGCCTGACCCCAACTCCCAGGCTTTCCCGAATCGCCTGGGGTGCCGAGGACCGGATTGCCGAACGGGTGAATGAGACCAAGCAGGATCGACTCGGCGAAGATCCCGGCAATCGCCGTAAGAAGCACTCGGAGCCGCGTCACGAGAAATCTGCCAAAGGCGAATCGACGATCGCCAGGTGGCTGTGGTGTGGCGCATAGTTCACCGCGGCAATGCCGAGAACGCTTTTGAGCTTGCCGGCCGGAACCACCATGGGCCCGGCGTGCGGCGCTGATCCCGGAGCGGGCTGAGGAAACGCCGTGGAAGCCGCAGTGTGGAAAGCGACGTTACCTTCAACTTTCTGCACCACCTGGTGAATATGCCCATTGAGTACGGTCACTGAGCCGAACCGCTTGAGATAGGAAAGTGCTTCGGCGCCGTCTTCAGTTCCCCAGCCCCAATCGGGATAGACCATCCAAAGCGGGATGTGCGCAAAGATCACGACGGGTGTTGACGAAGCGAGCTGGACGAGGTCGCTCTTGAGCCATGCGAGTTGGTCGGCACCAAGCTTGCCCATGGCGTCAATCTGCACGACGTTGTTGAGGCCGACGAAATGGACGCCTTTGTGATCGAAGCTGTACCAGCCGCGACCGGCAGTTCCCTGGCCAAAGCGCTGGTGGTAAAGCGCGCCATCGTCGAGCGCGGTGTCGTGCTCACCGGGAACGTAAAACGTCGCGCCGGCCTTCGCGCTCTTAATGATTTCGATTGCTGCGTCGAATTCGACGGGCTTGGAGGATTGAGTGATATCCCCCGTATGCAATAGAAGTTCAGGTTGTGCGGGGAGACCATTGATTTTATCGATAGCCAGCTTCAGAGTGCCGGCGACATCCTGGTTCGCGGCCTTGTTGAATCCGATGTGGCTATCGCTGATCTGCACGAAGCTGAAGCTGCCCCCGGCGTGGCCAAGTGATCCGTCGCTGCCGGCCGCGCCGGCGGAAGCGGCGAAGAGTTTCGACGTTGGCACGCCGCCTGCCATGGTCCAAATGAGGCCCGTGCCGGCCCAGGCCATGCAGCTAAGGAAGCCGCGGCGATCGATTCCATCGTGCGGGTCTATCTGACGATCCGTGGCTATCGCGGCAAACGGCTCATCGTATCTGCGTTGCGGATGCGAATGGTTGGCCATAATTCCCTCCACTGAGGCAAACTGAGTGGGGCGCCAATTATTCCATCGGTTTCGAGGAATAGTTTCTTCTCGCGCCAGTTTTGGATATCAGAAGAAGAGAATCCGTGGAGCGAAGAGCGGAATGAGCCTGTTGCCGTGGCGTAGAGACGCTCGAGAGGCAAGCCCCGAACCTGAGTCTTTCGGGGACTTGGCCCTGCCTCTGCTTCCCTCTCTCTATAACTTCGCCCGATGGATGGCGCGCAATCCGGACGGAGCGGAGGACCTGGTGCAGGAGACGATGCTCAAGGCGCTGCGCGGATTCTCGAGCTTCGAGCCCGGCACGAACTTCAAGGCGTGGATCTTCCGCATCCTGCGCAATACCTACCTGACGTCGCGAAGTGGATTGGCAGCCATGCGAACGGTCACTTTTGAAGAAGAGCAGGCTGAAAGCGGCACGCGCCTGGGGCCGCAACCCGAAGCAATGATCGAAAGAAGAACGCCGGAGATGGAACTGCTTCGGCTCCTTGACCACGAGATGGTCCGCGCGGCGATGGAGAAACTGCCATCGCATTTACTTGAAGCGATCCTGCTGTCGAACGTTGAAGAAATGAAATACCGGGAGATTTCGAGCGTGCTGGACATACCCATCGGAACCGTAATGTCGCGCCTGGCACGGGCGCGGAACTTTCTGCGCCATGAGCTGGAGGCTCGTGGCATGAACGGATGGGAGGAGCGCGGATGAGCGATCATCTTTCCGAAGCAGTGCTGACGGCACTTGTCGACGGTGAGCTCTCGCCCGACGAGCTTGCCGCCGCCAAAGCGCATATTGACGATTGCCTCCTTTGCGCGAATCTCGCGGTCAATGGTTGGTTGCTGAAGAGCGCTGTGGCAAAGTCAGGCCAGCGGTATGCATTGCCCGCGGAGTTGCAGGAACGAATCGCCGCTTCCGTTACTACCGGCGCGGCGTATTCAGGCGGACGCAAATCCATCTCACACGGTGGATCATCTTCCAAGCCTTTCGCGTGGCCTCGCGTTGTCGCGTGGGCATCGGTTTTGCTCATTTTCGCGCTCGGCGTGCTGGGGATTGTGCAGTATCGCAGACAAAGCCTGGATGCGCTTCAAGCCCAGCGTGCGGCTCTTGCCGCAGAAGTAACCGATCTCCATATCGCTTCGTTGGCTGCAAGTGAGCCGCAAGTGGTGTCGTCCGATCGGCACACAGTGAAACCATGGTTCCAGGGCAAGCTTCCCTTCAGTTTCAACATTCCAGATACACCGCCTGAAGGCATGACTCTTGAGGGAGCCAATCTTGCGTATTTGAATGGTCAGCCCACCGCGCAGCTCCTCTTCAGCATTGGCCGGCACCGCGCGTCAGTATTGATGAGGCAGCCAATTGGCATTGGGCCACCCCCGCCGTTTGAAGCATCCCACGCAGGATTCCATCTGGATGCGGTTGAGGCGAACGGTCTGGAAATCATTGCCGTGAGCGACGCCGATCCGAGCCGGCTTGAGATTTTGGCGGCGAGTGTGAAAGACGCTCAAATCCAGCGATAAAGGCGAATTAGCGATCGCCGATCGACGTAAATCTGCTCCTATATACTTGCCCTTTGGTTGCGAAGCTGCGTTCGTCGGGACGCCGCGAATCCTGTTCCCATGAAAGGGCATGGAGCAAATGAGAGATATAACCCGCCGCCAGTTCGGCAAGACTGTCGCCGCAACTGCCGCGCTGGCCAATGTGGCCACGCCCGAAAGTTTGCAGGGCCAATCGACCGCAGCCGCTCAAACCCGCGAATTCCCAAAGGGATTTGTGTGGGGCTGTGCCACCGCTGCTTACCAGATTGAAGGCGCGGTCCAAGAGGACGGGCGCAAGCCGTCGATCTGGGACTTGTTCGCGCACACGCCGGGGAAGGTCCATAACGACGATACCGGCGACGTCGCCGACGATTCATACCACCTGTACAAGGAAGATACGCGCTTGATGAAAGATCTTGGCGTGAGTGCGTATCGGTTATCGATCGCCTGGCCCCGCATTTTTCCCGATGGCACTGGGCAGCCCAATCCTTTGGGCCTGGATCACTATAAGCGGGTACTGGATGACCTGCTCGCCAACGGAATTACACCCTACGTCACACTGTTTCATTGGGATCTTCCCGCCGCGCTCGAAGGTGGATGGCAGTCGCGTGACACCGCGAAGGCCTTCGCAGACTACGCCGGCTATGTTGCGGCGAATCTTTCTGACCGCGTGCAGCATTTCATGACCATCAATGAATTCGATTCATTCACCAACCTCGGCTATGAGAAAGGGACATTTGCGCCGGGACTGAAGCTGCCAGCGAACGAAGTGAACCAGGTTCGGCACAATGCCGTGCTTGCGCATGGCCTTGCAGTACAGGCGATCCGCGCGAGCGCGTCGAAAGCCCAAGTCGGCCTGGCCGAGAATCCGACGTCTTTCGTGCCGGTGATCGAGGACGAGAGAAACATCCGTGCCGCTCAGCGGGCGACGCGCGAAGAAAACGCCTCATTTTTGACCGCCGTTCTCGAAGGCAAGTACACCGAAGGGTACCTGGAGCGCGAAGGGAAGAATGGACCGCGAGTTGCGCCCGGCGACATGCAAGCAATCGGCAGCCCCATCGATTTTCTCGGACTGAATGTTTACGCGCCGTCTTATGTGCGCGCGGATGATTCCCCACGTGGATACGCTCTCGTGCCGCGCCAAACTTCCTACCCGCGTATGGCTTCTCCGTGGATCGCTGTCGGCCCCGAGGTGTTGTACTGGGGGGTTCGCAACGTCTGCGAGCTTTGGCATCCGCGCGGAATTTACATTACGGAAAACGGATGTTCGGCAGACGATGTGCTGACCGCCGATGGGCGAATCCAGGACACCGATCGCGTAATGTATCTGCGCAACCATCTCACGCATCTGCATCGCGCTGCGACAGAAGGCTTTCCTGTGAAAGGGTACTTTGTATGGAGTTTGCTGGATAACTTTGAGTGGGCCGATGGCTACAGCAAGCGCTTCGGAATTCATTACGTGGATTTCAAGACCGAAAAGCGCACCCCGAAGCTAAGCGCAGGCTGGTATCGCGAGGCGATCAAGCGGAACTCTGTGGTGTAGAGCTGTATCACCTCGGCTCGTGGTGTGCTTGCTGTTGGGCGTGATCGAGAAGAAAGTCCGCCATGATGTGACTTGCCTCAATGGACTCGGGCAACTGCGCGTTGTACCAGAATGCGTGAGGCATCGCATCGAAGACCACGAGCCGGGCGTCGACACCCGCGCGAAGAAATGCACGATGCAGGTTCGCCGTGCCGCTAAGCAGGGCGTCGCGCTCGCCGGAGACAAAGAGCGTGGGCGGCATGCCGTGCAGGTCAGCATAAATCGGAGAAAGCACCGGATCTTTCGGATCGGTGCTGCCAATGTAGTAGGGATCATGTGGGCCGGGCGCCGGCGGATCGAGATGCCCCGCCAGTCCGCGCAGGGTGAAAATGGCAGTTGAATCCCCGGCGCGCGCAAAGTCGCCGATACCGCTGAAGATGCCCAGAGCCGCCGGCATGGGCAGGCCCAACTGCTTCAGTTTCACAGCCACTTCGCCCGTCATAATGGCTCCGGCCGAAGTTCCATAAATGACGATGTGCGATGGCTTGTGTGTTTTCAACAGCTCTTTGTAAACTGCAACCGCGTCGTCAACGCCCGCGGGAAATGGGTTTTCCGGCGCTAGGCGGTAGAGCACGGCTACAACCTTGACTTTCGCATAGCTGGCGATAGGGATGGATTCACTATAGGAACCGGAATCGGAGTTGAAGCTACCGCCATGCAAGTTGATGAAGACCATGTCGCGATGAGCGGGCGGGATCTCGGGCGGGGTGACAATGTGCACCGGGATTCCAGCGATCTTGTCCTCGACGACCTGATTGGGACAGATTTTTGTCCAGGCAATGCGCGCCAGCGCTGTGAACGCGTCCATACGTGCGCGGCGTTCGGCAAGAGATTCCGGCGGCGCCTGATCGGGCGCGGCTTGGTTCAGCCATTGCTGCGCTTCGGGGCTTATGGTTGCCGGCACCGGAATTACCCGGGTCACGTGAGCTGTTCCCTGCGGGTCAATGTAGCTTGTGTCGCTATTGGGCGCTTGCGATGCCGTGGTCGGCGCGGGTTGCTGTGCAACCAGAGAAGCGGTTAACGATAAAACAACAACGGCTCCTGCGAAAATTGCGGAACGCATGGGAGTGGGCTCCTTCACTGGAATTGCCTTAACAGATACGGATTCTGTCATGACGGGGTGAAGAACGTCCACCAAGACGCAAAACCATCCCCGCGCATCGACTCATTGGAAAAGCGAAATTGAAGGGAGCTGTGCACGGATGGCGAGCTGCGCAGACTTCACGTGGTCCTTCCGCGCTCTCGCTGACCAGACAGAGGAGCGCGATTCGCGCTCCCCTGTGCCGGAAGTTCATTGGTGCATCGCATCACTGGGGCAAAACGAGCAGATTGGCGTTCAACAGTATTTCTGTGAGCCTGTCCAGGGCCAGAGGAACACGGTAACCAATGGTCCTCATCCCTATGCCAAGCATCATTGCCGTTTCTTCCTGCGTGTAATCCTGCAGCACGACCCGGCTTAACAGTTCACGATCGAGGATGTCGAGCTGATTAAGACAGTTCTCAATATCCAGCACGAAAATGACTGCATCTTCGAAGGTTCGAATGGGCCGGCTTGATGCCCAACCACGCCCTATAGGATCGCCCAGAATTGAAGGCGCCCTTCCCACTTGGGTAGACGCGTAAAGATAACGCCGCAATAATTTCTCCGTATGTTTCCTGTAGAACGCCAGGTTGGCCGGAGGCTTGTGGCCGTGCTTCTCAAGCCCTAATCTTTCCCTGGCCTCGGATTGTCGTTTCGATCTCCTTTGCTCGATTTGCCAGGCTGCGTCAGCAGTACTGGGCTCCCATTCCATCGGCAACTGGAAGGCTGCGCTCATTGCACACCCCCTGTTGCCTCAGCCACCGCCCAAACTCGGGAAAGCTGCTTGCGGACCGGACGTCCGCGGACCTTGCGACTCCCCGGCGATGGAAAATCCTGTAGTTTAGATTCACACTCCCTGCAATAAACACTCCCTTGAGTTTGGGCCCTGAACCAAAGGCAACCACACCCTTCGCAAATCTTCAATTGCACGCGCACTTCCATGACCGATTCTCCGCATATCTTTCATCTCCCGACGGAATCTTGTGTTGCACGTTTTTCCCCGGGGTGTAGAGAACCAGGCCGGACAACTCAGGTTTCTCGCGTCCTGATGGGGGATTGCCGCCTGTGCTCTCATGTTTTCTGTCATGACCATCGGCGCGCAGATCCTGGAATTATTGAATGACTTGTCCTCGGCGCACAGCGCGCCGCCGTGGTACGGGAATGGAAATGCCGAATTCATTAAATTTCCTCCGGCAATGCTGAATCACAACCACAAAGGACGGACTTTCGCCCCCGTCCAAGCTGGCGGCAACAGAGCGTTTCCCAAAAGATTCCCACAAGTCAGTGCTTGATTAGTTAACCAAATGTACGGTTGTGCTTCCTATGCGTCAATACGCTTCTACAACTTTCCGGTCATTCTCTTTTAAAACCCCGGCAGGACGCTCAGAATTAAGTCAATCAACCACTAATACCTTTTCTGAGAGCAATAGGATAAGCATCTGTCTCATTGCTGGCGGTGAATTTTCCACAGATGAATTTCACACAGATGCACGACCGGCTTCGCATGGAACTGTTGCGCAGGGTGCAGCGGGGGACGGTCAGCGTCTCGCTGCTGGGCCGCCAAACCGGGTTCGGGCAATCGCACTTGTCGAATTTTCTGCACGGCCACCGGCAACTCTCTTTGGAAGCTATGGACCGCATCCTGAAGGCGCAGCGTCTTACGGTGGTGGACCTGCTGCCCTCCGCTCAGCAGATCACAGCGGAGCCTGCCGGCAACGGCGTGTGCAGCATCCCGGTGGTGTCGCATGCTGTTGCACTCTTTGAGCCGGTGATCCGCCGATCGGCCGTTCAGTCCTTGCTGTACGTGCCAGCGGTCACGGTTGAATCGATTCATTCGCGCGCGCCGGGTAGCCGCCACGCATGGGAACGATTTGTCGCAGTACGCGTACCGGCGGCCGACACTCCCCCGATGGACCCTTTGCTGCTCCCCGAGGCGATTGCGCTCATCGACCGGCACTATAATTCACTGCTGCCTTACCGCCCCAATCGCGCGAACCTCTGCGCGGTTCGGCAAGGCTCGCACTTGGCGCTTCGATACGTGGATTTTCTTGCCGGCCGTCTTGTGTTGCGCCCTCACAACCTGGCTTATCCCGTGGACCTGATCGACGTGGATTCGGAGGAATCTCCCAACAATCTGCTCGTGGGAAGAGTTGCGCTTATTTTGAATGAGCCATGAAGAATTGCCCGCGCGGTTTCTAAGAAGCCCGGAGACGAATCGTTGCTGCGTCAACTGGAGGGGAACTTTGCGCTTGCCAGATCGCTTTCCGCTTTGACAATGTCTCCAGGCCGGCCAAGATCGCGCCACTCATATTCGTCGGCGCGGAAGGCCAGGATCGCCTCACCTTTTGCGGCGAGTCGCAAATACGCGGGGATGATGGAAAAAGCGCCCTCCTCCGAAAGCTTGACGAAGATGCGCGGCGAAAGAACGTGAATCCCGGAGAAGGCGAACGCGCGAGGCTGTTGTGCGGGGATGGCCCACTCGATTTCAGCGTCGCGCCCTGCGCGGCGGCCGCAGAGCTGGTCATGTTCGTTGAACAGCAAGAGCCGCGAAGCGTCGCGATGCTGAACGGCCAGTGTGGCGAGGGCGCCGTGTTCGATGTGGAAGCGCATCATCTGGGCGAGATCGATATTGCTGAGAACATCGACGTTGTGAACGAGAAAGGGCTCGTTCTTACTCCCGTCGTCTTCAAGGAAGAACCATGCGGCCTTCTTCAGGCCACCGCCGGTATCGAGCAGAACATCTTCGCGGGAGATCTCAATTCGCATGCCGAAATCGCGATTAGCAGAGAGGTAATCGACTATTTGATCGGCGAAGTGGTGGACATTGACAATCACTTCATTCACGCCGAATGAGCGCAGCCGTTGAAGGGTGATCTCGAACAGCGTGCGGTCGGCGAGGGTCACTAATGCCTTGGGGCGGTGGTCCGTGAGCGGACGCAAGCGCGTGCCGAGCCCGGCGGCAAGAACCATGGCTTTCATTGGGCGGCCTCTCCGGACATGCCCAGCTTTTCAAGCTCGACGTGACGGACGACGACATCAACGCCCGGTACGCCGCGCAAATGTTTTGCCAACTGCTCCGCCAAATAGACCGAGCGATGCTGGCCGCCAGTGCAACCGAAGGAAACCATCAAGCTTGTAAAACAGCGCTGACGATAAGTGGTCACGCTGGCGTCGACAAGCGAAACGGCGTGGGAGAGAAACTCGTGGACGCTCGAGTGCTTGTTGAGATACTCGATCACCGATGCGTCCCGGCCGGTGAGCGAGCGGAATTGCTCTTCGCGGCCAGGATTGGGAAGGCTGCGGGCGTCGAAGACGAATCCGCCGCCGTTGCCTGATTCATCGAGCGGCATGGAGCGATGGAAAGAGAAGCTGAAAATATGAACGGTGAGGCCCTTGGCAGGCGCGGCTTTGCGTTGCAATTTGTCGTTCGATGACATTCGTTCGAGCGCGTCGAGAAGCGCGGGGAGCGCGATGGGCAGCTCTACATTTTCCGCGAGCCAGCGCAGGTTCTTCACCGCGTAAGGAACGCTTTCGAGAAAATGCGGCTTGCGCTCGTAGAATCCCCGGAAACCGTAGGCGCCTAGCGCCTGCAGGATGCGAACATAGACGAACGCGTAGTAGTGCTCCATGAATGCATCGCGCTTGAGATCGATAAATCCGGCGAGCGAGTCAAGATAGTCGTTGAGCAGTTCGTGGCGCAGGCCCGGCGGCAGATCGGCCTTGCCATCATAGAGAAGCGATGCGATGTCATATTGCAGAGCGCCCTTGCGTCCGCCCTGATAGTCGAGAAACCACGGCTCCCCGTTGCGGAGCATAATATTGCGCGATTGAAAATCGCGATAGAGAAAGAAGTCGTGAGGCGCGCCAAGAAGAAACTTCGTCAGGCGCGTGAAATCGAGTTCGAGGGCTTGCTCGTTGAAAGGAATCCCCGCGAGACGGAGAAAGTAGTACTTGAAATAATTCAGATCCCAGGCGATGGATTGACGGTCGAAACTTGCACGCGGATAACAGACCTTGTAGTTCAGATCGCGGCCGGATTCGACTTGAAAACGAGGAAGAATGGCGACAATCTTCCGGTACGCTTCAACAACCTGCGAAGCGATGGATTCGCCGGAACGATTGGCGCTGAGAAACTCAAAGAGAGTGGTGTCGCCCAGATCCTCTTCGAGGTAAGCGCCCTGGCTCAAATCCGCGCCATAAATCTCTGGAACGGGAAGTCCGTGGCGTCGGAAGTGGCGTGAAAACTCGAGAAAAGCCACATTCTCTTCGCGGACTGAATAGAGAATCCCGATAGCGCTCTGCTTCGCACCAGTGAGGCGAACAATGACGCGGCCGGAGCCGCCGAGTTGCCCCTGCAGCGGCTGAACACGCTCGGGTGGCGAGTGAAAGTACTGTTCGAAGAGGCGTTTGAGAACTTCCATGGATGTCGGTGGGGCTGCTTACGACGCTTCGACAAAGATAGCGACGCGGCGATGCGGATGCAAGGCCGCCCGGTCTTGAATCGGAATTATTCCGACTGGTGCCCCGTATCCACGCCATCGAAGCGTGTGAAGGCCGCGTTCCAGTGCATCTGGACGATACCAGTGGGGCCGTTGCGCTGCTTGGCGATAATGATCTCCGCCTTGGACCTGTCGGCGTCGGCCATGTTCTCGTCACGGTTGTAATAACTCTCGCGGTGAATGAAGGCGACCACATCGGCGTCCTGCTCAATGGAGCCTGACTCACGCAGATCGCTCAACATGGGCCGCTTGTCATCGCGTTTTTCGTTGCTGCGCGAAAGCTGGGAGAGTGCGATGACGGGCACCTGGAGTTCCTTGGCCATTGCTTTGAGGCCGCGCGAAATGGCTGAGACTTCCTGAACGCGGTTTTCGAATCCCTTTCGACTTACGCCCGGCAAAGTAGCAGACATGAGTTGGAGATAATCGACCATGATCAGGTCAAGGGCACCATTGTTCTGCTTCAGGCGGCGTGCCTTGGCGCGCATTTCTGAAACAGTGGCTCCTGCGGAGTCGTCGATGAACATGCGCGCCTCGACTAATTGGCTCAGCGCGGTCTGCAGTCGCTCCTGCTCCGCGCGCCCGATGAAACCTTTCTGGATCTTCTGTTGATCGACGCCCGCCTGAGAGGCCAACATGCGGCGCAGAAGGGATTCGCGGCTCATTTCCAAGCTGAAAACGGCTACAACAGAACCGTAGCGAAGGGCGGCATTCTCGGCGATGTTGATGGCCAGAGCGGTTTTGCCCATGGAGGGCCGCGCCGCGATGATAATGAGCTCGCCTTTCTGGAGCCCGCTGGTCATGCGGTCGAAATCGGTAAAACCCGTGGCAAGGCCGCTGACTTCCCTGCTTTGCTTGTAGAGATTGTCGATGGAGCCGAAGGAGTCGCGAACGATGATTTCAATGGGCTGCAGGCCCTGGTTGAGGCTGCCTTGGCTTACGTCCAGCAGTTGCGACTCGGTCTCATCGAGAACGCCAATGGCGTCCTGGCTTTGGTCGGCGGCCTTGGCGATGGCTGCCGAGCAGATGCCCAT
Organism: uncultured Occallatibacter sp.; assembly: GCA_964533905.1. Lineage (GTDB taxonomy): Bacteria > Acidobacteriota > Terriglobia > Terriglobales > Acidobacteriaceae > Telmatobacter. Next base: position 15,371 of record CAZHOO010000040.1, on the reverse strand, counting down.
GAGACGGCGCAACATGCTCTTGTCTTTGACGATACGAACGTAATCCTCAATGACCGGACGACGCGGCAAGCCCTCGGTGAGCGATGCAAGGTAGGCCACTCCGCCGACGGACTCGACTTCTTTGTAGCGCGACAGCTCGTTGGAGAGCGTGACGATGTCTACCGTACGACCGGTGTCGATCAGCTCGGTCATGCGCAGGAAGATACGGCGATGGGAATCGAGCGAGAAGTCGTCAGACTTGACGAACTCGGCAGCCTCGGCGTGGGCGGCATTGTCGAGCAAGATCGCGCCGAGGATGGTCCTTTCTGCGTCAAGATTCGCGGGAAGGCCGGCTTCGAGGGTGAGGTCGGGGATGGTGGCCATGTAGATTCGAGCCCCTTATCCGAACGGGGCATTGTAATGAGTTTCAATGCTCCCGGCAACGGAGGCAAGCATTAAACGCGATCGGCCGGGTAATAAGATGAGGACGCCTGTGGAGGCTTCGGAAATTGGAGTCGTAATAGTGCCAAAGGCGCGGCGGAGTTCGGTCTATGACGCATTCAGTCGCTCAAAGATCGCCTCGAAGCTGCCATTCTCCGCGGCAAAGCGGAAGCCCTTCACATTCTCGACGCAAATCTCCGGCGGGGTCGGCTCAGCCTTGAGGATTTCCATGGCCTCGGCGATGAATTTATCGAGAGGCATTGCCCGCGGATTCTGCGCACCGTCCATCAGGTCGGTGGCTACATACGGAGGAATCAACTCAATGACTTCGACGCTGGTGTTGCGGAGCTGCGCGCGCAGCGAAAGCGTGTAAGAGTGGAGCGCGGCCTTGGTAGCGCAGTAGGTGGGCGTACTTGCCATGGGCAGAAACGCCAGACCTGACGAGACATTGATGACGGCGGCGTGCGGCTGCTTTTTGAGATGCGGCAGCAAAGCGGCGGTGAGGCGGATGGGACCAAGCAGGTTCGTGGCAATGATGGCCTCTGCATCAGCCAGATCGGGCTGCTGCTCCAGAAGATTCTCGCGGCGCATGATACCAGCATTGTTGATGAGGATGTTTATTGCGGGGAATTCAGCAATGGCCTGGCTGGCGAAGGCGCTGAGTGAGGCAGGATCTCGCAGGTCAACCGTCATCGCCTTCATGCCGGGGTTGGCAGCGATGGTTTCGTCGAGTGCGTGACTCCTGCGGCCTGCAATGATCACACGATTGCCGAGCGCGTGGAGAGATTCAGCAAGACCGCGGCCAATGCCGGAGCCGCCGCCAGTGATGAGTATCGTATTGCCGATGGGATTCATAAGAGACGATGCCTCTACGTGGCATGATAGCCGGGCCGAGTGATTGGAGTGTGACGACGGCTACAGGCTGCGAAGAACCAAGATGGGCCACCGCGCGAGACTGGTTACCAACTTGGGACTACTAGGTTTAGGCGCGCTTCAAATTACTCGCTACCTCGTTTGTTCGAAACGATAATGGGTCATCGACCGCGAGGGAATGCCCCTTTCTTTGCCGGGTGTCATTGCTCTCCACCTCGACTGATTCCCTGCGGCCCAGTGCCGATAGGAGTCAAAGGAGGATGACACCATGGCAACGCAACGATTGAAAGGCGATCACCTCCTCGCGGCTTCGTCTTCCCGAGCCCTATCTCATCTGAAGCTAGGCCGTTTTTCCGGCCTCAGCACTTGCGATCAGGCAATTGCGGACCAAGAGCCTGACACGCGGACACCGCAACCTCCCGAGGTTGTCGTCGACCTCAGGCTTCTGGGAAAGGGCGTTCGTTGGGCTTTCGGAATCGAAGGGGCAACCGCGCTGTGCCTTTATGCCGTCTGGCTTGTTTGGCATTTTCGGCAGTAAGTCGGAACAAATCATTCAGCATCTTACGAGAACTCGATTGCCTGGAGATTCGTCGACGCCCAGATGCATGAAGGTGACAGGTGCGGTTAAGTTTTCGTTCGGTCTGCGTTCGCATTCAAAGCTACCCAAGTACATAATTCGTGTGATCCGGAGCGGGCAAACCGCAATTCCGTCTGCAAATCTGCGATGATAAGAAGATGTGCCAAAGGGCACTTTGATCAGACAGGACCCACCGCCCAAGTGAAACCCGCAATGCGCCGCGTGGCGCTGATTTACAACCCGGCTTCAGGACAGCACTCCTCGCGGAGAAAAGCGGCCGTTGGCGATATTCAGGCTGTGCTTCGTGGATCGGGTGTGGAGTCCGAGGCATTTGAAACGGGCGCGCCGGGCAGCGCGACGACGATCGCAGAAAAGGCCGTTCGACAAGGTTTCGATACGGTGCTGGCTTGTGGTGGCGACGGCACAGTTCATGAGGCCGTGCAGAGCCTTGTGGGCACCGACGTGGCGCTGGGAGTGGTTCCCTTGGGTACTGCCAACGCGCTGGCAGCGGATCTGGGATTGATTGCATCGCCGGCGAAGGTGACGCGTATCCTGCTCGATGCCACACCGGCGCAGATTTCGGTTGGACGAATTCACTATTCGGATGCTGATGGGAATCCCGGCTCACGGTATTTCATCGTTGCGGCGGGAATCGGCGCAGATGCTTTGCTGATGTCGCGGCTGGATTCCCGTCTGAAGCGACGCCTGGGATATGTTCTCTATCTCATCGAGGCATTTCGCATCTGGGCAACTTCATCGTTTCCGTTGTTCGAGGCGCAGTTGCCACTGAATGGCAATGGCGCCAGACGCGTGGTTGAGGTTTCGCAGTTGCTTGCGGTGCGGGTGCGCTCTTTTGGGGGAGTCTTACGGACTCTTGCTCCCGGCGCAAGTCTACGGAATGGAAGCCTGAGCATGCTGGCGTTCAAGACGCAAAGCCGGCTGCAGTACATGTCGTTCCTGCTCGCGGTGATCGCCGGGCGGCACACGTTTAATCGCGCAGTGGAGTTAATGGATTCACCATCGATCGAGTGCCGGGCATGCGACGGCTCTGTTGATCAACTGTTTGTCGAAGCGGATGGAGAGGTTTTGGGCCATCTGCCGGTGCGGCTGGAAGTCGTGCCCCATTCGCTTACGTTGCTGATTCCGCCGGGCGTGCAGCCGTAAGAGGATCGCGACGCCCCTTTTATTCCTCGTAGAGATAGCCTTTCGCGGTTTCCCGAAAACTCCGCAAATCGTTTTCCTTCCAGCCTTCGCAGCGATCGAGTTCGCGGGCCAAAATATCCGCGACAGCAGGCGCGGCTTCAATGGCAGCGCGCGCATCGAGAAACAGTGCGCGCGTGCGCCGAGCGAGCACATCTTCGACGGATCGCGCCATCTCATAGCGCGCCGCCCAAACTACTTCGCGCATCCGAAAAGGCAAACGAGGGTGCAGCAAGCCGTCGAGGCTTGGCTTTTGGGCGGAAAGAGCGCGAAGTGCCGGCAGGTCAGAACCGTAAACACTCTCCCATGCGGAGTTCGCCGTGGTTGCTTCAGGAGTCCATCCGTGAAGCTTCAATTCAAGGGTTGGAGAGGGGCGCCTGGGAAGCGCTGCAATCTGGGCGGCGCGATCGATGGTGTCCTGACCCATGCGGCGGTAGGTCGTCCACTTGCCTCCCGTAACGGTGATCAGGCCGGTACCAGAAACCATGATGGTGTGATCGCGGGAAAGCTTTGAGCTTTTGACATCACCCTTGCGCACCAGGGGACGCAGACCCGACCACACACTCAGAATCTCCTCAGAACGCGGCGCGTGGCCCAGATAGCGGGCGATGTGGTCGCGCAGGAATTGCTTTTCCTCCGGGAGGGTTCTCGGCTCGGGCGAGGTTGTGTCTACGGGAACGTCGGTGGTTCCTACGAGCAATGCGCCCAGCCATGGAATGGCGAAAAGAACGCGCCCGTCTTCTGTCTTGGGAATCATCAGCGCGGTATTCCCGGGCAGGAAGGTGCGCGGTAGGACGAAGTGCGACCCCTGGCTGACAACGAGGAACGAATTGCGCTCGCCGCCGTTGAGCGCGAGCGTCTGCTCGGCGTGAACGCCGCACGCATTGATGACTGCCTTGGCCTGCAGGTCGAAAACCGCGCCGTCTTCGCGGTCATGGACCTGGATACCGACGATTTTGCCGCCACGCTCGATGAGGCCAGTAGCTTCAACGTAGTTGATCGCAATTCCGCCAAGATCCTGGAGAGTTCTGAGCAAAGATATGGCGTACCGGGCATCGTCGAATTGGCCGTCGTGATAGAGAATGCCGCCGCGAAGGTGATCTTCCTTCACACCGGGTAGCATTTTCAGCGTACTTTCGCGAGAAAGCAGCTCCGAATGGCCCAAAGATAACTTCCCGGAAAGCCGTTCATAAACCTTGAGGCCGATACCGTAATAAGGAAGAGAAAGATAGCTGTAGGCCGGAACGACGAAGCTGAGATCGTGGACGAGATGCGGTGCGTTGCGCACCATGTGGCCACGTTCGCGCAAAGCATCGAGAACCAGCGTCAGGTTCATTTGTTCGAGATAACGCACGCCGCCATGGACGAGCTTGGTGCTGCGGCTGGAAGTCTCCTTGGCGAAATCGGAGCGCTCCACGAGCAGAGTGCGATAACCCCTCGCGGCAGCCTCGACTGCGCTGCCCAGGCCGGTAGCCCCGCCGCCAATCACCAGCACGTCCCACGGCGGCGCGGCGGCGCCTAATTGCCTGAGAATTTCTCCTCTCGTGAGCACGCCTGTCCCTTCCTTTCGATCTGACCGGATAACGGAAAACAACACGATCCAAGGCGAAATACGACCCGACGCACGGTGAGAAGATACGCCGAGCGTACCCACGAGCCGTTGCACGACCTTCAATCAAAGTGGATGCTGTGAGTTCCGCCCAGACTCTGGTCTCTCGTTGGGCATGACCCTCGGGTGAATCCCGGGAACCCGCTGAACGAGCCGGTCACCGTTGAAGTGACCGGCACGCCCGATTGATGCAAGTTAGTAAATGACCTTCAGAGCGAACTGCAGGATGCGTGGCTCGAAGGTCGAGGAGATTTGTCCGCCGGAGGTCGGTACGCCTCCAGTGATCTGCGAAAGCGCTGGAGTGGCTCCAGTGGACAAGGTAGCCGTCGTGGTGCCCTGCGTGCCGCTGATCGAACTGGGCAGATACAGGTTGGTGTGGTTAAACACGTTATAAGCCTCGGCGCGAAATTCAATTTTCAAGGTCTCGATGGGTGTGTTGAAGCGCTTGTTGATATCAAGATCGGTTTCATTGAAGGCCGGGCTACGGGCCGGGTTACGGCTGGCGCTGCCGAACGGGCTCAAATAGTTCTTGGCTGCGTCCTGAACGGGCGGCAGTACGAAGGCGTTAAGGTTGATGTAATTTACATAGCCCGTGTTCGCTGAGCGGTTCGTTTTGCCCTGGGTGATCGCCTGTCCGGGCACGTAGTCTGGCCGGTATTCGTTCGCTCCGCGATAGGTTGCAGAGATTTGTTGCGAGACCTGTTGGGTGGAATTCGGCGTATAAGTCAGGTCGAAGGGCGTTCCCGCCTGCGCGGTGTTGATCGCGCTTATCTGCCACCCGCCGATCGCGGTGTCAAGGAAACCGTTCGCATTCGAAACAAAACTGCGGCCATGCCCGAAGGGAAGGTCATAAACCAAAGTCGTTACGTTGGCAACGGGCAAGTTGTAATCGGACTGCGAATAATCGGCTTTGAGACTCAGCCCGTTTTGCGGCGAAGGTGTGTTGCCTTCGAGCGACGCTGAAGCGTTGTCGAGCGAGTGCTCCCAGGTGAAAGAGTTCAACAGAGTCAGGCCTCCGACAAGGCGCTGCTCGTAACGGACCTGCAATGAATTGTAGTTTGACCAGAACTCGTTAAGAGCTTCAGTGATATCGCTGGGCCAATTCGGGTAGTATCTCTGGACGTTGGTGGTGCCAAGTGTCGTGAGAACTCTCTGGTTGGCATTAATGAAGCCCTGCAGTTTAAGTCCGTGGTTACCGACATACGCGACGTCGACGAGAGTGTTCTTCGTCAACTGACGCTGCACGCTGAGGAAGAAGTTTTCGACGTAGCTGTCGCGCGTGTTCTTGGGAACCCAGGTGATGTTGTCAGTAGCCGGGTTGAAGCTGGTAACCAAGCCGGAAGGAAAGCCCTGATCGGCGGTGGCATAGCAGCTCGGAGTAATTGAGCCGGTGGGAATGATCTGAGCCGGAAGAGGAGTGGTGCAATGATTTGCCGCGGACGGAGTGATCTGAGTCACCGCAGCGAATTGGGCTTGGGGGGCGTTGATACCCGTGATGTCGCCCGAGCCGGCGCGGGTGTAGTGGACGTAGCCAGTGCCGAAGCCGCCACGGATGACCGTATCCGGCGTGACCGCAACAGCGAATCCGACTCGCGGCATAAAGTCATCAAGGTCAGGATTCACCAGCGTCTTGCCGTACACGCCGCTTCCGGTGACCGGCATAATACCGTTGCCCGCTACAGCTCCCGGCGAAATCGTATCTACCACTTGATTTACGGGATCGAAGTTGGAAATGTAGTTCTTCCACTCGGAGTAGGGTGAGCCGTACTCCCAGCGCAAGCCCAGGTTAAGGGTCAGCTTCGAATTGACCTTCCAATCGTCCTGCGCATAGGCGCTATCCAGAGTCTGGCGCAGGTGCACAACGAAATAGTTGGCCAGCTGATAGCTGCTGGTGAGACCGAACAGGAAGTCAGCCCAGTAATCGTCGGCAACTTTAGTTCCGGTGCAAGCAGGGCCGGTCACAGGTGTTCCCGAGGGGCACGTACTGTAACCACCACCATAAGTCCAGGAACCATAGAGCGGGTTGTTGTCGTTGACGGCCATCCAGATGTGCTCATATTCGTAACCGAATTTGAGCGAATGCTTGCCGCGGATCCAGGTGAAATTCCCCTTGGGGTCAAGCAACGCCGGGTCCTGCCATTGCGGGTTGGTGCTCTGGCGCCCAAAGGTTGTGAAGTTCGTGATGGAGACTTGAGGCAAACCGCCCGCAATCGCCGGGGGCACATCCTGGAGGCCAGGAATGGTGAAAACGTTCTGGCCGATCGAAAGGGTGAATTTTCCGGCCTTTGTGCGGGACAGGCCGAGGCGCGCATCCAGCACCTTGTTGGCCCCGAAGAGGTGCGTATAGCCGAGGGCCGCCTGCTGATCGAGGATCCGGATTTTGCCGTTGGCCGTGCTGTCGAGCGGCAGAGGAATCACGGGATAGTTGAGACCGTCCTCTTTACGATCGCTGACGCGGAGGAACCATGAACTATTCGCCGATTGCTGGTAGTCGAGGCGGAGGTCGCCCTTATCGGAGTTGTCAGTGAAAGGAACTTCCTTGGCGTAGTCATCGGAATAGAGGCCAGTCGTGCTGACGCCTGAAACCGGCAACGTGCTGATATATGGCTGGTAGAAGCTAATGATCTTTGCCGAAAGCGGGTTAATTGCGCCGGACGGGATTGCGGTGCCGGCTGGATAGACAACCCCGGTAATCGGATTCTTGACCGGCACAACCAGGATTCCATTGATCTCATTCTGAGTGGGCAGTGTGTATACGTAAAGTGGCCGCAGGGTCTGGCGGAAACCCTCATAGTCGAGAAAGAAGAAGAGGTGATTCTTCAAAATCGGCCCACCGAAGTTCATACCGAACTGGTTGCGGTTGAAGGTCGGCTTCTGGAACGGAACGGCGAGTCCGGTGCTTCCGACGAGTGTGGGCTTGAAAAAGCCCTCGGCGTTCAGGTCGGTGTTACGAACGAAATCGTAGAGCAGCGCGTGGAAGTTATTGGTCCCGCTGGCTGAGGCAACATTGATTGTCGCGCCGGAGGAGCGGCCGTACTCCGCATTTTCGTTGTTAGTGACCACGTTCAGCTGGGCTACGGAATCAGGCGGAATGGCGATGATCTGATTGTCGAAGCCCTGATTGCTTTCGCCATAGGCGTTGTTGTCCATGCCATCGAGCAAGTAATTGTTGAACATGCTGCGCTGGCCATTCACGTTGTAGGCGCCCTCGCGAACCAGGCTGGAAATAGAACTGGTGGTTGCAGCTGTCGGCGCCTGGCGCGAACCGGTGACGACCGCGAGAAAGTCAGAGAAGTTGCGGCTGACCAGCGGCAGGGCTTCAGTCTGGTAGCCGGAGACGGTTTGCTCGCGCTGGCTGTCCTCGGTGTCAACCTGCAGGGAGACGTCGCTGACCTCGACGGTGGTGGCAGTCTGGCCCACTTTGAGGATCAGGTCAATGTGCTGCCGGACGCCGACTGAAACGAGAACATCATCCGCGATGGCGGTGCTGAAACCCGCATGCTCGGCGGTGACTTTGTACGTTCCGGTGTGCAGGTTGGGGATCTCGTACTCGCCAGATGTGCCCGATACACCCGTATAAACGACGCCTGTGGCCTTGTTGAGTGCATTTACGTTGACGCCAGGCACAACGGCGCCGGACGAGTCCTGTATGACGCCGATAACGCTTCCGGTATCGTACTGAGCAAACGCCGCGCGGGATGGAAAAATCAATAGAAGCACGCTTGCAAGAAGTAGCCACCCGAAGCGTCGCATCTGAAATTTCATTGCGTTGCAGGTTGCGGCGGGTTGGCCCACAGATCGGTTCGAAGAATGCATATAGCCTCCCAATGTCCCTGTTTCAAAAGCGGTTGAGTGAATTCCCTGTTCGCAAGGGCTATCGACTAATCGCAGACACCATGATTGGAGAACTCGATTGCTTATTTGAACTGGATGAAAAAGCCAGATTCCTTTGACACACGTGTGTCAAAGGAGAGATAAGTCCAGGCGGTCCGCGGTGGCGGACAAAGGACTAGAAAGACTCCAGACTCGAGCAGGCACCTTGAGTCAATGAGTTCGAGACGATTCAAAGCAATCCTTGGCCAATTTCATTAACATTCGAGGAATAGGACGTTAAAAGTCTGCCAAAGACAAAAATCCACCCCAAACACAAGCACCTCCACCGGCACGCGAATAGCGTCGGCCGGTTCGGTGAAGCTGTGTTTGGCGGTGGATTTCTCTGAGTCTTTTTCCGCGAGAGGAAGCTAACAAAGGCGCGACAAACGTGTCAAGGACAAAAGAATCTGAGACGGACACGCTCCATTGCAATCCTGGGATCTCGGCGGATTCGTTGCGTCAAGCGATGAGAGTCGCCGCAGCGGTCCACGCTCGTTTCTGGCTTTCGGCTACTCCACGGTGGGTGAGCGTTCCCAGCCATGTATTTAGTCCTTCGGCCAATCCTGCGTCTTGCTGGAGAGCTTCGCGGGCACCCAGATTGGCCAAGCGCAGCAGATAGGGGAACGTTGAATTGGTGAGCGCCAGTGTAGATGTATGCGGCACCGCGCCAGGCATGTTGGTCACGCAGTAATGCACCACGCCATCGACTTGAAAACTGGGGTTGGAGTGCGAAGTGGGCCTCGCCGTTTCCACGCAGCCACCCTGGTCGATGGCTACATCCACAATGACGGCACCCTTCTTCATTTGAGACACCATGCCGCGGGTGACGAGTTTGGGGGCCGTGGCTCCGGGAATAAGCACGCCGCCAATGACAAGATCAGCTTCACGCGTGGCCTGCGCAATGTTGTAGCTGTTCGAAGCCAACGTGTAGAGCCGCCCGCCGAAGATGTCTTCGAGCTCGCGCAGCCGGTTCAGGTTCACGTCGATGAGAGTGACTTTAGCGCCGAAGCCGAGCGCCACACGGGCCGCGTTGGTGCCGACGATGCCGCCACCAAGAATGGTGACATGCGCTGGAGGAACTCCCGGAACGCCACCAAGCAATATTCCTCGGCCACCACGTTCCTTTTCAAGGTAGCTGGCGCCGACCTGCACGCTCATGCGGCCTGCGACCTCGCTCATAGGTGTGAGCAGGGGTAATGTTCCCTGCCGGTCGCGCACCGTCTCATAGGCGATCCCGATGATCCTGGACTCGAGAAGTTTGTCAGTCAGCGCGGGCAATGGAGCCAGATGCAAGTACGTGAACAGAACCAGGCCTTCGCGGAAGAAGCCGTATTCTTTTTCGATCGGCTCCTTGACCTTGACCACCATGTCGGACTTGCCCCAGACAAAACCGGCGTCGCCGACGATCTCCGCTCCGGCATTCTGGTATTCCTCGTCAGGAAAACCAGACTGCGCGCCAGCCTCGGTTTCAACCAACACTTTGTGGCCGGCGTTGGTGAGCGCGTGGACGCCCGCCGGCGTAACGCCGACTCGGGCTTCATTGTCTTTGATTTCTTTAGGAACGCCGACGATCATGGTTCGCTCCTTGCCTGGTTCGATGCATGCCGAATGCTTTCGGCACCGGAAACTTGTGGCGTGCTAAGTCATCTGTTCGCGGCCTCTGCGCCACAAGTCGACGGCGCCCTCTTGCGCATAGCGGTCGATTTCCTTCAGTTCCGCAGCGGTGAACTTGAGCTTCTTCAACGCGTCGAGCGAATCGTCGAGCTGCTCGACGTTGCGCGCCCCAATCAGCGCTGAAGTGACACGGCTGTCGCGCAGCACCCATGCGATGGCCATTTGCGCGAGCGTCTGGCCGCGACCGCGAGCAATCTCGTTCAGGGCCCGGGCATTCTTCAGGTTCTTCTCGCTCAGGAATTCCTTGAGCAGCGAGGACCCTTCGCTCTTGGCGCGCGAATCTTTAGGGACGCCTTTGAGATACTTGCTGGTGAGCAGGCCCTGAGCCAGCGGCGAGAAGGCGATGCAGCCAGCGCCAATTTCATGGAGCGCGGCGAGAAGGCCTTTCTCGATCCATCGGTTAAACATGGAATAAGACGGCTGGTGAATGAGCAGCGGGACACCCATCTGCTTGAGGATCTTCGCGGCTTGAAGGGTGCGTTCAGGGCTGTAGGACGAGATGCCCACATACAGTGCCTTGCCCTGATGGACAGCGGAGACGAGCGCGCCCATGGTCTCTTCCAGAGGGGAGTTTTTCCAGGGCCGATGTGCATAGAAGATATCAACGTATTCGAGCCCCATGCGCCTCAGACTGTCATCGAGCGACGCGAGCAGGTATTTGCGCGACGCGCCGATACCGTAGGGGCCGGGCCACATGTCGTAGCCGGCCTTGGACGAGATGATGAGCTCGTTACGCAGTCCGCTCACGTGCCTGCGCACGCCGAAGTCCTTGCGCAATATCGTGCCGAAGTTCTCTTCCGCCGAACCGTAGGGAGGGCCGTAGTTATTGGCAAGGTCGAAGTGCGTCACCCCGCGGTCAAAAGCACGGCGAACCATGGCGCGGCCAGTTTCAAAGACGTCTGCGCCGCCGAAGTTCTGCCAGAGGCCGAGGGTGATGGCAGGCAGGACAAGGCCGGAGTTGCCGCAGCGGCGGAAGTTGGCGTGGTCGTAGCGAGTGGGGGCGGGGACGTACGTTTTTTCCATAGCATTCCCATGGTACTGCCTTCCGGCGATCCCATTTCCGCGAGATGATTGATCGAAGGAATCGCGAAATGCCGAGTCAACCGAGGCGACACCACTACGTGACGAAGGCGTACTTAGAAGGGTTCCTTGAACCCAATGAGCGCCTTCTCTTCTGTTATGGGCGCAAGAGAGCCGAACTCTTCCGTGCTGGACCTGAGAACCTCGCAAATATACGCGATTACCACACCGTTCATCGAGCAGACGGAACACTCGAAATGACCCTTGAGGAACAAATCGGGCAGAAGATCGAATCGCCTGGTTTGCCAATAATCAGGATTCTATCGGGAGGTGCTAGGGAATTAAGTCGCTCCCAAAGATTGTCTCTTGCGCGATTGATTGCGCTACAAAATGTCCGAGTTCCGTACCAACGGGACTTTATGGACCATCAACACAAGGCCACGCTCGAAGGGTATATCGCTGACATGAACGCAGAGTCGCGCAGGAGAGGATTTCCAATTAACGCCCTAGAAGTCTCAATAAATGTTACCGGGCGGGAGCCGAAGTCAAATGAATGGTTCATCGTGAGACGGGATAGTGTAATGGAAGAGCTTCGAGCAATTGAGGCGGATCCAGGCGCATTTAGTAGAGCGACGTTTTTCGAGTTAGCCGAGAAGACCGCGAAGACTATTTCCGAAATGCAGTGGACCATTTTACAGGCCTCAGAAAGGAGCCCGTTCATATCCTCCGACTGTCCGGTGGTTACGAGGGACAAGACGGGACGCCGAATGTTTCCGGGGCTCAAGGATCAAGAAACAGAGGTTCTCTTTCCACTTTCGAAGGGCGCAATGCTCCGGATGGATCACTGTGAACTTTGCCAGATATTCCCTCGAAAGAACCATGTCCGCCGTCAAAGGCGGGCAATAAAGGCTCCGCCCCAGACGATTCGACGGGAGCAGGCGGGCGACGAGTTGGTCCTGCTTCTCAATCAGCTGGTGGCCTCCCGTTCACATTTTTGGGCGTTCAGTGGGATAGACCACCCTTGGCTGCTCCAATACATGCATGCAACCCCTTCGATCCCGAAGAGAACAAGACCGAGACTTGAATCGGAAGCCCCAAGTCTCAACTCAAAAGGAAGGCTGGTTTCGACCAAGAGGGAATTCTTCGTAGTTACGGATGAATAGCCTCGGTTCGGCTGGTCCCTCACTCCGCATTATCGATCTGCGCGCGTTGGAGCTTGTCGGAGTAATCCACGTAGACGGCTTTCCAGGTCGTGAAGAAGTCGAGCGCGCCGAGGCCCTCGCGGTGGCCGTTGCCGGTGTGCTTGACGCCGCCGAACGGCAGGTGCACCTCCGCGCCAATCGTCGGCGCGTTGATGTACGTAATGCCCGCCTCCAAATCGCGAATCGCCGCGAAGGCACGGTTCACATCGCGGGTATAGAGAGATGTGGAGAGACCGTAATCGACGGAATTCGCAATCTCCACTGCCTCCTCGAATTCGGCGAATTCCATCAACGCCACAACCGGTCCGAAAACCTCCTCGCGGGCGATGCGCATTGTGCGCGTGACGCCACCAAGAACAGTGGGCTCAAAGAATGTGCCGTGGGCATATGCGCCCGAAGTCAGCGCATCGCCGCCGCAGAGGAGCTCCGCTCTTTCACCTTTCGCAATCTCTACGTACTTCCGGGAAGTTTCGATCTGATTGGCGTTCACCTGCGGGCCGACTTCGACAGATTCATCGAGACCGTTGCCGATTTTGAGCTTTTCGGCGCGGGCGACGAGTTTCTCGGTGAACTCGGCGGCAATTCCCTTCTGCAAAAGAATCCTGCTGGTTGCCGTACACCGTTGGCCGGTTGTGCCAAATGCGCCCCATAGCGCGCCGTCGAGCGCGAGGTCAAGGTTGGCATCGTCGAGAACGATCTGAGCGTTTTTCCCGCCCATTTCGAGTGAGACCTGCTTGAAAGTGGCGGCGGCGCGCTGCGCAACGAGCGACCCGACCGCGCTGGAGCCGGTGAAGCTGATGGCGCGAACGTCGGGATGCTCCACCAGCGCCGCGCCGGCTGTGGAACCGGTTCCGCAGACGATGTTGACCACGCCGGGCGGCAGACAGGCGTCTATGAGCGCCTTGACGAGGTTGTAGGTCGACAGCGGCGTGTCGGTGGCAGGCTTGATAACACAGGTGTTGCCGGCAACGAGCGCCGGAAACAGCTTCCAACTGGGGATGGCCATGGGAAAGTTCCACGGCGTGATCAGGCCGACGACACCGACGGGCATGCGGACGGACATAGCGAACTTGTTCTGGAGCTCGGAGGGGGTGGTAATCCCGAACAGGCGCCGTCCCTCACTGGCCACGTAGAAGGCCTCGTCAATAGCTTCCTGCACGTCGCCGCGCGTCTCGGCCAGGACTTTGCCCATCTCGCGGGTCATCTCTCGGGCGTATTTTTCTTTGTTTTGGAGGAGGATTGTGCCGGCGCGGTAGAGGATCTCCGCCCGCTTGGGAGCGGGAACCAGCCGCCAGGTGGCGAATGCCTTCTTAGCGGCAGCTACGGCCAGGGCCACGTCTTCAGCGTGGGAGGATGGAAACGCGCCAATCACGTCAGAATGGTCGGCCGGATTCAGGTTGAGGATAGTTTTGCCGCTGGCAGCGGGGATCCATTGGCCCCCGATCAGGTTGTGGTAGGTGGGATAGGACATGAACACCTCGTGGCTCGTGAATCGTGGATGGGGATGTGGCTCGACGGCGAAGAACCCATCTCGACCTTAACCGAATCCGCCAAACAGCCTACGCCCAAGGACTCGGTTCCGGCCAGTTGGCGCAATTTCGGGAGTTGGGTTGCGACCTCCGTTAACTAACGCGGCACAAGTGCGGCCGGTTGACTCCTTCGTGCTATGCGCCAATTGCAACGGTCAAGGGCAAGTAGCCGTACAATAGGCCTTGAGGCACAGTCAAATTTCAGTTTTTTGAGGAAGATTCAATTTCTCCATGTCAATGAACGGATATCACTCTCGTTCCTCACGGTCCCATGGGTTCCGCTCGCTTTTCAGCATGTTTTCAAGCGATCTGGCGATCGATTTGGGTACCGCTAATACTCTTGTCTACGCGGCCGGCAAGGGCATCGTCGTCAATGAGCCGTCGATCGTAGCCATTAACAAGACGACCGGTGAAGTAGAGGCCGTGGGCAAGGAAGCCAAGGACATGCTGGGCCGGACGCCCGGCAACATCGTGGCCATCAAGCCCATGAAGGACGGCGTGATCGCCGACTTCAAAGTCACCGAGAAGATGCTCAACTACTTCATCCAGAAGGCGCACAACCGCAAGATGCTGGTGCATCCGCGCATCGTGATCGGCGTGCCTTCAGAGATTACGCAGGTGGAGAAGCGAGCCGTCGAGGACTCTGCCTATCGCGCCAAGGCGAGCGAAGTGTATCTGGTGGAGCAGGCGATGGTGGCGGCAATCGGCGCGGGCCTGCCGATCACCGAACCTTCGGGCAATATGGTGGTGGATATTGGCGGTGGAACAACCGATATCGCGGTGATTTCGCTGAGCGGCATTGTTTATTCGCGCTCGGTGCGCATGGCCGGCAATCAGATGGACGAGGCCATCATCAACTACCTGAAGCGGAAATATAACCTTTTGATCGGTGAGCGTACCGCGGAACAAATCAAGATCGACATCGGATCCGCGTACCCGCTGGATAAACCGCTGACTATGGAGATCAAGGGACGCAACCTGATTGAGGGCGTACCCAAGACCATCTCAGTGGACGACAGCGAGATTCGCGAGGCGCTGGGCGAGTGCATCGCCGTCATCATGAATGCGATTCGCGTGGCACTGGAGCGCACGCCGCCCGAGCTTTCAGCCGACATCAGCGATCGTGGCATTGTGCTGACCGGCGGCGGAGCTCTGATTAAGAATCTCGACAAGCGCATTCGCGAAGAGACAGGGCTGCCCGTGAGCGTGGCCGACGATCCGCTGGCCTCAGTGGTTCTGGGCACAGGCAAGATGCTGTCGGACTTCCGCTTGCTGCGGAAAATCAAGATCGACTAACGACAGTGATCAGTGGACAGTTGTCAGTGATCAGTGAAAACCATTCAAGCCTGCATCTGACCACTGTCCACTGAACACGGATCACTGGTTGTTATGGA
>CAZHOO010000039.1:0-27951 GCA_964533905.1 uncultured Occallatibacter sp. | reverse complement strand
CATCGAAGTTATAGTCAGGACTTTGAAGGCAGTTGCGTGGAGGCCGACGCGATGGCGGAGCTGGCGCAGGACCTGCCCGGCGTGATTGGAGCTCGGCTCACTGGCGGAGGGTTTGGCGGCTGCACTGTCAATTTGGTCGAACGGAGCGAGGCAGCGAAATTCGCCGAATTGCTCGGTGCGCGTTATAAGACGAAGACGGGAATCGAGCCGCAGATTCACATTTGTCACGCATCAGGAGGAGCGCACAGGCTGGAATAAAGCAGCGGACTGAGCGGGGCAAGCAGAATTCGAGAAAGCTCCGAATCGGCCGGAGCGGCAAAAACAAGCAGCGGCTCGGGAGATTACGCGCTCAACAATAGATTTGAAAAAATTTATCGCATCGAAAGACACCTGCAAGTAACTCACACGAAAGAACCATGTTCGCAACTGGGCCGGACATTTTCGGGCGCGGAATCCTTGTTAAACTTGTGAGGTATTTGCCCCGATGAATCAAGCAACTGTTCCGACCCTACCGGGTTCGAATTGATTTGGGGCGGGCAAGTTGGACGACTGGTTGGCTGAAACAAAAATATATGGAACCCACTCCCTCGAAATCATCTTTGCACGAGACCATTCCTCAATCGGGCCAGGTGGCCTACTTTAGCATGGAGATCGCGATCCGTCCGGAGATGCCCACGTACTCCGGCGGCCTTGGTGTGCTGGCAGGTGACACGCTGCGGTCGGCGGCCGACTTGGGCATTCCTCTGGCGGCATTCTCGCTCATCCACCGGAAGGGGTACTTCCAACAGCATCTGGATCCGAAGGGCGCGCAAACCGAAGAAGTGCAGCCATGGAACCCTGCGGACTATTGCACGGAAGAGCCGGCGCGGGTGACGGTTGCGGTGGAAGGGCGCACGGTAACATTGCGCGCATGGCGGTATGACCTGCGGGGGCAGTTCGGGCACGTGGTGCCGATTTATCTGCTGGATGCCGATCTGGACGAAAACTCCGGATGGGATCGCGGGCTCACGGATCACCTTTACGGCGGCGATACGAACTACCGCCTGCAACAGGAAATTGTTTTGGGAATGGGCGGCGTGCGGATGGCGCATGCGCTGGGCTTGCGCATCAACGTATTCCACATGAACGAGGGGCACGCGGCGCTGCTCACGCTGGCGCTGCTCGAGAGCCAACTGGGCGGTGGTCCTGAGGGCGCGGCCACGGATTCCGACATTGAGATTGTGCGCAGGAAGTGCGTATTTACAACGCATACGCCGGTTCCGGCGGGGCACGACAGGTTCTCAACCGAGCAGGTGATTCGGATTCTTGGCGGGGAACGGACGGCGCGCCTGGAAAAGCTGGGATGCTTCCGCGACGGCCTGCTGAACATGACGCTGCTGGCGCTGCACTTTTCGCGCTATGCCAACGGCGTGGCGATGAAGCACGGCAAAGTTTCGCAGGCCATGTTCCCGGAATTCTCGATCAGCTCGATCACCAACGGCGTGCACGCGCCGACGTGGATCTCGGAGCCGGTGGAGCACATGCTGGACGAGGATGTTCCGGCGTGGCGACGGGACAATTTATATTTGCGCAACGCGATCGACGTACCGGAACCGAAGATGCTGGCGGCGCACGCGCTGGCCAAGGAAAATCTTTTGGCCGAAGTGGGTTCGCGGACGGGGCTGGTGCTGAACCCCAAGGTGTTGACGCTGGGATTTGCGCGGCGCGCGGCAACCTATAAGCGCGCGACGCTGATGTTCACCGATCCCGAACGGCTGAAGGAGATTGCGGCGAAGGCCGGTGGCTTGCAGATTTTGTATGCGGGCAAGGCGCATCCTCAGGACGAACCGGGGAAAGCGCTGATCCAGCAGGTTGTGGAGGATGCCGCGAAGCTCTCAAACAGCGACTTGCGGATTGTGTATCTCGAAAACTACGCGTGGGACCTGGGCGCGCAGCTGACGGCGGGCGTGGATGTGTGGGTGAATACGCCGAAGCGGCCGTATGAGGCGTCGGGCACAAGCGGAATGAAGGCGGCGATGAACGGCGTGCCCAGCCTGTCGATTCTGGACGGATGGTGGATCGAGGGGTGCATCGAGGGCGTAACGGGATGGGCGATTGAGGATGGGACCAACGACGCGGAGGAAGCAAACTCACTCTACACGAAGCTGGAGACAGCGGTGGTTCCGCTTTACCGCGATACGCCGGAAAAGTGGGCACGGCTGATGCGCACGACGCTGGCCTTCAACGGGTCGTACTTCAATACCAACCGCATGGTGAAGCAGTACGCGCGCAATGCGTACTACCCGGAGCTACCACCCACGGCAGCGAGGGTTGAAGAGCCGATGTTTGCGGATTAGTGATTAGTGGCTGGTGGTTAGTGACTGGAGCCTGTGATGACTTTCGCGTCCAAGCGGAGCCGTTGCAGGCTCTATAGCTTTTTGCGCAGAAATTCGAAGACCCCGTATCCAATAAAGCCGCTGACAATTGCGATAGCGAAATTGGCAGGCGTCACGATGTCGGCGAGCGCGAGAGCGAAGGATTTGCCCTGCCCGTTGACGCGCGTGAACTCGCCCATGAGCAGGTTGGAGTAGAACAGGAAAACGATAAACGCAACCTCGACCAACGCTCGCCAGAATGGCTTGACGCGGGGTGGCGGAGTGGGCGGTGTTCTGGTTGGCGTCTCGTTGGGCACCATTGTCCGATGATAGCGGCGGCGATTCGCGCGACCAAGCGAAATCGGATCGAGATCGCGGTCGAGTTCCCGCACGCGATGCATCGCTAAAGGCCGTAACGCCTATAATCTCCCTGACGTGCTTCGACAACATGCAATGCGGTCGCGGTGGGTCCTGCGGGCTTCCGCCGGCACGGCGATGATTGTCTTCTGCGCTTTGTCTGCTGCAATTTGCGCGTGGGGACAACGAGGCGGAGAAGCCTCGGGTGCTGACGAACCAAGTTCGCTGGCGGCGGGCTCACGGGTGCTGCTGGTGCTGCCTTTTGACAATCGCACGGGCCAGCCAAACCTGGAGTGGATTCGCGAAGCGGCAGCGCAAGTCCTTAGTACACGCTTTGCTTCGGCGGGTTTCCAGCCAACCAGCCGCGCCGACCGCATGTACGCGCTGGACCACCTGGGGTTACCGCAGGGCTTTCAGCCTTCGCGCGCGAGCGCTCTGAAGCTCGCGCAGACACTGGACGCCGATTCGATTGTGGTAGGCAGCTATACAACGGATGGCAGCGGGATCGTGGCTGAAGCAACGCTGGTGGACGTACCCGACCTTCGAATGTTGCCTGAAGTGAGCGCGCGCGGCGAGATGAAGGACCTTGTCTCGGTGTTCGGCGAGCTGGCATGGAAACTGACAAAACAGCTCGATCCCCAGTTCAACGTAGCCGAGGAGACCTTTGCGGCGGCGGGTAAGAACATCCGGCTGGACGCATTTGAACAGTACATCCGAGGAATCACCGAGCCGGACCAGGCGGAGCGCCTGAGGCATCTCGACAACGCGGTAAAGCTCAACCCAGACTTTGGACCGGCCTGGCTCGCGCTTGGCCGCGAAGACTACAACGGGCAGCAATACCAGGATGCGGCCGATGCGTTCGCCAAGGTGGACCACAATGCGCCGGATGGGCTTGAGGCAGATTTTTACCGCGGGCTGTCGCTGATGTTTCTGGGGGATTACGCACACGCTGAGCAGTCGTTTGCAGAGGTCGCGCGTGTGCTGCCCCTGGCCGAGGTTATCAACAACGAGGGGGTCGCGGTGAGCCGGCAGGGCAAGGATGGGATATCGCTGTTCATTCAGGCGGCGGCGACCGATCCCAACGCAGCGGACTACCACTTCAACCTGGCAGTGAGCCTGAAGCGCGAGGGAAACGTCGCCGGAGCGTTGAATGAGCTTGCGCAATGCCTCAAGCTGCGTCCAAACGACAGCGAGGCACAGGCGCTGAACGACGCGTGGAAAGGAAAGCCCGGGTCTCTCGCGACCAACGGAATCGGAGGCGCGGATGCGAGCGCAGAGCCGCTTGAAAGAATTGTGCGCAGCTTCGATGAGACAGCCTTCCGGCAGGCAGCGGCCATGTTGGACGAGGTTAATGCGGGGCGATTGGCGGCTCTCAGACCGCGCGACCAGGCGCAGACGCTGTGCGCGCAAGCGAAAGGATTTCTGGATCGCGGGCTGCTGCTTGAAGCGGAAAGGCTGTATCAGGACGCCGTGGCGGCCGATGGCACCAGTGCGCAGGCGCATACAGGCCTCGCTGAGGTCCGCCAACGGAGCGGCGATGCCGACGGCGCGCGTAAGGAGGCTCACGAGGCGCTTGAACTTGGGCCATCGGCCGGCGCCTACCTTGTATTGGCGCAGTTGGACTTTACGGCTGGGTCATTGGATGCGGCCGACACTGAAGCCGGCGATGCGCTCAAGCTGGAGCCGTCGAATCGAGCCGCACAGGAAATGATGCGGCAGATTCATGCGAAGACGGGAAGGTAGTGGACACTTAGCGTCGAGGAACTTTCCGAACAGGATTCCATAGCGCTGCGTCCAAACCCCAAGAAGCGAGAGCACCGACGCACCGAGCGGGGGAAACCGAGTTCGCGTTCCAGTTGGAAAGAGGCGAGCCATGCGAGACTTTGTTGCGAAGATCCGAATCGCCACCTCGTTGATGAAGGCGGCATTATTGGTTTTTGCTGGATTTGGAATCGGCGTTTCGGCCTTCGCGCAGCAACCGACGCCCTCACAGCCCATTGTCGACAAGCTGGTTCTGGATGACACCGTTCAGCCGGTGAGCGCGGATGAGGTGACACGGGCCCTCGATCGAGCGAACAGCGACGGAGCCAGCGCGCTGCTGATTGATATGAACACTCCAGGCGGCCTTATGGATTCAATGCGCGACATGGTGGGAGCAATTCTGCGGTCGCGCGTACCGGTCATCGTGTATGTAGCGCCGTCGGGGGCGCGCGCCGGTTCGGCCGGGTTCTTCATTCTGGAGTCGGCGGACGTGGCAGCGATGGCGCCTGGTACCGAGGCCGGCGCCGCTCATCCCATATTTGAATTCGGCGGGCAGCCCGATAACACTGAAATGCAAAAAGTGGAGAACGATGCCGAAGCATTCCTGCGCTCATATGTGACCAAACGGAATCGAAACACGGATGCTGCCGTGGCGGCCGTCGAATCGTCGCACTCCTATACAGCGGATGAATCGCTGAACCAGCACCTGATTGACATGATCGCAAACAGCGACACGGAACTCCTGAATACGCTCAACGGGCGCGAGATTACGCGCATGGACGGATCGAAGATGACGCTGCACCTGGCTGGTGCGCGGATCAACCTGATCAAGCCCGTGCTCCGCGACGAGTTGCTCGGATGGCTTGTGGACCCGAATATCGCGCTGCTTTTTCTGGTGGGCGGGGCGCTGCTGATCTATCTCGAATTCAATGCTCCCGGCACCATCGTTCCCGGCGCGCTAGGCACTCTGATGGTACTTCTTGGCATTTTCGGCCTGAATCTGCTGCCGATACGGTATACCGCGGTGCTGCTGCTGGCGGCGGCGATGGTTCTGCTGCTGCTGGAGGCGAAGTTTGGCGGGCACGGCGCACTGGCTATCGGCGGAATTGTTTGCTTGACGTTCGGAATGCTGACACTGGTGGCGGCACCCGTGCCGGAGATGGGAATCAGCCCGGTGATCGCGATCAGCGTGAGCGCAACGTTTGGCGCGATCACCGTGTTTCTGGTGCGGCTGGCCGTGCGCGCGCGGAAAAGGAAATCGCTCATCGGAGCGGATGCAATGGTGGGTCATCCGGCAACCGCGATGGAGGCGCTGGATCCGCAGGGTCATGTGCTGGTGGAAGGCGAAATCTGGCAGGCCGTGGCGAGGGATTCGGTGGCCAAAGGAGCGAAACTTCGCGTGACAGGACACGATCAGTTGCTGCTGCGAGTTGAGCCAATGGCGTATCCAAGTGAACATCCGCGATCACAGCCGAGGAGTACAATCCCTGCTGAGTAGTGAAAGGAAGTTCCCATGTCCATTGGTGTTCCCACGCTGGTTGTTATCGCCATCATCGTGCTCTATCTGCTGAATTCGATCAAGATTCTGCGCGAATACGAGCGCGGGGTCATCTTCCGCCTGGGCCGGGTACTGGGAGCGCCGAAGGGGCCCGGCATCATACTTGTCTTCCGGCCGATCGACCAGATCGTGCGCATCTCGCTGCGGCAGGAGGTTCTGGAAGTTCCGCCGCAGGACGTGATCACGCGCGACAACGTGACCATCAAAGTGAATGCTGTGGTGACGCTCTATGTCGTCGATCCAAATTCCGCCGCCATCAAGGTGGTCAACTACATCTATCAAACTTCGCAGTTCGCGCAGACCACGCTGCGCTCGGTGCTGGGCGAAGTGGAGCTGGACACGCTGCTCAGCCATCGCGATCAGCTTAACCTGCGGATTCAATCAATCATCGATCAGCGGACGGAGCCGTTTGGAGTCAAGGTCATCAGTGTGGAAGTGAAGCAGGTGGATCTGCCCGAAACGATGACGCGCGCCATGGCAAAACAGGCCGAGGCGGAACGCGAGCGTCGTTCGAAGATCATCCATGCCGAGGGCGAGTTTAACGCGGCGCAAAAGCTGGTGGATGCGGCCGCGTTGTTGGCCACGCAGCCCATGACTTTACAATTGCGCTACCTGCAAACACTAACCGAAATCGGCGTGGAGAAGAATACGACGATCGTCTTCCCGCTGCCGATGGAGTTGATGTCGATTCTGAACAAATTTTCGGCACAGATGAAGCCGGCGGAAAAGCCGTAGAAGTACGAGCTATTAGCCTTTAGCTTTGGATGCTCGCTCTTTCGTTGCACCGTCTGACCGCATCGAACAGAATGGGCATAGCGCCCGGGGTTCTGAAGTGAATGGGCGGTTGATGCGAGGATATGCGCGGATATTTCGACAACGACGACGAGCCGGAAGTTGAGGAATTAGGGCAGCTCGAAGACCAGAGGCACGACACCGAGGTAACACTCAGCACCGGTGCGCAGGTAGGGATTGTCTTTGCCCTTTTGCTTTTGTGCGGGTTGTGCTTTGGAATGGGATATTGGGTAGGGCATGGACGCTCGGTTGCGGCTCCTGCAACGGCAGCGAACCAACCCACTGCCCCCACTGCCGCTCCGGACCAGGAGCCCTTGCAAGGGAGTGGGTCGCTTCCCAAGCCTTCCGCAGACGCGCAGGTACCGCCGGCGGAGCCACCAGATGAGAGCAGCGGCACGCCGCCTGCTCCGTCGAGCGATTCGAATCCCGCGCCGGCACAGCCCCAGCCCGCACCTGCGGCTCCCAAACCCGCAGTTCCCGAGCCAGCGCCCCGATCAACTCCCGTGCGACCAGCGACCCCAGAAAGAACAAACGAACCGCCAAGGGAGCAGACGGAGCCGGCGATGCGCCCGCCGTATCCCAGCGCCGGTTCGGGGTACATGGTACAGATCGCCGCGGTGTCACATTCTGAAGACGCCTATGTTCTTGTGAACGCGCTGCGCAATCATGGCTTCGCGGCAGCTGCGCAGCACATGCCCGATGGGCTGATTCATGTGCGCATTGGTCCGTTCGCAACACACGAGGAAGCAAGCCGGATGTCCGCGAGACTGCTCGGAGAAGGCTACAACGCGATGGTGCAGCCGTAGAAGCAGCGGTCAGGTATAAGAGGTCAGGAAGGGAGCTTCCAGCTTTTCGCGGGCGATAGGCGATGATATCCACGCAAAAACTACGTCCGCATCCACTCCGGCAGCCCGGAAGCGATTGCGGCGCGGATCGCCTCTGATAGCTCTTCGCGCGTCGCATAGTCAGCCGGATCGAGCGGCGCGTGAAAAACGATGTGCACCGTTCCGGGATAGATGCGATTGCTGTCCACGGGAAGAATTTTTTCACTGCCGAAGATTGAAATCGGGACGCAGGGCGCGCCAGAATCCTTGGCGAGATAAAACGGGCCTTTCTTGAAGGGCAGCATGAGGCCGTCGGGCGAGCGCATGCCCTCAACAAAAGTTGTGATGTGAAGTCCAGAAGCGAGGACGCGTTGCGCCTGCTCGACGGCTTGCTGCGCTTCCGCTGCGTCACCCGTGCGATCGACTGGGATGAAACGTGCGAGCTTGAATGCGTAGCCGAGGATAGGAATCTTCATGAGCGAGCTTTTGAGGAAGACCACGGTGCGGCCGGGCAGGTTCGTCATAAGCGCAGGCGCATCGAGATAGGAGATGTGGTTGGCCATGAAGATACACGCGCGGCCGGCCCGAGTATTCTCCTGGCCGTGGATTTGAATTCGAATGCCCGCTATGAGCATGGCGACTCGGGCGATCCAGGACCCGACCGCGTAGAGCGGACCGACGTTGCCGGTGATGAGCGTGAACGGGAAGAAAATGATCGCTGCGGGAACAGCCAGGACGACGATGGTGACGAAGACGAGAATCGAGACAATCATGGGCGATCAAGATAGGCGCGTAAGGTGAGTATCGCACTAACAGGGGTCAGCGATCAGTTGTCAGTTTGCCTTGTGGTGGGCCAACAGAATTGAAAGCAGACGCGGGATTGCGAGCTACGTGCGCATCCACTCGGGGAGGCCGGATGCGATGGACGTGCGCACCGCGCGCATGAGCTCGTCACGCGTGGCGCAGGTATTCGGGTCAATGGGCGGATGAAAGATTACGTGCGCGATGCCGCGACGAATGCGTTTGCTGCCTTTGGGCAGGAGCGTCTCTGTTCCGTGAATTGACACGGGAATGCACGGCGCACCTGCGGCCATTGCTAGGAAGAATGGTCCCTTCTTGAAGGGCAGCATGCAGCCGTCGGGCGAGCGAGTTCCCTCAACAAATGTAGTGATGTGTACGCCCTTCGCAAGGACGCGCTGAGCTTCGGCGACGCTGCATTGCGCGTCTGCGGGATTGCCCGTGCGGTCGACGGCGATGAATTCCCCCTGGCGAAACCCCGTGCCAAGGATCGGCAGATTCATGAGCGACCGCTTCATAAAGGCCGATGTCCGGCCGGGGATGATGGAGATGAGCGCGGGCGGATCGAGGTTGGAGACGTGGTTCGACATGAAGATGACCGCGCGGTCGCCGGGAATTCGATCGAGGCCTTCGACCTGAAAACCCACGCCGGCAAGCCGGCAGCTAAAGGCAAGCATAAAGCGCGTAGCTTTGTAGAGCGGCAGCACATTGCCGGTTAGCCAGCACCATGGAATGAGGAGGATGGCGGAAGGAATTCCCAGCACAACCATGTTGGCGATGAAGATGAGCGACCAGATCATGCGTTGTCTCTAGGGAGCGGCGAAGCGTTCGCGAAGGCGCGCAGGAAGCTTTTCGTAGATGCCGTCGAAGCCGCCATTGGAGAGGACGGCGACGACATCTCCGGGCGCGAGCTGAGGCGTGAGGTCGTCGACGATGGCATCAGCGTTGGCGAGAAGCTCCGCCGGCGTGCCTGCGTCGTTCAGAGCGCGGACAGCTTCTTCGGGATGCAGGCGCTCGGCCTCCGGAATTCGCTCCTGCTGAAAAACGGCGGCGAGAATCACGCGATCGGCAAGCGAAAGGCTTTCAATGAGGTCGTGCGCCAGGACTTTGCGTCGCAGCGTGTTGGAGCGCGGCTCGAGCACGGCCCAAAGGCGCCGCGAAGGATAGATGGAGCGGAGCGCCCTGAGGGTCTCGCGGATGGCCGTTGGGTGGTGTGCGAAGTCCTCGATGAGAGTGATGCCGTTGATTTCAGCGCGGACCTCGAGGCGACGCTTTACGCTCTTGAAGGTGGCGAGAGCTTCCGTGATGGCGTCGGTAGGGACGCCGGCAGCGGCAGCGAGAGCCGCGGCGGCCGTGGCGTTCAGAGCATTGTGCTCGCCGGCGAGATGCATGGTGAATTCAGCCCATGGCGTGCCGGAACGCAGAACCTCCCAGTGCATGCGGCCGGATTCGTAACGGAGATTGCAGATCCTCCAATTGGCCGCATCGGTGAATCCGTAGCGCTCGACGGGACAGAACGCGCGGCTCACACATTCGGTTACGTTGGTGCTGCCATCGTAGGCAACGATGAGGCCGCGGCGCGGAACGAGATTGACGAGGCGCTTGAAGGCGACTTTGACGGCTTCGAGGTCAGCGTAAATATCGGCGTGGTCAAACTCGACGTGCGTGAGGATAAGCGCGGCGGGAAAGTAGTGGAGAAACTTGGGACCCTTATCGAAGAAAGCGGTGTCGTACTCGTCGCCTTCGAGGATGAAGTTGCGCGTGGGACGGAGTTGAAAGCTCGTGCCGAAATTTTCCGCGACGCCGCCGATGAGGAACGAAGGCTCAAGCGAAGGGTTTGCGCGCGCGGCAACCTGATAAATCCAGGCAAGCATGCTGGTGGTCGTTGTTTTGCCGTGAGTTCCGGCGACGACAAGGGATTCGCGACTCTTGAGAAATTCTTCGCGCAGGAGCGCGGCCATGGAAGTGAAGGGAATGCGCTCGTCGAGGACGCGCTCGATTTCAGGATTCCCGCGGGAGAGCGCGTTGCCGATGACGACGAGGTCGGGCGCCGGATTAAGATTCGATTCGGCATAAGGCTCGAGGATTGGGATGCCAAGCGAGCGAAGCAGATCGCTCATGGGCGGATAAGCGGCCTTGTCGGAACCGGTGATGCGATGACCCTCGAGCTGGAGCAGGCCAGCGAGCGAAGCCATGGCAGTGCCGCAGATGCCGATGAGGTGGATGTGGCGCGGCGACGCCGTCACTTTTTCACCGCCGGTTCGAGAATGCGAAGGCTCGCCGTGTCGCTGACGGCTAGCTCGGCTTCGACGCCGAAGGTGAGCGTGACATTTTCATGGGAAACGTGTCCGCTACGCAGACCGATTGCAATGGGCACGTCGACGCCAACGAGTGCGCTGAGAATGGATTCGTCAAGGAGGGAGGGCGGTGCGCCCGGCGACGCGCAATCGAGCATTTCACCAAAGACGATGCCTCGGGTGCCGTCGAGCTTTCCTGCGTGACGCAGCTGCCAAAGCAAGCGATTGACCTGGTAGGGTTTGACGCCTGTGTCCTCAAGAAAAAGCAGCTTGCCTTCGGTGCTCGGTTCCCACGGGGTGCCGAGCAAGGAGGCGAGAATGCTGAGGCAGCCGCCGTAGAGCGTGCCGCGAGCACTGATTGAGGATGCGGTGGGTTTGAGGGTGCGCAAGCCTTCCGCAGCGCCAACGCTGTAGGGTTCGCCAGCCAGTGCAGCGCGAAAACTTTCAAGGTGGACGCCGTTGGTGAGATAGAAATCAGCGGCGAGCATGGGGCCGTGAAAGACGGGAAGGCCAATTTGGTCGAGAAGGCGGAGTTGGATGCCGGTGAGGTCGCTATAGGCGAAGAACGGCTTGGGATGCGCGGCGATCGCTTCGAGCTCGAGGCCGTCGAGCAGGTAGTTCGAACCGTAGCCGCCGCGAATGCACATGACGGCGGCTGCGTTAGTGTCGGCGAAGGCGGCGTGCAGATCGGAGAGGCGCTGGACGGCGGTTCCGGCGAAGTACAGCGGCTCGCGCAGGAGAGCATTGGGAGCTAACTTGGGCGCATAACCCAATGAGCGAAGCGCCGCGAGGCCAAGATCGACGCGCTCAGACTTCGCTGGCGAAGCCGGAGCAACGATGCTGATCGCCGCATCGGGCGCAACGGCTGGCGGTTGGAGCTGCCTCATTTCACCAAGCCTCCCCGCGGGCGATGAGAGTGGCTGGACCCGTGAGATACAACTCCGCGCCGGGACCATCCCATGCGACGGTCTGCGCTCCACCAGGCGCGACGACTTTGAGCGGCGACAGACAGCGGCGCAACGCAAGGGCCGCAGTGGCCGCAGCCGAGCTGCCAGTTCCGGATGAACTCGTCGGGCCAACTCCGCGTTCGAAGATGCGAATCTCGATCTCGTGCTCATCCACGACTCGCACAAACTCGACGTTTGTTTGCTTGGGAAAATCGCGGTGCGCGCAGATCTCTGCGCCGATCCCAGCCCAGGCGCGGTGGCCGACGGCGAAATCCGGCGTTTCGACGAGGATAACGAAGTGGGGATTGCCGGTGGAGACCTCGACGCCAACGACCTCGACACCGTCGATAAGCTTCAGTGTGTGCGGCACGAAGCGCGGCACACCCATTGCCGTGGTCACGTCGACAGAAAATTCGTTTTGGTTGCGCACGCTAACAATCTGACAGTTGCGAACACCGGCAGCGGTAGCGATCTCGAGCGTATCGCCGGGCTTGGAACCAAGCGACTCGGCCATCCATACCGCGACGCAGCGCGTACCGTTGCCGCTGATTTCGGCAATGGAACCATCAGCATTGTGAAGGCGAATGCGGCCGGAGCGCGGGGCCGGTCCAGACTCGTTTATCCACGCAAAGAATTCCACGCCGTCGGCGCCAACGCCGGTGTTGCGCTGGCAGAGGCTGCGCGTGAGAGCAGCAAGATCGTGGCCTGCAGCGTCCTCTTCGGAGACGATGAGAAAGTCGTTACCGCACGCATGGGCTTTGGTGAACGGAATCAAACTTCCTCCGGAACGCAGATTTGGAGCAGTGCGGCGAACGGCTGGTCGAGTTGTGCGGCGTCGGGAATCACGTTGTTTCTCAGCCCGATGCTAACACCGATGAGGGCGCGCAGTTGAGCAGGAATCGGGGGATGTGCCGAGTGATGCAAGAGCGCGCACTCAAAAGAAATCGGGAGCGCGATGGAGCCATCTTGTAGAGGCATAAATCGCGGCCGATGGCTGATTCCTGGCGTCAAAGCTGGCGATCAACGTGAAGTCCGCGCGATGCGCTTTTACG
Organism: uncultured Occallatibacter sp.; assembly: GCA_964533905.1. Lineage (GTDB taxonomy): Bacteria > Acidobacteriota > Terriglobia > Terriglobales > Acidobacteriaceae > Telmatobacter. The sequence goes on along the minus strand of CAZHOO010000039.1, from coordinate 15,211 downwards.
GCCGTGTCGATTTCGTCGCCGTCGAATGCGACGACGATGGCGGCGTGGGCAGCGGGATCGTCGAGTGCGGAACGATAGATGCCGATGTCGCTCTCGTTGATGGTCTGGCGAAGAGGGATTCCGGTGGATGCAACAATCTCAGGGTAGACGGACGTGTCCATGAGCACGGTTGCGCGCGGATCGAGGATGAGCAACGAATGCAAGGCCGGAGGAATGGAATTGTCGTAGGGCTGGCGCGCATGGGCATTCTTGGTGCTTTCAACGTAGACGATGGGGTGGGACCGTAGCAGCGCGAGCACGTTGAGGCCGGCAAGAGCAAAGAGGAACGAGAAGGCGATTTTGGGCAGCACGAAAGCGAGGCTTGCTGGTTTGATGTGGCGGAGTGTGTCTGTAAGCAGCTGCGCTGCGAAACCGAGACCGAGAGCCAAAGCGGGCAAAAGCTCAAGGCCGTAACGTGTGTTGTACCAGGTGTAGGGCCACCAGGCGGGAAAGAAGATGGGAACTGATCCGTAGGCGACGGACCATGCGTAAAAGGGGACGGGCAGCCAGAGGAGAAGCGTCCAGGCAATTGCGCGGCGGCGGGTTTTTTCGACGAACCAGGCGCGGGCGGTGCCGAGCACGGCGAGACCCAGAACCAGATTGCCCCAGAGATTGCTCCAACCGGGCGCGGCAACGGAGTCGAGCTCCGTTACCTTGAGATAGAAGAGAAGCGCGACCCATGGATTGTGCCAACCGGGATGCGGCGGCCAACCGGGCGCATTGGCTGCGGTGCGGAATTCGATGGCGTGGGCGGAGTAAGGCCCGCGTGCGAAGAAGAGCCAGTCGCCGAAACAGACGGAGTTGTAGATGAACCAGAGAAGCGGGGCCGCTGCGATCGCGATGGTGGCAAGCCAAAAGGTCGGCGCAGCAAGGCGCGAGCGCTCGCCCAGGGCGGCCCGGCGAAACAGGGTGATTGCAATGCCGGACCATGCGATGAACGCGATGATCCAGCCGTCGTAGCGGGTGAAGATGGCGGCGACGAGGGCGATAGCGATGCCTTGCAGGCCGCAGACTTTTGGTTGAGGATCGTCATCTAGATGGGAGCGCCACTCGACTAGCCAGACCACGATCCATATGAATTCGCAGAGGAACAGCGGCTCGGTCATGGCTGTTGTCTGCAAGTAAAGGAGATTTGGATTGAGGGCGAAGAAAATGAGTGCGAGCGCGGCGGGCGCGGGGCAGAGCCAGTTGCGCGCCAGGCGGTAAATGCCGGCGCAGGAGGCGATGTATGCAAGGGCCGAGGGGACCACTCCGGCGAGTCCCGAGGCCCACCAGGAGTAATTCTGCACGAAGGGTAGTAGGAGAATGTGCGAGAGCGGCAGCCACACCGAGCCAAGCTCTGAAAAACGGGGCGTGCGGGAATCGAAGACGCGGCGCGCGATGTGAAGATGGGCGATTGCGTCGCCGTAGTTGATCATCGCTCCGTGACGCCAGCTCCAGAGGATGGCCACGGCAGAAGCCGCCATGCAGAAGGCCAGGACCATCCAGCCTTCCGCGTCGGAGATTCTCTTCTCAGTCAAGGTGCGTGATCTCGCGAAAGAGGTTGAAGCGCGCGTCGATCTCACTGCGCGAGAGTTGCTGCAGGCGCTCCGTGCCGAAACGCTCGCAGGCGTAGGAGCCCATGACGCTGCCGTAGAACATGGCGTGGCGCCAGGCGGCCGGCGTCTGCTCGGGCTGCGAAGCGAGATAGCCGAAGAAGCCACCGGCAAAGCTATCGCCCGCGCCGGTCGGATCGATGACTTCCTTGAGCGGGAGGGCAGGCGCCTTGAAGGTGCGGAGCTCCTCGCCTTTACCTTTTGGATTGGCACTACTGTGGAATAACGTCGCGCCGTATTCGCCGTGCTTGACGACCAAAGCACGAGGACCGAGAGCGATGACGGCGCGCGCGGCCTGCACCAGATTGTTGTTGCCGGCCAGCATGCGCGCCTCAGTGTCGTTGATCAGCAGAACGTCAAGTCCCTTCAAGACTTCAAGCAGGGCCGGGCGATGGTCTTTGATCCAGTAATTCATGGTGTCGCCGGCAACCAACTTCACGCCGGGCATGGCCTCGCGGACGCGCCGCTGGAGGACGGGATCGATATTGGCTAGGAAGAGGAATTCGGAGTCGCGATAGGCGTCGGGGATTTTTGGCTCGAAAGTGGCAAAGACGTTGAGCTCGGTGTTATGCGTTTTGGCTTCGTTCAGATTTTCGAGATACGAGCCTTCCCAAAAGAAGCTTTTTCCGGCAGTGTGTTCGATGCCGCGCGTATCAATGTTGCGCGCGGCAAAGACAGCTTCCTGCTTTCGGCCGAAGTCCTCGCCGACGACGGCAATAACGCGCACGCCGGTGAAGAAGCTGGCGGCGAGTGAGAAGTAGGTTGCGGCGCCGCCGAGGCAGCGCTCGCGGCGTCCGGCGGGGGTTTCGATGGAATCGTAGGCTACGCTTCCGACTACAGTAATGGACATTTTTCTCCTGGTCTTGGACGAGAGTTCCGGTGAAACAGCAAGTCAGATAGCTACTCACTCTACCAACCATGGTATTTGCCGAAGAGTAGTTTGAGGCGCTCTTTCGTTTCGGCGGGAATTGCATCGGCTTGGGTGAGCAGGGCATACTTCGCGGCAGACGCGCAGGCGCAGGTCCGTTCATGCGGCATGGCGGCGACGGCGGCCCTGACGACTTTGGCGGCGTTGTCGGCGTTCTTGTGGAGCACAGCGACGATCTCCTCAATGGTGACGGCGTCGTGGCCCTCGCGCCAGCAATCATAGTCGGTGACCATGGCGATGGTGGCGTAGCAGATTTCGGCTTCGCGGGCGAGTTTGGCCTCCTGCAGGTTCGTCATGCCGATAACGTCGGCGCCCCAACTGCGATAGAGGTTCGACTCAGCGCGGGTCGAGAATTGCGGGCCTTCCATGCAAATGTAGGTGCCGCCGAGTTTGCCCACGACTCCGACTTTCGCGCAGGCATCGGCTGCGGCCTTCCCAACAGTTGCGCAAACGGGATCGCCGAATGCGACGTGGCCTACGATTCCATCGCCGAAGAAGGTCGCGAGGCGGTTGAACGTGCGGTCGATGAACTGGTCGGGGATGACGAAGTCCGTGGGCTTGTGCTCTTCCTTGAGCGATCCGACGGCGGAAACGGAGAGGATGCGCTCGACGCCGAGCTTTTTGAAGGCGTAAATGTTGGCACGAAAGTTGAGCTCGGAGGGAAGGATGCGATGGCCGCGGCCGTGGCGCGCGAGAAAAGCGACCTTGCGCCCCTCGAGTTCGCCGAGGACAAAGGCTTCAGACGGTGAGCCGAAGGGCGTCTCAATGTGCTCGTCGCCAATGTTGGTGAAGCCGGGCATGGAGTAGAGCCCGCTGCCGCCGATGATGCCGATTTCTGCTTGAGACACTTTCAACTCCTTGTTCAGCTGTCATCCGTCAGCTATCAGCTCTCAGCTCCTCGGGTGGTTCCGAAGCTCGGTGGTTGACTCAGCAAAGAACTGCTGAGAGCTGACGGCTGAAAGCTAAAGCCTCATCGTTGATCGATGAGGCGGATCGTTTCCAGGAAAACGTCGCCGTCGATCATCAAACTGTGCGCGCTGATCTTGTCCATCGTGTCCTGCGCGGTGTGGTGGTAACTATTGTTGGGTCCGTAATCGAGATCGATGATGTCGATCGAAGGCACGCCGCGCTGGACGAAAGGTAAATGATCGTCCTCGACCTCCATCTGCTGCTGAAAGAAATAGCGCTGGTAGCCAAACTTCTTGGCGGCTTCAGCGACGTCCGAGACCAGCCATGGAGCCGAGCGCGTTTCCTGCTGAATGTCGAGATCCTTGTCGCCGATCATGTCGGCAAGGATAAACGCCTTGATCTGGTTGAGCGTTCCGTCACGGCCCCACTTGGCCGCAAGATGACGGCTGCCGTAGGTGGAGTCAGAGGCTGACCACTGCTGAATGGCCTCTTCGCCGTCGAAGAAAACGAGCCAGACCGAGTAGCCATCGAGTTTCTTACCCGCTGAGCGCGCGGCCTGTTCGCGGAGGCGATCGCCGATGGCCATCAGCAGACCGGTGGTTGACGCACCATCATTTGCGCCGACGAAGTTGATAGTACGCAGCGGGTAATTGGTTTCGTAGTGCGAGCCGAGCACGATGACGCCGGGCCTTGTGCCTGGAAAACGCACGATGAAGTTGCACATGGGCACCGCCCCGATGGGAGTGTCGGCGGTGAAAATATCTTGCTCGAGCTGATCGTGGTCGCGGAGGAAGTGGGCACGAAGAAAATCCTCGGCTTTAACGTGGCCGGGACCTGTAGGCCAACGGGGACCGATGGCTGCGAATTGGCGGGCATATTCGTATGCGGCATTGCCATCGAAGTGCTGAGCGGGGGCGGCCAAACCGGCAGCGGCGAGCACAATTGCCGGCGCAACTCTCCTCCAAAACCAGGAAGAAATCATCCGGCGGCCTCCTTTTTCTTTCGGCGCGACGGGTGGACCCACCACGCGACTCCAATGCCGAGCAGGTAGAGAGCCAGCATCGGCAGCGCGTACAGACACATTGTGCTTGGATCGGGACTGGGGCAGATGACGGCAGCAACAAAGAACACGGCGAGGATAGCGTAACGAATGTTCTTCCAGAGGAATTTGGGGCTGACGATGCCGAACAAGGCGAGGAAGAAGATGAGGATGGGCAGCTCAAAACTGACACCGAGACCAAGGATGATGGAAAGGAAGAAGCCGGTGTACTCCTCGATGGTGACGATAGGATGGAAGTTTTTGCCGAAGTCGAGAATCAGGATCTTAAGCGCGCCAGGCAGAACGAAAAAATAGCCGAAGCTTGCGCCGGCAAGAAAGAGGCTGACGGTAGCTGTCATGAAAGGAATGACAAAGCGCTTTTCCTTTTGGTACAGGCCGGGCGCGATGAACAGCCACACCTGGTAGAGGATGAAGGGCGACGCGAGAATGGCTCCGCCGATGAGGGAGACCTGGAGATAGAGATTAAGCGGATCCATCGGGTGGGTGTAATTGAGCTTGATGCCGAGTTTATCGAGCGGCGCTTGGACGAATCCGTAGAGCCGCTCGTGGAAGACGTAGGCGATGATGAAGCCGAGGCCAAGATAGATGGCAGAGTGAACGAGACACTTGCGAAGCTCCTCCAAGTGCTCCATGAGGCTCATGCCGGGGAGTTCTGCGCGCTCGCTGACGGCTTTCCGCGCTTTTTCGATCGCTTCCTCGGGATCAACCATGATGAGGCGCCGGCTCCGATCTTTCGGCTTCAGGAAACAGGTTTCCCTGGGACTTGGGGGGCGGATCAGCGGAAACAACCTCACCAGTGGAAGGCGGCTGGATTTGAGGACTTATCGCAGGGGGAGCGGATTCAGCTGGATCGGCGGTCGGCGGTTGCGAAGTTTCCGCCTTAATGTTGGGGTCGGTCCCTTCAAAATGGGGGCTTTCTGCTGCGTCCGATGGGGGGAGCTGAGGAATTGCCGGAGGCGTTGGTGAGGCTGCTGCCTCAAGTTGTGCGGGCGGCGGAGCAGCGGCGAGGGCACGCTGCCGCGCTTCCTCCTCTTTCTTGCGGCGATCAGCCTCCTCGGAGGCCCGGAACTCCTCTTCCATCTGGAACTTGAAGTCGTTTGAAGCTTTGCGGAACTCGTACATCAGCTTTCCGAGCTGACGGCCGATTTTGGGGAGTCGCCGAGGGCCGAACACGACCAAAGCCAGTGCCATCAAGAGGAGCGTATCCCACATGCTCAACGTGGCAAGCTGAATTGGCGGCACAGATCCCATGAAGGATCATGATACCCGCGGCTAGGTGGCGTCCACAAACAGGTGTTCTCTTGCATCAACCCGAAGGCGGCGTTTGGGGTAATAGGATGTCGGCAAGTTCGTAGCTTAATGGGATTCAGATGGAACGCTCGAGCCACTGACTGAGGCCCACAAAAAATGAAGGCGGGACCTGAAGGCGGAATCCGGGCTTTCGGCCTCAGAAGTCGCTAAACGGCGTCCTGGCATCCTAATGAATATGCGTTGCAGTCGATTTCGAACCGTTGCGCTGATCTTCTTGCTGCTGCCGGTCTGCGCACTTCGGCGCGGGGTCGCCTATTCCCTGCTTTCGCACGAACAGCTCATCGACCTGACGTGGGACGACTCGATCGTTCCCCTGCTGAAAAGCCAGTACCCGAATCTGACGCCGGCAGAGCTGGACCGCGCACGATCTTTCGCCTACGGCGGGTGCGTGATTCAAGATATGGGGTACTACCCGTTCGGCGATGGGTTTTTCTCCGATCTGACGCACTATGTGCGCACGGGCGACTTTGTTCTGGCGCTGTTCCGTAACGCGCACAACGCCAATGAGCTGGCCTTTGCCGCTGGCGCACTGTCGCATTACGTGGGCGATTCGATCGGACATTCGGAGGCGACCAACCGGGCCGTCGCGATGCAGTTTCCCAAGCTGGCGGCGCGCTACGGCAACAGCGTGAATTATGCCGAGGGCAAGCGCCAGCATGTGCAGGTGGAGTTCGCATTCGACATCGATCAGATTGGAAAGCACCACTTGGCGCCGCTCGGATATCTGCGCCACATCGGAATCAGAGTTCCAACGCACCAGCTCGCACTAGCTTTCTATCAGACATACGGAATCACCGACGACTTCTCAGCGGGCGAGCGACATAAGTTCAATGAGGGCGAGTATCAGTTTGCGACGCGGAAGTTCATTCCCCGAGTGGCCTATGCGGTGACGCTCATGCGTCGTGGCAATGAAGTGGCGGAGCCGCATACGGCCGATGCGAAAGAGATTGAGAAGGAAGCGGCCGAGGCTGCAACCCTCTACGGCTGGGCGGCTTATCGGAAGAAAGCCGGCTTCGAAACCCATCTCATCGCTTGCGTGCTCTCGATCCTGCCGAAGGTTGGCCCCTTAGCGATGGTCGCGGTTAAAGGCCCGAGCGAAGCCGCCGAGACCGATTACATGCACAGCCTGGTGGATTCCACCGCAGCGATTCGCCATCGCGTAGTTCTGTTCACTCCCGTGGATAAGCGGGACCTGCGCTCGGCGAGCGCTGCATCGAAGACTGATGCGCTCGGACCACCCGATCCCGAGCACATCTTGCCCAATCGCGACCTGGATACGGGGCTGGTGGTTAAACCGGGCGGGTATCGGCTGACGGACGAAACTTACGCAAACCTGTTGCGCCGGCTGACCAGCGATCCGAATAAGCCGATCCCTCCCGGAGTCAAGACGGATATTCAGGCATACTATGCCAACCCGAATGCGCCGATCGCGACCAAGCGAAAGTCCCATCAGTGGGCTGAAGTGCAGGCTGATCTCACAACGCTCACCGCTATGCCAACGAGCCCAGAAGCCAAGCCTTACCCAACCTACGGCGATTCAAGTCCGTCGCCGGCAGAACAAAAATAGGCAGCCGCTATTTGACCTCGGTCAGGTTGGTCCTCGACAACAAGACAGGTTGACCGGGACGCCCTGGCGCGCCGGCGGCAGCAGGACGCAAAGATTGCGGATGGTCCGCCGGCGCCTGATGCATGGTGACGATGACGGCTTCAGCGGACTTCGCTCCTGCGCAACGGTAAGAGTGCGGGGTTCCCGCGTCAAAATAAACGGCATCGCCGGGTCCGAGCTTAGCTTCCTGTTCGCCGTGGCGTAACGCCAGTTCACCTGCAACCACGTAGAGGAATTCGAACCCCGTGTGCATGTGCGACCTGGGCTCAACATGTTCGGGCAGCGGAATAAACTCGGCAAAGTAAGGATCCATGTGCCGGTCGGCGACCATGTAGCCGAGACTTTCAAAGGTGTAGGTGGGCGGCTCCACTCCTGTTTGCGGAATGCGCACTCGGTCTCTCTTGCGGTGCACGCGGAAGATAGGCGAGGGCTCGGTCTCAAAAAAGTACGAGAGATCCTTGGAAAAGACCATCGCAATGCGGGCCAAGTTACGAAGAGTCGGCACCACGCGTCCCGTCTCCAACTGCGAAAGAAAGCTGGCTGATAGACCGGTATGCTTGCCCAGATCGACCAGGCCCATTGACTTTTTTAGGCGTAAGCGCCGGATGCGTTCGCCCAGGTGCTTCTCGGTTATAAAGCGCTCGGCGGTGTCGGCATCCGCCAGCGTCTTGTGCATCTCCTCGCCACCATTCGCCTCTATCTTGTTTATGTCGACTCTATTAGTTTCGACACGATCGGTCATAGCCGCGCTCCTACCAAGCTAGGATGCATGTTTGTGGCGTTTGTTGTCTAATCAAAATCGATTCTGGTAGGACGAAACTGGCGTGTGTTGTCCGGTGCCCCGAAGTGGAATCCCGGTAAAGTTTGCCGAGAATACCCGAGTACCCTCCCCCTCCCCATTTTGGAGTTAAGGGGTTTGTTTTCAGGTACTTGTACCCCCGATCAATTCCCGCAACCCATTGATTCTAAAGAGTTTAGCATCTCAAAGTCCTCTATCTAAAGGAGTTAGGAGTCCATTTTGGACGATTTTGCCCGAGAGTGCGGCTTCGACCAAATCGCCAGTTCAACTGCGGAAACCACGCCGCCCGATGCCTTCTAGGGGCTTTTTGACGCTAAGACAAGAATAGCGATTTCGCGGAAATGATCGGCAAACTTGGGGAGAAATATATTTCGAGTGGAATCAGGGAGATGGGCGGGTGCAAGGGGAGGCGGAGACTTGACAGTCGGGCAGCGGCGCTCCTGAATGTGTGGCGTGCAGCCGGAAAGCAACATGCATTCCATCTCGTTGGAGACGGATGCGCAACCGACCAGGTATTGCTTGAGCGTCATCGCGCTAGCCCCCGTCGGCAGTGCTGAAAAATTCACGCTTTCGTAAACAAGGTCTGTTTTTGCCGTTCGAGAATCCACCCTATGATCGAGCGGAGGAACGAAACAATGTTTACCAACTGCTATCAAATTGCTTTTGAGAATGCGACGAACGAAATCGCTGAAATCAACGCACAGATACAAAAACTGGCACGCAGGAAAGAACTGCTTGAAAAGCTTGTTGAGCCCTTAAGAACGCTGGTTTCTGCATCCGAATCATTCGCAAACCATGCCGCGGTTTCTGACGATTCGAATAGCCAATCCGCAAATTCAACAGCGGACACGCACGCATCCCAGGCCGGCATCCTGGTGGACGTTTTCGAAGCCGAACCTGGCCCGCTCGAAGGTTCGGCTGCCGTGACGCAGCCGGATGTGGACGAGGCGAACCTCCAAACGGAAAGGAACGGCGGTCCCGTCTCCCACGCGGATGTTGCCGGGCTCGCGTACCGCTTCTGGAACGAGCGTGGCCGGGTCCACGGCCATCACGAAGCGGACTGGTTCCGGGCCACGCACGAACTTCAAAACTCGGCTTGATACCGGAGGGGCATCGCCTTGGAGTGCCGCACTGCAAAGCGCGGGTGCCCCTGCTTGAGCAACGAACAATAGAAGCCATTCCAGGTCGACTGGCCCAGCGCTCAGGAGCCTTGGGCGGGATCGCCGGCCAAAGTGTGTTTGGATCGTACGCCGGATAAAAAGGCAGGAGCGGCGTTATTCTGGAGAGTCCGGCGCAATGAACGGGCCGCGCAGAAAGCCTGGGAAGAGATGGCTGAAGAGACTCCACAAGCGGAAGAAGCCAGAAAAGACGCAGCCCAAATAGACGCTGCGCAGGTGACGAAAGTCGCAGCACCCGTGACCACGATTTCTGAGATTGGCCGGCACGAGGGGCAATCTGTCACTCTGCAGGGTTGGCTTTACAACTCGCGCGAGAGCGGAAAGCTGCTGTTTCCCATTTTTCGCGATGGAACGGGGTCGATCCAGGGCGTGGCGCATGTGAAGAGCGTGACGCCGGAAGTGTTTGAGAAACTGAAGGGCCTCACGCAGGAATCGAGCGTCATCGTCACGGGAAAGGTGCGTGCGGATAAGCGCGCGCCGGGCGGGTATGAGCTCGATGTCGAAGACGTGCATGTGGTGCAGCGCGTGCCGGAGTCAGACCCCTACCCGATCACGTTGAAGGACCATGGAGTCGAATTTTTACAGGAGCGGCGGCACTTGTGGGTGCGCAGCCCAAGGCAGTCGGCGATTCTGCGGATTCGCGCCGAGATTATGCGGGCGGCGGCGGAATATTTTGACTCGAATGGCTTTATACGGACCGATCCGCCGATCCTGACCCCGGCGGCGTGCGAAGGCACGTCGACGCTGTTTCCGGTGGACTACTTCGGCGATCCCGCGTACCTGACGCAGAGCGGCCAGCTCTACATTGAGTCGACGGCTCTGGCTCTGGGCAAGGTGTATAGCTTCGGGCCGACCTTCCGCGCGGAGAAGTCGAAGACGCGACGGCACCTGACGGAGTTCTGGATGATCGAGCCCGAAGTTTCTTTCTTGGATTTGGACGGGCTCATGAGTCTCGCCGAAGAGTTCATCTCGCACATTGTCGCGAGCGTCCTAAAGAATCGGGCGCCAGAGCTGCATGCGATCGGGCGAGATGTGACGAAACTCGAGACGATCAAGGCGCCGTTCCCACGTTTGAGATACGACGAAGCGGTGGAGATGCTGAACCAGGCGCACAAGGATGGAAAGCTGGAAGCGCCGTTTGAATACGGGAATGACTTTGGCTCGCCGGATGAGACGTGGCTGAGCTCGCAATACGACCGGCCGGTAATGGTGCATCGCTACCCGGCGGATGTGAAGGCTTTTTACATGGAGCCCGATCCGAAGGATCCACGCTATGCGCTATGCGTTGATGTGCTGGCGCCGGAGGGCTACGGCGAGATCATAGGCGGATCGCAGAGGGTGTCAAGTTACGAGCTGCTGAGCTCGCGCATTGACCAGCATAAGCTGCCGCGCGCGGCGTTCGAGTGGTATCTCGACCTGCGGCGATACGGCAGCGTGCCGCACTCGGGATTCGGCATGGGCATTGAGCGCCTGGTGGCGTGGGTGTGCGCGCTCGATCACGTGCGGGAGACGATTCCGTTTCCGCGGATGCTGAACCGGATGTATCCGTAAAACAGTTCGCAGTTTGCAGCGGAACGGGCTGCCAGCCGGGAGCTCGTCGCTCGTGGACTGTGAATCGTGGATCGAGAGCCCTGAACCGCGGCTGGCGGCGGGATTTGAGGACTTGCAGGTTGAACATCGCGGGTTCAAACCGCAGCGACTCTCTCAAATACTTGTTGCAACAGCTATTTAGGCTAGCGGTGCATCTTTGCGGCTGCCGGGGAATCAAACGAAGTGAAGAAATTTGGTTCCGGGTTGATTTTCAAGGAGATGAGCAAAGTGGCAACGGCTACGATTTTAACGGCAAGAGAAGCGCACGCGGTGAAGAAAGCGCCGACGATGGAGGGCGTGCTGCCCGCAGTTCATGAGCGATGGAGCGCGCGGTCGTTCGACGAGCGAAAAGTGAGCGCGGAAGTGCTGAAGAAGGTGTTTGAAGCGGCACGGTGGGCGGCCTCGTCGAACAACGAGCAGCCTTGGCGATTTGTCGTGGGACTGCGTGGGTCAGAGACCTTCAGAAAGCTCCATGAGTCGCTTGGCGGGTTCAACCGCGAGTGGGCGGGACGCGCGGCAGAGCTGATCCTGGGAACATCGGCAACGCGGTTCGCGAAGAACGGCGCGGAAAACAGATTCGCGCTGTATGACCTGGGAGCGGCAACTTCGTACCTGACTCTGGAGGCCGCGGAGCTGAGGCTCACAACGCACCAAATGGGCGGTTTCGACCAGGAGGCTGCGCGGAAGGCATTGGGGATTCCGGAGGAGCACGCCCTGGGCGCGGTCATTGCTCTGGGGTACCGCGGCGAACCCGAGGCGCTGGGCAACGACACGCTGATCGAGCGAGAGACGACAGCTCGAACGCGGAAGCCTCTGAACGAGATCGTGTTCGGCGAGTGGGGAGAGCCGGCGGAACTGTAAAGCAGGTATCAGTGATCAGTTGTCAGTGGGCCGGCGGCTCGGGCTCACTTCATCCGGAATTTGGGCGCATCCCGTCTCTACGATTTCTTGAGCGGCACTTTGGCGCCCTTCTTGCGAGCTTCTGAAAGGCCGATGGCGATTGCCTGTTTGGGGTTCGTTACTTTCTTGCCGCTGCGGCCGCTCTTCAGCTTACCGGCCTTCATCTCGCGCATTTCGGTTTCAACCTGCTTGCCCGCTGCAGGGCCGTATTTTCTTGCGGAAGATTTCTTTTTGGTTGCCATCAATCCGTCTCCTTGTTGCGAACAAATCTCATTTGTTTTTGATGCATCTCGTCTCGGACGAGTGCAGCGGGGTTGTGTTTTCGCGTTCGACGTCCTGACGGAAAATTGCGACCGCACGAGACCATTCTCCAGCGCGATACAGTGGATGAGGAAGGGGTCGACACTTGAACACGGCGGGGACAGGGAAGCGAACGGGCGCGAAGAAAGCGGGCACGCGCGATGGAAGCAGAGCCGCGGTGGCGGCGAAGGGCAGTCGCATTGGGCCTCGAAGATTGCGCGTCCGGCGAGAGCCGCTGGGTTGGATGGGACACGGAATCCTGGGATGCGCGGCGGTAGTAGCGGGACTCATTGCATGGGCGGCAATTGCGCGCGCGTTCGCGCCCAAGGGAAATACCGCGCAGGAACATTTTGACGTGCTGATGGTGCTTGGAAGCCCGGCGGACGCGGACGGGAATCCCACGGCGACGGAGCTCGCGCGCGTGACCGAGGCGGTGAACGAATACCAGCGGGGCGTGGCGCCGCGGATGATGATCACGGGCGGTGCAGCGCACAACAGATTTGTGGAAGCAGATGTGATGGCGCGCGTGGCCGAGGCGCAGGGGATTCCGGCGGGCGCGATTGTGGAAGAGAGATCGGCGCGCGACACGATGGAGAATACGTGTGACTCGCTCAGGATCATGCGCCGCCACGGATGGGATTCGGCCGAGGTGATTTCAAGCGCAAGCCATTTGCCGAGGACGGGGCTCATCCTGAGCCGGCTGCCGATTGAGTGGCGAACACATGCGGCGCCGGCGCTTGAACCGGAGGGACCATGGTCGGAGGGAGCCATGACGGTGGTCGAGATTTTGAAGACCGTGCGCTACCTGGTGTGGGCGCGGCAGGCGGATCAGTGCGATGCGCCGTGAACGGTGATCGGCGGAAGATGAAGTGAGACGGCAGGCAGTGACTGCGAGACCGGTGAGGCGCGACGGCGTCTAAGAAGGAGCGATGCCCGCGTTGTCCGGCCTCGGGGGGGTCCTGTAAGCTTGTCTATGATGCATCTCCCAGTCAAGTTATCTGCAACGATTGCCGTTGTTTTCACGATGTGTGTGTGCGCCGGAACATGTGTGCGGGCGCAGGATTCGGGCGCGCAGCAGCCGAGCCAGCAGCCGCAGCAAGGCTCTTCCTCTTCATCGCAACAGGCACCGGCAGCGGGCCAGCCTGCGCAGACTCCGGAATACGGGGTTTACATGGCTGTCGATCCGCTGGCCAAGGTTCGCTACGACAACCGCTACGACATGTCATTGGGTTTCGCATATGACCACATGAAGGCTGGACCGACGCTGCTGCAAGGCTCGAACCTTGGCGGGTTGGACATGGAAGGCTCGTACTGGTTGACGAGAAATTGGGGAATCGAAGCGACGGGGCGAGGGTACATTGGGACAAGCGGCACGGCCCCCAATGACTACAACGGAAACGTGATCCGGGGCCCGGTTGTGAAGCAGTACTTTTTTGTGGGCGGAGCGGAGTGGCTCGGCCCGCACAACAAACATGGGGCGATCATTGCGCATGCCATGTTTGGTGGGGTGTACGGGAACTTCCAGAAGGATCTGCGCGGAGAGCCGCCCGAGGTTGTGGGCTTTTACTATAACCAGATTGCACCGGCCGGGATCATCGGCGGTCACTTCGACCTGAACCGCAACGAGAATTGGGTGTTTCGCATTACGCCCGACGCGGTGATGACCCACTATACGTTCAGCGACGCGCCCAATTCTTCACTCAAGTACGGGCAGTACGACGTGAACTTCGCCATCTCGGTAGGGTTGGAGTACAAGTTCACATCGATCAAGCGCTCGAACAACAAGAAAACCAACTGGTTGTCGGGCTGGTAGGTAAAGGCAGCGGGGTTAACGGAGTTCGCGGAGTCAGACCGCTGCGGCCGGCGGCGGTTGCGGGAGCGCCGGTACTGAACCGACGCACACGGTCGTGGCCTAAAGCGCTTAGGTACGATGGGGCCAACCGTTCGGCTTGCGGCATCATCAAGAAGATAGCGGGGCTGCAAAGTGCATTGGTATGTGTGGTATTCTCCTGCGTTCAGCGGCGGGTGAGGAAAGGTTCCGCCTGAAAGAATGCCGTTTCGTATAGCGGCATGTATCGGCCGATCGAGAAGAGCGAGCCAGCAGTGAAGTGAAGCAGGTAGCCTATGGATATGAAAGACACACTGGGCGTATTGCTTGCGGGCGGAGCAGGTGAACGGCTGTTCCCATTGACGCGCGACCGGGCCAAACCGGCGGTGCCATTCGGCGGACACTATCGCATCATCGACATTACGCTTTCAAACTGCATCAATTCCGGATTGCGGCGGGTGTACATCCTGACGCAATACAAGGCGCTGAGCCTGAACCGGCATATCCGCGAAGGCTGGACGGGAATTGTAGCGCAGGAGCTGGGCGAGTTTTTCGAGTTGATGCCGCCCATGCAGCGAACGGGCGCGAACTGGTACATGGGCACGGCCGATGCGGTGTACCAGAATCTCTATTCGATCGGCAGCGAGCAGCCGGCGCATGTGATCGTTCTGGGGGGCGACCACATCTACAAAATGGACTATAGCCGGATGCTGGCGTACCACAAGGAGACGGGGGCCGAGGTGACGCTGGCCACGCTGCCCATTCCGCCTGAGGAAGTTTCCCGGTTCGGAGTGGTGGAAGTGGGCCGGACGGGAGAAGTGCTGGGGTTCCAGGAGAAGCCGGCGACAACCAATTTCCGATCGCCATTCAATCCCGACGCCGTGGACGCGTCGATGGGGATTTATATCTTCAACACCGAGACGCTGCTGAAGGCATTGATCGCGGATGCGGACGAGGCGAACTCGAAGCACGACTTCGGGCACGACATTCTGCCCCGGCTGTTGGGCCAGAAGAAAATGATGGCGTACAGCTTTGTGGATGAGAACAAGAAAGAAGCGCTTTACTGGCGCGACGTAGGAACTCTGGACGCGTATTACGAAGCCAACATGGATTTGTGCTCGGTGTCGCCGGTGTTCAACCTGTACGACAAGAGCTGGCCGATTCGCAC
>CAZHOO010000038.1:0-29504 GCA_964533905.1 uncultured Occallatibacter sp. | reverse complement strand
CCGCGATGTCTTCGCGCCCATAGCGCAGATTGCCGTCGCCCAGCAGGAAGCCCAGGCCGCCGTAGTGCAGATAATTCTGGTGGTCGCGCTTGATCGCGTTCGAAACATACGCCACAGCCACCTTGTCGTTCGATCGCCGCCAGCTCTTGCCTCTGTAGTCACCGCCGAAGAGGACGGTCTGCCCGACCTCGGTGTAAGCAAACGACTCGTGCTGGTCCTCGTCCCAACCGAAACGCGCAAACAGCCGTAGGTTGTCGGTTACTTCTTGTTCTGTATTAAGCCCGAATCCGTACTTCACCGCGCCGAACCGCTCGGTCTTAGTAATGTCGGGCGTGGACACCTGGCCGTCCAGAAACTGATCCACCGACTCGCGGTAGTCGCCCATGTGCGCGTGGTTCACGTAGCTCAGCACTCGAACCGCCCCCTCCCGCTTCGGATCAAGCCACCGCCCGAAAAGGCCTTTACGCAACTCGAACTCCCAGTTCTGTCCGCTGGCGCGCCTCAGGTCCCAATCGAGGTCGATGCCGTTCGCCACCGTTGGCATCACTGCGATCGCGTACCGCGCCGACCATGCCTTGTCGTCGTACTCCAGAATGCCGCCGACTGTGTAGCCGCGTGTGTCCGCCGCGTAATCCCATGCGCCATTGTTGTCGATCGTCCAGTTGCAGAATTGCAGATGGCTATCGGAGCCGACGGAGTTGACATCGAAGCTGTCCGGTAGAGTCATTTTGCCGATGCGAATCTCAAACCTGCGCGCGGGTACTTTTGTCGCCAGCGCCAGCGGCTGCCGCTCCTGATCAACCATCTCGTCGGTCAAGCCGATGATCTGGTGAATCTCGCCACGCGCGAGATAAGGAGCGGTGCTCAGCGTCGGGTTGCGAACTACATCGAGGTTGGTTTCACCCGCCAGCCCCAGCGCCTGGGAGATACCGCGCCCGCCGGCGTTTTCCAGATCGACGATGAAATCGGTGCTGTAGCGCGTGTTCGGATGCCATTCATAGCCTAGGTAGAGCGTCGCCACCTCGGACGCTTTCGTCTCAAAATCGTCAATGAGACTATTCGTGCCTTCATACGGCGAACGAAAATGCCCGTGCATCTGGAAGATGCTGTTGGCCTGACCCGAGACCCAGTAGGGAGCCGTGTCAGAGTGTGGAAACATGGTGAGGACCGCAGCTTCTGGCGCCTCCGTCGGCCCCGCGTCGCCAGAACCGCCCTCCGTGCCTGAATCCATCCCAATCTCCGACAATTCGAGCTGGAAGGTGTAGAAAGCCGGCACCGGGAAAGGCAGTTGAACTTGAGCCTGCGCCCCTCCATCGATCGCAGCTTGGCGCTGCGGCTCGGGCGCGAAAGGCAGGTCCGTTGGAACTTGCGCTCCGGCGAATGCAGCGGAAAGCCAAAGGACGCCGGCCAAGACAGGCCGCGCAATCACCAACGGGTTGGAGCTCCGGAGAGGCATAATAGGAATGCGGAGTGACTATACCCCTACCGGGTATATACTATACCCTGGGTGGGTATCGTCAAGCGAAGGAGTTCGAAAATGTCGCATCGCGAACGCGAAAAAATCAAGCTCATGCAGCGGGTTAAAAAAGTGCGCGGACAACTCGACGCCGTGGAGCGTTCCCTGGCCGCCGATGAGGACTGCGGCGGGCAGCTGATGCAACTCGCTGCCGTTCGCGGCGGGATCAACGGCCTGATGGGCGAGGTGCTCGAGACTCATATCCGCTTTCACCTCGTAGACGGCGCGAAAGAACAGATCGCACCGGAGTTGGCCGAAGATCTGATCGATCTCGTGCATGCGTATCTTAAGTGAAATCATTGGCTTGCAGAAAATCCATCGGCTGCGTCTTCGCCAGATCTTGGCTCGCGCTCGCCCCGCCCTATCCTACCGGCTCAATAGCGCGCCAAGTGTGAATACAGGTTGAATCGATCGAGATCTGCCAGCCGCATTCGAGCGGCTGAAGTCTCGCGCGTGATCGCTCCATTGGTCAGCGCTTCACCCCGGCCGTGCATCCAACGCAAAAGGGAATTCAGCAAGGATCGGCATTTTGGAGCTGTCCATGCAGCGTTTGGCGGGAAAAGTTGCGATTGTGACTGGAGCAGGCTCGGGAATCGGTCAGGCAATCGCGAAGCGGCTCGGCAGCGAAGGCGCAAGAGTCGTTGTTGATTACGTCGGCGAGCCGTCCGGCGCCAACGACACGCTCAAAGCCATCGAGCAGGCGGGCGGGGAAGGCGAGATCGTTCACGCGGATGTCACCAGCATTGACGACGATCGATGCCTGGTCGATGAAGCCTGGAAGCGCTTCGGCGCGGCGGACATCCTGGTAAACAACGCGGGAATGGAACATAAGTCGGACTTTTGGGACACATCGGAGGCCGATTACGACAAAATCATGGCGGTAAATCTGCGCGGGCCATTCTTTCTCACGCAAGCATTCGTCCAAAGGCTCCGCGGCGCGAAGCGCCCAGGCCGCATCGTCAACATCAGCTCAGTCCATGAAGATATGGCCTTCCCCGGTTTCGCTACCTACTGTTGCAGCAAGGGCGGATTGCGCATGTTGATGCGCGATTTGGCCGTTGAGTTGGGGCCGCTCGGAATTACCGTCAACAACGTGGCGCCCGGCGCCGTTGCGACGCCGATCAACACGGCACTGCTCAACGACAAACCCAAACTCGATGCGCTGCTGGCCAACATTCCGCTCGGCCGTCTGGGCAGTCCCGACGATATCGCCGGCCTGGTGGCCTTTCTCGTCTCAGACGACGCTGCCTACGTTACCGGCTCAACCTTTGTCATTGACGGCGGTTTGATGCGCAGTTATCACGAACAGTAAAGACTAACGATGGCTACAAAGATTGAGAATTATGCACTCATCGGCGACCTCGAAACCGCAGCCCTCGTTGACAATAATGGCTCCATTGACTGGCTCTGCTGGCCCGATTTCTCCTCCCCTGCCTGTTTCGCAGCGCTGCTAGGCACGGAAGAAAACGGATTTTGGAAAATCGCTCCTGCGGGAGCTGAGTGGACCAGCTCGCGCCGTTACTGCGGCCACACTCCAATCCTCGAAACAACTTTCAAACAGAGCAGTGGTGAGGCGCGCCTGATTGATTTCATGCCCCCGCGCGGCAACCACTCCGACGTGGTGCGTATCGTCGAGGGCGTGCGCGGCAGCGTAACGCTGCAAATGGAGTTGGCGCTCCGTTTCGATTACGGCCGCACCGTGCCCTGGGTTACGCGCACCAGCGACGGCTTCCGCGCGGTCGCAGGCCCGGCCCTTGCCGTTCTTCATGCCTCCGTGCCCGTTCACGGCGAGAACCTCAAGACCATTGCGGATTTCACCGTCCGCAAGGGCCAAAGAGTTTGGTTCACGCTCACCTATGGCGCATCCTACGAGCCTGATCCAAAAAAAATCGACTTCCAGCGCGCGCTCAACGATTCCTTGCGCATCTGGCGCACCTGGAGCAAGCGCCTTAAATATCAGGGCAGGTATCGCGACGCCGTCGAGCGCTCGCTCATCACTTTGAAGGCGATGACCTTCAGGCCCACAGGGGGCATCGTCGCCGCTGTAACCACGTCGCTTCCCGAGTCGATTGGCGGCGTGCGCAACTGGGACTATCGCTATTGCTGGCTGCGCGACACCACCTTTACGCTGCTCGCGCTCACCAACGCCGGATACTTCGATGAAGCCCTCGCCTGGCAGGACTGGCTGTTGCGCGCGCTCGCCGGCAGCCCTGACCAGGTGCAGATCATGTACGGGCTCAGGGGCGAACGCAGCCTTGTGGAGTCAACAATCGATTGGCTCGAGGGATATGAGAATTCGCGCCCTGTCCGTATTGGCAACGCGGCCTCCCAACAGGTGCAGCTTGATATCTACGGTGAGGTTCTTGATTCTTTCTTCCATGCGCAGCAGAGCATGCGCCGCCATTCAGAGGACGACTTCCGCGTGCTGGTTCTTTTGCTGGAACATCTGGAGAAAATATGGAAAGACCCCGATCATGGCATTTGGGAAATGCGCGGAGCGACCCAGCATTTCACTTACTCCAAGATGATGGCCTGGGTCGCCTTTGACCGCGCTATCATCCTCGCCGAGCAGCTCAAATACGATGCGCCCGTGGAGAAGTGGAAGTCGATTCGCGATGCGATCCATAAACAGATTTGCGCCAAAGCCTTCAATCGCAAGAAAAGCTGTTTCGTGCAGGCCTACGGTTCTGATCAGCTCGACGCCGCTCTTCTCCTGATGCCGGCGGTCGGGTTCTTGCCCGGGCGCGATCAGCGCGTGAAAGCAACCGTGGAGGCCATCGAACGGGAACTCATGCCCCGGGGTTTCGTTAAACGCTATAACACATCCAAAGTGGATGACGGCTTGCCGCCCGGCGAAGGCATGTTCCTCGCCTGCAGCTTTTGGATGGTAAGCGCTCTCAAGGCCATAGGCCGCGCACGGGACGCTCGCAAGCTCTTCGAAAGACTCCTCCGGCTGCGCAATGACGTCGGCCTGCTTTCCGAGGAGTACGATGTCGAACACCAGCGCATGGTCGGAAACTTTCCCCAGGCTTTTTCGCACATTGCCCTGATAAGTGCCGCATTTTTTCTGGAAACAGGCAAACGCATGCGCAGACGCGCCCAGCGCAACCATCGCTAGAGAGAATTGGCTCCCCCAAGGCGGCCGGTTGGCAAGACAAACCGCAACTGACCGATACTCGCCTCACCGCACCCCAAAAAGCAGCCAAATCGCGGCGACTGATAGAATGAAGGGGTACCGCGCTGCGCGGTGCATCGACTTCTTTTCACTCCCCCCGCCGTCGCGCAACCCGCGCAGCCGGCCACACGCAAAGGACAAACGCACCTGTGAGCCAGACGATACGCAATATCGCCATCATCGCCCACGTGGATCACGGCAAGACGACGCTGGTCGACGGCATGCTGCGCCAGGCCGGAACCTTTCGCGCCAACGAACAGGTTGCCGAGCGCGTGATGGATTCAAACGAGTTGGAGCGCGAACGCGGCATCACGATTCTCGCCAAGAACACCGCCATTAATTTCGGGCTCGGAAAAATTAATATTGTCGACACCCCCGGCCACGCCGATTTTGGCGGCGAGGTCGAGCGCGCGCTCAAAATGGTGGACGGCGTGATGCTCCTTGTGGACGCCGCCGAAGGTCCGCTCCCGCAGACGCGCTACGTGCTCTCGAAGGCACTCGAAGCCAAGCTCCCGCCCATCGTGGTCATCAACAAGATCGATCGCCCCGACGCGCGCCCGCAGGAAGTGCTGAACGAGATTTACGACTTGTTTATTGACCTCGACGCGGACGAGTCGCAATTGGATTTTCCCGTCTTGTACGCAGTGGCCAAAGACGGCACGGCGACCACCGATCCAGCCAAACCAGGCGTAGACCTGCAGCCACTCTTCCGCGCGATCGTCGACACGATCCCAGAAGCAACGGGCGATCCCGATGGTGCCTTGCAAATCCTGGTCGCCAATCTCGATTACTCCGATTACCTCGGCCGTATCGCCATCTGCCGTGTCTTTCAGGGCACGCTGCATGCCGGAGACGAAGTCAACATCTCCCGCCGCGACGGTTCTCTTTACAAAACCCGCATCACCAAGCTGTTCACATTTTCCGGCCTCAAGCGCATTGAGACTCAGGAAACCGCAACGGGCGACATTGTGGCCGTGGCCGGCGTTGAAGGCATCACCATCGGCGAAACCATCACCAGCGTGGAGAATCCTTCGCCGCTGCCGCTCATCGTCATCGACGAGCCGACGATTGCCATCCAATTCAGCGTGAACAACTCGCCGTTCGCCGGGCGCGAGGGCCAATACGTCACCAGCCGCAACCTGCGCGAGCGCCTGGAAAAAGAGTTGCTCACCAATGTGTCGATTCGCGTGGAGGAAACCGGATCGCCCGATAGCTTCAAGGTGCTGGGCCGCGGCGAACTGCAGCTCGCCATCCTGATCGAGATGATGCGCCGCGAAGGATACGAACTGATGGCTGGCCGCCCCGAGATCGTCACCAAGGTCGTCGACGGCGTCCGCATGGAACCGGTCGAGCACCTCACCATCGACGTACCCGAGCAATTCACCGGCACGGTCATCGAAAAACTCGGCCCGCGCAAGGGCGAAATGACCAAGATGCACAATCATGGCTCGGGCCGCGTGCGCCTCGAGTTTCGCGTGCCCAGCCGCGGCCTCATCGGCCTGCGTTCTGAAATGCTGACGGAAACGCGCGGAACCATCGTCATGAACACGCTCTTTGACGGTTACATTCCCTACCAGGGCGAGATTCCGCAACGGCCCACGGGCGCGCTCATCGCCGATCGCCAGGGACCCACAACGACCTACGCGCTCAATGGCCTTCAGGAGCGTGGAATCCTCTTCGTCGGCGCCGGCGTTGAAGTATACGAGGGCATGATCGTCGGCGAGCACTCTCGCGACAACGACCTCGATGTGAACGTGGTCCGCGAAAAAAAAATGACCAACATGCGCGCGTCCACGGCCGATGACGCCATTCGGCTCGTTCCCTACAAGACGCTCAACCTCGAGCAGGCCATCGAATTCATCGCCGACGATGAGTTCGTTGAGGTCACGCCCAAGTCGCTCCGCCTGCGCAAGAAGGTCCTGCAGCAGAACAAACGCCCCAAGCGCTGGGAAAAGGCCGAACAAGCCGCGTCAGTCTAACCTAGGTTTGTCATCCTGAGCGAGCGTAGCGAGTCGAAGGACCTGCATTTGATTCTTAGGTTGTCATCCTGAGCGCAGATCGCGAAGCGATCGAAGTCGAAGGACCTGCATTTGCTTTGCGCGATCTTGACCCAGCACGAAAAACGGGTGCCCCATCCTAGCTTCGCTAGGGTGGGGTAGCACGAACCTAAATCAAACGATGTCATCCTGAGCGGAGGCCGCCGCGGCGGCCGAGTCAAAGGACCTGCATCTGCTTTTCCCGCATCCGGCTCAGCACGAAAGTGGGTGCCCCAGGTCTGGATTTTCAGACCTGGGGTAGCATGTTGAAGGAAAGACGCGACAACACGTCCTGTGCGAGACACCCTGCAAACCGATCGCCTTCTGCTCCGCCGCTGGCGCGATTCCGACCGTCTACCATTCCAAGCCATGAACGCCGATCCGCGAGTGATGGAGTTCTTTCCTTCTCTTCTATCGCCCGGCGAATCCGACGCGCTCGTCGACCGTGCTCAGGCTCACTTCGACCGTCACGGCTATGGCCCCTTCGCCGCCGAGCTGCTTGAAAATCAGGCCTTCATCGGCTTTATCGGGTTGTCCATCCCCGCCTTCGACGCTCCGTTCATGCCCGCGGTCGAAATTGGCTGGCGCCTCGCATTCGATTTCTGGGGTCGGGGATTGGCCACCGAAGGCGCCGGCGCCGTGATCCATTACGCATTCAACGAACTCGACCTTGAGAGCCTCGTTTCGTTCACGGTCCCCGCAAACCTGCGTTCGCGCCGCGTGATGGAAAAGATCGGCATGAGCCACGACCCTCGCGACGACTTCGATCATCCACGTTTGCCGGAAGCCCATCCGCTCCAGCGTCACGTCCTCTATCGGTTGCAACGCTAAAGCCGTCGTTTCGCCTCCAGCACCCTCTCCAGCGCTTCCTCCGCCGTCTTCCCCGTCGACGACAAATGCCCCATCTTCCGGCCCTCGCGCGGCCCTTTCTTCTCGTACAAATGCAGCCGTACCCCGGGCACTTCGAGCGCAGCAGGAAAATTCGGCTCGCCCTTCAGCCACACATCGCCCAGCAGATTCAAGATCGCCGCCGGCGAAATTAACTCCGTCGATCCCAGCGGTAAGTTGCAAACCGCCCTTACTAGCTGTTCGAACTGGCTCGTCTCGCATCCGCGCTCGCTCTCGTGATAGCTGTTGTGCGGCCGTGGCGCC
The DNA here is from genome assembly GCA_964533905.1 of uncultured Occallatibacter sp. Classification (GTDB taxonomy): domain Bacteria; phylum Acidobacteriota; class Terriglobia; order Terriglobales; family Acidobacteriaceae; genus Telmatobacter. Next base: position 21,625 of record CAZHOO010000038.1, on the reverse strand, counting down.
AGTTCGTTCACAAATAGCTCGCCTTGTCGCGTCACAAAGATCTCCGCGCACAGCAGTCCCTCAATCCCCAGTTTCTCCACCAGCTCTGTTGCGGTCTTCTTCACGCGCGCCTCAAGCTCAGCGCCCACCCCCGCCGGCATCACGCTCCACGCCAGAATCTGGTTCTCATGGTGATTGCGCGCCGCCGGGAAGACCTTCACTTCGCCCGACGGGCTCCGAGCAGCCATCACGCTGATCTCGCACTCAAGCTCCAGCGCCTTCTCAACAACCGCCGGCCGTTCTCCGAGTTCCCTCCACACTTCTCCGAGATCAGAAGCGCCAGAACTTCCAGGAAAAACCCGCGCCTGCCCGCGCCCGTCGTATCCTCCACGCCCGGTCTTCACAAAAACATCGCCGCCCAGCGCGGAAACAGCTTCCTCCAACTCCGCCTCGCTGCGCACCACGCGAAACGGCCCTACCGGAAACCCATTCTCCGCGAGCCACGTCTTTTGCAGCGTTTTGTCCTGAATGATCCGCACCGGTTCCGCGCCGGGCCGCAGCGGTGCAATCTTCGCCACTTCGCGCAACGCATCCACGCCGATCTGTTCGATCTCGAGAGTCACAGCGTCGGCGCAGTCGGCCAGTCGCCGCGCCGCGTCCACGTCGTCCCAGCGGCCAACAATCGTCTTGTCGGCCACAAAGCTGGCCGGGCACTTTGCTTCCGGATCCATCACGCGCACGCGATAACCCATGGTCCGCGCCGCCATCGCGGTCATGCGACCAAGCTGGCCGCCGCCGAGAATGGCAATCAACCCTCCGGGCCTCACGATGATGTCTTTTTGTTGTTCAGAGCCGCCGCTCACTTCGCCGCTTCCTCGCCCAGCTTCTGGTCGAGCACTTCCTGCGTGCGCGCGGCGCGCCACTCCGTGAGCCGCCTATAGAGAGCCGCATCGGTTCCAGCCAGGATCTCCGCCGCCAGCAGCGCCGCGTTCGCCGCGCCTGCTTTGCCGATCGCAAGCGTCCCCACCGGCACACCCTTTGGCATCTGAACAATCGAGAGCAGCGAATCGAGACCGTTCAGTTGCGTCGCAGCAACCGGAACGCCAAGCACCGGTACAAGAGTTTTCGCCGCCAGCATTCCCGGCAAGTGCGCCGCGCCGCCTGCGCCGGCGATAATCGCGCGCAATCCCCGCTCGCGCGCGGTCTCGGCATACTTGAAAAGCCAGTCCGGCGTACGATGCGCGCTGACGATACGCTCTTCGTGTGGAATCTTCAGTACGCGCAGAATCTCCACGGCCGCCGAGAGCACTTCATAGTCGCTCTTGCTGCCCATCACCACGCCCACCAGTGGTCGTTCGCTCATGAATTCATTATATGAAGCGGCACTGGGCGGTGATCAAAACATTCAGGTTCGCCACGGATGATAGCTGCGCTCAACGCCGCGAATTGCGCCGAAGGCGCGGTCTGCCCACCGCGCAGGTGTTAGTGCCGATGCCAGGCTTCCACGGCCACTTCAATCACCGCGAACACCACGCTCATCGCCGCAAGAAATCCCTTTGCGCGCTGCCAGTTTTGCTCGTGACGGTCCATGCGCCGCTCCAGTTCCACAAGTCTGCCGCCGCTGCCATCGCCCAACAGACCCGTCATCTGCGACTTCAGCGCGCTCAGATCGCTCAGCACCTGGGCCTCGAATTCGTTCATCATGCGCATCTCTTGTCTCTGATCTCTGTCCGCTACTCACTGTCCGCTGCTCAGCGGCAGATTGATAAATAATGCCGTTGAAAACTCCGAATAGTTCGGCGGCGTCGATCCGTCATACATCCTTATGTAGAACCGGTCGCTCGCGGAAACGCGCGCGAATGTCAGGTTCGGCTGCGAACCCCGCAACACCAAAGTCGGATCCTCGCCCGGCATAAAAGCAAAGTCCCGCAACCGAACCTCAAATCCGCCGCCGCTCGGCGGTGTCACACCCGTATTCACCGTCATTGTGCTGCCAGTCAGCGCCGTGACCGTCAGCCATTCCAGATTCGCCAGCACCGTGGGAGCGATCGTTGCAGGCAGCCACGCGTTTGCCGGGACCGTAGCGCTTGTCTTGATCGCAAGGTCATTCGCCCAGTCATTGGCAAATGCGATCTCATATTCCACTAAGTCCGGGTAACTGGCACGATAGGTCGCCTTGACTGTGCGCACCACAACTTCTACGTTCAGGTTTGCCGACGGCGCATTCAGAAGCAGCGCGTCCCCGGGCCAAACATCCGAGGCAAAGCTCGTTCGGTTCCCTCTGTATGTCCCGCTCCAAAGCGCGCTCACGCTCGCTGCCGCCTGCTCCATCGCCTGCGCAGCGCAGCGGCAATCCGCGGAGCAGCGCGCCGGCGGACGCGTCACCGATCCAATCCACGCTGCAGCGGACGGCGATCCTGCTTCTGCCAGGGCCTGCTGGCTCGCTGCGTTCACCGCGCGCCCCACCGCGCGGCCAATCGTGCGGTAACTCACTGCAATCTGCTCGCCGGCAACTGGTACGCATCCTGTGTAGAACGTCGCCTTCCCGGTACGCTCGAGATGGCACTCGGCAGCTTCAGCCGTTGTGCCTACTCTTCGCGTATACGCGCCGCCGTTCGGTGGAGTGCTTACCACCCAGCCTGACCCAAGGTTGGTAAGATTTACGGCCCGCATGGTCCCGGTCAAATTGATGCTGCTCACTGGCACCACATAGCTCACACCCGGTAAGTAAGTAACTCCTCCGTCATATACTGTTACTGGGGTTGCTCCCACACCATTGACGAACTCCTGAACGTCCATTTGGATTTTCCCGGGCGCGATGGGCCCTCCGCCGCCGGTTGTAATAAGCCCCGAATCTCCGTAGGAGTAGTAAACAGCTCCCATGCGGTTACATTCCGGGCAATGGACGCGGACGCGAAGCGTGTATTGGTTGGCCGCGTTCAAAGTAAATGGCGTCCCCGCGGGCGTTCCCTGCACCATCGGCTGCAAAGTCACCACGCCCGTGCCTTGTTGAGCCGTGGCCTGTAAACCCGCGATGCAATTCGATGCTGTTAGTAGACTGGAAAAAAATCCTGCGAGAATGCCTGTGCTGCCCGGTGCAAGCGTCACGCCCACCGCTTCCAGCAGGAGCGTCCCGCCCAGCTCGATTGGGTCGAGCCATTCCATCAGCGTTTCACCATCGATTCCATTGCCGCCATTCATGGTCAGGCCGCCTGGGCCTATCTTCAGATAGCCAGAACCCGCTGCGCCGCCCCACAGGGTCTCATTAATCTGCGACTCATTGAAGAGTTCGCTAATGATATTCGATTGCGAGGCTGCCGGAAAATACGGGTCGGCGGCCAGTGTAAATTCCGTTGTTGCTCCGTCACCTAGAAAGTACTCGGTTACGAAGGCGACTGGCTCATTCTCTCCGCAGACGGTCACGTCGTTTGCCAGCGCGCGCTTCACGCTCGCGGTAAAAGCCAGATTTCCAAGAGTCAGGGTGCCGTCGCTTTCATTCAGTGGATGAACCGTTGACTGGACTGGTGAAAGCGTGACCGCGCCGTTCAGCGCCCGATATCCCGCCCGCGCCATGCTTGCCGCTTGCCCCGCACTCTTGCTCCAGCTCGCTCCAGGCTCTGGCTCAAACGCCCCCACATTCCTGCTCAGCGAAGCCGTCTGCGCGGCAAGGGCCGCAGATCCGGTATGAGCTACAAGGGAAGCGAGCAATGTGCCGGCGTTGGCTTGGGCGATGCCGGCGCTCGGTGGCATCAGCACGTGGTCGAGCAGGATTTCATCGCTGACGGCCTGAATGGCCAGCCGGTAGCGCGGACCATCCATGCCCACCCCCGCATACTCCGGCAGGGGACTTACAGCAATGTAACCCGTAAAGTAAGGCGTTCCGTCGTCGCCAGTTACTGCGAGCGATTGGAAGCGAGCCGGCGCAGCGAGTTCACCGCTCGATGGCAAAGCTAGGCATAACTCACAAACAGACGGCTCATTCAGTTTGCGCTCGATGGTGAGTGGGCGCACGGCATCGAGTGCGGCCGAATAATCTTGGCCCTGGATCGTGATCTTCATGTTCGCTCTCTGTCTGGTAACTTGAGTTTTATTCCGTGCGTTATATCAACGCATTGGCCGCTGGCAGGAAGCTCCTGTAACAAACCACCCGCTCACCGTCCAGCGGGTCAGAGACAGGCAGCGCCCGAAACTGCCCCTTCAGGAGCACACGCGAATGTCCGCCCTGACTCTTTTGATTGAGCGGCAAAATCGTTTCCTCTGCACCAGCCATCGTCTGCAATCTCGGATAGTGAAAGAAGATTCTTTCTCCCTGGCTGCCCTCCATCACGAACAGCGCCGACCACTCCTGGTAGAAGCTTCCGCCTTCACGATCGACAAATCCGGCAACCACCTGCGCCTTGGCGCCCGTTGCCGGCGCGCCTCCCGGTAATGGTTCGGCCAGAGTCAGTCCATTCGCAGTTACCTGCGACACCAGTGCGACATTGAACGTTACGCGCCGCACGTAATCCACATCCGTGAGCGCCTGGCGCACAAACGCGCCCGCCACCGGCGATCCCACATATCCCGTCTGCCCTGCATAATCTACGTCGACGGCGACGATCGCTCCAGGCGCGAACTTGGCCGTGTCTGCGGTCGCGAGTACGATCGACATGTTCGTCGAACCGGTCTGCGGCGTAACCGCCGCGTTCGCCTGCGCGCCATCCGCTGCCGCAGCCGCGCCGGCGGCGGGAGCCAGAACATTCATGTGTTGCGAGCCTGTCGCCAGCGCCATCGTCAACTTCGTCCAGCTTAGAAACTCCAGGCTTACCTCGGCCGCCAGCGACTCGCGCACTTGTTCGAGCGGAGAGGCGGGAATTCCCGTCATCAGCGCCGTCGATTTGCTCGCTGCCTTGCGCGCAAAACTCTGCACCCATCCCAGGCTCAGCCACGGTGCCGGCGGAGCGTCCAGGCTGAACCGGCCCTGTTCCGATGGATCGAATAGGACGGGAGTCTGCGTTGCGCGATTCACTGGCGCAAAGAAAGCTCGCACCCTCCGCGCAACCGGCGCCGGAGCGGAAAACCATGTCGAGGTCATTTACTCACCCTGCTCCTCATAGCTGTAAACCAACACTGTCGCGCTGCGGCTCAGCCGGTCGCGCTGGGTCACGATCGGCGAAAACACCGGCTCGTCCCAGAACACCTGCGTCAACATCGTTGTCGGTGGCGTCGTCGCGTAATTCAGCTTCGGCGTGTAGAAAGGCTGAATCGTGGCCATCAGTTCCTCGTCCATCTCGCTCAGGGCCCGCCCGCGATCCAGCCCGCCGAAGCTCTGTGTTCCGCAGGTCTGGTACACGATTTCACACTGCTCACCTGTCATCGTCGATGCCAGGTCCATGTCGACGGCCAGCCCCGGCCAGCGCAAAACAAACACATCGTTGGGAAGTTGGCTGAACGGCGCTTCCGCTTCTTCGACCAGGATTCCCGGCCGCACTGTACCCCGAAGCAGGATTGTCCGCTCCGGAATGATCGCCGCTAGCCGCGTTCGCAGCGCCATATAGAACGAATCTTTTGCATTCTGCATAGGAAGTCTCTATTCCCTATTCCCATTCCCTGATCGCTATTCCCTGCTTTTTCACACCGCTTGCTGCCGCGCCTCGCGCAACAGCAGTCGATAGAGATACACCTGGCCGAAAGCCTCGTTGGAAGCGATCGACTCAATCAAATAGTCCTGGCCGACCACCGTCACCGCCAACGTCATGGCGAAAAGGGATTGCGCCGACGGCAAATCGAGGGCGTTCACCTGTTGTTCCACGCTCGTTGCCGACACCAGCAGCTCCCATTTCGACTCCCCGCCCTCCTGCCATGCCGGCCGCAGTTTGCGCATCAAGGCGGGGCTCACCGGCACATCGGCGAATGTGGTCGCCATCAGCCCAACCTCCGACATGCTCGTATCCGTGTTCGCACCAGTCACGCGCAGAAGAGCCGTCGTTCCTGCCGCGCCGCGCAGCAGCGCGTCGGCCACCATCTGCGGCGCTCCTCTCGGGTTACGCGGCGCCGTGTCGCTCATCGCTCACCCCAGCCTGTTCGCAACGTACGGATTCAGCCACGCCTGCACCGTCTCGTCGATCAGCGAACTTGAAAAGTACTTCATCTGCATGGTGTCGATCCTGCTCATGCTCGTGTTCAGCGACGGCGTAGCCTGTGCGTTGCGCACGATCTGCGCGCAGGCCGACTTCACGTCATCGCCGATAGCCGCCAAACCCGCCGTGTAGGTCACCTGCACCTCGTTGAAAGGCAGACCCAATACATTCCACGGCAACGTCAGTTCCCCGGTGTTCGGATCGAAATCCACCAGCGAGGAGTCGATCGTTGTCCATTGACCGGGCAACGCGAAAGCCCACGCGATCTCGATCAGCGGCTCTTGCGGAATCTCCCCTCGCCTGGGCCGCGCGTATCTTCCCTCCAGGTTCACGATCGGCGTTGTCGCCGGTGACATCGGCGCCAGCGGCAGATAACTCAGCCGCACCGTCTGTGCCCCCGCCGTTATACGCAGGCGCTCCGTGTACTGAATCACGTTCAGATCTGGCCGCCTGCAGTAACTGTTGATCAGTGCCGTCGCGGCCGTGATCCAGTCCGCCGTGGTTCCGGCCGGCAATCCGTAATTCGGGTAATCCGCTGGCTCCAGATATGCCATCGCGCGTCCTTTCTAAAAAGAATCCAGGGATCCGGGGCAAGGATCAGGGGCCGGTCCCGTTGGCCTATAGCGATCCACGGGCTTGTCCATCTGATCCCTGATCCCTGTTCCCTAATCCCTGTTGTTTTACCGATCCACCAGCACCTGGTAGTGCGCAAAGTTCGCACCCTTCACCACCGGAGCGCCGAACTTGACCGCGACATACTGGTAGGTCAGCGAGCTCGGCAGCCCAAGCTGGAAGACACGCGGTGTGGGATCGCCCAGCCAGTGATACTCGATCAGGTCTTCGGTCACGATGTAGGCCGGCAGCACGGCGTTGCCGGTTCCCGGTGTACCCGTATACGGCAAGCTCCAATCCGGAATCAACGGAAGATCGCCGGCCTGCGTCGAAAGCATTTTCACCGTGAAGCCCGCCGAGATCTGCGTCGTATTCAGCACCACGTTGTACTCCGTCTTCATCTCCTGGTCGATCAGATCCACAAGCACCGGGTTGGCATAGATCGCCGTCGGCCGCACATGATAGCCGTTGTTAGCCACCATCTGGGCGATTGTGGTTTTCATTGTGTCCACGATCTTCATCGAGGTGGTCACGGTCACCGAGTTGCCGCCGGCCGCGATCTGCCCCGCGCAGCCCATGTACTGCGTGGTCGTCGGCGCGCTCAGGCTGGTGTCATTGCCGTTCCACAGCGCCACATCGTGCGCCACCATCACGCCGCTCACTGTGTCCACGAGATCCTTGGCCTGCAGATAGGCGAACTGCTTCTGCTGGTCGCCCAGTTCGATGTCGAACAGGTTGTAATTGATCTGCGCAACGATCGCCTTCAGCGGCACGCTCAGCTCAATCCGCGTCGGGCTCACCACCGTGGGATTGATGCTGCGCGGATTCACAAAGCCCGCCGTGCCCGGATTCGGAATCGCCGTCTCTTCGAAGAAGCGCGACGGATGCCCGGTCGCGGGAACCTGCTTGATCCGTTGCCCGAAGGCGCTGGAACGCCGGCAAATGTCGAAGATCTCCGTCTGGTACAGCGGAACCTCAATCGCGCCCGGCCCGATGTAGTCTGCTGCTGCATGAATATCTGCAAAGGTTGCGTTCATAGGTTCTCTCCGCCCCCTCCATGGGGCCGTGTTCAGCCGCTAGCCGCTAGCTTCTAGCTCCTAGCTTGTTTCCGCCGGAATCCGGCTTGGTTACATGCGTCGGCAGGTAAGTTCCGATAAGTTCTCATCGGAGCCGTTTCCCGGCCGCAATTGCCTTAATCGCCCTCGGGCCTATAGCTAGTAGCTGAGAGCTAGTAGCTAGAAGCTGCATTTACGCGATCGCACCCGCCCGCAGCAGTTGCGTTTTCACTGCGATGCGCTGCTCCAGGCTCAGGCCCGAAAGCGCCGCATCGAGAGCGCGCACGTCCACGGGTCCTTCGCCAATGCCGTGCTTGGCCAGCATCTCGGCTGTCGCGGCAGGCATGGTGCGGCGCAGCGGACTCAGCGCGTTCTGCGCCGAAGCCGCCTTCACTTCGGCCAGCTCTCTTTCCACCGTAGCCAGCTTTTCCGTCAACTCCGCCTCGCGCCGGCTCTGATCGACAGTCGCGGAGATTCTCTCCACCTCGCCGGAGAGCGCGGTCGCCGCGGCGACACGCTCTTCCACGAGGCTCAATGCCTTTTCAAGCGCGGCGGCTGCGGCCTCCAGCCGTTCCACCATGTTCTTCTCCCCGCTTCTCTCTTCTCGTTCCATATCCTTCCTTTCCTGTTTCTGCGGATGACGCTCCAACATTCGTTCTTCAACAAAAAAGGCTCCGTTCCCGGAGCCTCTTCACTTCTTCACTGATTCACTTCTTCACTCGCCTGCTTTCTCTCTCACCTACCTGACTTGCTAACTCGCTAACTTGCCACCTCGCCGGCTTGCTCCCTCGCTCCCTGCCTTTTCAGCACGCCATCCTGAAGCTTGTCGCCCTGTATGCCGCCTTGTCCCGCAGCAGAATCGCCGCGCCGGTGAAGGTCACCCGGGTCAGCTTCCATATCTCGGCCCGCATATCCTCCACGCGCGCATCGGCCAGTTCGTAGCTCATGCCCAGCTTCTCCGGGGCGTGTGCCTCGATCGCTTGCGTGACCTCGGGAAAATCGCGTGCGTAAAGATACCCGCGCACCACCAGGCGCGGCCCGACCACATTCGCCTCGGTCAAGAGACCGATCTTGCGCCGCGCATCGTGCCCGTCCCATCCCGGCCTGTAATCCACGGCCATTCCGAGAAGCGACGGCAGTGCCTTCTCCGCCGCCTCCCTTGTCAGCATCACGCGGTGTCCGCGCGCCCCGGCCGGCGCCTTGTCGCTCGCCGCGTTCACCACCGTCAGCACGCCCTCAAAGGGAACCCGGTTCGGGTGCTTGTCCACATGAGGAATCTCTACCGCCATCGCTTCCATTCGCATTGTCTCGCTCCGCTAAATCCCTGATCTCTAGGCCGCCGTCCCTGTTCCCTGTTCCCTATTTCCTGTTCCCTGCTTCTCAGCCAGCGGAGCGAGCCCACGCATCGCCCGCACCTCGTCAATCGTCAGCACCCCGGCCTGCAGCAGTTGCACCTGCACCTGCAACTCGGTCTGCTCATCGCGTGCGCTCAGCTCGTTGAACGCAAACTCAAACTCCCTCCAGCCGATGCACTTCGCAAAGAGGTCGCGCGTAATGTGCCCTGCCAGCAGCATCGCCAACGGCGAGATCGCTCCGCGAAATGCCTCATCGGCCATCTCCGATGCCGTCGATTGGTTCACGTCCGCTTCCAGGCCCAGCATCAGCGGCGGCAAACCGAAGGCGTTGGCCACCATCCGGATCAGGAACTCCTGCCACTGCAAGCGCAGGTCCGCATCCGTTCCCTGCGCAAAGCGCAGCACCTCCGGCTTCTGTTCGGTCGAGATCAGCGGCACGCGTCCCGTGCCTTCAATCTCGTCCTGCCACCACCGAATCAGCCGGTCGTGCTGCGCGGGCGTCGCTTCGTTCAACCACAGCGCATACTGCGCCACAGAATTCGCCGCCAGCTTTCCCGCAAACCGGTGCGCGCTCAGGAACTGGTTGACGGTCTCGAACGCCACCTCCAGCGGCCCAAGCCCGAATGGCGTAAAGCTGCGCGGATTCATCCGCACGTACATCAATTGCCGATCGAGAAGCTCCACCGCGCTCGATTCCAATTGCCCCGGCACCGCTTGCGCATAGCGTGGCGTCTCTTCCCCGCCATCCCACTTGGCGTTGATGCGGATCGATGCCCCATCCACCGGCCACAGCATCGCCGGCCGCTCCGCATCGCCGGTCGGCTCCATCTCCACCGCCCCGAAACCGCCGGTCAACGCGTCCTCAATCACCTGTTCCATCAGCGTGCGAAAACTGTCCGCCGGATTCGGCTCCTCCAGCGTGTGCCGCAGCGCCCGCAATTTCCGTCCCGCAAAGGCCACATCCTCCGCCTTGAACCCGCGCCTCACTCGCACCTGCCAGTCCATGGCCGCGATCCTGTCCTTGATCACGTTGATCGCCCGGCGCACCACCGGCGTCTCCGCAAACCTCCGCAGGTTCATCGGCGTCGGCTTGGGCAGGTGCTTGCCCGGAAACTCCACCGGGCTCAGAATCGCCGGCAGCGCCAGCGTCTTCCGCTCCGCCTCAGCTTCCAGATCCACCGGCCGCGCCGCACCGCTCTTCACCGCCGGCCTGCCCTGCCGGGCCTGCCGCCACATCTCCCGTAATTGCTCGCCTACCTTCACCAGGCACCTTCCTTTACAGCCGTTCCAAAAGCCCGCCCAAAGCCGAGATCGCCGCGCCGCGCTTCTTCAAAAAGAAAAAGCCGCCTTGTGGGCGGCGCAATAGACATGTACCTTCTGGAACTGCTCGAAAAACAAAAGGCATGGCCATGGGCCATGCCTTTTCTCATTCATCTGCGTTGCGGTCTCAGCCTTCAGTCGTTAGCGAATTCTGTCTCAATCGCTGCCGGCGGCGCCGCTCGATTCCCTGAATTCCATCAACACGATCTATCGTACCGCGAACCCCAATAATGATCGGCAAACTTCAAAAAAATATTTTCAAAAATCTTTCAACGATGAATCACTCAAACATCTCACAGAAAACAAAAGAATTATTCCGCGAATCGTCCTCATCGAACTTCATTTTCCCGGCGCGATCTTTTCGCCGCGCCTCTTGACAAGATTCCGCGAGGGGCGAAAAACGAGTCCCATCCAACTTCGAAAATACAGAGCGGAGTGAATTCGGTAAGAAGGCGCGCGGCCCGAATCTGTGCGCGTCGACCTGCCATGAAGAGTTTCTAGTCCCTAGTCCCTGCTCTTCTCACACATGCAGCTCGCGTCGCGCCGTCTCCGCCACGCGCCCCATGTCCGATGTTGTCAGCACCCGGATTTGGTGCTCCTCCATCGTCTCGACACCAAACCGATAGAGCTCCAGCCTCTCCGGCTCTTCATCGCTCGCTCCCACCCTCGCCGCGGGCTCAATCACCGCCGTCAACTCCAGCTCGGCCTTCTCCACGCGCTCCACGCCGGCGCGCAGGGCGGCGGCTGAAAACGCCAGCACCTTGGCCGTATCCAGCCCCGTGGCCATCCCCGGCTCCAGGCTCACCGCATGAAACATGCGCACGATCCCGTTGGGCCTGTATCCCACGTCGATGCGCAGCGGGTCGCCCGGCCTTGTGTACTCCGAGGCGGCAATTCTCTTGCGCAAAAGGTCCCATACCCCCGCATGCTCAAACTCCGAGCGCATCCGCGACTGGATCGCGGCGCGGCCGCTGAGCCTTGGCGTCCGCTCCCGCCGCGGCGGCTCCACATAGAGCCGCATCAGTTCTTCCATCCCCGCGGGAAGGCTCTCGGCCAGGTAAGCCTTGGGCTCGGTCATCTGCACGTTCAGCGAGAGCGACTCTTCGAAGATTCGCATCAGCTTTCCGTCGGGATCCGCCGCCAGCCGCCGCAGCTCGCCTTCCATGCCTTCGAGCAGCGCCGTGTCGGCGTCCGGATCGAGGCAGCGCACCCGGCGCCAGTCGCGCGTGAAGCGCACCTCAATCTTCCCCGGCTCGACTTGTCCAGCATTGATTTGTCCAACGTCGCCTTGTTCAGCCTTGATTTGTCCAGCATCGCCTTTTCCGGGCTCAGCCGTCCCAGCTCCCGGCCTTCCGGGCTCACCCTCCCCGCGCCCGTTCGCCGCCCCGGCCTCGCGCAGGATCACCCCAATGTGCACGCACTCGTTCCGCACAGCGTCCGGCACATACCGGAGCAGCCGAAACTCGCACGCTCGCCGCTGGTTTCCAATCGCCATACAATACAGCTCTCAGCTTCTAGCTTCTAGCTTCTAGCTTCCAACTCCATGCTCTCAGCTCTTAGCTTTCCAGATCCTGGCTCTTCCTATCGGCGGTCCAGCGCGCAGCTCGACGCCAAAAAACGCTCGCTGAAACCTTCGCCGCCTGCACCCGCACTGCAAAGCTGAGAGCTGAAAGCTAACATCTGCCTTTCTCAATTCACCCTCATCGTAGTCCCCCATCTCGCCTCTTTCCAAGCCGCATTCCCTCTTTCTCTTCCCCCCTCGCCCCATTTCGGAAACGGTCTCCTATCCGAGTTCCCAAACGCCTCAACCAGTTCCCGGATCCGGCTCTGCCGCTTGAGCAGCTTCTCCACCAGCGCCTCCATCTCCGCAAGGTCGCCGCCGTACCATTCCGGAGGCACCGCATTCGCCGTCTCCCAGATCGTCTCCGCCGGCATTGTCTCCAGCCGCGTCAGCCACGGCTCAAAGGATTCCCATCCTCTCACTTCTCCGTAAACATCATTCCGGTAGTAGACGCCCCGGAGGGGCGCATCCTCGAAGCGCCACTCCCCCGCATGAAAGCAATAGCCGAAATCGATGAAGACCGCTTTATAGCGCCGCTCCCTCTGCTTCCGCACGAACACGGCCTGCCGTCCGTTGGCGTTGCCCGTCCACTTGTCCAGCGCCAGAATGCCGGCGAACTCGCCCATGTTCTTGAGTTCCGCCATCTGCTCCTCGCCCAGAAAATCCATCATCTGTCCCGGCATCGTTCCTCCGGCGAAGCGCGACCCGAACTGAAGTCCCGCCTGGCAACGGACCTGCGTCTGTCCCAGATCGATCTCGAGCTCCGGCGAATGATCGATCAGCCAGCTCGAAACTTCCACCAGCTCGGTCTCGGGCACCGACAGTCCGGCCGCCGCCGCCAGCCGTGAAGCCATCAGCTCGTTGGCCAGCACACGCATGTGCTGTGGATTGTTCTGGAATTTGACCACGTACACGTGACCGTCCGCGCCCAGCATCAACTGGCCCTGCGCGCCGCCCCGCATGCGTCGGATCTGCTGCACCGCCAGAACCGCCACCCTCTGCCCCCACTGTCTCCGGATTCTCTCTCGAATTCTAGAACAGCTCTCAGCTCTCAGCTCTCAGCTATCAGCTTCTAGCTTCTAGCTTCCAACTTGTAACTTTGAGTCCCGCCTCATAACCCGTGGCCGTTCACTCTTCACTTCTCCACCGTTCCCCGTTCACCGTTCCCCGTTCACCGCTCACCGTCCACGATCCCTGTTCCCTGTTCCCTACTCCCTATTCCCTAGCTTCTTCGCTCCCTCCTCGCCGTCCAGCACGCGAAACACTCCTTCGGCCAGCGCCCGCAACTCGTCTTCGCCCGGATATACCGCCATCGGCGCAATCCAATCCACGTACCCGCGTAATTTTTCCACCATCCGCTCCGAGTGCGCCATGCCCCCGGTCACCAGCACCGCATCCACCCTGCCACCCAGCACCGCCGCCATCGCGCCCGCTTCTTTTCCAATCTGGTAGATCATGGCTTCAACCACGGCCGCGGCGCGCGCGTCTCCGCCTTCGATTCTTCGCTCCACTTCCCTCAGGTCGCGCGTGCCCAGGTAGGCGAACATCCCCCCGTCCCCGAATACCTGCCTGTCGAGCTCCGCCTCCGTCATCTTCCCGCTGAAGCAGAGCTTGATCAGCCCCCGCACTGGCAGCGATCCGGTTCGGTCCGGCCCGAACGACCCTTCTTCAATCGAGTTGCTGTCGACAATCCGCCCGCCGCGATGTGCCGACACCGTAATCCCGCTGCCCATGTGCACTACGATCAGCTGCATCTCCCCGTAGCGCCGCCCCAGCCCGCGCGCATGGCGCCGCGCCACAGCCTTGGTGTTCAGCCAGTGCCCGATTGAGACGCGCTCGACCAGCGGCGATCCGGAGAGCCGTGCGCAATCCTGCCACTCATCCACCGTCACCGGATCCACAATGTATGCATCCACGCCCGCCGCCCGCGCAAACCTGAGCGCCAGCACCGCGCCCAGGTTCGACGCATGGTCGCCACGCCGCGTGCGCCGCAGCTCCTCCACCATCGCGTCGTCGACGAGATACGTCCCGCATTCCATCGGCGGCAGCAGGCCTCCGCGTCCCGCCACCGCTGCCCAGCACTCCGTGCCTTTACCTTTTGGAGTGAATCCATCCTCAGCCAGTGCCGCCTCAATGAGTCCCGCGCGATACTCCAGCCGGTCCAGCATCGGCCTCCCGCGGAAACGCTCAATCTCGTCGTCCCCATGCTGAAGGTTCCGCGACCTCTCCTCGCCCGCACGCGTATAGACTCCGAATTTGGTCGACGTCGTCCCCGGATTCAGCACCAGGACTCTTTCGGTCTCGCCGCTCACACTCCGCCTCCTTGCCGATCCATAAAGGCGTCCTCGAGTGTACCTCGCGCTCGGTTTCGCGAGCTGTGCTCTGCGCCCGTCCTCTCAAACTATTCAATCCAATCGCCTTCCCCATTGAATCCACATGATTTCGCGGGCTTCGAGTCCATTCCGTGCTACACTGACTGTAATCGTAGAATTCGATTTGAAGTTCTTGCCTGTTCCGGTTACCGCCTACACGCAACACTCCACATTGCATTCAGCGGTAATTCAGTAATTTGAGGAGCAACACAATGGAACAAGGCACAGTGAAGTGGTTCAATGACGCAAAGGGATTTGGATTTTTGAGCCGTGAAAACGGCGAGGACGTCTTCGTCCATCACACCGCCATCAAGTCCACCGGTTTCCGGTCCCTGCAGGAAGGCCAGCGCGTCCAGTTCGACGTGACGAAGGGCCCCAAAGGATGGCAGGCTGAAAACGTTCAGGTCATCTAAGACAGATGCCTGAAACGATCCGGAACTGGCGACAGATCCGGAATCAGAAAAGTTCGGAACCAAGAACAAGTTCGGAACCAAATAAAAAGAGGGACGGCGAAACTGCCGTCCCTCTTTTGCGTGTTCTAACTCCCTGTTTTTCTACTCCCTATTCCCTGTCCTTATCACGCCGCCGGCTTCAGCTTCTCCTCGGCCTTCGGGTGCAGCCCCCCCTCGGGAAGCGCGTGGTCCCCAAGGTAAAGCAAAACGCTGTTAATGGAATCTTCAAATCGGCCGCCCGACTTGTGAGTGATTCTTACGCCTTTCGAGACCAGGCGGCAGACTTCAAAGCGATTCATTCCTCGCGCCAGCGCGCGGTGTACCTGATCGGAACGCATGACGACTCCAACGAACAAGGTGATTGTTGCGTGGAGGTGCAAAGCTCGTCAGAAGCGATCGGTCAGCCGAAGCCGAGCAGGCTAAAACCGGTCTCACAAATTCCACTGCCGCATGATGAGCACGTGTAAGACCTGACAACAAGGCGGGGCCCATGAATCTAAAAAGTTGCCAACGATGATTATGAGAAGGGTCGCAGGCACTGTGTGGGTCTGTCTTCATTGTACGCTGCAATCGCTTGCTGCGCCGCGCATCCGCTCCCTAATGCAGTGCCAGTGAGCTCGCCGCGCTTTCTTCTGCGCCGATGCACCTGCTAACATAATTCTCTTGAAAGCCCGCGCTCCGGGTTCCCTCAAACACATTCGATGGAAAGAGGTTAACGTGGCCGATACCGCCAAGATCAAAGACAAGGCTGAACGCAAGAAGCTCAAGCGCGCAGCCCGCAAGAAAGCTGCCCCCAAGGCCAAGCGCACTGCCCCCCGTGGCTCGCTCAAGAAGAAGGTCAAGAAGATGGTCCGCGGCCAGTCGAAACGCTAACAAGATCAGCCGTCAGCCTCCAGCTCTCAGCTTTCAGCCTTTAAGTGCTCCGCCAAATCTCTCCATCGGCGCACGGAAAAACTGAAAGCTGACAGCTGATAGCTGAAGGCTGCCTTTGCAAGGAGCCCTGCACTGCCCAGCCAGTTGCTCGCCCGTAAATCGATCGACAAGCTCATCAGCGACTCGGAAGAACCCGAGCATGCGCTGAAGAAGTCGCTCGGGCCGTGGTCGCTCACCGCGCTTGGCATTGGCGCGGTCATCGGCTCGGGCATCTTCACCGTTATCGGCACCGCTATCTCCGGCGAGCAGCTTCCCAACGCCACCATTACCGACACACCGCTCATCCACTACGTCATCACGCACACCGCGCTCGCCGGCCGTCCCGGCGCCGGGCCCGCCATTGCGCTTTCCATGATTCTGGTGGCCTTCGTCTGCGCGCTCACCGGCCTCTGCTATGCAGAGCTGGCTTCCATGATTCCCATCGCCGGCTCCGCCTACACCTATACCTATGCCACGCTCGGCGAGCTCATCGCCTGGATCATTGGCTGGGACCTGATCCTCGAATACGCCGGCTCCAACATGAGCGTCAGCGTCGGCTTCGCCGCTCACGTCGTCGACCTGCTTGACTGGTTCGGCCTCCATCCCAGCGCGCGATGGATCTCGCCCGCCTATCTCCCCGACGGCCTCCAGGATCTCGCCGGCAACAATATCTACGACCCCGGCTGGCACTTCGGCTTCAACATTCCCGCCTTCCTCATCGTCATGTTCCTCACCGTCATCCTGGTGCGCGGCATTCGCGAGTCCGCCTCCACCAACAACATGATGGTCGGCTTCAAGCTCATTGCTATTCTCATCTTTGTCTTCGCCGCCATCAGCTTTATCCATCCCTCCAACTGGCATCCCTTCATGCCCAACGGCTGGTCGGGAGTCCTCACCGGCGGCTCCATCATCTTTTTCACCTACATTGGTTTCGATTCTGTCTCCACCGCGGCCGAAGAGTGCCGCAATCCGCAGCGCGACCTCCCCATCGGCATCATCGCCACTCTAGTCGTCTGTACCGTGCTCTACGTCGCCGTAGCCGTCTGCTTAACGGGACTGGTCCCCTGGCAGTCGATGGTCGGAGACGCCGCCCCCGTCGTCAACGCCCTCAAGAAACTCTCCGTCCTTCCCGGCGGCCATCCACTCTACTGGATTCGACTTATCGTCCTTCTCGGCGCGCTCATGGGCATGATCTCGTCCATCCTCGTCTACCAGATCGGCCAATCGCGCGTGTGGTTCTCGATGTCGCGCGACGGCCTTTTGCCCAAGGTCTTCTCCAACGTTCACCCCCTCTTCCGCACGCCCGCCTTCTCCACGTGGGTCGCGGGAATCGTCGTCGCCATTCCCTCCGGCCTCTTCGACATCGGCACTCTCGCCGATCTCTCCAACATCGGCACTCTCTTCGCCTTCGTCCTCGTCTCCGTCGGCGTCATCGTCCTGCGTTATCGCGATCCCCACCGCCGCCGCGGTTTCGTCGTTCCCTTCGGTCCCATCATCCCCGCCCTCAGCGTCATCTTCTGCTTCCTGCTCATGGCCGGACTGCCCATCATCACCTGGTACCGCTTCCTCATCTGGCTCGTCATCGGCCTCTTCATTTATTTTTTCTACAGCCGTCACCGCTCCGAATTCGCCAAGCCGCGCTAGCTCCGCCCCTGCGGCGTCATGTTGTAGCGCCGGCCTCCCCGCCCCGTCGCGCCGGCGTCTTTGCCTTGTACCGCCGGCGTCCTCGCCGGCTGTCGTGCGGGCGTCCCGCCCGCACTCGTTCGCCGATCAGCATCCAATCCGAAGGTTCGAGCACTAAACTGATAAGGAACCCCCATGAAGACCTGGCAAAAAATCGCCATCATGACGCTCATTACGATCACCATCGGCGGCATCTATCTCTTCTCTGTCTTCGAGCACCGCCGCAATCCCGGCGTCCTTCCCGAAACCGCACCCGAGCACAGCCTCACGTCCGACGATGTCGCCGTCGTGCGCATGAAGTTCATGACCTCCTTCGATGACGTCCTCAAGCTCCAGAACACCACCGTCTGGATGAAGAACGGCTACACCATGCCCTACTTCCCATACCAATCGGGCCACATAAACTTTTCCAAGACCAAAGAAAGAATTCCGTCGGCCCAGCAGCTCGACATCAAGAAGGTCATCAGGGCCGTTCCGCCCGCCGACGTTGACGACGGAATCTCGCACGGCACACGCCAGGCCTTCGCCATCTTCGCGCTCCCAAACAGCCCCGACCTCTACGCCACCGTCATTGGCGCCATCGACGGCAGCCAGGAAGAGTACTTCTCTGACGTTCTCTTCTATTACGACGATCCGCACACCATCTACGACAACTGGCCAAAAAATATCTGGGCCGCCGTCGACGCGCATCAGGTCATTCCGGGAATGAACGAGCTTCAAACCCGCATGTCCATAGGCCAGGATCAACATGTTGACAGCGCCGCCGAAGGCACCCGCACCATCACCTACAATCAGGCCGGCAAAAAATGGACCATCACTTTCGTCAACAACCGCGCAACCGCGATTAAGACCTACTAGCTGACCCGCTAAACTGGTTAAATGTCGGGCATTGAAGACTTCATCCGCCGCCTGCCCAAGGCCGAGCTGCACTTGCATCTCGAAGGCACCATCGCGCCCGCCACTCTGGTCGAGCTCAGCGCCCGTCACGACGCTGTTCCCCTCACCCAGCACGACGCAGAGGCCCTCTACCGTTTCTCCGACTTCACCGAATTCATCGAGTCATTCAAAGCCGTCACCCGCCGCCTCCGCGACCCTGAAGACTACGAGATAGTCGCCTGGCACATGATGGAGCAACTTGCCGCGCAAGGCATCGTCCACGCCGAGGTCTACATCTCCGTCGGGGTCATCTATATGTGGCGCAACTTCGATCCCCGCTGCTTTGAGCCCATCTTCGCCGCCCTCGAGCGCTCCCGCGAGCGCGCAGCCCGCGAGCTAGGCCTCTCCCTCTATTGGATCTTCGACGCCGTCCGTCACTTCACAGTCGAGGAGGCCGATCGCGTCTTCCGCAAAGCCGCTGAGATGCGCGAATATTACCCTTCCATCATCGGCATCGGTCTCGGCGGAGACGAGCGCCGCACCGGCTCCAAACCTTTCCGCCATCTCTATGCTCGCGCCCAGGCCGCCGGCCTCCGCCTCACCAACCACGCCGGCGAAACCACCGGACCCGAGGCTATATGGGAAGCGCTCGACATCGGCTCCGAGCGCATCGGCCACGCCTTGTCTGCCATTCACGACGAAAAACTGCTCCAAGACCTTAAGGCGCGGAGCGCGCCCCTCGAGCTCAACCCCACCTCCAATGTCCGCACCGGCGTCTGCCCTTCCTTCGCCGCCCATCCACTCCGTCAATACTTCGATCGCGGCCTCCTGGTCACACTCAACTCCGACGACCCCGCCTTCTTTGCCTCCGACCTCGCCAACGAGTTCCTCCTCGCCCATACCCAGCAGCGATTTACCCGCGCCGAGCTTCGTCAATTAGCTGTGAATTCTATCCGTGCCAGCTTCCTTCCCGAATCGGAAAAAACCTCCTGGCTCGCCCGAATTAACACTTTCGCGTAAGGTACTTCCGTGTTTTCCGCATTCCGCTCCGCCCAAGTCCCATTCGACCTGCGCTATCATGTGAGCGTGGGAGGCTTGAGTTCGATGTCCGCCGATCCTGAAACTGAATTGCTTGCTCCGGAGTCCCCCGAACAGGGAAAAACCGGTTCCACTGCCTTGAAGGTCATTACCTGGTTCTCTGTCGGAGTGGCCGTTGCCGCCGTTGGCATCTATGTCGGCGCTGAGTTGCGCAACCGTTACCGCTTCAAGAAGCGCACACCCTACGATTTCTACTCCAACGCCGGCTCCCAGCAAGCCAGCGAATTTGGCGTCGGCATCTAGCGCCCGCGCATAAATAAAAAGAGCGCGGTTTTTGCGCGCTCGATTTGATCGCTTTGAAGACATGCCGCCCTCGGGCGGCATGTTTGCGTTTATGCGCGATTCAATGCTGAAACATTAACCTTCTTCTCCCAGGTTCGGAGCTCGCCCTTACGCTCCGGAGGAGCGGTCGAGAATAGCCCAGGATGAAGCGCAGCGGAATCCTGGGAAAACGACCCGGCATCCGTCTTCGCCCCGGAGGGCCGGCCGGATTCTACGAAGTCGAATTCAGCGGCACCGTCTACCGCCGCATCCTCGAAATCAAATACAAAACCACCGAAAGCACGATGCTGATCAGTACCGACGTCCCCAGCGGAAAGTAAAACGAAACATTCTTGCCCTTGTAAGAAAAATCTCCCGGCAATCGCCCCAGTGGCAGCCCGACCCGCGCCGCCAGCCAGATCCCCACTCCAATCCCTGCCACCACCAACCCGATCACCACGAGCGTCTTCCCAAAATCCTGTATCAGCATCCGCCATTCACCAAAAAACGCGATCTGCGTCCACCGTTCACCGTCCACCGCTCACCGTCCACCGCCTTTTCACTTCGTCCCAATCAGCCGGATCCGCGCCGTAAACGCCCGCCCCTGCAATTCGCTGAAGGTTCCAAACTCCGGTGAATCCACCACGTCGTTCACCACCGCCGGATCTGCAGCGTTCGTCGCATTCTGCAAGGTTCCGCGCAGTCCCCAGTACTGTCCGCGGAAATGAAACTTCCATTCGAGCCCTGGGCTGAAGTTCACAAAATCCGGAAACCGCTGCCCTCCCGCCGCGCCCACCACTTGCTGCGCTGCATTCACCGCCGTATACGGAAACCCCGTGTGCTCGTCGAGCAGATAGACAAAATCCCACCGTTTCCTCAGCCACGCGAACGGCACCGGCAGCCATCCCCACGAAATTACGCGGTTCGGTACGTCCCACGGCAAGGGCCCGCTCTGTTGCGCGCCCAGCGGCGACGGTGTCGGCAAGTAGACAAGCGCCGCGTTCGTCCGCGCCGACGAATGTGTGTACGACACATACACCGTGTAATCGTTCTTGAAATACTTTCGCGCGTCGAACTCCTCTGAGTTGTAGCGATCTTGCCTCCCGTTGGTCAGCAGATAATCTCCCGCCGGCGTCGCCGTCCCGCTCTGATTCGCAAACGTGAAGACATTCACCGTGCGTTTCTGTAGAAAATTCGCGCCCGCATCGATGGCCCACGGCAGCTTGCGCTCCACACCCACGCTCCAGTTCAGTGCTCGCGGCGCGTGCAGCAGGCCATCGTTGGCGGTGAACTCCGTCTCCTGCGCCGGCCCCGTCGGCGTCACCCCATCCGCCTCGTAATACGTGTCGGAACGAATGCCCGCATACGTCTGCGCCAAATCGTAAAGATAGGTGTGCTCGTAGTAGAGCCCGATCCCCGCTGAAATCTTCGTCGAATTCTTGACGCCCGGCGGCGCATACACGAGAGCCAGACGCGGCGCCACCAGCGGCCGCCGCACAATCTCATCCCAATCGAAGCGCAGCCCCGGCTCAACCATCCATCCCCTTGCCGTCTGCCACCGGTCCTGAACGTATGCCCCAATCTCTCCGTTGTGCATCGTGAACGCCGGCGCCGGCGCAAAAACGCTCTGCCGCTCGAGCGTTCCGTCTTCACGCAGATAACTCACCGGGGTTCTCGTCTGTCTCTGGTCATAGGCAATGTGATCCACGTCCAACCCCGCCTTCACATCATGCCGTCCCATCCATTGCCGCGGCGGTAAATACAACGTCGCTGTACCTTCCAGCCTCTGCGAACGCCCGCTCAGGTTTTCAAAATAGCTGCCCTCCGTCTGCTCCGGCGTGTACTCGTACGGTGCGCTCCCACGCGGCTCGTATCCGTCGCGTATGCTCACGAACCCCACTCCCGAATCGAACAACGCACCACCGCCAAAGCTCTGCTGGTCGCGCACATACGGAAACCACGCAATCGTG
>CAZHOO010000037.1:0-31356 GCA_964533905.1 uncultured Occallatibacter sp. | reverse complement strand
CGCGTCTCCCTGGACGCATAAATCATTCCGTTGCGGCCGGCGTTACGCATCGATCCTGCGGTTCTTCTTCAGCGATGAGCTTAAGTTGGAAGAGTGAAACGCTGCCGCAAGCCGGCGCGCAAAACCTCTTCACTTTGGGCCGCCCTATGGAGGCGATTCCTTGTCACTTCTCACCGCCGCAGAGCTTGGCGGCGTGGTCCAAAGCTTCCTTGACGTTGTTCGCGAGGTTGGCGTCGGTAGTAAACCCGAAAAAGTTCGCTTCGCCATCGACGCGGTGGATCGACAAATCCGTTACGGGCGGATCGCTGGAAAGGGCGACCATGTTCGGATTTCCCTCTAATGCGTTGTCGTGCGTGATGGTTTGCTGCATCGGCTCAACCGTAACGCTCGTCACGTCCCGCAGGGAGTACTCCGCACCCTCGTTTCGGTCGGACGAGCCATTCAACCACTCCGTCCAGCGAAGGTGGACGATGCACTGACCAGGATTGGCGGCGACGTTGTCGATTTCCTCAGAATAGTTGTTTTGAAAAGTGCTGCCGTTCCTTGTGTTCCTGCCGAATACGACAAAACTGACTTTGCCGACCCCGTTCAACGTGTCCTGGATGAACTTCATTGTGCTTGCCAGCGATGCTCCGCTACCCGGAGTCGCCGGGGTAGGATTGGGTTGACTCGGAGCCGGGCTGCTGGGAGGGATGCTCTCCGGGGGCGGAGCCGTCGGCACGGTATTCGGCCGACTTGGAACCGGGCTGCCGGACGGAGCCTCGGGCCGTGGCGCAGAGCCCCCCGGGGGCGGCGAGGTCCGACCCGAGTTTGAAGAATAATGCACCTCGACCACGACCAGAAGAAGTGCGGATGCAATCAGGCCCCAAGCCCACACGGGAATCTTCCAGCGAGAGCGAAAGACTGTCCCTGCACCCGAAAACGATTCGTGGGATTTTCGCGCGTCTAACGCTTCTGAGGCATCGAGGCTCGCGATTGGGCCGATCTCGACCGGCTCTGGACTGAGGGCGCTTTCTTCCGCCAACACGCTATCATTCGCTTCCGCGGAAGCCGGCGCTCGCTTCGACTCCACGGCAGGCTGCGGGGGTTTTGTCTCCTCCGCCACGTCCGAGGCCGCAGTAACAACGAAGGAATCGTTTCGCGGACCAATCCGGGCCAAGAGGATCTTGATCGTCCCGGCGAGGCTTTTGAGGTGCGCCTCCAGAGGCGGCGTCAGCGCGTCAAGCCAATGCACATTCCCAATGAAGTATTCGAGCGCCCGACCGGGCAGCACATTTTCGATCCGTATCGGCAGGATGACGACGTCGTGATTAACCGCTCGCTCCACCTCCCGACGAATTTGCGGAGAGGCATTGGCATTGGCTGAGAATACTAAAACCATGATTCGCGTTTGCTCAATCGCGTCAATGATGCACTCGCCCCACTCCATGCCCGGAACCACGTCGCGGGGAGCAATCCAGCAACGGATTCCGTCCGACTCGAGCAGTGCGCATACCGCATCTGCCGTCGTCTTGTCTTTCACTGAATGGCTAATGAAAACATCATGTGCCATAGGCCTATCTTGGTCGTTCCCGGGATGATTGGGAGACTTAAGCTACGGCCAATATATCCGAGAAGACGAACCGGTGACCGAGAAAGCGAGGGCAGGCACGGAAACTGAGGGGAAGCCTTCGTCGGTCTGGCTTGGCTTGCCTCTGCACTGCGGCGCCGACGTCGGCCGATCGCGCAACCGCACTCTCCTCATCCAGCGCGCCAACGGCTTGCTGGCCCGCGACCGGATCGTCCCGGACGCATAAATCATTCCGTTGCGGCCGGCGTTACGCATCGATCTTGCGGTTCTTCTTCAGCGATAAAAGAGCCCAGCCTCGATTGCCATCCGGATTTCCGAAATCCATTGACGAGCTTCGCGCGTTCCTTGATCATGAAGGCACACCAGCGGTTCCGCGATTACTCTGTCCTTACGCCATCGACGCCACTCGGACTCTTCACGGAGAGAAAACCACTCAGCGCCTGGGCTCGAGACGGTTATAACAACCGCGGGATCGAACAACCACCGGGCTTCTCTCCCGCTCGATTCCCTGGAGGGTGCTATGCGTACATCCTTGTCGTTTGTCCGTTGCGTTTCCCCGCTATTGGCACCCCTTGTTCTTGCGCTCCTGGCTCCATCCGCCCTCCGCGGACAGTCAACCAACGAGCAGACCGACAACGGACAGACCGCCAGCTCGAGGCCCCCTTATACAACGAACGCTCAAGTCGATTACACGGGGAACCTGCTCGGTTATTACAGGATGGAGCCGACCGAGCAAACCGCTGTTTTGCCTCCGGTCAAGGCGTTCTTGGACTATCGCGCAGCCGACGCCGCGTCGAAGGACGGCTCGCATCTGTTGCTCGGCATGGGAGACAACTTCGGGCCCGAGTTCGGGGCTTCGCTGCTGTTGGAAAACGCCTCTGACCCTGTCTGCGCCCTGGCGCCCAAGGATACCGGGAATGGTGAGACCAAGCCGGAGAGTCTGTACAAGGACGACGACCGCGTTCCCAGGCTGCCGCAGTGCGACAACGTTTTGAATTTTCTGATGCATGCCGGATTCCGAGCACTGGTGCCAGGCCGCGACGATTTCATGTATACGGCGCGCTGGTTGCGCACAGCCACGGTTCGGCTCGCGAGGGCAAGTGAGGTGCAAGGCGGATCGCCGCTGATCAACAACGACGACCATCAGTTGTACCTTCTCGCGGCGAATCTGCGCATTCAATTCAAGGGCGATCTTCGATTGCAGCATCAGGGGGGCTCGAATCAGGCCTATTCGCTCAACGGACATTGCCCGCTTCTGTTCAGCGACGACCCATTCTCGCCTGATTCCACGACGTGCGCTCAAAGTGGGCTGTCGCAGCCCAACGATTGGCTCGACCGGCTTGACAGCCTCAGCGCCAGCAACGGAGAAAACCTGACCACCGAAGCCATGCGGCAACTTGCCACTGACGCGGCGATGACCGCGGCCGGCCGGGACTCCGTGCTCAAATTGCTCGTAAGCGACCAGCTTGCCATCTTGCAATCGGCCTGGGAGACGCGCTGGCCGCAGGTTTCGGCCCTCTTCGGAAAATCCGGAGAATCAAAACGAGGAGCCCACAAGGCGGCTCCGGGCAAAATGGACGGCGGCGCGTCAGAGAAAGGGAGCGACCTGTCGGCCGCGGGCGTGACCAATCTCTTATCCGGCCTCGAGAATTGGCCCGAGTGCCAGGCCGGCGCCAGCTTTGCCGATGCCATGGAAAAGGCTGATGCCGGTGACCTGTGCACATACCGGACCGGGCTCGAGCAGGTTCTCAACGAGTTCGGCGCGGAGTTGACTGCAAGTAGCGCGGGCAAGACCGTTCCCGCATGTAAGGCCGATAACGGATCCTCGAGCGTAGGCGCCTGCTTCCTTCTTACCCAGCAGGCGCGCCAGGCCGCAACCAATGGTCTGCTGCGCACCATCGCCATCGAACAGAAAAACGTTGGCTACACGGTAGCTACCAGAGCCGACGGCCAAAAGATCCTCGTAATCGGAGTGGTTGGGCAGAACACCATGAAGGAAGTTTCCGAGACCAACCTTCGCATGTGCATCGGCCTCGACGGGAAAGCCGGCAAAGACGATCCAGATTCACCCCAGGCCAAAGAGAATCCGGATTCGGTGCTGGATGGCATGCACTGGCCGTCAGAGTTCGGCATTTGTTACCTGCGAACCAGTCAGGAGCTGGCGCAAAAAGGCCTATCGGCCACTGCAGTCGCTACCGATCCCGTGGTCGTCTCCGCTGAACTTGTGCGTGCCGCCGAGCTGGTTGAGGGCCGGCTTAACGGCGTTGTTCTGATGGCCCAGATGCCGCATACCGAAGCGGAAGTGCTGGCGGCGCGCGTCTGGGAACGGCTTGCTACCTCGCCGGCCCAGCAGCCCATCAATATTGTCATTAGCGAGGCGGGTGAGACTGAGACTGGAACTGCTGCCAGCGCACAAGAGACCGGATACGATACTCCCGATCTCACTCTGAATTATGCCTATCACGGAAACGATATCAATATTGCCAACACGGGGCATCCTCCGCCGATTCTCACTCCCTTTAACGGCTTCCCGAACCCGCCGGACGGACGCTTTCCCGGCGCAGTTTCGCGCGCAACGGTGCAATGGACTCAGGGGCAGAAGCTGGTCATCACGAATCAGTCCACCGGCATCTACCCGCCTGCTTCGCCGGCTCAAGCCGCACCGAGCGGCGACGCCTCGGCCAGCGCCAGCACGGCGGCCACGAATAATGGTGGCGCGAATACGGCAAGCACGAATGCGGGGATCGGAGCAAAATCCGCAATTGCACTCCTGTACGAGCTGATGGGCCAGATCGAAGGGAAACCCGTCACCTTCGTGGACAATTCAAACAATGAGCAAAAGGCTGAGTTGGCGCTCCTCGCCGACTTGCAAAAAGCTACCGAGCCCTCAGTGAAGGGACAGGCCGACGCAGGAGTGACTCGTGCGCACGCGGACGTGGTTCTGCTGCAAAGCAGAGACGTGCAATTGGGCCCAATCGGCGAGGGCTACCAGAATTACGACATGTGCACCGGGGACCCGAATGAGAACCTCTGCAAGCTGCGCGTAGCCCTGGACCGCATTTTCTGGAAGGGCGACTACCTGGAATACGTTGCTGTGAAAGGCCAGGACATCGCGAAGATTCTCAACCAATCTGATGCTCTTATTCAGCAGCAAAACGAGCTGACCGAGACGGACACAAGTCAGGAGTGGCTGGTCTCTTACGGAATCGTCCAGTCGTCTCTGTCAAATCCAACGCTCGTCAATCAGAATAACGAGCCCCTGTGGATTCCGGTCGATCCCACATGCCATGCACAATCCGCCGGCAAGAGCACCTATTGCATCGCCCAAACACCAATCGTTGATGATGACTACTACTGGATGGTCACCACCGATCAACTTGCTGAGGACAGGTCGGTCTACGGAACCCTGGACGCACTTCCACCTTCCAATCACGTCGAAACTGAAACCTTCATCACTTCCCCGATATCCCACTATCTGTTGAACAGCCTCACGAATACTCGTCTCGCGTCGGCCACCACCGCTCCTCTACCGGGCACAGTTGAGGGTGCAATCGCCGCCCAGAATGAAAGCTTCCAGCAGAGACGCCTATTGCAGGTGGATTTTGCCAAGTTGATCGCGGGCTTCTCCGCGCGGCAGCCGGTGGGCGGGAACGCAAACGTGGCGAACTTCCAGGGCGTCTCCAATGCCCAAGCTACCGCGCCTACCTCGCAGGATCTTGATCTTGAGACAGGAAGCAGAGTTCTAGTCGATCTCCGCGTTCCCGACGCTTCATCAAATCCCTCCGCGCAAAATCGCTTTCCGTTGTCAATCGGCCTTCAATCGACGTTCACCTACAACCGTCAGGTCCTCGGCAACCTCCTGAATAAGCCGATCAACGCGTCGTATTCGTTGAACAATTGGATCGAAAGCCCCTTCCTGCAGGTTCGTCTTTATGGCAAAGGCAAAGGCAGCCAGGTGCGGGGCGTGCGGTCACTTCCGCGTACTTTGCTGGTTTTTACCCCGCATCAATATCAGATTGAGGTCGACACTCCCTACTTGTTCTTCCCCTTCGCGGCAAGTGCGCCTGCCGCTGGAAACCGTACCGAGCTAACCGTCCAGCTCCCGCGCACCACGGGATGGACTGACCAGGCCGGCCTCCGAGAGGAGTTCGGGCAGAGCTCGCAGAAAGCATTCTTCTGGAATGGAAGCTACATTCAAACCGGCCTGGAATTCAGCACCCTGAATGGCCAACTTGCGTCGATCACGTTGCAAGACGGCCCCACTGGCACGCCGAAGACCTGCCCGGTGAGTGCGACCGTCACGCTGCAAAACTGCTTCTCTACCGCAGATTCCGAAGGCCCAGCATTGCCCATCAATGGCAGCACGATGCTGTCTGGCCCTCCGTTAGCCAAGTCTCTTCACACTCCCGGCTATTACTGGGAGATTTACCTGCAGAACCGTCTTCCCCAATTCCTGGGAAAATCGCCAGACAGGCAAATCAGTCTGGTTACCAACACCACCGGCGACTACTACTTCGGCCGTACTCCCTCCGCCGAGCTGGCCTCACAAACTGAATACGCCATCCCATTGAGTCTCTCGCTGGTGCTTCCTGCGGTTGGGAACCTGTCGTTCGCGCCCAACTACTCGGCCTTCTTCTACCGGCCGCAGTTGAGCAGCCACAGCCTCATCGTGAATTCATGGTCGCTTACGGCTCGCTGGTACTTCGCTCGCGATGCCCGTGTGCCCATTCGCAGGCAAGCTCCTTTGAAAGGTCCGCAAAGCTCGGATCAGACCAAGACGGGAAGCGCTCATTAGCAGAGCTGCCCGAAAAGGATAATCATTCCCGTGCAGACGCGGTTCGCAGGACGGCGCCCAGCCCCGCTCAGGCGGGCTGCACATGGTTGTGCGGCCTGTCTCGAAGGAATCCGTTGCCTTTTGTAAGCCATGCGACGCCGAAGGAAATCAGGGCCAGAGACTCGCATGTCAGCAGCGGATTGATAGGCCGGAGCAGTCGCTCGGCGCCCGCGATATTCAGACTGACCATCACAACATCGCAGGTCAGAATGATCGTGCCGCAGGTCGCGTAGACCACGTTTCTATGCCGCTTGCGCTTCGTGAGGGTTTTGCCCGGAGCCGTCTTACGGAAAAGGACCAAGCAGAAATAGGCGAGGACTAGAAACAGCTGCGCCGCAAATACGGTGTGAACCGTATTCAACTCCAACTGCAGCGGTGTGTGCACATAATCCCGAGGATTGACTGAAGGGCACAGTGCCACACCCAATGTGAGAAATCCAGCCAGATACCCGGTGATCTCATCGACCCAGTCGTATCCACGGGAGCACATCAGGAACGCTGCGATCGCGCACAGTCCCCCCACTTGGCAATCTCTCATTGACGTCCAGCGATAGTCGCTGATCGATCGCTGCAGCAGAGGATGAGGCAGTGCATGGTTGGGTCCGAGAAGAGAGAGCAGAATCGTTCCGCCGGCGAGGACAAAAGGCAGCAACAGCGCGATGATGCCGACCATCCTGCGCATCGCATGATGCGACAGAACCGCGGGATTCTTGTAGGTCGCGTGATTCATCGAGCTTGGCACGGCGGGTTTCCTCAGGACGAAGCAGAATATCGCATTTGCTCCCCCTGCGACATGCTTCGAATCCCCGAAGATACCCCTTCGATCTCTTTCATCGGCGCGCCGGTTCCACACTTTATGCGGCCATTGGTTTCGCCCACACGCATCGGCTCATTCACTTGAGCGGTTCTTGCCCATAGAGTTGCGCCGTGTGCCGCAAAGTGACCCCGAGAGCCATCGCCGCCATTCCGAGCGTGCCGATTGCTCCGCCCAGGTCGAATAGCAGAACCTTGTGTTCAAACACCGTCGCATACGGGTTGCGCAATGCTGCCAGTGTCCCGGCAGCCAGCAGAATCCGAATCTCGGTTGGGCCAAAGATCCCCTGCGAAAGCTCAAAGCATTTCAGTGTGTAGGTTGCCAGGTAGCTCTCGCATGAGAGCACCAGAAAGGCAACCAGCATGGCCATCGCTGTTGCCCAATGCAACAGTCCACTGCAGCCAAGCCCGCACATGAGCGCCACAGATCCCAGAACGTCGACGATATGGTCCACGTAAAATCCATACCGCGGCCGCTCCTGCCGCCGCACGCGCGCCAGTGTCCCATCAAGGCTGTCGCCCAGCCAGTTCAGTGCCAGGCAGGCAATCGCCGCCAGCAGAATTCGGCGATCAAAGCGCGACAATGCATAGCAAACCCCCGCTCCAATCTGCGCGCTCAAACCCAGAATTGTCAGCTGGTCCGAGCTCACCCATCGTGGCGCGCGTTCCGCCATCCACTGCAATGCGCGCTTCTCGATCCTCGCCGTCAACGCTTGATTGACTCGCCGCGCATCTTCAAATCCCGCTTCATTCTTTGCCGCAAGAATCTGTGTACTCATTTGCGTCTCCTTCCCAGCCCTTTCATCCCGGCGCGCTTGTAGTGCTATTTCTTCAGGGCGTTCTGTGCCCCGCGCAGCGTAAACTCCAGGGACTCCTTTGGCACGCTCTCCACGAAAGGCCCAATCAACCAGCCAAGACCGGTTGGGATGGATCGCGACAGCGACACGCTTTCAAGTTGGAGGTACAGTCCTCCGTCACGCTCTTCATAACTCCAGTACAGATTCATTTGCCACAGGAACCCGTGCTGCTCGCTCGCGCTTAACGCGCGTTCATGCGCGGTCCCGGGTGCATCGATCTCAACAACACGCGTGCTGCGCAGGAGACTGGACCCATGCGCAGCGTCAAGTTGGGAAAAACTGATGTCATAGTCTGTGTCCAGCACGACCGTAATGACGTGCTGCTGCTTGACGCGCAGAGTTGCCTCAATCCGATCGCCCTCTCTCACAACGGACCCCGCGCTCAGCACTTCAGGCGCAAACACGCGCGGATACGCGGGAAGGTCCTTCAGCAACCGGACAAAGTCCTCGCCGTGTGCGCCGGGTACAAACGCAGTTCCGCGCCAATCGTGGATCAGCGCTCCGGGCAACTCCGCACCCGGCTCTGGCGTGAGCTTTTCGATGATCACTTCGCCGTTGCGCAGCCGCGCCCGATCCACCGGAGCCAGAAAGCTCGCCGCCGATTGGTGCTGCTCCGCCAGCCGCGACTCTACCCGCGCCACATAGGCGTTGAAGCCTGCCTGAGCCGCGGGCGTAGGCTCCTCGGCAACCAGAGCCCCCGAGGCCAGAATGAGGAGGGTTGCCCCGCCAACTCCCCATCTACGATATTGGTCCCGCGACATACTGTGCACCATACCCTTTCGACGACGCGCCGGCAATGCACGTTACATCATCCGGAGACGAATGTTTCTCAAGGCGCAATTCCTTGCAGGCGTTGGACTTCCAGCGAGTCATCTCTTGGCCTGGCCGCGTTTGGGTCTCACTCTCAATCGACTAAACTGATCGATAGACACGGCGGACTCGAGGAACGACCTCCGGCCGGCACAGCGCTATCGCTTTAGAGTCTTTGAAGCCGATGCTGCAACGGGTGAGCTGCGCAGGCAGGGAATGCGCGTCAAGCTGAATGCCCAGCCATTCCAGGTTCTTCTCATGCTTCTCGATTGATCTTTGGATGGGCCAGGTCAGTTTGTCACCCGCGACGGCATTTCTTGCGCGGTTTGACCCAAAGGAAACTTCATCGACTACGAGCGCGGCGTCAACTCGACAGTCAGCCACATTCAATGCGCCCTTACTTTTTCAGCGCATTTCGCGTCGCCTGTACCGTAAACTCCAACGATTCTCTCGGCACGGCCTTTATAAATGGCCCAATCATCCACCCCAGCCCCTTCGGCGCGGACCGGCTCAATGAGACCGACTCGACCTGGATATACAATCCCCCATCCCCCTCTTCGTAACTCCAATAGTTATTCAACCGCCACAGATAGCCGTGATCTTCATCCGCGCTCAAAACACGCTCCTGCGGCGTACCTGCCGCGTCAATCTCGGTGATTTGTGTACTCGGTGACAAGCTGTATCCATGTCCCGCATCAAGTCGTCCAAACGTGGTGTCGTAAGTCATGTCCATCACAGCAGTCACAATATGCTGCTGCCGCACGCGCATTATTACCTGGTAATGATTCACTCCCATTGTCCGCACGCTGGCTTTCAGCACTTCCGGCGAATAGATTCGCGGAAAAACATCAAAATTCCGCATCACCCGTTCAAAGTCCTCGCCTTTGGCTCCGGGAACAAATGCCGTCCCGCGCCAGTCCTGCATCAGTGCACCCGGCAACCCATTGGTAGCCGGCGGTGTCACGCGCTCAATCACCACATCACCGTTCCTGAGGCGCGTCCGATCCACGGGAGCCAGAAATCCATCTGCTGACTTATGCTGCTCGGCCAGTCGCGCCTCCACCTTCGCAACATAGTCGTTGAATCCAGCCACCGCAGCCGGACTCGGCATTTCGGCCGCCAGGAACGGCGCCGCCGAAAAGAGCACCGCCGTCCCAATCGCCATGAACCTGAAGCAATAAACTCGCGTCATCTGTGCACCTGACCCCTTCGATGATGAATGGGCTATGTACGCCGCATCGCCGGCGAATAAATCACTCTCACGGCGCAATTGCTTCCAATCGTCTAACTTCCAGCGAAGCGTTCACTGTGTTCGGCGGTCTTCGGCTCTACTCTCAATCGACTAAACTGATCGAAAGACATGGCGGACTCGAGGAACGACCTTCGGCCGGCACAGCGCTACCGCTTTGGAATCTTTGAAGCCGATGCCGCTACGGGTGAGTTACGCCGACAGGGAATGCGGGTCAAGCTGAATGCCCAGCCATTCCAGGTTCTCCTCATGCTTCTCGATCGGCCTGGCCAGTTAGTCACGCGCGATGAAATCTCCCGAGCGCTTTGGCCAGACGGTACCTCTGTTGACTTTGACCATGGCGTCAACTCCGCGGTCAATCGCATCCGCGAGGCCCTCGGCGATACGGGCGGCAGTTCGCGGTTCGTTGAGACTCTCGCCCGCCGCGGCTATCGCTTCCTCTCGCCAGTCGAACGAATCGATTCCGGCGACGGCGCGCAGTCCGCGCTCGACAAGTCAAAGACCTCGACAGGCAGCGATCCAGCCTCGTTGCCTCAGATTCCGCTGCGCAAAAGGATTCTCTCTACTCCGGACGACCTTCCCAAAACGTCCTTCCCTGTGGTGCAAACCCTTTTCGTCCTCTTTCAGCTCATGTATCTGGGTTTCTATATTGGCGCGCTCGCCAACCTTTCTGAGATCGACGGTCTCCTCTCGCCACTTCCCGGCGTCACGGTGATCTTCCGCGTGCTTTTCATTTCGGCCGCTGTACTTATTCCTGTCCGCGCCTTCGTCCTTTGCGCCGCGCTGTTCCACGCACCCGGATTCCGCGACAAATTCCTTGCGCTTTGGCCGTTCCTGCTTTTCTCAGACGAGCTTTGGTCGCTGTCGCCCTTCCTTCTGCTGCACCATATCAACTTCGGTCTCGCGTTGGCATGCACCGCGCTGCTCGTCTACTCGCCTTTTGCGCAGCGGTCGATCGTCCTCATGGGCGCGGGCGTCGTGCCCCTCCGCCCCAGCTAACTCCCGAGTCGACGTACTCTTTAGAATTCCGTGTGGAACCGGACCGCTGAAACCGCCACCGGTCCGCGCGCCTGGTTGTATCCGGGATTGATCACGTGCTGAAAATCGTAGGACATCGAGAAACCGCGCCAGAGATGAGCGGTGTAGAAGGTCTCAACGATTTTCTCGCTGCCGTAGCTCAACCCGCCGTCGCCCAGCATGATGCCCACTCCGCCCAGCGCAAGATACTGTTGATGCTCGGGCACGATTCCGTTGGCCACAAATGCAACTCCGACACGATCGCTGCTGCGTCGCCATGGGCTCCCTTTGACGAGCCCGCCGATCTGCAGCGTTCGATCGTCCTCGGTGTAGCAAAAGGCCTCGTTGTGTCCGTCGCTCCAACCCAGGCGCCCAAAGATGCCGAAGTCGTTCGTAATCTCCTGTTCCATGTTCAAGCCGAATCCGTAACGATGCCGTCCCTCACGCCGCGTCGCGATGATGTCTGCCGTTGCAGTCTGGCCATCAAGAAACTCCGCATTGGCCTGGTGGTAGCTTCCCATGTTGGCGTGATTCAGATAGCTCAACACCCTCACTACGCCGTCACGATGAAGAATATGCTTGCCCCGCGCTTCCAGTTCCAGATTCTCCGCTCGCGAGCGCGCAAGGTTCGCGTCCAGGAATTGTCCAAACGGGGTCTTCGGCATCATCGCTTCGGCAAAGCGCACCGAGTGCGAACGATCGTCGTACTCAATGACCGCCGCCTCGGTGTATCCACGCGCGTTCGCGGCCACGTCGTAAGTGCCATTGTCGTCGATCGCCCAATTCAGAAATTGCAGATTGCTATCGGAACCATAAGTGTTTACATCGAAGAAGTCCGTCAGGTCCATCTTGCCCAGCCGAACTTCGATGCGCCGTGCGGGCAGCGAAGTCGCGAGATCCAGCTCATCGCGATCGGCATCGACGCGGTCGCCCGTCAGCGGAATAATCTCGCGCAACATGAGCTGCGCCAGGTATGGAGCTTGAGCTCCCGGAACGTGTTGCCGAATACGCACGACGTCCAGATTGACGTAGCCGCCTAATCCGTCTTCGTTTCCAACACCATTACCTGTCGCATCTTCGATATCGGCGAAGACTTCGGTCGATTGCGAGAGCTCGTATCCGGTGTAGAGCGTCAGCAGGTGCGTCGTTGCGCTCTGCGACCAATTCGTCAGGCTGTTCGGTCCGCTGTATTGAGCTTTGAACGCCTTGTAACCTTGCACAACGATGTTCGCTTGACCTGAGATCCAGTACCGCCCGGTCAATGTGTGCGGGAAGGTGGTTTCGACATCGCTGCTCGCGTCGTCCCCACTCGACCCGGCGCTCGAGTCTTGAGCGGCATCATGGCCTGCGCCTGCGCTGTTTGGCTTCGTGGTCGGGGTTTGTCCTAGTTCCGTTTGTGCGTTTCCCGCCGCCTGTGCGCCGGCGTGCAGCGGCCGCCAGCAAGCCGCTAAAGCCAGGACGCAAAGAATCCGCGCGACATTCTGATGGAGGAGGCGCCGCATCTCTACCTTGAACGGGCGCTCGTTTCAAGCCTCCCGTCACGAATGTAGTAGATCACCCGGCCTCCGAGCCCGTCGCCAATGGAGTCGTTCAACTTCCCGCGGCGGCATACATTTTGCTAACGCTATGCGGAGTGCTGTGTCCGATCTATTTGCCGCTGGCCGGTGGGGCATTTGGCGCGGGACTGCCCGGTTGGGGGCCTGGCGCGGGATTCGGCTGTTGCCCGTTGTTGTTAACCTCTTGCCCGTTGTAGAACACTTTGCTGGATGAGCCGAATCGTTTGTAGTCGGTGAATTTAATCAATTCCTTAATGTGTACGTCCTGGGCCATGTAGCCATAGCCGCCGGGAAAGTGCAGGACTCCCTCGCCCTTGGAATACACGGGGAACCAGTAGTGGCCGTCGACTTGCTGTCGCCAGGTGATAAACGGAGCATGCAGGTCGGCGGAGTTCTTGCGCGTGTCATCGGGCACCATGTGGCCATCCGTCACCACAATCTGCAGATCGTCCGTGTCCACCCATACGCGTCCCTCGAAATACCGTTTGCCCTTCACGATCGTCTTCGGGCTCACGTCGAAAGCGTAGCACTTTACCTCGTCTACCTGCTGCTGCCCCACGTATTTGATGTCATAGGCGGGAAGGTCCGCGGTAGTCAGCACAAACGAATAGCCGTGTTGAAGGTCCTGGAGATCGGTGGGCGACATCATGATCTGCTTCAGCGTATTCGGTGGCGCGTAGTCCACCCTTTCGGTTCGCCTGCCCGTCTGGTCGAAGATCACATCGTCAACTTCGTACCATTCCCCGCTCACCTTGTTGTCGTCGTCGATCTCGTCCACGCTCGCGGTGCGGCGGTACGTATAGTGATTGAGCGCCTCCTGAAACTCCGTCTCCTTCGCCGAGAACTCTTTGATGATCTGGTCCGGCGTTACCGGCGGGTCCGAAAGATCCATGCGGCCAAAGCCTGAGTCGAGCGGCATCGGCGTAAACGATGCCTTATCCTGCGCAGCAGCCATCAGCGCCCAGCCAGCTACCGCGATCGCCGCAATCAGGTTTCGAAGATTCACAGAAACTTGCCTCCTGGGGTGTTGGCCATAGTGCATAGGCCGGGGGAACCCGCACCTCAATACTCGCATCCCGCTGCAACTTTAGACGGATGTACTCAGCATTGGGATGGCTTCGATACTAGCCATGGAACGCCCTGTCACGGCGCGATGAGCAGGCGTGCCGTCTCGCGGCCCGTGGCCATCAACATATGTGTTAGGCGCGGATCCGCATGCATCGATGGATCTGTATTTTTCGTTGATAGGGAAGGAGATTCGCGGCTTTCATGCCCGACTACTATCACCTTCCGGCTCTGATGCTGACGGCGCTTCTGCTGCCCGCCTTTGGCTACCTCTATCTCCGCTTCCGCGATGCCCGCTCTCTGCTCTGGTTCCTGGGATTCCTCTTCTCCATCGTGGCCATGATCCTTCTCTACACCATGAATGGCTACTCAGGGTCGGGTTCTCCTTGGCTGGTGGTTTCCGGCGAAACGTTCGTTCAACTTAGTGCGGCCATGTTTCTTGGCTCGCTTTCGCCGCTGCGGTTCCGCATTGGACGAATTAAGGTCCCTTTTGTCGTCCTGTATGCCGCACCTCTTGTCCTTTATTCCATCCTCCTTTACGGGGTGCTCGGCGGAATCCAGCCTCATAGTCCGGCCTTTCTCGTCTTTCCGGCGTTGGTGGGCATGAGCTTTGGTGTCGGGGTGTTCTGGGGAATGACCAAGGGCACGGTGCCTGTCTGGGTGGGAGTTTCATTCAGCTCCGTCCTCGGCACTTTTGCCATCTGGGTCTGTTGCTTGCGGGGAGCCGGGTCTGGGCTCACCTTTGTCGAGTGCGTCAACCTGCAGATGACGGCTGTGCTGCTCATCTTTGTCTCGCGCCGTCTTTCTCCAGGCGTCTTCCTCAGCGTCCTCGGTTTCCTCGCCTGGTCGCTAGCCTCAGTGCATGTTCTTCTCGAAGTTGACCACTATTTCCCGCTCGACATCAACTTGACCCGCATGATTGTCATGGGCAAGGTGGTCGCCGCTGTGGGCATGATCGTGCTCGCCCTCGAGAACGAGCTGACGAGCAACAAAGCGGCACAAGAGCGCGAACGCAGCGCCCGGCGCCAGCTCGAGGCCTATGCCAACCTCATGCTTACTCGCCGCCGGGTCGAGGATTTCGACCGCCAGGCCGCCGATGTTTGTGACACCGTTGTGAGAAACAGCCGCTTCGCGCAGGTCGCGCTGCTGCTTGAACGTGGCGGCCGTTACCAACTCGCCGGCAGTGCTGGCTTAGAGATTGCGATTGCCGGGCCACTCGGCCAGTTGGCCAGCCGAATCCCCGTGGAAGGCTTTCTCGTTCCTGGCTCGGTCCCGATCGCCGTCCCGCACAGCAAAACAGTCCGTCTCGATCTCACGCCGTGGCTCATTCCCGGTGACGACCTGGCTCGTCTGCGCTTCACTTCCGTCCTGGCCATCCCAATGATTGGGCGCTCCGGGATCGATGGAGCATTGTTACTTGGGGGAATGCGCGGCGATGGCGGGCGCGATGCCCACTCGACCAGTGTTCCTCGCCTCGACGACCTTCTTCCCATCGAGATGCTCGTGGCACGCCTCCAGGCCACGCGCAGTCAGACGATGCTCTTTGAAAAACTGATCGACTCCGAGAGATTTGCCAGCCTCGGCCAGTTATCGGGCAATGTGACGCAGCAATTGAACAGCCCCCTCACCGTCATCCTCGGCTACGCCTCTCTTCTCCAGGAATCGCCTTTGCTTGAAACACACGATCGCAAGGCCGTCGAGGCCATCGTCAATGAGGCGCGCAGCATCCGCTCCACGCTCCAAAGCCTCTCTCGTGTTTCGAATGCTCCGTCTGACCAGCCGGCCGCCATCTCCGTTACCGAGCTGCTGTCCGATATGGAACAGCTCTATCGGCCCGAATTCCTGCAGCGTTCCATCGAGTTCCAGGTCAATGTGGCGCCCGGAATGCCCCGGATCCTTTGTGGTGCGCAGCAGTTGCGGCAAGCGCTGCTCCATTGCCTGCAATACGCCATCGGCGCCGTTGACCGTGAGGGCCCCTCTTGGGCGCCGAAGGAGTCCAAATCCATTCGCCTCGAAGCGGCCCGCGAGGGCAGCCTCGTGCACATCTCTGTGACCCACTCCGGCCCCGGCTTTCTTGACCCCGAGCGAGCCTTCGACCCATTTGTCCCCGCGCGCGCCTGCGGCGAGACGGCCGGAATGGGGCTCAGCCTCTGCGCGACGATTCTGCGCGACCAGAATGGACGCGCCTCCGCCGTGAATCTGCAGCCGCGTGGCGCGGCCATCATTCTTGAATTGCAGGCAGCGTGATGTTGTCGGCATCGCGGGCTCTATTCCTGGTATTGCTGGCTGGCGGCGCGGGCATCGCCAATGCCGCTCACCCAAAGGCCTCCGCCGTTGAACCGATTGACGCAGCATTTCAGATCGGTGATTCCGGCACAATTGAAGCGAGCCTCGATCCACCCATTCAAGGCGCCCTGCGCATCATCGTGCGGG
The DNA here is from genome assembly GCA_964533905.1 of uncultured Occallatibacter sp. GTDB lineage: Bacteria > Acidobacteriota > Terriglobia > Terriglobales > Acidobacteriaceae > Telmatobacter. The sequence goes on along the minus strand of CAZHOO010000037.1, from coordinate 15,152 downwards.
CCAAGGTCTCAGCAGGCCACCCCCAGCAAGGTGGCTCCGCCGGCGACCCTCCACCGCGAAGCGAACACCAGGTTCTGACCCTCGAAGTCACCCAATGGGACCGGCCTATTCCTTTCCGGCTGGTTCACCAGGGCCGCCATCGCCTGTTCGGAGGCCAACCCTCCTTGCTGATCGCCGATATTGACGTCAACGACCTCACTCCCGGAGTTCCGGTCCGCGTCCGCGTTCACTCAAATCTCCCGAATGCGTCAGCGTCCGGGCCGCCCGACCTCGAAGCACGCGCTTACGCCGTCGTGTATTGATCAGGCAATCCCTCGCGCCAGCCGCCGCGCCGATCTGATACCCCGTAAAATAGAATCGGATGGCTTTCACCGAACAATACGATGTGGTTGTCGTGGGCGCTGGGCACGCCGGTTGCGAAGCCGCCATGGCTGCCGCGCGCATGGGCCTCAAGACCGCGCTCATCACGATGAACCTCGACCTCATCGCCCAGATGAGCTGCAACCCTGCCATCGGCGGCGTCGCCAAGGGCCATCTAGTCCGCGAAGTCGACGCCCTGGGCGGCATCATGGGCGAAGTGGCCGATGCTGTTGGCATCCAGTTCCGCCTGCTCAACGCTTCGCGCGGTCCAGCTGTCTGGAGCCCGCGCGCCCAGTGCGATAAGCAGCTTTACCGTGTCAAGATGCGCGAGGTCCTCGAGTCTCAGCCCGGCCTTCACATTCGCCAGGCGGAGGTCGTCGATCTGGTGATTGAAGAATCCGAATTAGCCACAGAACTGGGTGCCCCAGGTCCCTCGCACTTGGGGACCTGGGAGACCATCTCCGCGGAGCCGCCCGAACTTCCGCGTCCCACTCGCCCCCATCGCCGCGTTCTCGGCCTCAAGCTTCGCGACGGCCGCCAACTCCTCGCCGGCGCCACCATCATCACCACCGGAACTTTCTTGAACGGCCTCATCCATTGCGGCGAAGAGCGGTATCCCGCCGGCCGAAGCGGCGAGCCCGCCTCAGTCCTGCTCGGAGAAGCACTTCGTGCGCTCGGCCTTCGCACTTGCCGTCTCAAGACAGGGACGCCTCCGCGCCTCGATGGCCGAACAATTAAGTGGGAGATGTTTGAGGAGCAGCCCGGCGATGCAGACCCAACACCCTTCAGCTTCCGAACGAAGAAGATCGTGCAGCCGCAGGTCTCGTGCCATATCGCCTTCACCACGCCGGAGACGCTTCGCCTTATCCGCGAAAACGTGCATCGCTCGGCCATGTATTCGGGCCGCATCCAGGGCATCGGACCGCGCTACTGTCCGTCGATCGAAGACAAGATCGTCAAATTCCCTGACAAGACGCAACACCAGTTCTTCCTTGAGCCCGAAGGCCTCAACACCCACGAGGTCTACATCAACGGCATGTCCACGTCGCTGCCCATGGAGGTACAGTGGCAGATGGTCCATTCCATCCCCGGCCTCGACCAGGCCGAGCTGCTGCGCCCCGGCTACGCCATCGAATACGACTCCGTCGATGCTACCGAGCTTGATCGCACCCTGCGCGTGAAGGCCTTCACAGGCCTTTACCTTGCTGGGCAAATCAACGGGACAAGTGGCTATGAGGAAGCGGCGTGCCAGGGAATCATGGCCGGCATCAACGCCGCGTTGTGGCTCAAGGGTCAGCCGCCGTTCACCATGGACCGGACCGAGGGCTACACGGGAATCCTCATTGACGACTTGATCTCGAAGGGAACCAACGAGCCGTACCGCATGTTCACCTCGCGCGCCGAATTCCGGCTGCACCTGCGCATCGACAACGCCGATCGCCGCCTTACTCCATATGGGCGAAAGCTCGGCCTCATCAACGACGAAGCCTGGGCCGAGTACGAGCAGAAGCAGGCGCGCATGGCTGCGTTGCAACAGTTGCTCACCGCGGGCAAAGTCGATCCCGCAAAGCTCGAGCGCGCAGGTTTCGATTCATTACCTGCAACCGCGGGCATTACCTGGGCGCAGCTTCTTAAGCGCCCCGAAGTGACGATCGAGCCGCTGCTAGCTGCGCTCCGCGACGAGCTTGCACTCGATCCGCTGTTGGCGGAATTCGCTTTAGCCGCTGGCCTCCCGGAGGGAGAGCCCGAGAATAGCCCAGGCCAGAGCGTAGCGAAGTCCTGGGACAGCCAATCAGTAAGTTCCGTGCCGTACCGTAGGGCCCGCGCGAACTCCAAGGAGACCGCCTCCTCCATCGCCCGCTCCACCCTCCGCAACGAAGCCCGTGCCGTCGAAACCGAAATCAAGTTTGCCGGCTATCTCGAACAGCAGAAGAAGTCCATCGAGCGGCTGAAGGCTGCCGAGTCCGTCAACATCCCTACCTGGCTCGAGTACGGCACGATCAGCGGCCTCTCGCGCGAGATGCGCGAAACGCTCGAACGCATCCGGCCGATGACGATCGGCCAGGCCAGCCGCATTCCCGGCGTCACTCCAGCCGCGCTCACGCTGGTCCATGTGTCGATCAAGCTCCAGGGTGAGAAGCGCCGCGCCATCGCGTGAAGGCTGTTCGCTGAAGGCTAGAAGCTGCCTTATCATTCCCGTATGAATCTCGATGCCATTCAAACGGCCCTTCGCGAATCGAAGCTCGACGGCTGGCTCTTCTACGACCATCATCACCGCGACCCCATTGCCGCACGCATTCTGGGCCTCGATCCCAATGCCCACGTCACGCGCAGGTGGTACTACTTCATTCCAGCGACGGGCGAGCCACGTAAGCTCGTTCATTGCATTGAGCAGGCGCGGCTGGATATGCTGCCCGGCACGAAGACGCAGTACTCCAGTTGGCAGGAATTGTACGCCGGGCTCAAGGATCTGCTCCAAGACAAGGAAAAAATCGCGATGCAATATTCGCCGAACAACGACATCATGTACGTTTCGATGGTCGATGCCGGCACCGTTGAATTCTTGCGTTCGCTCGGGAAGGAGATTGTCACCTCAGCCGATCTGGTAAGCGAGTTTGAAGCTGTCCTCACAGAGGATCAGATTGCCAGCCACTCCGCCGCTCAGCGAGCCATCGACCTGATTCTTGTTGGCGCATGGGCCGAGATTGCGCGCCGGTTACGTCCACCCTCCGGCGGCGGCGACCGATTCACGGAGTACGATCTCGTCGTCTGGCTTCGCGAAGCCATGCGCCGCGAGGGCCTGGTCTGGGAAAACGGACCAGACGTCAGCGTCAACGCCAATACCAGCGACCAGCACTACGAGCCCACCGCAGAGCGCGCCTCGCCAATTCGCGAAGGCGACTTTCTGCTTATCGATATATGGGGCAGGCAGGACACGGCCACAAGTGTGTTCTACGACGTGACGTGGACCGGGGTCGTCGGCCGCGAGCCTTCAAAGAAAGAGCTTCTCGTTTTCGATACCGTCCGCCGCGCGCGCGATGCCGCGATTGAAACCGTTGAAAAAGCATTCGCGACGAACCAGCCCATTGCCGGCTTTGAAGCCGACGATGCCGCGCGTGCCGTCATTCGCGACGCCGGCTTCGGAGACTTCTTCGTCCATCGCACCGGCCACAACATTGCGCACGAGATTCACGGCTCCGGCGCGCACCTCGATAATCTCGAAACGCACGACATCCGCCGCATCCTGCCTCACACCTGCTTCTCGGTCGAGCCCGGCATCTATCTGCCCGAGTTCGGCGTGCGCAGCGAGATCAACATGATCACGGCCCCCGGTAAAGCCTGGGTCACGGGCCGCATGCAACAGGAGTTAGTCCGCATCTGAGACGCAGTGACTGGGGCGACCTCGGCGTGAACCGCGGGCCTTGCGACGCCTACATCGTCAACTCCGCTAACTCGGCTGGCCCCGCTGTCTTGTATAGTCGATAGAGGAATGGCAACCACTCCGAACAAGCCCAACGCGGCGGGCAAGCCTGCCGCGGCTAATACCACAAGCCAAGGATTTGTCTACCTCCCGCTGATTGCAGGGTGGCTGGTGCCGGGGGCTGGACATTTTCTGGTTCGCAAGCCGATTCGCGGCGCACTGCTCGCCGTCTCCATCATCTCGATGTTTGCGCTCGGCCTGGCCATGCAGGGCAAGCTGTACACCAGCGGACAGGACATTCTCGACATTCTCGGCATGGCCGGCGATCTCGGCAGCGGACTGCTCTACTTCCTGAGCCGCGCGGCCGGGTGGGGCGGAACGCCGGTGCAGACCACGGTGGCCGACTACGGCACCAAGTTTATCGAGGTTGCGGGGCTGTTGAACATCATCGCCGCCGTTGACGCGCATAATCTGCGCACGGGGAGGAAGTCCTGATGCATTTCTCCTTCCGTTCTCGGCCGGAGCAGTTGCCGTCAAGTTGCGATTTCCTCAAGAAATCGCAACCTCGCGTGATTTTGACAAGAGATACGAGTGAAGGAGAAATGCATTGATGCATCCCTCCCATTTCACAGCGGTCCTGCTGTTCGCGCTCTCGGCCTCGACCGTCTTCGGCATCACCATGCGCGACACCCCAAGACGCATGTTCCGCTACGGCGCGTATTGTTTCGCGCTCTTTGTCGGCTCGGTGATCGTGTTCAGCTGGGTGATGTTCCTCATCGCGCGCTAGCGCGATCTCTGCAAACCCAGCGAAGAATACAACGTCGCGGGTCGGAGAGTTCACCTTTACGCCCGGTGCTACAATTCCTCTCGATTCGTGATACGAGACAAAGACTTGCGCGAGCGCCCGCGGGGGAACAATCGATGATTCGAGTTTTGAGCGAAACCAGGAAACCTGGACACTGTCCGGTTGACGCGTTGATCTTTCTTTCCTGCGTCACGCTTCTGCTCGCTGTGCTGCCCGCCGCCGCTCAAAAAGTCGACTTCTTTCCCGCCAATCAACAAGACGCCTGGACACGAGTGGCCATCCCGCCTGACCACCCTGTCAGCCAAGTCGCGCAGTGGCACATTGATTCCGCCAGGCGTCAAATCGTCTGCGACGGCAACGGCGGCCACGAATGGCTGCGGTACAACCGCGAGTTCACGAACTTCACCTTTCACGTCAAGTGGCGCTTCACACCTGTCACCGCCCCCAACCCCAAATACAACAGCGGCGTCTTCTTCCGTAACAATCTCGACGGTTCCATTTGGCACCAGGCTCAAACCCAGCTCGACGGCGGATACATTTTCGGCCAAACTCCGGTCGACGGGAAGCTCACGTACTTCGACTTGAAAAAAGACATGAAGGAGAATCGGGTCAAGCCGGCCGGGGATTGGAACGCCTACGACATCCGTTGCGTCGGCGACACATGCACTCTCGCTGTGAACGGCGAGGTTGTGAATACAACCAAGGTGGGCCTCGACAAGGGCTACGTCGGTCTGGAATCCGAAGGTTACCCCATCACGTTCAAGGATCTCAAAGTTCGGGAATTGCCATAGCGCCACCCCATTCCACTTGTGAATGCAGAAACCCGTGAACAAACTCTGGCACGACCGGAACAAGATGCCGCCAAAGGCCATGTTGGAAGAGCGAATCCAATGGCATCGCGAGCACCAGGTTCATTGCGCCTGCCGCGAAGTTCCCAAGAGCCTAGTCGCTGTTCGGCCGAGGCTTTTCGAACCGCGGAAAGACAGTCACGGGTCCAAGTCCGCTTAGCTGTGGCGCAGTCCGACCCAATTCAGACAATCGACACAAAAAATGCCGCCGTCCTTTTGGGGAACGGCGGCACAGGTTTCGGCGGGAGTTGCCGAAAAACCATTGAAGCTCGGCAGAGCTTCTGGTTTTCAAAAACACGGGCACGCCGAGATAGTTGCGGTTTATCGGCTCCGGGCCTGAAGGCCCCTGCTCCTTCCGGCGGGTACAATCGCTCTCGGGGGACCGAGTGAAACGCCGCCGATTTATTGCTGCATCCATTGCCGCTTCAACCTTAGCCGCAGCCGCAAAGGCCGGCGGTCAGGAATCGTCTGCGAGCGCCCCGGCCTCCGACGCTTCCCCGAGCACGCGCCGCGAGTTCTACCAGTTGCGCAGGTATAACCTCGTCAGCGGTCAACAGTTAAAGGTAATCGAGAGCTATTTCTCCAGCGCGTTGCTTCCAGCGCTGGGCCGGATGGGGCTGGGGCCGGTTGGGGCATTCAAGCTCGATATCGGACCTGAAACACCCGCATATTCGCTGCTAATTCCGGGCTCATCCGTCGAGGCGCTGGCGGAGCTCGATTTGCGCCTGGCTGAGGACGCGGAATTCCTGAAGGCGGCCGACACTTTCCGGAATGCGACCTCCGCGGCACCGTCTTTTCAGCGCGTGGAGGTTTCGCTGCTTGCGGCTTTCAAAGGATGGCCCAAGCTTACACCGCCCGCCGCTGCAGCCACCAAAGCCAAACGCATCTTTCAACTGCGCACGTATGAAAGCCCGAGCGACGGCGAACACGTGCGCAAAGTTGAGATGTTCCATTCCGGCGAATTTGAAATCTTCCTCAGCGCCGGATTCCATCCCGTGTTCTTTGGCGACACACTCATTGGATCGCGCATGCCCAACCTAACTTACATGCTCAGCTTTGCCGACCTGGCCGAACTCGATGCGAAGTGGGATGTTTTCCGGAACGATCCGGCCTGGAAGAAGCTGTCGTCTGATCTGCGCTTCGCATTCGACTCAATCGTCACCAATATCACGAACCTGATTCTGAGCCCGCTCGATTGTTCGCAGATCTAAAGAGCAGGGAATAGGGAACAGGGAACAGAAAGGCGCCAACGGTGAATTGCGCCGGCGGGTTCCGACGAGGAAGTCCTTGCATTTCAAAGCCCCTCAGTTCATTTCCTTCTATAATCGCCCCATGCGTTTCCTCGCCGATCCGCGGCGCAGATCGATCGCTCTGCTCACAGGCGGAGCAGTACTGGTCTTTGTTTTGCTGGGGACGCTGAACTGGTTCAACACCTCAAAGGTTGATTTCCTTAACCCGGCAACCTACGCGCAGACCATGGTCCTCACGGCCTTGGAACTGCTGCTATTCCTGCTTTTGCTGCTGCTGATGGTTTTGCTCTTTCGAACTGTCCTCAAGGTCTATGTGGGGCAGGGAAGCAGCGGCGTGGGCGCGCGCCTGCGTTCGCGCATGGTCATCGGCGCGGTCATCATCACCTTTATGCCCGCCGTGCTCATGGCCATCTTCAGCTATCTGCTGCTCAATCGCTCGCTGGAGCGCTGGTTCTCGCCTGACGCTTCGCAGTTGCGCGATGACTCGACGAGAGTGGTACAGGAGCTGGTGGAATATGTCGCCAGCAATGCGCGCAGCGAAGCGCAGTCGGTGGTTGAAAGCGGAGCGGTGGACGGAACTCCGCAGGCTTTACAGCAGATCATGAGTTCTCGCCGCCTTTCGCTGCAGGGTGGCTTCCTGCTTATCTACGGCAGCGACAAGCGGATGTTCGCAAGCTTTCAGGCTTTGCCAGAGTCGAGCCGAGCCTCTCTTCGCGCCTCCACGCCCGAGTCTGAATGGAGGGAAACTCCGCTCCTCGGGCCCCTTTCAGCGGCGATCCTCTCCGCCGCCGAGCGAAACGACAATCCGGTGGTGGATGTCGCGGGTCAGGAATACGCAGTCGGCATGGCAGCCACCGCAACTGGCAAGATCGTCGTCGCTGTTTTGCCCATGCCGCAGGGCCTGAATGCGACCACCGCCCGCATCCGTTCCGGCGCAGACGAGTACTGGCAGCTCTTCCGTTCACGCCGGGCCATTCGCGCCACGTTGTCACTCACGTTGCTGCTGGTCACGGTTTTCGTTTTCTTTTCCAGCGTCTGGCTCGCCGTGTTCCTGTCAAAGCAGATCACCTACCCGGTTGAAGCCCTGGCCGATGCCATGGATGCGATCGCAGCGGGTAAATACGAGCGGCGCGTGACCGACGTTGCCACGGGAGAGATGGGCGACCTGGTGCGCTCGTTCAATCACATGGCATCGGATCTTGAGACCAGCCGGCAATTGGCGCAGACTGCGCAGGCGCAACTGACGGCGGCTAACCTTGCCGTGGAGGAACGCCGTCGCGAGCTGGAGACGATCGTCGAGACCATTCCCTCGGGTGTGGTTACGCTCGACGGCGCCGGCGTGGTGCTGCAAGCCAATCGAGCTTTTGCCGCGCTGATGGGACTGAGTCTCGGCGCGCCGTTGGCAGGCGAGAGCATTGCCTCGCTCCTGCCTTCTGAATGTGCCGATGAGATGGCCACGCTGATTCGCCGCGCCAACCGCATGGGCGCAGCCTCAACGGAGTTGGAGTTTCATGCGCACGGGCGCACGCTCCATTTGGCCATCACAAGCGCGCGGCTCAAACTTGGCCGCGGCAAAACCGGGTCGGTGCTGGTGGTTGAAGACACCACGGAGTTCCTGCGCGCGCAGCGGCAACTGGCATGGAAAGAGGTCGCTCAGCAGGTGGCTCACGAGATCAAGAATCCGCTCACGCCGATTGCGCTCAGCGCCGACCGAATCGCGCGGCATCTGGATCGCGGCCATCCCGATTCGCCCAACATCATTCGCAAGTGCAGCGAAGTGATTCTGGGCTGTGTGGCCACGCTGCGCACGCTGGTTGACCAATTCTCCGCTCTGGCACAATTTCCCGCGCCGCAGCCCCGGCCCTGCGACATGAACCGGATCGTCGAAGAAGCCATCGCGCTCTTTGGCGGGCGTCTCGAAGGCATCACGGTGCAGCGCAATCTCGATCCCGATTTGCCTCCTGTGCTCGCCGATCCCGAGGCCATCCGGCGCGCTCTCGCCAACCTGATTGATAACGCCGCCGAAGCCATGCAGGGCAGCTTGTTGCGCGTTCTGAACCTGCGCACAGCGCTGAGCGAAGACGGCGCCGCCGCGGAAATCACCGTCTCTGACACCGGGTCGGGGCTCAGCGACGAAATCCGCGAGCGGCTTTTTCTGCCCTACTACTCCACCAAACGCCGCGGCACGGGCCTGGGACTCTCCATCGCCGCGAAAATCGTGCAGGAGCACGGAGGCACGATCAGCGCCGAAGCCAATGTTCCCAAGGGCGCGCGGTTCCTCGTGCGCCTTCCGCTGGTTGAGGGGGCGCCGTCGCATGCGCCAGGCGCGGACGATGCTGAAACGGTGAAGGGCGTCGCCTCATGAATCACATTCTGGTGGTTGACGACGAAGCGGAGATACGCAGCTCGCTCGAGGAGATTCTGCGCGAGGAAGGTTATTCCGTGGCGGGAGCGTCCGATGCTGACGAGGCCATGGTGCTCTTGCGCGACACGCCCTACGACGTGGTTCTGCTTGACATCTGGCTTCCAGGACGCGATGGCCTTGACCTGCTCGCCGAGGTTCGCGATCTGGCGCCCGCCATGCGGCCTGAAGTCGTGATCATCAGCGGCCACGGAACCATTGAAGCTGCCGTGAAGGCCACCAAGCTTGGCGCATACGACTTCCTCGAGAAGCCGCTTTCGCTGGAGCGAACGTTGATCGTCCTCAAGAACGCAGTCGAGGCCCGGCGCCTGCGCATGCAGAACGAGGAATTCAAGCGCCAGTTCAGCGCCGCCGCAGTTCTGACGGGTGAAAGCGTGCCGCTTAAGGCGCTCCGCCAGCAGATCAAGCTGATGGCCCCCACCAACGGGCGCGTGCTCATCTATGGCGAGTCAGGCACGGGCAAGGAACTGATCGCCCGATCGATTCATGCTGAGAGCTTGCGCCGCGACGCCGTGTTTATTGAGCTCAATTGCGCCGCCATCCCGGAAGCGCATATTGAGGCCGAGCTCTTCGGCTATCGGCATGGCGCGCAACCCGGCGGCCCCGCTGAGCAGCGTGGCACCCTCGAACGCGCGGATGGTGGAACGCTCTACCTGGATGAAGTGGGCGACATGAGCCTCAAGACGCAAGCCAAGGTCCTGAGCGCCCTTGACGATCAGTTGTTCACTCCCGTGGGCGGAACGCAACCTCTGCGCGTGGATGTCCGCGTCATCGCTTCAACCAACAAGGACCTCGAAGACGAGATCGCCAAAGGCAACTTCCGCGAGGATCTTTTCTACCGCTTGAATGTCGTGCCGTTTTTTGTGCCGCCATTGCGGGATCGCAGGCAGGATATTCCGCTTCTGGCGCGCGAATTCCTTCTGGAATTTGGCCGCCAATATGGCCGCCCGCGCGTGGAGATCGGCGAGGAGGCGCTGGAAGCCCTGTCGCAATATCACTGGCCAGGCAACGTGCGCGAGCTCAGGAATGTCATTGAGCGGGTGCTCATCCTTAATCCGCGGGCGTTGCGCATCGAGCGCAAGCATCTGCCCCCGCTCACGCACAGGGCCGGCTCCCGCGCGACGGAAGAGTTCTCAAGCTTGCAGCAGGCGCGCGACGCCTATGAGCGCGAATACATTCTCAAGAAGATTGAAGAGGCGCACAACAACATCAGCCATGCCGCCGAGTTACTGGGTCTGGAGCGCAGTCACCTCTACCGCAAGATGAAGGCTTTAGGAATCGCCGCTCGCGAGTAGAGGCGTTCCGGGTGTGGGCTGCACCTGCGGTTCCTCTCGTCGATCCCTGAAGTGAAAACGCCGTTCCACTTTCTTGTCGCGCAGATCGGGTTTGCCCACGCGGCGGTCCGGCCTGTTCAGGCGACGCCGGTCTTCCAACTGGCTCATGGATGCGGGCAAAACAATCGGCCCCGGAGAACTCAGAGTTTGGTATTTCCCGGCCGGCTTTGGTTCGGGCCTCACATACGTCGGCTTTGGAGCGGCAGGCTCAGGCGGTGGCACGGGCGCCTCTTTGCGTGGCGCTTTCGCGAGATCTTCCACCGACGATCCTGAACCGCTGGTGAGCAGCTTGTGCAGCGTGGGAATGTTCGAGCGTTGCGTCTCGACAAAGTCCACGCCGTCCACCGAAAGCGTGTACTGCGCATTGTCGGCCTTGGTGACGTAGCCCTTCTTCTGCAGGTACCACAGCGTAAAGTCCAGGTAGTCGCGCGGGAAACCCATCCGCTCTTCAATTTCGGAGAGAGGAACCTCAGGATAAGTTGGGTTGGTGCGCCGCCGGTAGTAAAGAACCGCCAGCACCGCCAGCCGGCGATTCAACTCGCCGTCCATCACGTCCATAAAATCGATGGTCGCGGCGAGCGGCTCGGGTGGCGCATGGGCTTTCGCGCGGGCCGCATCGTATTCCGCGCGCCGCCGGGGATCGGCCAGAACGTCGTAAGCCGCCTTCAGCGTGCGAAAGTTCTCTTCGTGGCCGGTCTCGCTGTTATCGGGATGCAACCGCGCCGCCAGGAACCGATAGACACGGTGAATGGTCTCAGCATCCGCGTTGGGGCTGATTTGGAGAAACTCGTAGTAATCCTGCACCGGCGTGTTCATGGCTCTCCGCGCTGTTCGATTGAGCTTAGCCCACGCCTGGACCGTGCTGGAATCCCGCATTGGTGGGAGCCTGCGCCGGTCGTCAAAGAATTTCCTAGTTGGGGACACTCCCGGTTCGGGAATATAAATCTTGTAAATACAGATATTTACGTCACGCATCGGGATGATGCGCCCCGCCTCCTTCCACATTTAGTTTTCAAACCGGGTAGGCAGGAAACCGTTGTGCAGACACTTTGTCCAGGTTCGTTAAAGATTTCCGGGTTCCTAAAGCCTATAAAGCGGGGTGATTTGAGTCGACATCGTGCCCGGGCAGCATCGAGGTGACGAAATCGACCATATTGGCCGCCATTCGAGGGTCCCTGTTGGCGAGAGCCACAAGCACATACCCGCTATGGGGCAAGATGTGCAGTTCGCCATTGATTCCAGGCGCGCCACCGCCGTGACCGTATCCTCCATCCGGCAGCACGTAGAAGCCCATGCCATAATCCGGGCGCTTGGGACTCGCTTGCGTTGCTTCCCGCAGAAATTCAGGGCCCAACAGCTTGCCGGATTGCAGGGCTTCAGCAAAAAGATAAAGGTCGCGGACTGTGGAATATCCTCCTCCGGCTGAAGTGCCCGACCAGGGCATTTCGTCCGTGTTGGGCACCAGTCCATTCTGCCCGGAGGAGTACCCGATCGCGCGGCCGGCTACATGATCGGTTTCAGGACGCGAGTCGGTGTGCATCATCCCTGCAGGCTGATAGATGTTTTCATTTACGTATTTCTGATAAGGCTTACCACTCACAAGTTCGATCAGCCGCCCCAGGAGGATGAAACCGTAGTTGGAGTATTCCATGCGCGAGCCCGGCTCGAAGATCACGGGCCGGCTTCCGAAGAGTTTGACGTAGTCGGCAAGAGCGCGAGTGTCCTCGCGATGCGCTTGATACTCCGGAGTAAAGATGTCTCCCGTGCCGCCGGTATGATTGAGCAGCTCTCGAATCGTGACACGCGAGGCAAGGTCGCGGTTGGGATAATCGGGCCAATAGGTGGCAATCGGCTTATCGAGCGCGAGCTTTCCCCGTCCTACGAGCTGAAGGATTGCCACTGCGGTGAACATTTTGTTCATGGAGCCGATGCAGAACTGTGTGTCGACCGTGTTCCCGATGTGGTTGACCTCGTCCGCCCTGCCCCATGCCTGGTCGAGCACGATTTTGCCGTTGTGGGCGATGAGGATTGCCCCTGAAAAGGCGTCCGGCCCATTCATCGCAGCCACATGCTCCCGCACCAGGCCGGCAAGCTGGTCGTCACTGGCGGCGGGATTTCCCGTGCCCGCCGGCGGCGGTACCGGGTGCCCCATCATGCCTGCGATCACGGGAGGGTCTACTGACGCCAGATCCAGCGTGGATTCGGAATAGACGCCGCGATTCTCCTTCATCAACGCCACCAGATGAGTGTCAGTATCCTCCTCGACCCGGTAAATGGTCATCCCTCCGGTCATGGTCCGGAGGCGCAGATCGCCCGCAACGCGATCATCGGCTCCGTTGCGCCCGTATTTTTGCCAGAACGCGGCAATCCGAGCTGAATCGCCGGAATTAAAAGCGTCGAGCCACTGCCTGAAGACCTGAAGGGAGATTGTTTCTGAAGCAGGGGCGGCGGGCGCATTGGCAGCGCCCGCAATCAGCAGGAGTGCGAGGAGAGGAACAGCACGCGAGAACATACTGCAGGTATATGCCATCGCCTGGCTATTTGTGAAATGGATATGAGTTATCTGTAATATTCATACTGTGAATATCAGTGGGATCGACCTTAACCTCCTCGTGGCTTTTGAAGCGCTGAACGACGAGCGGCACGTGGGCCGGGCCGCAAGACAGGTGGGGCTCAGCCAACCGGCCTTCAGCAACGCCATCGCGCGGCTACGAACGCGTCTTGGAGACCCGCTGTTTGTGCGCACTGCGCAGGGCATGATGCCGACCCCCCGCGCCGACCAACTCGCTGGCCCAATACGATCTGCTCTCGCTCAGCTTCGACAGACGTTTGAAGTTCCGCATTCCTTCGATCCTTCGGTAAGCGCGCACCGCTTCCGGATTGGGCTGAGCGATGACGTGGAACTGCGCTTGGTTCCATTGCTTGCGCATGCCATGCTTTCAGGTGAACTGCAAATGCAAACTCGGCGGCTCGATTGGTTGTTCACAGTGCCCGAAAGCGAGCTTCGAAGCGGAGCCCTTGATCTTGCAATTGGGTATTTTCCGGATGCGCGTCAGCTGGCGCCAGGACTCGTGATGGAATCGATTTCGAAGGAGAACAACGTCGTGATTGCGCGGCGCGGTCATTCTATGTGGAAGGGCAAACTTACACTTGACCGATTCACGAAGCTGGATCACGCCGCGGTCATCTATCGTAATCAGCTATGGGGGCTGATCGATAACGAGCTCGCTGCAAGAGGGCTTCGGCGTCGTCTCAGACTGGCGCTCCCGCATTGCCTATCTGTGCTGCATGCCGTCTCGTCGAGCAACCTCGTGGCATGCATCCAGGAATCTGTGGTTCAGAAATTCGGCACAAATCTCAACCTGAGGTGCTGCCCCGAGCCCCTTGGATTGCCGCCGTTCGTCCTGAGGATGGTGTGGCATCGACAGAGAGACAACGACACCGCACATGTCTGGCTCCGCAAGCTCATCGCAAATGAACTCGGCGCACAGAATCGCCAAGCGCCTGACACGGGGGCATCGAGCAAAAGCCGAAAGAAGACTTAGTCTCGGACTAAAAGCCAACACCCCCCAAAAAACTGACCAAAACCGCGGCGGATGATAGGCTAGCGCTCATGCCACCAGCGGCTGGGCCGGAAATCGAAACTCAGTCCCCGGCGACGCCGCACGACCGCCCTTGGCTTTTCGCCTTCCTGATCACGCCAGAGGCGGTCATCTCGCTCGGCCTGGTCAGCGGCGCTCTCACCTATCTGATGCGCGACCAGGGCGTCAATCCTGCGCGCGCCGCGAGCATCGCTTCGCTGCTTTCGCTTCCTCACGCCATTTTCTTTCTCTGGGGTCCGCTCACGGATTTCTGGATGCGCCGCCGCAGCTGGCTTCTGCTTTCGGCAACAGCTGCCGCAATCTCGCTTGTGGCCGCCTTCCATCAATCCAGCCTCGCGACCCCGTGGGCGGTGGCCCTCCTGTTTTTGAGCGCCTGTTTCGGCGTGTTCGTCACCGCTGCCTGCGGCGGCATCATGGGCACTCTGTCGAGTGAGTTGAGCCGCAGGCGTGCCGGCAGCTTTTACCAGACTGGCTCGCTGGCCTTTGGCGCCATCGCGGTCTTTGTGCTGGTCACATGGTCCGGCCAACTTTCGCTCGGCGCGCTGGGCTGGATCGTCGCCGCCATGATCGTGGCGCCTTCGCTTGCTGCTTTCGGCGCGCCCGCACAGTCGATGATCCGAGAGCACGGCGCGCACCAAACCGCCGTGCGCATCTGGCGCGAATTTAAGTCCACGTTTCTGCGCTGGGAAGCCATCCCGTACACGCTCCTCGTGGGCTGCCCCTGCTGCAGCGGCGCCATGATTGGCCTGCTCCCGCAACTGGCCCGCGATTACCACGTCACCGGCCATCAAGTAGCGTGGATCAACGGCGTGGCCGGCGCGCTCCTCACCTCTGCTGGAGCCATGGCCGCATCGCTCATACCCGTGCGCGTGCGCGCGTCGGTAGCATTCCTCCTAGCCGGCCTGGTCAATGCCGCTACTTTGGCTATCTTTGCCATTGGACCCTTGCGGCCGGGTGTCTACTTCACCGGCACGGTTCTTTTTCTCTTCACGATCGGCGCGGGCTATGCGCTTTTCACGGGTGTCGCTCTCGAATTCCTCGGAGGCTCAGGCAAGAGCGGCAGCTCGCGCTACGCCATCATCAACTCCATCGGAAATCTTCCCGTCGCCT
>CAZHOO010000036.1:0-32143 GCA_964533905.1 uncultured Occallatibacter sp. | reverse complement strand
GCGCTGGTAGCCGGCAGCCAATTCATGCTCGATTACGGAAAGCAGTTCCTGAATGGAAGATTGAATCCCGATGGAGACGCCGCATACGATGCTGTCGCGCACGCCGCCGAGGAGACGGGAGAGCGAGACGCCCTCGCGTTGGGCTTCCAAGTCCCATATGGCGTTTTCGAGAGCGGCCTTGGCCATGGGATTGCCACGCACGGCACGAAAAATACCGGGGCAATCGCCGCCGTGCTCGGGGGCCTCGGTGGCCATCATGGGCGCGAGCTCCTGAACCAAGACCTGCCAGGCGGAGTCGGTCGACTCGCCGGAAAAGAACGGGCGCTCGCCGGCGGTGCACTCGCCCCACCCGGACAGTCCCTCAGATTGAACTTCGGCGAGCACGATACGCCGGTTGCGGGTGATGCCGAAGCTGGTCTCAAATGGACGCACTAGCGGCATATGCAGTTCACGCAGAATGATCGCATCAATTCTCATAAAATTTTACATTCCTTAGAAACATCAGAACCGAGATTCGATTGCTCCTGGGTGAGGGAACCCAGTTCGAAGATTCCGTTTCCTTCCGCATCGCGAGAGAAGCCAAGTACGACCAGTCCCCGCGAAAAAGCATCCTGAAACTTCCGTCGATTCTTTAACTGGACATCGAGGGCCCTTTCTCGGTTTGCTTCGCTGGTCTTCCAGTGGTCAATGGGAGCTGGGACCAATATGCGTTCTTGAGTGCGCTGTTTTGCCGCGGGGCGTCGAGCAAAAGTTGCCTCAACTCTAGGGGAATCCAACTCCCACTCGGCCAAAAGCCGGTCGGTTGGGAGCCCACCCTGCAGTCGAGAAGAGGATACACCATAGAAATCCACAAGATAGGTGCGGCACAGCGCGCCCAGTCTGTGGATATTGAGGAAAGCGTTGGGAATTACGAGCGGATCGAAAGTCCACTCCATTTTCTTGATTCCGCGGGAAAGCGCTTCATGACGTTGTTCCCATTTGAGTTGTGCGCCAAGGCCGCGCGTGCGGTGGGACGGCCGGACCGCCAGCATATGCGAGTGGAGGTAGGGCTGCGGCCCCTTTTCAGTGCATTTGATACCCGGCAAAGACATGGCGAAACCAACGAGCGCTTTGGCTTGATCTCCTGGTTCGCCGGGGGCAAGGTCGTTGTCGAAGGCACCGATGACCTGGCCTCCAATTCGTTGAGCAAGCATAAAAGTTTTTCGTGGCGTGACATCGCTTTCGTCGTATCCCCAGATCTCAATCTGGAGCCGAACGCATGCTTCCATTTCGTCGAAACCCCGGCAGCTGCGAATCTTGATCATGATCGAACCTGCGATGCGGGTCGCGCCGGTGGATCGAGGCCGAGGTTCTCGGTTTGCACAAGCCTTTTTTTCGCCTGTTCCCAAAGTGCCTCGAGCTCCGGAGGGGACAATTCTTCAAGTGGTCGCGCGGATATTTGCTCCATCTCACTGAAGCGCCGGCGGAAACGCAGATTGCAGCTGCGAAGTGCCATCTCCGCGTCAACGCCGAGGTGCCGGCCGAGATTGACGACTGTGAAGAGCAGGTCGCCCAGCTCGGCTTCGATTCGTGGTCGGTTTTGCGGATCGGCGGCTTCGGCGGCGAGCTCCGCGGTTTCTTCGGCGATTTTGGGCAGGAGCTCTCGCCAGCTTGGCCAATCGAAGCCAGATTTTTGCGCCTTGGCACCGAGCTTGGAAGCTTCAGCCAGCGCGGGCATGGAGCGAAGAACGCCGTCGAGACGCGAGACTGGATGATTCCCTTCCCCGCCGGTCGCATCACCGTGATTCTGGGGCGCGGCCGCCGGCTTCTCAGCGGCTTTGATCTCTTCCCAGTTGCGCAGGACCGCGGACGAAGAGCCTGCTACTGTCGCATCGACATTGGCGTTGTTACCGGCGGCGCGCGAGGCTTCCTCGCCGAACACATGAGGATGGCGGCGAACGAGTTTGCGATTCAGATGGTCGAGAACGTCCGCAATGGTGAACCGGCCTTCGTTCGCCGCCATCTCGGCATAAAACAGCACCTGCAACAGCAGATCGCCGAGTTCTTCGGCAAGATGGTCAAAGTCGCGGCGCTCGATAGCGTCAAAGACCTCATAGACCTCTTCCAATGTGTATTTGCGAATGGTGTCAAAGGACTGCTCGCGATCCCAAGGGCAGCCGCCGGGAGCGCGCAGGCGAGCCATGATGGCCGCGGATTGCTCAAACAATGCCGCTGCCCGCGCCGGATCGGTGGTGGTTTGCGGCGTGGGATCCTTCGCACTGGGACTCTCTGGCGGCAGATCCATCCATCCCTATTTTACCGCGTGGGGTCCGCATCGTTGGAGCGGCGGCGATGATCGGCGCGTCTTACGCAGCAGACATCGGAACCGTATACTCAACTCCTTCCATGATTCGCGTTCTTGGAACCCTCTTTGCGGGACTTCTCGGGCTGGCCTTCGGCAGCTTCCTGAACGTGTGCCTGAGCCGATGGCCTGAGGGCGAGAGCGTTGTTCGTCCGCGCTCGCATTGCCGAAGCTGCGGACGAACACTGGCTTGGTGGGAGAATGTGCCGCTCGTGAGCTGGGTGGCGCTGCGCGGCCGTTGCCGGAGCTGCGGAGCGAGGATCAGCTGGAGATATCCGCTGGTGGAGCTGGCGGTGGGAGTGCTGTGGGCGATTTCTGCTTCCAGGGCCTTGATCTTGATTCAGATCCTTCCCACTCTGAATTATTTTCCGCTTCGATGGCTGGAGTCCGATGCCCTCCGCCTCTCGGGAATGCTTGCGCTTACCTGGCTTCTTATTGCCCTATTGGTTCTGGATGCAGAGCATCATTGGCTTCCCAACAAACTTACCCTTCCTGGCATTTTTCTCGGAATTATTTATCGCTTCGGCGATTTCATTCTTGATCACAGTTTCTCTTTTCTGAAGCCGTCCTCGATTCCGCTCATGATTTCCGCGCTCGGTCTTCAGGCTCTCGCCATTCTCGCCGCCGCTAGCCTCATCCTCGTCACTCGCTGGATCTATTGGCTCATCCGCAGGCGCGAAGGCGTTGGACTGGGCGACGCAAAGCTGATGGCGATGCTGGCCGCGTGGCTTGGCCTGCCGGGTGCACTGCTTTCGTTTGTAATCGGTGTTCTGCTTGGCGCTGTGGTTGCGCTGGTTCTGCTTCTTTCGCCATCAATGCGCAAAGACAAAAACGAGTGGGCGCAAATCAAGTTGCCGCTGGGCACTTTTCTTTGCGTCGGCGGAATTGTGAGCAGCATGTGGGGAGAGCAAATTATCCACGCTTATCTGCGCTGGGCGGGCTTTTAGCGAGCAGGGATTGCGCGGCTGCTACGGGTGAGGCTGCGCAGCAGGCTGCCCCGTTATGCCCGGTTTTGCCACATCCGGCTTTGCGTTGGCAATCTCCGGATCCTCCAAAGCTTTTGCAGCTTCCTTGGCGTGACGGCTTCCGGGATCGTATTCCCTAACCTTCTGGTAATTCGCACGGGCCTCGGCAAAGTTGCCCATGTGACGCTCGGCTTCTGCCAGGCCCCAATAGACGTCAGGATTGTCTGGATCGAGAACCAAAGCGGATTGGAACCGCGACAGTGCACCTTTCCAATCCTTATTCGTGAGATAGTAGCCGCCGACTTCTTCGTCTTCGGCTGCGGTCTCATGATGCTCGGGCACGACCTCCTCGCCCTTCTTCTTATGTTTCCCGGGCTGCGCGGAGTCATCGTCGGTCGGGTCCAGATCGCCAATTCCCGCCAGACTGGAGCTCGAACTACTGCTACTCGAATTGGCAGTATCCGCCTGATCTTCAGGACTGCGGACTGGATCGGCGTCTTCGGCCGGCATGGATGCGTGTGCGCTGGGCGAATCGTCGTCGCCCGGCGCCACGTCTGATGGAACTCGAGTAGGCATGACCGGAACCGAAGATGTGTCTTCAGGAAATGGATTGGAATTTGTCTGCGTGGTTGGGCGCGGGGGTTGCTGCGAGGGAGCGGTACTTTGCGCACTGGCGGGCGGTTGACTTTGGCTGGAGCCGGCCTGGCCTCCATCGCCCTGCGCATGCGCGCAGAACTGCGGCGCCAACATCGCAATGCAGCTTGCAAGCAACGCGACACCAAAGAACGGCTTCATGTTCAACCCTCAGAGTATTTGACGCAAATTGACCGAACGCGGTGCGTGACGATTATGATCCGCCCACGGTACAGTTCCATAAAAAGGATCGCACATCCATGGGGGTAAACTCATCGGCTCATGCGCACGGCCGCGTTCCACACGGGGCCGGCAGGATTCTGACTCGGCAAGCGCCTTGTCGTCGCCTGCGCTTGCAGACAGCGATGCGCAAATACGGGTTTTCACGAGGGGATTTCCACCCGGCGGCGGCCCTCCCAGAACCGATACAATCACCTCTGGGCCTCGCGTTGTTCGAGGCGTGAAACAGGAGCACAAGTTCGCATGGGTTACCAGGTTCTGGCCAGAAAATACCGTCCGCAGCGCTTTGCCGACGTGGCCGGCCAGGACCATGTGACGCGAACGCTGCTCAATGCGCTGGAGCAGAACCGGATCGCTCACGGGTATATTTTTTCAGGACACCGCGGCATTGGCAAAACGACTATTGCGCGCATTCTGGCCATGGCGCTGAACTGCCGGACCGAAGTGGGCAGCGCCGCGCGCCCGACACCGGAACCGTGTGGAACATGCGACGCCTGCACGGAGATTCGCCAGGGCAACGCAGTCGACGTGATCGAAATTGATGCGGCCACTAACCGCGGCATTGACGAGATTCGTGAGCTGCGCGACGCGGCGCGATACGCTCCATCGCGAGATCGCTACAAAATCTACATCCTCGACGAAGCGCACCAGATTACCGAGGCTGCCTTCAACGCACTCTTGAAAACGCTTGAGGAACCGCCGGCGCACGTCATCTTTATGATGGCGACGACTGAGCCCGAGAACATTCCCCAAACCATTCGATCGCGCTGCCAGCACTTCAGCTTTCACGCAGTCAAATTCGACGACATTCTGACGCAGTTGAGAATGATCGCGACCGAAGAGAACGTGGCAGCTGAAGATGATGCATTGGCGCTCCTGGCAGAGGCCGGCGATGGATCGATGCGCGATGCGCTTTCGATCATGGACCAGGCGATTGCTTCGGCGCCGCTGAAAGACGGCCGCCCCGTGCTTTCCGCGGAACAGATTCGCGAACTGATGGGAGCGGTGCCCAACACCGTTTTCGAGCGGCTGATGGAAGCCGTTGCACAAGGTCAAAGTGCAGAGCTGATGGAAGAGGTGAATACGCTCGTAAACGCCGGGCACAGCCCGCTCGCGCTGGCGCGGCAACTGGTTCGCTATTTGCGCGATGCGCTGATGGCCAAGCTGGGCGGCGAGCAGACAGAACTGTTGCAAATTTCAGCGGATGAGCGCGCACGTGCGACGCGAACGGCTCTTCTCTTCACGGAAGAGGAGCTCACGCGCAATCTGCAAATTGTGTTGCGGACTTTTGACGATCTGAATTATCGCCAGGAGCAGCGGCTTCACCTCGAGCTTGGAGTACTGAAGCTGATTCACGCGCAGCGGCTACTGCCCATCGAGGAATTGCTGAGCGGCGTTGCGAGCGGATCGGCGCTGAGAGCTACCACAGGAGCCGGCCCCCATCGCGCCAGCGAGAGCACGGCGAGACCGGCGCCGGTTTCGGGGCTGCCAGCCACTCCACCCTCGCAGGAGAGGGGCGGTTGGAGCAGAGAGCCCGCCGCAAAGCGAAGCGACGGAGTCAAGATGGAGGCAACTCTTGAAACTTCGCCTGTAAGTCGATCATTTGCAAAGACAACTGAGTCCGTGTATCGTGCAGCTCCCTTCCCTGTTGAGGCCAGCCAGGAAACGGGATACGGAGCGACGGTGAATATGACCGAGGGTGCGCTGGCCAAGGCGCCGGAGCCAGCAACCATCGCGCCGAATGGCCTGAATATTGAGCAGGTGCGCGGATCGGTTGTGGCAGCACTGGCTAATGCCGGGCACAGCTCCGCCGCGCAGTTGCTCGGAGCGGGTGCGTGGACGATGGATAGTGCCGCCGTTCGCGTCGCAGCTCCAGGCATGGGCAAGAAGATGCTCAGCTTGACGGTGAACGCGGCGGCGGAAAAGATCATCCGGACGGAGTTGCTGAGGCTGGGCGCGCCGGCGCGATTTCTTGTCTCGGGAGAGTCGGGGACAGCTGCGGCCGCCGCAGCGCCGCCGGTTGTCGCCTCTGGCAGCGTGCAGGAGGCGGCGCTCGCGCATCCACTCGTAAAGAGGGCGCAGGAGATTTTCAATGCCGAGGTGCGGAGCGTGGTAGATCTCCGCCAGAAATAACCAGCGCGAAGAGGAATTCAAGATGATCAATCCGCTCAAAATCTCGGAGATGCTTTCGCAGGCCAACCAGATGCAGGAGGAGGTTCAGCGCAAGCTCGGCGAGACGGTCGTAGAAGCTTCAAGCGGCGGCGGCGCTGTGACCGCGACCATGAACGGCAAGAAGGAGCTGCTGAAACTTCGCATCGATCCGTCGGCAGTAACGAGCCTGAGCGGCGCACAAGCTGACGTGGAGATGCTCGAAGATCTGATCGTCGCGGCCATCAACGAAGCGGGCCGCAAAGCGGATGAGGCCATCAAATCGAGCGTGCAGGGAATCCTGGGCGGACTAAAGATTCCGGGGCTCGGCGGCTGAAAGGCCTTGAATGGGCGCGGCCTCGACGTTGAAGGGCACCGACTTCTGACGGACCACGAAGCAAACAAAGCAATCCAGGGCTTTAGCCCATGAAGGAGTTCTCGCAACGTGTCACGTTATGCCGAGCCAATGGCGCGGCTCATTGAAGAGCTGAAGAAACTGCCCGGGGTGGGCACCAAGAGCGCCCAGCGCTACGCCTTCCACATCCTGCGTTCAAGCGACGAAGACGCGATCGCTTTGGCCGAAGCGGTGCAAGGCTTAAAGGCCAGCCTGCGCCTCTGCTCCATCTGCAACAACGTCACCGACATCGATCCCTGCGCCTATTGCGCAAGCCCTTCAAGAAACCAGCGCACGGTTTGCGTTGTAGAGGAGCCGACCAGCATCGCCGCGGTGGAGCGATCGCAAACCTATCAGGGCGTCTACCATGTGTTGCATGGAACGCTCTCACCATTGCATGGAGTGGGGCCCGACCAACTGCGTGCGGAGTCGCTGGTGCGCCGCGCTGAACGCGGCGAGGTGGACGAAGTGATTCTGGCAACGAGCCCAACGCTGGAGGGCGAAGCCACGGCCGATTGGCTGGCAACTGCGTTGCGCAGCTTTTCGGTCAAGATTACGCGAATAGCCACGGGCGTTCCCGCCGGCAGCGACATCGAATACGCCGATGAGGTGACGATGGCGCGCGCGATTGAGGGACGAAGAACGTTTTAGGGACGATACAGGCCGGTCGTGATGATTTGAAATTCTCCACCAACAAACATAGTGTTCTTTTCTTGCCCGGAAAAGAAAAGCGGGAGGGCTGGTTAGCCTGTCCCGCTGAAGTTGGGGAGCCGCTGCGTGCAAACTTAGTGCGCCAGACTGTCCAGCACGAGGTTCAGGCCCAGCACATTCACGCGGGGCTCGCCGATGAAACCGAGCGTGCGCCCTTGAATGTGTTGCGCGATCAGCTGGCGAACCGCGTCTTCTGACAATCCACGCGCCTTGGCGATACGCGGCGCCTGGAAGTACGCATTGTCGGGCGTGATGTCGGGGTCAAGACCAGAAGCGGAATACGTGACCGCGTCGATGGGAACCGGCTTGCCGGGATTCTCCGCCGCCAGCTTGTCGATGTCGGCCTGCATGCGCTGCGGCAACTTGGCATTGGACTGCGCGAGGTTAGTGCCACCGGAGGATGTGGCGTCGTAGCCGTTGCCCGCAGCCGATGGACGCGGGTGGAAGTACTTGTCCGAAGTAAAGCTCTGCGCGATAAGCTCGGAGCCGATCACTGCACCGTCCTTGCCCGTAATGAGGCTCCCGGCAGCCTGGCGAGGGAAAATAATGTGGGCCAGGCCGGTCATCAGCAGCGGATAGCCGAGGCCGAAGATGACCGCGGTGACGAGCGTGAAGAGAATCGAGGTTCTCCAGAGCGAATGTTTGACCGTCGATTCCTGCACGTGCGAAACGTGATGCCCTTCACGAGTTCCAAGTTCTTCGTCGATCATAGAAACCGAATGCACGATGATTCTCCTTTGCGCGAACCGCGCATTTACGCCAGGTGCATTGCCACCAGGCAAAGATCGATGGCCTTGATGCCGATGAACGGGATGATGATGCCGCCGACGCCGTAAATCAGCAGGTTGTTGCGCAGCAGCACATCCGCCGCTTTTGGTTCGTACTTCACGCCCTTCAGCGCTAGTGGAATCAGTGCAACGATAATGACCGCGTTGAATATGACTGCGGAGAGAATCGCTGACTGCGGTGAGTGCAGATACATGATGTTGAGCGCGCCGAGCACAGGGAAGACCCCGGCGAACATCGCGGGAATAATGGCGAAGTACTTGGCCACGTCGTTGGCAATGGAGAAGGTGGTCAACGCGCCACGCGTCATAAGGAGCTGTTTTCCGATCTCGACAATTTCGATGAGCTTGGTGGGATTCGAGTCGAGATCGACCATGTTGCCCGCTTCCTTGGCGGCTTGCGTGCCAGAGTTCATGGCCACGCCCACGTCGGCCTGTGCCAACGCTGGAGCATCGTTGGTGCCGTCGCCGGTCATGGCGACGAGTTTTCCCTTCCCCTGCTCGCGCTTGATCAGATCCATCTTGTCTTTCGGCTTGGCTTCGGCAAGAAAATCGTCGACGCCGGCTTCGCGCGCAATCACGGCGGCGG
This sequence comes from uncultured Occallatibacter sp., assembly GCA_964533905.1. Classification (GTDB taxonomy): domain Bacteria; phylum Acidobacteriota; class Terriglobia; order Terriglobales; family Acidobacteriaceae; genus Telmatobacter. The sequence goes on along the minus strand of CAZHOO010000036.1, from coordinate 23,337 downwards.
TGAGAGGGTTGTCGCCGGTAATCATGATGGTGCGAATGCCCATGGCGCGCAGGCGGGCAAGGCGATCTTTCAATCCTCCCTTGACGACGTCCTTGAGATAAATCACGCCGAGCGCCGAGGAGTTTTCCGCCACGACCAGGGGCGTGCCGCCCTGCCGTGCGATCTCCTCCACGTTGTCACGAACTTTTTGGGGCAGCGAGGAGCCCTGCTCTTCAAGGAAGCGCGCAATGGCGTCTACGGAACCCTTGCGAATGCGCGTGCCGGGAAGATTCACGCCGCTCATCCGTGTCTGCGCCGTGAAAGGAACGAACTCCGCATGAATTCCGGCCAGATCGCGCCCGCGCAGGTTGTACTTCTCCTTGGCGAGGACCACAATCGAGCGGCCTTCCGGAGTTTCGTCGGAGAGAGAGGCGAGCTGGGCCGCGTTGGCCAACCGCTCCTGGCTTACATCCGGCGCGGTCATGAACTCGGTCGCCTGGCGATTGCCCAGGGTGATGGTTCCTGTCTTATCGAGCAGCAGCGTATTCACGTCGCCGGCAGCTTCCACAGCACGTCCGCTCATTGCCAGCACGTTGTACTGGACGAGCCGGTCCATGCCGGCAATGCCGATGGCCGAGAGGAGCCCGCCGATGGTTGTGGGAATGAGACAAACCAGCAGAGAAACGAGAACGAAGACGGTTTGCGGTGCGCTCGCATAAATCGCGAAAGGCTGGAGCGTAACAACGGCCAGTAAAAAGATGATCGTCAATCCGGAAAGCAGAATGCTGAGAGCGATCTCGTTGGGCGTCTTCTGGCGCGTGGCGCCTTCGACCAATGCGATCATGCGATCGAGAAAAGTCTCGCCGGGATTGGAAGTGATCTTCACCTTGATCCAATCGGAGAGAACTTTCGTGCCACCTGTTACTGCAGAACGGTCGCCGCCGGCTTCGCGAATCACTGGAGCCGATTCGCCGGTGATGGCCGACTCGTCTACTGACGCAACCCCTTCGATCACTTCACCGTCGCCGGCGATGTAGTTACCGGCCGCAACGTAGATCACGTCTCCGGAGCGAAGGGCTCCGCTAACGACCTCTTCAAAGCTGCCATCGTCCTTGTAGCGTTTGGCGATGGTCTCGCCCTTGGCTTTGCGAAGAGTGTCGGCCTGGGCCTTGCCGCGGCCCTCTGCCATGGCTTCAGCAAAGTTCGCGAACAACACCGTGAACCACAGCCAAAGCGTGATCTGCAGGTTGAACCCGAATGCCTCGGGATGATGGCGATAATTCTGAATGAGCAGGATCGAAGTGAGAACGCTGCCCACTTCCACCACGAACATCACCGGGTTCTTGACCATCCAGCGCGGATCGAGCTTGCGAAAGCTGTCCAGCGTTGCCTGGGCCATAATCTGCGTGTTCCAGAGACTCGTTTTTTCAGCCATGACCGTCCGTTATGCCTCGACCTGAAGCGGTATAGATGCGTTTAGAAAACTTTTCCTGTCTGCAGCAGCAAGTGCTCCAGAATCGGTCCCAAGCTCAGCGCCGGGAAGAATGTGAGGGCGCCGACGATTAGAACCGTGCCAACGAGCAACACCGCAAACAAAGTGGTGTTGACCGGAAAAGTGCCGGGCGACGGCGGAACGCTCTTCTTCTGCGCGAGATTTCCGGCCAGCGCCATGGCTGGAATCATCATGAGAAATCTGCCGATGAGCATGTCCCAACCCATCGCGATGTTGTACCACCAGTTTGTTCCGAGGCCCGCGAACGCCGAGCCGTTATTGCCGGCGCCGGAAACAAACGAGTACAAAACTTCACTGAAGCCATGTGGACCGGGGTTCGCCATTGACGATTGCCCGGCCGGAATCAGTACGAAGATTGCCGCGAAGGTGAGAATGATGAGCGGGAAGATCAGCGCATAGAGCATGGCCATCTTCACGTCGTACGATTCAATCTTCTTGCCCAGGTACTCCGGAGTGCGGCCGACCATGAGTCCGGCGATAAAGACAGCGAGCACGACGTAGATCAACATGCCGTACATCCCCGCGCCGACACCGCCGAAGACCACTTCGCCGAGCATGATGTTGGCCAGCGGAATCATGCCGCCGAGCGGCGTGAAGCTATCGTGCATCCCGTTCACCGCACCGCAACTGGCATCCGTTGTGATGGTTGCAAAGAGAGCGCTTTCGGCGATTCCGTTGCGAACCTCTTTGCCTTCCATGTTGCCGCCGGGCGCGGTTGCAGTCCGGGTTTGTTGCGCCCCGTGAACCATGATGTAGGGGTGCGCCTCAGCCCAGTAGCACACAACGAAGCCGGCCGCGAACAGGAAATACATCGCTCCGAAGACAGCCCAGCCATGGCCTCGAGAACCTGTCATGCGGCCAAGGGTGTAGGTGAGACCTGCGCCAATAACAAAGATCGAAATGATCTGTATGTAATTCGAAAACGGCGTCGGGTTCTCATAAGGATGAGCGCTGTTGGCGTTGTAAAATCCACCGCCGTTCGTGCCCAGCATCTTGATGGCTTCCTGCGAGGCGACGGGCCCTTGCCCGATGGTTTGCGTTTGAGAGGGCTGCTCGAGTGGGTGCGCGACGGTGTAGCTGTTCAGATTTTGTGGGACGCCCTGCCATACCAAGAGCAGCGCGTAGAGGACGCACGCGGGCGCCAGGATGTAGAGCATGGTCCGCGTCATGTCAACCCAGAAGTTGCCAATGGTGCCGGAACTGGTCCGCTTGATGCCGCGGATCAGTACGATCGCTATCACGATGCCTGCGGCCGCCGACCAGAAGTTGTGCGTCGCCAGACCAGCCATCTCGGTGAGATAGCTCATGGTGGATTCCGGTGTATAGAACTGCCAATTGGTGTTGGTCGTAAAGCTGGCGGCAGTATTGAACGCAAGATCGCTACCTACGCCGGTGAGATGCTGCGGATTCCACGGCAGGTAAAACTGCAAGCGCTCAATGGCATAGGTGAGGACCATGCTCACGGCCGAGAAGCCGAGAAGAGCAAACGTGTATTCGCGCCAGTTCATCTCTTTGTCGGCTTTCACCGCACAAACCTTGTAGATGAGCCGCTCGAATGGCCGAATGACCGGGTCGAGCCAGGTACGCTCGCCTTCGAGCACGCGCGTCATGTAAATGCCGACCGGACGTACCGTTAACAGCAGAATGACGGAGTAGATGGCGAATTGCAGCCAGCCATTTAGAGACATGTCAGAACTTCTCCGGGAACAGCAGTGCGACGGTGAGATAGACCATCAGGAGAATCGAGAGGATAAGTCCGGTTGCTGAAATCCAATCCATGTGCATGGGCTACCTCAACTTTTGGCAGGCCTTGACGTAGAGAAACGCCACGGCGAAGAAGATTACGGTGTAGAGCAACATCAACGCATCCTGCATGCGGGTTATCCCCTTTTCTCTTCGGACGGACGCCGGAACGGTTCGATGGAACCAAGTGTTCCGAGTCGATGGACTACCGACTCGATTGCGTTTCGAGAGCGCACAAGAGCCAGCCGACGCGGTCGGGCTCGCTCCATTCCGATTCTGTCCTTTGTCAGGTTTCAGAATCGAAAAGAAAACCTAAAGATTTCGTAAGGATTGATTCCTAAGGGCGAGAACTTGTTGAAATCGGCGGCGGACCCCCACGGTGTTCGCAATCCGAGACGAGTTGCGAGGCAAGCCGCGCCCCTCACTCTTCGTGGCCAGTTATTCTTCGTTTCCCGTCCATCCCTCGGGCACAAAGCGATATCCAACCCACGGCTCGGTTTGGATGTATTGGCGGCCAGTCTCGCCCTCGAGCTTTTTGCGAAGCTGGCCCACAAATACGCGGAGGTACTCAGGCTGATGCGCAGACTGAGCGCCCCAAACAGCAGTCAGCAGGGCTCGGTGCGTCATGACCTTCCCCGCATTGCGCGCCAGGTGCAAAAGAAGATCAAACTCCTTGGGCGTCAGGTGAACAGGCTTGCCCTGGACCATGATGCTATGCGCCCGGACGTCGATTACAAAGTCGCCGGCCTCAAGCGGGGCCGTGGTGCGTTCGGGAGCGCGGCGCAGATGCGCCCTTACGCGAGCCAGCAGTTCCTGAATGCTGAATGGTTTGGTGACGTAGTCGTCAGCGCCCGCATCAAGCGCTTCCACCTTCGACCGTTCGTGTTCGCGAACCGATAAAACCAGCACGGGCGTTGTTCCGAGCGTGCGAATGGCCCGGCAGACTTCAACGCCGCTCATGAGCGGCATCATCAGGTCGGTGATGGTGAGATCGGGCGCCCAATCGCGGAAAAGCCGCAAGCCCTCCTCAGGATCGTTGGCCGTGCGAACATCGTATCCCTGCGCTGAAAGAGCGGCGCGCAGCACCCGCGTGATCTGGGGCTCGTCGTCAATAACCAGAATTCTTCCGGGCATGTCTTGCTTCTTTCGTCCATCGGAAGCTTACACCATTGCGAGGCGGGGCATCAGTGGGCGACACGGAGAGGTATGATTCGGTTGGAGAATACGATGGGCGAACTCGCCTATGCACGACAGGCTCTTCGCTGGCTCGCGGCCACGGCCACGGCGGCCGTCGCCACATTTTTGCTCGTGTGGCTCCGCGCCAACTCCACCACTGCGGGCATGGTGTTTCTGGTTCTCGTGGTGTGGTGGGCAGCGCAGGCTGGAATTGCCCTGTCGGTTTACACCGCGGTTCTTAGCGCCGTCTGCTTCGATTATTTTTTTCTGCCTCCCGTACACACGCTGAGGATCGAGGGTACGCAGCAGTGGGTAGCAATGGTCTCGTTCGCACTGAGCTGCCTGGTCGTGGCCCGGCTTGCAGAGCGTGCGCGCAAACAAACGATTCGCGCGCAGCAGCGCGAGGAAGACGTGGGAAAGCTCTACGCTCTGAGCCAGGAGATGATGCTTTTTGAAGACGCGGATCGCCTTCTCCGCGATTTGGCCAGCGCCATCGGCCGCATCTTCGCTCTTGAGGGCGTTGTTCTCTATGTTGGGGAAAGCGAGCGGTTTTTCTCTTCGACCGGCGAAGTTTCAGCCAGCGTGCGGGCACATATGCAGTTGGTTGCACAGGGGATGAATCCAACCATTGCACCGTTTGCCGGATACCAGACCAATGCCCTCGCGCTGGGATTGAAGCCCGTAGGCGCGCTGGCGTGGCGGCCCGATGCACTTTCGCTCGAGGTCGCCACCGCGGTCTCGGCCCAGGTGTCCATCGCCGTGGCGCGGTCGATTGCGATTGCCGCTTCCACGCGCATTGAAGCGGCACGCGAGGCGGATCGGCTGCGCACCGCGCTGATCGATTCCCTGACCCACGAGCTGCGCACACCGCTCACTTCGATTCGGGCGGCAGCCACAACGCTGATCGAAGGCGACGGGCTTGGCGAAGACGGGCGCACGGAGATGGTGCGCGTAATCGACGAAGAGGCGGCGCGGCTGGATCTATTGATCGGCGAGGCCGTGGAAATGGCGGAGATTGACGCCAACGTGGTTCAGGTCAAGATGTCCTCCGTGCATCCTCGCGCCCTTCTCGATCAAGCTGTCGAGGAATCGCGCAAGATTCTCGTTGGCCACAAGGTGACGATCCTGCCGAATGGGGAGGACGGGCAGATCGACCAGCCGGCATGGTTCGATCCGCACTTGCTGGGCAGGGTTCTGCGACATCTGCTGGAGAACGTGGCCAGCCACACCCCTGCGGGCACACGCGTCACACTCAGCTCGAAACGCAGTGACGATCGTGTCGAATTCTACGTGGAAGACAACGGTCCGGGCATCGATGCCAACGATCTGCCACTGATCTTTGAGAAGTTCTACCGGGGAAAGCGAGGGGCGAGCAAGAAAAAAGGATCGGGTATGGGGCTTGCGATCACACGCGCCATTCTCGCAGCGCATGGCGGAGGGATCGAGGCCACCAGCGTTTCCGGTGGCGGAGCCCGATTTCATTTTTGGGTGCCCCTGATTGAGAAAGAGCCAAGCCGGAGGTAAGCGCGGCTGCGGAAGTCAAGAACCGCTAATCGGGCTCGCCGCTCCAGTCGCACTGGATTTCGCAGCGCCTTCCCGCACTTTCCACGGCCCACTCGAGAAGTCGAGCCACGCGCCAACCGTCGACGGCGGGAACCGGCGCGGGCCCCAGACCCTCAAGCGCGTCACGAACGCCCAAGTAGAAGCGGCGATAGTCACCATGCAGAGCGGGCACTGGCCGGCTGATCGAGCCGCCATCGATGCCGACGTGAAGAAGTCCCCAATCGTGTCTCGGCTCCTCGCCCCAATTGCTGTCCTCGATACGAGTGATTTTCTGAAGCGCGGACTCCTGCGGATCGACGCCATTCTTGACATAGCCGCCTGCCGTTCCGCGAAGATGAAAGCGCGGCATAGGAGGCAGCGACAGACCATTGGCGCCGAGCGTGATGCTGAGGGCCGAATAACGCAACCGGATAGTGAACGAGTCGTTCACGCCGGGGCCGTCTTTTTCTCGGACAACATCTGCGCTGATCCCTTCGGGTTTGCCGAACTTTACGAGTGCCTGGTCCACGAGGTGCGGACCGAGATCGAGAAGCGTCCCGCCTCCAGACTCAGGATTTTCTTTCCACAAGCGCTTCGTCAACGGCGCCGGCCGCCAGCGATCGAGACGCGACTCAAAAGAGACAAGCCGTCCGAGCAGCCCCTCATCCAACAGTTTCTGAACTGTCAGGAAATCGCTGTCCCACCGGCGGTTATGAAACGGAACCAGAAGCGCTTTGTGTTTCCAGGAGAGCGCGATCAGCTCCGCCGCTTGGGCCGAAGTAAGAGTCATCGGCTTGTCGACGACTACGTTCTTCCCTGCTTTGAGGATTTCTTTGGCAATGGAAAAGTGGGTTCCATTGGGAGTGGCCACGACGAGGAGCCGAATCGATTTGTCAGCGAGCAAGGCCTCGATCGAACGATGAGTGACGATGCCCGGGTACCGCGCGGCGGCCTCGTTTGACGTTCGTTCAACGACCGCAGCCAGCTCCAGGCCCTCCACGGACGAGATGAGCGGCGCGTGGAAGACGCGCCCGGCCATGCCGAAACCGATGAGACCGACGCGAATCATGACGGGGTTCCTCTGAGATTGACCCTCTTAGCCTTCCAGTTTAAATCGGGTTTCCGCGAGGCGGTAGAGCCGACGCCATACGAGCCGGTTCATGGTGACGACCATGAGAGAAATCATGATCGTAGCGAGAAGCAGCATGGCGAAGCGCCCGCTATCGCTGGCGGCCTGAATCTGCGAGCCAAGGCCGACAACCTGCAGCGTCTGGTCTTTGACCTTGGAATACTCCGCCATCACCGAGGCGTTCCACGCGCCACCAGAAGCAGTGACCATTCCCGTAATGAGATAGGGAAAAATGCCGGGGAGGATAAGGCGGGTCCAGCGCTGCCAGCGCGTGAAGTGGTAGAGCGACGCCACTTCACGCAAATCGGAGGGGATGGCCATGGCTCCCGCGATTACATTGAAGAGGATGTACCACTGCGTGCCGAGCAACATAAGGACGATGGACGCGATGCCCAAGCCGCCGCCGATCTTCACCAGGCCAATCAGGAGGATGGGGAATACAGCCGTAGCGGGCACCGATGCGAGAATCTGCGCCAACGGCTGCACGATGCGCGCCAGTCGCGGGTTGAGACCGATGGCCACGCCCACAGGAATTGTCCATGCTGCGGAAATGAGTAACGCGACGTTGACGCGCAAGAACGTCGCCGCAGCGCCCTCAAGCAATAGCCGCAGGTCCGACCAGGTGACGGTGCTGAGCATGATCATGGCCTGCAGCGCGGCCCAGCATACAGCTACGGCGCCCGCTGCGGCCACTGCCCAGAGCCCGGGCGGGACCTTCTGCGATCTCGTCTCATCGAGCGGCCTCACCACACGACATTCTTTCGTCCGCGCCATGCGCTGGTAAACCGGCTCTTCAATTCGATTCCATATGCGGCCGGGCAGCGATTCGAGAATCCGCGATCGGCGCAGCGCCTCAAGAATCGGGGAAGTGACCTGCTCGGTCGACTCCACCTGCTCGAATTTGAATTTGTCGCTCCAGGCAATCAGCGGTCTCCATACCAGTTGATCGGTCGCGACCACGATGAGAATCACCGTGGCGATGCCAGCCAGCAAAGCGTGCACATCACCGGAGTTTGTCGCCGACTGGATGTAGCTTCCCAGGCCCGGCAACTGAAAGTTGCGCGAGCCCATCGTGAACGTCTCGCAGAAAATCAGAGCGAACCATCCACCGGCAACGGAGACAATCGAATTCCACACCAGACCGATGGCCGAAAATGGCATCTCGAGTTGCCAAAAGCGCTGCCAACTTGAATAGCGGAAGACACGCGACGCTTCCAGCATCTCTCGCGGGATGGTTTTAAGCGAAGAGTAAAAGCTGAATGCGAGATTCCACACCTGGCCGGTGAAGATGAGCAGGATCACCGCCATCTCGATACCAAGTTGATGGCCGGGAATGAGCGAAACCATGGCCAGCACTACCGGAGGCAGAAAACTGAGCACGGGAATCGATTGCAGAATGTCGAGAACCGAAACCATCCATGGCTCGATGCGCGGATTGTAGGCAGCGATATAGCCGTAAGAGACAGCGAAGGCCAGACTGAGGACGTAGGCGATCGCCATGCGCACGATGGAATAGAACGCGTACACGGGCAACGCGCCGATGGAATTGGAGATCGGCACGATGGGGATCGGCTTCTGGAACCAATAAACGCCGGTGCTGACGATGGCGAAAAACAAGGCCAGCGCGCACGCAGCAACGCCAAGATCGACGAAGAACGGTGTTTTCCGTGCGATGACTAGAGATCGTGCAAGGGGATGCGGGAGATTCACTTTGCGTCTCCGCTGGGGGCAATCCCCTCTTCGAGGGCGTCGGGCATCACGAAGCGGCGACGGCCTGAATCGAAATCGAAAAGCTCGGCATAGCGGCCCCACGTAACGGCTGTTTGTATCTGGAGTTGCGATTCTTCCTCGCTGAACTGCTCATCGAGCATGTCAAGAAAGAATTCCTCGGGTACGGTATGGTCGCTCTTGGCGTCGAGGGCGCGGCGAATCTGGCGCAACAGGAGTACATTTTCGATCGCAGCGTTGCGGAAGAGCTCCTTCTGATGCAGAATTTCAGAATTGGCGAACTCTTCGCCGCTGGGAGTAATGACCGCGTCACCTTCTTCGATTTTGAGGAACCCCAGCATTTGCGCAGCATCCACGATAGGCAGCAGATCGTCGATCTCAAAGGCGAGGTCGTCAGCGAGGCGATACATGTCATCGCGGCCGCCGCGGTCGAGTAACAGCTCCAACAAGCCAGCGATGCCGCCGGGACGGGCATGGGGCAGCATTTGATAGCGCATCTGCCGCTGGTCACGCGTAGGCGGCGCATGACCCGGCGCTTCTGACGGCGTCACATCGGGCTGGGTCAGCACCTTGTAGATGTAGTCCACTAATTTCGTGAAGGCTTCGGACTTGCGATCGCGCGGCTGGGGCAACTGCACCTGAAAGTCTGTCCGAATGTGACCTGGATTGCGGCCCAGGACAATAATGCGATCGGCAAGCAGGACAGCTTCCTCAATATTGTGCGTGACCAGAAAGACCGCCTTGGTTGGCATGGTCTTGTTCGCCCAAAGCTCCAGCAATTCACTGCGCAGATTCTCCGCGGTCAAAACGTCGAGGGCTGAGAACGGCTCGTCCATGAAGAGAACCTCGGGCTCGACCACTAGGGCGCGGGCGAATCCGACGCGCTGCCGCATTCCACCCGAAAGCTCCTTGGGATATGCGGCCTCGAATCCGTCAAGGCCGACTGTGTCGAGCATCTTCATGCTGCGCTCGCGCCGCTCAACCGGCGGCACACCGCGAGCCTGCAGGGGAGCTTCAACATTCTCGAGAACCGTGAGCCAAGGGAACAGAGCGAAGCTCTGAAAAACGATGGAGACATTGATCTCTGCCTGCGAAATGGGGACGCCATGCCAGTAGACCTGGCCCGCCGTAGGGGTGGAAAGTCCGGTCAACATGCGCAGCATGGTCGATTTGCCCGATCCGGAAGGGCCTAGCAAGGCAAGAATCTCGCCGGGCACAATGCTTAGATCTGTCGCCGAGATGACCTGGATGCGATTCTGGCTCGGCTGCGCGTAGTATTTCTCGACCTTTTCCGCGCGGATGATCGCATCGGCGGCGGGCGGCGCTTCGGGAGTGACATTAGGGATCGTCGTTTCCAGCATTTCCGATGCTCCGGGTGGGAATTGTCAGGCAAAGCTACAGCGTGTTCGCGCCAGTATAGAGGCTCAAATTTGATGGCAGATGAATTCACCGGGCGCCCGAAGCGGCCAGGTCATTCCGCTCCGCGGCGCGGATTTTCTGCCCAAGAGGCGGTTCTTTTCGGAAGAGGCGCGCCGTGCTTTACACTGGTAAAGCGTACCATTCTTGCTGTAATGAAAGCGTATCTCCGGGCTGGCGCACGCATTCGCGTCTGGATGGAGCCACTGGACGATTTACGATCTCTTCCCTGCCCTGCCCCCAACAGGAGAGTATGTCAGACACGATAAAACCGAAAGTGCTCGTTGCCGATGACGAGCGAGTGATCGCCGACACGCTGGCCATTATTCTGAACCAGAGCGGATTCGACGCTCGGGCGGTCTATTCAGGCGAGAAAGCCCTTGAGCTTGCTGAAACTTTTCAGCCGGACATGCTCATCTCCGATGTAATCATGGCCGATCTGAATGGGATCGATGCTGCCATCCGCATCCGCGGCATTCTTCCCAAGATCAAGATTCTGCTTTTTTCAGGTCAGGCAGCTACTGCCGATCTGCTCGAGAAAGCACGCGCCGAGGGCTACGAATTCGACATTCTTGCCAAACCTGTGCACCCGCAGGACCTGCTGGCCAAGCTGCGCGGATAGCCCCGCACCGACGATTCAATTCGGATTTCGAGGCCGCTCGGCCTAAGCCCATCTGAAAATGAATCAAGCTATTCACTGAAATCGAATACGCGGCCCTTGCCCTTGGCGTCCCCAAGAGGCGAGAGTACATACAAGATGACAAAGGCACTTCGTTCCATGCGCGTGTTGACGCCTGCGGGCCTTGCGCCTGCGGCCGTGCTTGTGGACGGAGAGCGCGTCTTGGCGGTCGGCGAATGGGGCGAAGTCCCGCCCGGTGCCGAGCAGGTGGATTTTGGCGATGCCGTGCTGCTTCCTGGCCTGGTCGACACGCATGTACACATCAACGAGCCCGGCCGGACAGAATGGGAAGGCTTTCAAACGGCGACGCAAGCTGCAGCCGCTGGAGGCGTGACGACACTGATCGACATGCCACTGAATTGCGTGCCGGAAACGGTGGATTTGCCGGCTTTGGAGGAGAAACGTAAAGCTGCGCAAGGACGAACGTGGGTAGACTGGGCTGCGTGGGGCGGCGTAGTGCGCGGCAATAGCGACTCGATCGAGACCCTGACGCTGGCGGGCGTGCCTGGCTTCAAATGTTTCCTGATTCACTCGGGCATCGATGGGTTTGCATGGGTGGATGAGGCAGATTTGCGTCTGGCGTTGGCAAAGCTGCGGGGAACAGGTTTGCCCCTGCTGGTGCACGCTGAGGTCGCCGGCCCTGTCGACGCGGCAACAGAAACACTGAACGAGATGGGCACAGATTGGCGCAAGTACTCGACCTACCTGGCGTCGCGCCCAGACGCTGCCGAAGTTGACGCTATCGCTCTGCTGATCCGGCTCGCCGAGGAATTCCGGACCCCTATCCACATTGTTCATTTGTCCAGCGCAAAAGCCTTGCCGCTACTCGCTGCGGCGCGGGATCGCGGCGTCCCGGTAACCGTTGAGACTTGTGCACACTACCTGTGGTTCGCCACCGAGGAAATTCTCGACGGCGCAATGGAATTCAAATGCGCGCCGCCGATTCGTGGCGCTGTTAATCGCGAAGAGTTGTGGAACGCGCTCGAAGAGGGGCTCATCGAGATGGTGGTTACCGACCACTCCCCGTGCCCGCCTTCGATGAAGCGCGGCGGCGATCCTTTGGGCGAAGGACGATGGGATCAGGCGTGGGGCGGAATCGCGAGTCTGGGACTGGCTCTGCCCGTGATGTGGACTGCAATGCAACAGCTTGGATTGAAGTTGGAGAGAATTGGTGAGTGGATGGCTGCCAAGCCCGCGCGACTGGCGGGTTTGACGGGACGCAAGGGCACCATCGAACCCGGAGCCGATGCGGATTTTGCCGTCTTCGATCCTGCGGCCGAGTGGACTGTGACGGCTGGCGATCTGTACTTCCGCCACAAGCTCACGCCATACCTTGGCGCGAAACTTCGCGGGCGTGTGCTCGAGACCTGGCTGCGTGGTGAACCGATTTTTCGGGCGGGCAAGTTTGCGGGGAGCGCACGGGGCAGAGAGTTGGTGCGCTCGTGAGAGACCGCGCGCTTCGGGCAATTTCAGAATGCAAGCGCATCGCTCAAATGAGCGAGGAGCCGGGGCTGACTACGCGCCGTTTTCTTACTCCTCCAATGCGCGAAGTTCATGCGCTTCTGCGCAGCCGTATGGAGTCGCTCAGCATGACGACGCGTACCGACGCGGCGGGAAACCTTCGCGGGAATTGGAGGCCGCCGGGTGCTCAAGGAAAACGCTTAATTCTCGGTTCGCATATCGATACCGTGCCCAATGCCGGTGCTTATGATGGCGTGCTCGGCGTTGCGCTGGCTCTCGAATTGGTCGATCTGGCGCGCGAATTCAAGATCGCTTTACCGATCGAGATCATTGCATTCTCTGAGGAGGAAGGAGTGCGATTCGGCGTCCCCTTCATCGGCAGCCGTGCCGTCGCGGGACGATTTGACCGTTCGCTGTTCGATTTGAAAGACACCGACGGCCTCACGCTTGCGGGTGCAATTCGCGCATTCGGGCTCGACCCAGGCAAGATCGGCGACGCCGCACTCGATGCCGACGTGCTCGGCTTCATCGAAATGCACATCGAGCAAGGCCCGGTTCTTGAGTCCGAGGGCATTTCCGTCGCGGCCGTCACGGCGATTGCGGGCCAAACGCGTCTCAGCCTCGAATTCGCTGGAAATGCCAACCATGCCGGAACCACGCCGATGCATCTGCGTCACGACGCTCTCGCGGGCGCGGCGGAATGGATCGGCGCGGTGGAGTCGATGGCAAAAAGAACGGAAGGCCTCGTCTCAACCGTAGGCAAGATCGAGATCGAACCAAATGCTTCCAATGTGATCGCCGGATTAGCACGAGTGACCCTGGATGCTCGCCATCCCGACGACCGCGAGCGGAAGGCCGCCGTAGAATCTCTTCTCGAGCAAGCGCGAGCGATCGCCGTTAAACGCGGACTCCGCCTCAGAACTGCAAAGCAAATGGATCAAACCTCTGTGCCCATGGACGAACGGCTGACCGCCTACTTGGTTGACGCGATCGCTGCGGCCGGCATGCCGGAAAAGCAGATGACGAGCGGCGCTGGACACGATGCAATGGTCATGGCTGCCCGTGTGCCAACCGCAATGCTTTTTCTGCGCAGCCCCGGTGGCGTCAGCCATCATCCCGACGAAACAGTTCGAGAAGAAGATGTTGAGGCCGCTCTCCATGTCGGTCACAAATTTCTGGCGCGGCTGGCCGCCGGGGTCGGATAGAATCGAGCATCAGAATTCTGCGAGACACTCTTCGCATCCCCTGGATTGAGGTCGCACGTGCATCATCTTGGATCAACGCGCAGCAGCCGGAAACCGGACCATCTTCTGCAAACCCCTGACACTTTTATCCGCTCTCCACTGCCCGGCGCGGGGGGAGTGGAGTTCATCATTCACGCCGCTCCGCAACTAGGCGCGCGATTCACGCAGATGACCGCCGAATTTGTTGCCGGCGGCGCACTGGGTCCTGCGCAGGCGCAGCGATTTGTTTATGTCCTTGACGGCAAGCTGGAAGTTAAGGTGGAGGATAAGAAACACATCCTCAAGCCAGGCGGGTTTGCTTATCTGCCGCAAGGCACTCCGCACACAGTGCGCGCATCGGGAATTGCCCGCGCGGCATTGATTGAAAAGCTCTATGAACCGCATGGCGGCACAGCCGCGCCAAAAATCGTGATCGGTGACGAATCGGGCGTGAAAGCGGCACCGGTCATGGACGACGATGCGCTGCGGGTGCGCACGCTGATGCCCGATGGCCCACCGTACGACTTCGCCATGAATACCATGACTTACGATCCCGGCGCGTCGCTGCCAATGGTAGAAGTTCACTTGATGGAGCACGGCCTGCTCATGCTCGAAGGCGGCGGCATCTATCGCCTCGGCGACTCCTGGTATCCGGTGCACGCGGGCGACTTTATCTGGATGCGCGCCTACTGCCCACAGTGGTTCGGCGCGCTTGGCAAGCGGCCAGCGAAGTATCTCCTCTATAAGGACTGGCGACGCCATCCGCTTGGAGAAAGCGAATGACAGCCACTCGCCCGCAACTCACGATCGACAGCCTGATCGCTGAGCTGATGGCTCTGGGACAGATCTCTGAAGCGGCTCCCCCGGTGGTGACACGCGTAGTTTTTGGCGAAGCCGACCTGCGAGCGCGGGCATATGTGAAGGGATTGTGTGAAGCGGCCGGATTGAAGGTGCGGCAAGACGCCATCGGAAATACATTCGCGCGATGGGAAGGCAGCGAGCCCTCGCTCGCACCTATCGGCACCGGATCGCACATCGACGCCATTCCAAACGCGGGTCTCTACGACGGCTGCGTCGGAGTGCTTGGCGGTCTTGAAGCGATCCGTGTTTTGAAAAAGCTCGGGTTCAAGCCGCGGCGCTCCATTGAGCTGGTAGTTTTTACGGCGGAAGAGCCGACTCGCTTCGGCATTGGATGCCTGGGAAGCCGCATGATGGCAAGCGTGCTTACACATGAGCAGGCGCTGGCGCTCCGCGATAAAGAGGGTCGTGGACTGGAAGAGTGGCGCACGCAGGCGGGGTTCAGCGGTCCGCTTGATTCCGTCGCAGTGCCGCGGGGCCGTTTTCATCAATTTGTCGAGCTGCACATTGAGCAGGGGCCAATTCTTGAGCAGGAAAAAATCGACGTGGGCCTCGTCACGCACATTGCCGCGCCCGCGAGCCAACGCATCACGATCGAAGGCGAGGGCGGGCACGCCGGCGGCAAGCTGATGGCGGGGCGCAAGGATGCTCTTGCCGCAGCCGCTGAACTGATCCTTGCGCTTGAGTCAGCAGCCAAATCCACGGGCGCAATTGACACGGTCGGCACGGTCGGCATCTGCGATGTATTTCCCGGCGCGGTCAACAGCGTTCCCTCGCGCGTCGTCATCACGGCGGATGTGCGCGACATCGATCGTGCGCGCCGCGATGGCGTTCTAAACTCGCTCGCGTCTGCATCGGAAGAAGTAAGTGCCCGGCGCGGAGTTAAAATCACCACGGAACTTATCAACGCCGACCCGCCCACGACGTGCGACCCTGCTACCGTTGCGGCGCTCGAGCGATCGGCCCTCGCGGCGGGCAAGACCTACAAGAAAATGGTGGCGCGCGCCTACCACGACTCATCGTTTGTCTCGTGTATCGCTCCCGTGGCCATGCTGTTCATCCCATGCCGTGGCGGGGTGAGCCATCGGCCTGACGAGTATGCTTCGCCCGAGTGGATCGGCAGCGGTGTCCACGTGCTTTCGCGCACGTTGGCCGAGCTCGCCTCATAGCGGCTCCAATTTCAAAAATACTGCCACGCCGTTGTATGCTATCCCTCAACCAGTTCGGCTTCTGCTACTTCCGCAATCATGAACTCGCCTTCGACAACTCGGATCGTTGGCGCCTCCGTCCCCCGAAAAGAGGGTGCGGACAAGCTGCTGGGCCGCGCTCGCTACGTCGACGATATCGAGCGTGAGGGAATGTGGTACGGCGCCACTGTGCGCAGCTCGATCCCGCGTGGACTCATTCGCTCCATCGCTTTCGATCGCCTCATTGACTGGACTGAGTTCGCGGTCGTCACCGCCGCCGACATTCCCGGAGAGAATTGCATCCAGCTCATCGTTGCCGATCAGCCCTGCCTTGCAGACGGCAAAGTGAATCATTGCGAAGAGGCGATTCTGCTCCTCGCCCATCCTGACAAACACAAACTGCGCGAGGCCGTCGGAGCGGTGCGGATCGAATATGAACCGCTGCGACCGGTCTTCACAATCGAAGAGAGCGAGCGGCAAGATGTCGTTGTGTGGGGCGCGGACAATCTGCTGAAAAGTTTTCTTCTCGACAAAGGCGACGTAGATGCGGTTTGGGCTAACGCGGCGCACATTGTCGAGGGCGAATATCGGACCGGCGCGCAGGAACATCTTTACATCGAAAACCAGGGCATGATCGCCGAATACAGCGCGAAAGACGGCGTAACGGTTTGGGGCTCATTACAGTGCCCCTACTATGTCTTCAAGGCTCTGCGCCCGGTTTTCGATTTGCCCGAAGATAAGGTTCGCGTGATCCAGACCGAAACCGGCGGCGCATTTGGCGGCAAGGAAGACTATCCCTCCATACTCGCGTGCCACGCCGCACTTCTTGCGATGAAGAGCGGCCATCCGGTGAAGATGGTCTTCGACCGCATGGAAGATCTGGCGGCAACCACCAAGCGCCATCCATCGCGGGTCCGGCATCGGACGGCGCTTAACAGCGACGGAAAGTTGCTGGCGATCGACATCGATCTAGCAACCGACGGTGGCGCGTATGCCACGCTCTCGTCCACAGTGCTTTCGCGCGCAACACTTCACTCCACTGGCCCCTATCTGTGTCCAAATATTCGCGTGCGCGCCAGCTCCTGGGCTTCCAATTACGTTCCCTACGGCGCATTTCGCGGCTTTGGCGCACCACAAGCCATCTTCGCCATGGAGCGCCATATGGATGAAATCGCGGCGGCGATCGGCATCGATCCAATAGAACTGCGGCGTAGAAACTTCCTGCATGTGGGCGACACCAATGCGACTGAACAGGAGATGCGTGAGCCGGTGATTCTCGACCAACTGCTCGAACACGCCCTAAAGGAAAGCGATTATTACGCCAAACGCGCACAATTTGCCCGCGAGAATCCGACGAGCCCCGTCAAGCGCGGCATGGGGTTGGCGGCGTTTTATCACGGTTCGGGTTTCACCGGCTCTGGTGAAGTGTATTTAAACTCTCAAGCGGGAGTCGACGTTACACCCGAAGGCAAAATCCGCGTGCTCGTGTCAAACACTGAGTTCGGCCAAGGGACAAATACGATTCTTACGCAGGTTGCAGCAGAGGCGCTGGGGATCGATTATGCCGCCGTGATCATGGCTGCGCCCGACACGGGTGTGGTGCCCAACAGCGGACCAACAGTCGCCTCGCGTACCTCAATGGTCGTCGGCCGCATCGTCGAGCGCGCCAGCTCGCAGCTGCTTCAGCTTCTCCGCGAGCACGCTGGCCTTGGCACGAGCTACTCGCAAAAGGAATTCTTCGCAGCCTGCGAGACTTACCGCGCAGCGCACGGCGAGGTCGTGTCGTTCTGCCGCTACGAAGCGCCGCCCAATATCTTCTGGGACGATCAGACGTATCACGGCGAGGCGTACGGCGCGTATGCCTGGGCGATCTACGTGGCACAGGTCGCAGTCGACACGATCACCTACACCGCTGAAGTCGAAGATTTCTGGGCCGTGCAGGAAGTTGGCCGTGTGATTCATCCCGTGATGGCCGCTGGGCAAGTTGAAGGCGGAATCGCACAGGGCATCGGTTATGCGCTCTACGAAAAAGTGGTCTGGCAGGACGGCCGCATGGCTAACAATCAGATGACCAACTACATCATGCCCACCGCGCAGGATGTTCCGCCGATTCACGTGTACTTTGAGGAGATTCCATTCCAATACGGAGGATTCGGCGCCAAAGGGGTTGGTGAGTTGCCCCATGACGGACCCCCGCCCGCGATTTTGAATGCAATTCGCGACGCTACAGGAGTTGCTTTCAATGCAATTCCACTGCTGCCTGAAGATCTTTATGCGGGCCTCGCCGCGGCCCACCTCGCGGAAGAGTTGGCAGTGCGATGAGCAGAGACGAAGGCGCGAGCAAGAAGAGACTCTGGCCTGCGATTAGATTCTCCGTCAATGGCGACGCAAAACAAGTGAGGGTTCCGCCGATGAAGCGCCTTCTCGACGTGCTCCGCGAAGATTTGCATTTGACCGGGACGAAGGAAGGATGCGGCGAAGGCGAGTGCGGCTCCTGTTCCGTGCGCATGGATGGCGAGCTTGTGAACAGTTGCCTGGTTCCAGTGTTGCAGGCCGAAGGTGCTGAACTACAAACTGTCGAAGGACTGGCCCTAGGCGGCGAATTGCATCCATTGCAAATGGCGTTTCTCGAACACGGAGGTGCGCAGTGCGGCATTTGCACGCCGGGCATGTTGATGGCCTCCGCACAACTGCTCGAACAGAATCCTCATCCCGACATCGCTCAGATCCGGGAAGCGCTCGCCGGCAATCTCTGCCGGTGCACGGGATTCATCCGTATTTTCGAGTCGGTCGCGGCTACGATCACCTCCAAGAGTGTTGTACCCTTCGCCGAATCAGCCATGGAGCACACGCGCCATGCGCGGTAACGCGGACCTGCACGATCTGGTCGCGCCGAGAAAACTGGACGCGGTCCTTCAATTACTTGCCGCCGAACCTGGAGCATGGACGCCGATTGCCGGCGGAACTGAGTTGATGGTCGCGTTTTCCGCCGGTCGCCTGGCTGCCCCTAAGCTCGTCAGCCTCTGGGGCATTCCGGATCTCCGCACCATTGAGATCACGCCAAAGAGCGTTGTCATTGGCGCCGCTGCTACGTTCCTCGACTTGCGGAGGCACGCTGTCATTGCCGCCGAATTACCTTTGCTCGCCCAAGCCGCAAGCTGGATCGGCTCCGTCGCCAACCAGGGTCGCGCGACGCTGGGCGGCAATCTCGTCAACGGCTCGCCGGCTGCAGACTCTTCTCCTGCGCTGTTGGCTTACGACGCCGAAATCGAGATCATCTCCATTCGCGGCCGCCGTCGAGTTCCCTACTCCGCTTTTCACGCCGGGTACAAGCGCAATGTTCTGTTGCCTGACGAATTGATCTATGCGATTCATGTGCATCGCCGATTTGAGCGCCACGCTGGATACTTGCGCAAAGTTGGAACGCGCCGCGCCATGGCCATCGCAAAGATTGCGCTCGGCGCGACAGCTCTGCTTGCGAATGATGTGATCGTGGAAATTCGCCTTGGAGCCGCAAGCCTCGCGCCATTCCCTACGCGTCTCTGGCAAACTGAGGCCGCGCTTCTCGGTCAATCGATCACCGGCGAGACGGTGAAATCCGCACACCGCGCTCTGCTCGCCGAAATCAAGCCGATCACCGACATTCGATCGACGGCTGAGTACCGGCGCCGCGTGACCGTGAATCTCCTCGATGAATTTCTGTTCTCGCTTCGCCAGAAAGGATTGCAATCGTGAATACTGCGCTTGGAGCGTGGAATGCAGCCGGCGAATCCGAGGCTCTGGACGCGATGCTAGCTTGTTGCGGTTCAAGGCGATGGGCGGAGGCCATGACGGCGCAGCGTCCCATCGCGACCGTGTGGGCTCTCAGCCAGACTGCCGACCGAGTGTGGAGCACGATGCAGGAACAGGATTGGCTGGAGGCGTTTGCATGCCATCCGCGCATCGGCGAGCGCAAGCCCGCGCCCGTTGCCGCTCACACGGCCCATGATCCCGTGGAGCGATCAGCTGCGTGGTCCCGCAAAGAACAAATGTCAGTCCGCGCGGCCAATGAACTGGTGTTGGCCGAGCTTGCCGAAGACAACCACCGCTACGAACAGCGCTTCGGCTTTACCTATATTGTCTGCGCGACCGGAAAAAGCGCCGCCGAAATGCTCACGATTCTCAAGCGGCGACTGGCGAACGATCGAGAGTCCGAGTTACGCGAAGCGGCTGAACAACAACGCCAGATCATGCAAATCCGATTAGGAAAGTGGTTAGCCGAATGAGCAACATTTCTACACATGTATTGGATACGGCGCTCGGCAAACCCGCCGCGGGAATTGCCGTACGGCTGGAGAAGTTCACGGGCGGCGGCTGGATTGAAATTGCGACGAACGGAGACGCCGCCGAACGCGCGCATGATGCGCCCGGCGATTGGATTGAGATTGCCGCCGGAGTTACCGATGCTGATGGCCGCTGCCGCGACCTGGGCCGCGACGCTGCCTCTGGTCTGTATCGCCTCGCTTTCGATACCGGTCCTTACTTCGCGGGAATGGGGAGGGCCAGTATTTATCCGGAGATTGCAGTCGCGTTTACATGCGATGGCAATGCACACTACCACATGCCGCTGCTGTTGAGCGAAAACAGCTACACAACTTACAGGGGAAGCTGACCAATGGCGAAGCTTGGTGAGAACAGCTATGGAAAATCAAGAGTACGTCTCTCGCGCATCACACGCACGACAGGCCGGCACGATTTCAACGAATGGACAGTTCACGTAATGCTGGAGGGAGATTTCGAAGCCAGCTTCACTAAAGCAGACAACAGTAAGGTTTTGCCGACCGACACGATGAAGAACACCGTGTATTCCGTGGCGCGCGGCTCGCAAGCAGCGACCATCGAAACCTTCGCCATGGAGCTGGGCGATTATTTCCTCGCCAACAATGCGCAAGTCTCGGGCGTCCTGATCGAGATCGAAGAGCGCGCATGGGAGCGGATGACAATCGGCGGCGAACCTGAAGCAACTACTTTCAAGCTGGGCGGTCCTGAACTTCAAACGGTGCGCGCCGTGCGCGATCAAGGCCGCGAGTGGTCCATACGATCTGGCGTGGATGGACTTACGATTCTCAAGACCACAAATTCAGCTTTCACCGGCTACATTGTGGATAAGCTAACAACGCTCAAGCCGGCTACCGATCGCATTCTCGGTACGTGCGCCACCGTGACGTGGGACTATGCTGCTGCCGCGCCGGACTATGCGCAGACTCGCGCACGCATCCTTGCCGCGCTGCTCAAAACGTTTGCCGCGCACGATAGTAAGAGCGTTCAGCACACGTTGTTCGATATGGGGAGTGCCGCACTCGATGCCGCACCCGAGATTGCGCGCATTCGTTTATCCATGCCAAATCTTCATCATCTGCTCGCTGATCTGAGCCGCTTCAGCCAGGACAATCCGAACCACATCTTCGTGCCCATTGATGAGCCGCATGGTACGATCGAGGCCACTGTCGAGCGATAACTTCCCGCAAAAGGCCGTCGCGTGACCGAATCCACGACCACCGAACGAAACGTGCACGCGAGCGACAGCGGCGCTGAAAGCTACGGCTTGCGCAAGGGCGTACTCGGCCCGATTGAGACTCTCGCTCAGTCCGTTTCCGCCATGGCGCCGAGCACGTCTGCTTGTCTCACCATTCCGCTGGTCTTCGCATACGCCGGCAACGCGACATGGTTCGTCTATCTTCTTGCCACTATCGCGATGTTGCTGGTCGGTTTCTGCATCAGTCGATTCGCGCGCCTGAGCGCGTCGCCAGGCTCGCTCTACACCTACACTGCGAATACGCTTCCGCCGGCATTCGGCGTCGCCGCCGCATGGGGATTGCTGCTCGCCTACATCGCGACCG
The DNA here is from genome assembly GCA_964533905.1 of uncultured Occallatibacter sp. GTDB lineage: Bacteria > Acidobacteriota > Terriglobia > Terriglobales > Acidobacteriaceae > Telmatobacter. The sequence goes on along the minus strand of CAZHOO010000036.1, from coordinate 1,824 downwards.
GAGCTTCGGTAGCCGGCGGAGCGCTGTACTACGCGAGCGTTCTCTCCGAGCAGTTTCTGCGCTGGGTGCCTCCAGCAATTCCTACACTCGCAGTGGTCTGCGCCGTCGCTGGATTTATTGCCTACCGCGATGTCAAGCTTTCCGCCGAAGTCATGCTGTGGATTGAGGCCGTCTCCCTCGGCCTGATTGCGATCGTGCTGATTCTGTTGCCGGTACACATCGGGTTTCAGCTCGACACGAGTCAATTCCGTCTCAAAGGTGTCTCGCTGAATGGCCTCGGGCCTGCTCTGGTGCTTTCAATCTTCAGTTTCGTCGGCTTCGAGGGCGCAACCACGCTGGGCGGCGAGGTGCGCGATCCGCTGCGTACCATTCCGCGCGCCGTGTTGCAGTGTGCGCTGCTGGCCGGCGGATTCTTCATGCTATGCGCATACTCCGAAGTGCTCGGATTTCGAGGCCAGGCGGCGGCCCTTTCGAGTTCCACGAGTCCTCTGCACATGCTGGCAGCAAAGGCTCACGTCTCTCGCCTGGGCATTGCTATCGATTGCGGCGCCTATGTAAGCATGTTCGCTTGCGTGCTGGCCTGCGCAACCGCTGCCTCGCGCGTGTTGCTTCGCATGGCGCACGATGGATTGCTGCCTGCAGGCTTGAAACGCACCAGCTCACGCCACGGAACGCCGGGAGTAGCGGTCGCGTTGTCCATCGCACTCATGTTCTTGGCGACCGCAGCCATGGCTCTGCTTGGCGACACGGGATCGACGATGTATGACCTGCTGGGATCGCTTTCTGTCTTCGGATTTCTCACGGCATATGCGCTGGTCGCTGCTGCGCTTCCCTTTGCGAGACGCGCTGCAGGTCAGCATTCCCATTTGCTCACAGCCGTCAGTGTCGTCACCGTTGCCGTCATCGTCATGATCGCGGTCTTCGATCTTCAATCCGCTTCCGACGTCGTCCATGCGCGAATTCCGTATCTCTATCTTGCCTACATTACGGTCGGCCTCGCCTGGTACGGACTGCGGCGAAGAAAAGCCCAAGCCCTGTGATGCGTTGTGGAAAAGCCGTCCTTTATCCCGCTCCGCACACCAAAATTCCTTACGTGAACTTTATACGGCGGCAATTAATATTCTCGTAACCTGCAGCGCGAGCAGGCAAGACCATTCCACCATCGCGGGTCGCGTCGCCAGGCATTCTCCCGCGTAGCAATTCAACGCTCAAGAAACTCGAGATTTCAAAATATTTTAGCGGTCATTGAATCCCCCAGGTTTCAGGGGGAAATTTCTATTTCGAGGTCAGTCCATTGAGGCGTTTTCTGCGTTTGTCTTCATTCCCGTTTTCCGCCCTTCTTGCGATCGCGGCATCCGCGACGCTGTGTACCGGCCCTCTTCAAGCTCAACAAACGCTCGGCGGAATCACGGGAGAAGTCACGGACGCTTCGGGCGGAGTGATTCCGAACGCCACGGTTTCTCTTACCCACGAAGAAACTTCAGTGACTCGCACCACCAAGACAAACGATCAAGGCGAATACACCTTTGTGAATCTTCCCATCGGCACTTATACGCTGACTTACACAGCCGATGGATATCAGGCGCAAAAAACCCCGCACATCACGGTAGAGGCCGATCGCACCGCCACGTTGAATGTTTCGCTCAAGGTTGGCGAGACCACCACAACCGTTGAAGTGGAAGCGGCGCCGTTGATGAACGCCGTCGACACCACGAATGGATACGTGATGGAGCAACAACAAATCGACAGCGTTCCCCTTCCCACTGGAAGCTTCACCGGGCTGGCCATCCTGTCGCCTGGTGTCGACGCCGAGTTACCCGGAGG
>CAZHOO010000035.1:0-32323 GCA_964533905.1 uncultured Occallatibacter sp. | reverse complement strand
GTGGCGCAGCGGACACGCGAGGCAATGCTGCTGTGCGAGGCAGCGGGATACCGAAACATTCTGGTGGAGACGATCGGGGTGGGCCAGTCAGAGACAGCGGTTCACGAGATGGTGGATTTCTTTCTGCTGACCACGCTTGCCGGCGCGGGCGATGAGCTACAGGGGATCAAGCGCGGAGTGATGGAGCTGGCTGACCTGGTGGCCGTGAACAAGGCTGACGGAGCGAATGCGGAAGCTTCTGAACGTGCACGCGCGGAGGCCGAAAATGCGCTGCACTTTTTTCCGGCGCAGGAGTCGGGGTGGACGCAGCGCGCTGTCGCTTGCTCGGCGCTCACGGGCTCCGGGATTCGCGAGCTGTGGGAGTGCGTGAGCGAGCATGCCGCGCTGACGCGGGCGAATGGATGGCTTGCTGCGAGCCGGCGCGAGCAGCAACGGCGATGGCTGCACGAGATGATCGATCAGTCACTGCGCCAGCAATTCGGTGCGCATGAAGCGGTGCGCGGACGAATTGAGACGCTGGAGCGCAATGTGGCGGAGGGGCGGACAACGGCCTTTCGCGCGGCGCGAACGCTGCTGGCAGCCTATTCTGATCCCGGGCGCGTTTGAAGACGCGCAATCACTTCATCCAGCGCTGATTGCCACGAGGGAAGTTGAACGCCGAAGCGTGCGTGGAGCTTGGCATTGGACAGGACGGAGTTGCGCGGACGCGCGGCGGGAGTGGGATAGTCTTTCGTTCCGATGGGAATGAGTTCCGGGGCTTTGACACCGAGTTGCTCGGATGCGCGGGCGAAGATTGCCTGGGCGAACCCGAACCAGGAGACAGAGCCCGCGCATGTCATGTGGTAAAGGCCCGACCAATCCGCGGCGGCGCCAAAGCGGCCGGCCAGGACACCGGCGACGATTTCGCGCGTGGCGCGTGCCAGTGCCGCGGAAGTGGTGGGCGCACCGATTTGGTCGTCGACGATGGAAAGGCGGTCGCGCTCCCCGGCCAGACGCAGCATGGTGAGGAGGAAATTCTTGCCATGCGGGCCGTAGACCCAACTGGTGCGAAAGATGAGATGGCGGGCGCGTGAGTTTTGAATGGCCTGCTCGCCGGCCAGCTTGCTGGCGCCATAGACGCTGAGCGGCGCTGGAGAATCGTCTTCTGTCCAGGACTCCGGCTTGCTGCCGTCGAAGACATAATCCGTGGAGTAGTGGACAAGGAGGGCGTTGCGCTCGGCGGCTTCTTCGGCGAGGATGCGGGGAGCGAGAGCGTTGATCGCGTGAGCCAGAGGCATTTCCGCCTCAGCGCGATCGACTGCGGTGTAGGCGGCGGCGTTGAGAATGACGTCCGGCGCGGTGCGGCGGACGAGATCGCGCGTCTGATCGGGATCGGCGAGATCGACAGACTCGCGATCCACGGCTACGACCGGTCCGACATCGGCGAAGATCTGTTCGAGCTCGCGACCGAGCTGGCCGGCCCTGCCAAGGATAAGGATGCGGGGATTCTTCGACGGACCGAGATCTAAGGGCGGGATGGGCGAATCCGTCATGCGGGAGACTCCGGGAAAACGTGGGAATGCACTTTTCGCATTCTAATTGGCGAAGATAGACGGTGGCTCGCGCCTTGAACCGATTCCCCGTACAATTTAGTCAGGGAGCGCTTCGCCCATGCGACGGGTTTATTGTGACGCGAATGCCACTACGCCTCTGCTGCCGGAGGTGATGGAAGCGATGCGCCCGTACTGGATGGAGGAGTTCGGGAATGCTTCCTCGATTCATCTGCAGGGCCAGCAGGCACGAAAGGCTGTGGATCGCTCACGTGAGACGTTGGCGCGATTTTTCGGCTGCCGAGAGGCGGAGGTCGTGTTTAACTCGGGTGGCACCGAGGGGGACAACACTGCGATTTTCGGGCTGCTGCGCGCGGGCGATCACTTCATTACAACGTCGATTGAGCATTCGGCAGTGCTGCGGGCTGCGGATCGAGTGGCGGAACACGGCGTGGAAGTGACGTTTGTTGCGCCAAGAGCGGATGGGTTAATCGATCCGGAAGAAATTCGCCGGGCAATCGGGCCGACGACACGTTTAATCAGCGTGATGCTGGCAAATAATGAGACAGGCCTGCTGCAGCCGGTGGAAGAGATCGGCAGAATTGCCGCGGAGGCCAGGGCCTTCTTCCATATTGATGCGGTGCAGGGCGCGGGAAAGATCCTGTTCGACGTGCGGCGATTCGGATGCCACTTATGCTCGATCAGCGCACACAAGATGCACGGGCCGAAGGGCGTGGGCGCGATGTATGTGAGGCGAGGAACGCCGATTACCCCGTTGATGGTGGGCGGGAGCCACGAGCGACGCCAGCGGGCAGGGACGGAGAATGTGCCGGGGATCGTAGGGCTGGGCAAAGCTGCTGAACTGGCGATGGAGAGCCTTGAAGATGGGACGATAGAGCGTGTTGCGCGACTGCGCGACCGATTGGAAGCGGGGATTCTTGAAATTCCCGGCACGCGAGTGAATGGCGCGAGGGCGCCTCGCGCACCGAATACGACAAACATTTTTTTTGAACAATTGGAGGGAGAAGCGCTGGTCATCGCGCTTGACCTCAAGGGCGTTGCGGTGAGCGGCGGGTCAGCTTGCCACTCGGGATCGACCGAGCCGAGTCATGTGCTGATGGCGATGGGCTTGGACAAGCACGCGGCGCGCGCCAGCTTACGCTTTAGCCTGTTGAAGACGGCGACGGACGAAGATGTGGATCACGTGTTGCACGTGGTTCCGGAAGCAGTGGGGCGATTGCGCGAACTGGCGCCGGTTGAAACCAGCTATTAGCTTCTAGCTGCCAGCTTTCAGCTTGATCGTGGGAGAACAAACGATTATGCCAGCCTGAGGAGCACGTTTCATTAACGAAGAAATCCAGGTGGCTGTTTGGAATGATGAAAGAACAGAGCACAATTGCGGTAGCGATGTCTGGAGGGGTTGACTCCTCGACGGCGGCGGCGATCCTCGCCCGCGAGGGGAACGGATCCGCTGGTCTAAGCAACGCTGTGGTTGGGCTGACGCTGCAGCTTTGGGATCAGACGCGGCTGGCGGGCAAGCACGGAATCCCCGATGCACCGAAGGCCGGGCGTTGCTGTTCCATAGACGATGTGTACGATGCGCGGCGCGTGGCGGAACACTTGGAGATTCCGTATTACGTGGTGAACCAGGAAGAGCGGTTCGAGCGCGACGTCGTGAGGCCATTTGTGGATGAGTACCTGGCGGGGCGGACGCCGATTCCCTGCTCACTCTGTAATAACCACATCAAGTTTGATCAACTGCTGAAGACGGCACGAAGCATTGGGGCAGAGCGGATCGCAACTGGCCACTACGCGGTGAACGAGTTTGACGAGAAGCGCGGACGATGGATTTTGAAGCGTCCGGCGGACCGGGCCAAGGACCAGACATATTTTCTTTTCGGACTGACGCAGGAACAGTTGGCGCGCACGCTGTTTCCTCTTGGGCACATGACGAAGCCGGCGGTGCGCGAAGCTGCGCGGAAGCATGGATTGATGCTTGCGGAGAAGCCGGATTCGCAGGAGATCTGCTTTGTGCCCGGCGGGGATTACAAGCAGTTCATCACCGCGTACCTCGAGGAGCAGGGCGAGGCAGCGCCGGAGATGGCGGGCGAACTGGTGGCAGCAAGCGGAGAAGTCATCGGGCGGCACGCGGGTATCCAGAACTTTACAGTGGGGCAGCGCAAGGGATTGGGCGTGGCGAGTGCGTTTCCGCTCTACGTGATCAACATCGATCCCGCGAACCATCGCGTGACAGTGGGCGCGGATGCCGAGCTCGCGACGCGTGTTCTTCACGCGCGCCAACTGAACTGGGTCAGCATTGCAGAGTTGACGGAACCGATGCGCGTGAAGGTGAAGATCCGTCACCGGCACGAGCCGGCCTGGGCGACGCTCGAGCGGGGCGAGGACGATGAAGTGATCGTCACTTTCGATGAGCCGCAACGCGCAGTGACGCCGGGCCAAGCCGCGGTTTTCTACGACGGGGATGAAGTCGTGGGCGGGGGCTGGATTGCTTGAGCGGCGCTAACTGCGCGACTCGAATTGATCATCTTCCGCCACGCTAAACGAACATGTCGTGATCGCCGGACGCGCGGTTGGCCTGCGAACGAGGCTGAGGCGAGCCAGTCCGCAATGATTCAACAACCGCTTTGACTGATGCCAAGACCGCTGAGATCTGGCGCATCGGCTTGTTCACGGCATCGGACATGAAAGTGCCGGTGCGTTCCAGCGTGTCGAGAACGTGGGAGAGCATGGAGTCGAGACGATTGCCCTGAACACGCGCGCGGGCCATCATTTCATTGGCCGCGGATTGAATATCGGCCGACTGCACGCGAAGCGAATGAGTAAGGGCCGCAAGATCGCTGGCGGTCTGTTCGACCTTTGGCGTCAAGCGCGTAACCAGTGAGCGAGTATTGTCGATCAGCGGAGTAACCGAAGAACGAAAGGCCTCGAGTTTTTCGTCCATCGCGCGTGCAGCCTTGCGCATGGCGATAAAGGCGGCAAGCAGGACGAAAGCCTGGACAAGCATGGCCGCCGCAACCAGTGCGACCAAAATGAGTTGAACGGTCTGAGGGTCAATCTTTGACATGACGATGATCTCGCGCAGGGACCCTGCGAAACTACAAATTGCGGCCGGAGCACGTTGAAGTGGCGCGGGCAGCTAAATATGTTCCGGCGCAGATGGCCACCGGCTCATTCGCTCCTGCGTTCGCTGCCGAAAAGGAGAGCCGGATGAGACTGCCGGCTCTTAGAACTCGTGGGTTTCAGGCTCGCCGCTTGCGGACTTGTAAGCCTGACGGCCGGCGTCGACGGCCGCAGTGACGCGGGTGGACTGATCGGCGACCAGATTCTTGCCGCGCTCGACGAATTCCTCCCACTGAGCTCTTCCACGATCAACGTATTCGCCGACCTGTTCCTTGCCGCGGTCAACGAAGGCGTTCACCTGCTCCTTGCCCCGATCGACGATAGCGCTTACGTTTTCCGCAGCTTCGCGCGTACGCGCCCGGAGATACTCCGCGCTCTCGCGTGCTCCCGAGGCGATGTCTTCACGCGTCTCTTTGCCGCTCTTTGGCGCATAAAGGATACCGACCAGAGCGCCCACGCCTAATCCGGCCAGAAACCAAGCCAAGCCGTACGATTTATTGTCTTCTGCCATGATGAAACCCTCCTCTTTCACAGCACTCAACGAATGATTGAGCCTACCAAACCAGTCCAGTCTACCGCAAAAGGGTTCAATGCCGCGCGCGGTTTAGGTGAATCCTTAACCCGAGACTGACCTGCTCTCCCTATTGGATGCGCCGCGCAAGTGCAAGGTCATCTTCCGAATGGAGAGTTATGTGCAAGAACTTCAGCGAAGTGGACAGCCGAACGGCCTGATAACTGCGCGATTTGCTCGCGGCAACTGAAACCATCGGCGACGAGGATCGTGGCCGGGTTGGCGGATTCCACGGCGGGAAGCAGACCCTGGTTGGCGATAATCTTGGAAACTTCGAACTTGCGGGCCTCGAAGCCGAATGGGCCTGCCATTCCGCAACAGCCAGCCTGAATGAGATCGACGGTTGCGCCAGCCGCCAGGAGGAGCGCGACTTCACTCGAAGATCCCCCAAAGACGGCTTTTTGATGGCAGTGGCCGTGAACCAGGATGTTCGCGCCAGCGAGGCGGCCGGAGGCAAATTGCGGCGCGCGATCGGCGAGCCAGCTCGAAAGAAGCCACGTGTTTTGGCTCAGGCGGACTGCCCGCGGATCGTTGGGGAAGAGCTCCAGCAATTCGTCTTTGAAGACGCTGGCGCAACTTGGTTCAAGGAAGATGAAGGGAAGACCGTCCTGAATCTTCGGGGCCATGAGGTCAAGCACGCGCGCCAGATAGGAGCGGGCAGCGGCGAGAAAACCGAAATCATAGAGCGGACGGCCGCAGCAAATATGGCCGCGAGGCACTTCGACCCGGAATCCGGCTTCCGTAAGGATGGTTTCGGCGGCAGAGAGGGATTGCGGATAGTAGTAGTTGTTCCACGTGTCGGGCCACAGCAGGACCACCTGCGGCGGGGCAGGCACCTGCGGTGTGGCAGCCCTTTGGACCACCTGCGGTGGGGCAGCCTTTTGGACCAGATTCGTGGGAATCGATTGGGCAGTTCGTGCGGTGCCGCGCGCTTTTTGGTAGGTTTTTAATGCCAGATGCGGCAAGTGGCGCTCCGGAGCAACGCCAGCGATGCGCTTGATGAGTGGGCTGGTTAGCGGGCCGGTGAAGAGAGCGTTGGTGAGCGACGGAGCGAGAGATCCGTAGCGCGCAAGGCGATCGGCAAATCCAAAAATGTAGTGATGGAGCGGGTGCAGACGGCCTTTGTAATGCTGAGCGAGGAACTCCGACTTGTAGGCGGCCATATCCACCTGGACCGGGCACTCGGATTTGCAGGCTTTGCAACTCAAGCAGAGGTCGAGAGCCTCGTGGACGGCGCGGCTTTGGAATCCTTCCTGGCGAAGAGATCCAGCGAGCATTTCCCACAGGAGGTGCGCGCGACCGCGAGTGGAGTGCTGCTCTTCGCCGGTGGCGCGATAGCTTGGACACATGACGCCACCCTCGGTATTGCGGCAGGCGCCGACGCCGACGCATCGCTCGGTGGCGTGTTCGAGCGAGCCATCGTCTTTGGCGAAGGCAAAGTTGGATTCCCAGGTCTCAGAAGCGAGACCTGGGGCACCCGCCGCGAGAGGGTGGCGAAGATTCTCGACTGGATCGTAGACACGCACGGCATCGGAGAGCTTGCCGGGATTCATGCGGTTGTCAGGGTCCCACAGCGCCTTGAAATCGCGGAAGGCTTCGACGAGCTCGGGGCCGAACATTTTGGGCAGAAGGGCGGCGCGCGCCTGGCCGTCGCCGTGTTCGCCGGAGAGCGAGCCGCCAAAGGCGAGCACTGTTTCGGCAGCGCGATCGAGGAATTCGCGGAAGGTGCGAATGCCTTCGGCGCTGCGGAAGTCAAAATTAATGCGCATGTGAACGCAGCCCTGGCCGTAATGTCCGTAGAGCGGACTGCTGAAGCCGTACTCAGCCATGAGCAGGGTGATGGCGCGGAGATATTTTCCGAGCTGCGCTGGAGGAACGGCTGAATCCTCCCAACCTTCCCAACGGTCGGGCTCACCAGGAACGAAGACCATAGCGCCGAGAGCCGATTCGCGCACATGCCACACCGCCTGGGCCTCATCGGCGGCGCAGATGTGAGCCACCGGTGCGGACGGCCAGGATTGCGAGGCGCGGACCAGCGATTCGGATTTAGCGCGGGCTTCTTCCGCTGACCATGCGCCCATCTCGACGAGCAGGAACCCGATTCCCTGAGGTAGCTTGTCAAGGTCACGAAGCGCCAATCCCTTGCGTCGCATGAAGTCGACGAGCATTGAATCGAAACCTTCGAGGCCGATGGGCTTGTGTTCGAGCGCAAGGGGTACCGCGTCGGCAGCGAGGAATGCATCATCGAAACCAAGGACGGTGAGGACACGAAAGGGCGGGCTGGCGGTGAGGTTCAGCGTGGCGGAGACGACGGTGGCGCATGTACCCTCTGAGCCGACCAGCGCGCGCGCGACATGGAAGTTGCTCTCAGGGAGCAGCTCGTCTAGGTTGTAGCCTGAGACACGGCGCGGAATGCGGGGGAACTTTTCGCGGATGAGTGAGGCGTAGCGGTCGCGGATGCCCGAAAGGCCAGCATAGATTTGACCGACACGGCCACCTGCGCGGATGAGCGCGTCGAGACGATCGGGAGGCGTAGCTCCCACGGTCATGCGCGTACCGTCGTAAAGGACGATGTCGAGGGATTCGACATTGTCCACAACTTTGCCGCCAAGCAAGCCATGGACGCCGCAACTGTTGTTGCCGATCATGCCACCAAGGGTGCAGCGGGAGTGCGTTGCTGGATCGGGCGCGTAGGTTAGTTGATGAAGCTCTGCAGCGTCGCGCAGGCGGTCGAGGACGATGCCGGGCTCAACACGCGCAAGGCGCTTCGCGCTGTCTAACCCTTGGAGTGAATTCATGAAGCGAGAGAAGTCAAAGACGACGGCCACGTTGACGCACTGGCCGGCAAGACTGGTGCCTGCGCCGCGCGGAAGGACTGCGGCGCCGGTGGCGCGACAGGCAGCAAGAGCAGCCTCGACGTCAGCCGCGTCGCGCGGAAAGATGACGCCGATGGGGAGCTGACGGTAGTTCGACGCGTCGGAGGCGTAAAGGGCGCGTGAGCCGGAATCGAAATGCACTTCGCCACGAAGCGTTTTCTTCAACAAACCTTCAAGCTGACGGTGAGCGGAAAAGCCCTCATGGCTATGCGGAGAGGAATTGGAGAGAATAGCAAACGTGGAAGAGCTCACGCTCAAATGGTAGCGCGAAAAGCGCGGAAGGCGTTGAGCCTGCGCCGTTCTTCGAGCGGCCAGAACGGCTTTCGGTGATTACGGCCCCGAATCGATGCGGCGATAAAAAAACAGGTCCCAACCCACATCGCGATACTCATCCACCAATTTGTACTTCTGCAGTATCGGATCGGCAGAACTGTAATCCTGGTCAACAACCAAGGTTTGGAAATATCCGTCGCGTGCGAGGCCTTCCCAGCCTCCGCCTTCCATCCGGACGCCGGCTTGGCGATCGGCATAGTAGGTGTACCCGAGCACGAAATGGGGGGAAGCAGGCTGGACCCAGGGCAGATTTCCATAAGGAAGTATGACAAAGGCGGGAGCCGGAAGATGGGAAAGCTTCTCTGCCACGTTCCGGAAGCGAAGATCCTGATCGCGATAGCTGTAATTATAGGTAAGTCCCGTAGAGGTCAGCGCAACGCCGGTCACGATGAGCAAGGAGCAGGCGACAAGACCCCCGAAGGCCCACCTAGAATCCATCCGCTCCAAAATCAGGACGAGGACGAGCATCGTTGTCCATGCCGCGGGAATGTAGTAGTTATCGTTTGCGCCGAATTTGCAGGATGTGACAAGAGCAAACAGCGATGAGAAGAAAACGACACAAAGCAGGGTCAATTCGACCGGCCTGGTACTGAGGAGGCGAAATCCCCGGAAGGAGAAAATGAAGAATGCGAGAAGGCCGAACAGGAAGAATGGATTCTTGCATGCGGCTCTCAGGGCATTTTCCAGCCCGAGCAAACCCTGCATCGGAAGATGCCCCTGGGAAAACAAGATTGAATCGCGAAAAATGCGACCGCCCAGGATGAGAGTCATCGCAACGAAAGACCACCAGACGCCGCTCAACACGAGGAATGCCCGCCAACGCTTGAGGAGAACGAGAGCGAGAATCGACCCCGTGAGCATGGTGACTGAAGATTGCTTGAAAGCCCATGCTGCATAGAAGAGGAGCGCGGCCAAGATCAGGAGGCGTTGATTTTGTTTTCTTAAGTTGCACAGAATCACATAAAGGCCTGCGGTTTCAAAGGCCAGTGCGCCAATATCAGGCCTAACGGTTATGGACCAGAAGCCCACGAGCGGACTGATCGTGGCAATGAGGCACCAGGCCCACGCAACGGGACCATGGGCCAGCAGTGTCGCTTTCCCGAAGCTGCGCACCATCAAGAAGAATATTCCGCCGGTGATCAGGGCGAAGACGATCGTGATTAGCCGGCCGATGGTTGGTATCCAGATGGCGTCCAGATGGAGCAGATGGAGCCAGACACTGGTGATCGAGCCGTAGAAGTAGTAGTAGCCCCAATTGAAGTAGCTCACCGCAAACGGAATGCGATAAGGGTCCGCATAGACTGCCTGATGCTGGCTGAATTTCCAGATGGAAAACAGGCTTTCTTCTTCACAGCCTGTTGTAGGCGACATATGAGGGGTAACAAACGAGAAGGCGTAGCAGAAACGAAGAAGCCAAAGAGTGAGGCATGCCGCGGCGGCAAGAATAAGGGAGACTTCAGCGGTTCTGCGCAATTTGTGCTCAGCCCGTTCCGACATTTGAGGCGAGGATAGCATTGCACTTCGGCGGCTGGGGCGTGGTTCTTCTGTTACTCGTCTTTGCGGTTGTAGTCACCGCGGCTCAGGTGTTTCTCAAGCCAGAGATAGAGACAGATGAACAGGTAGCGGCTGCCCATTTCCTGAATCTTCAATTTGGCAACGCCGGTTCTGCGGTTGCGCCATGTAATCGGGATCGCGGTCCAGGAGTAACCACGAATGATGGCCTTGAGCGGTAACTCGACCGTGAGATTGAAATGGGCCGAGAGCATCGGCTTGCACCCTTCGATCACGGAGCGACGGTAGGCCTTGAAAGCGTTCGTCGTGTCGTTTAGAGAAATGCCAAAGAGGATGCGGATAAAGAAATTTGCCAGCCGGTTTATGCGGAGCTTAAGCCACGGATAATCGATGACGCCTCCGCCCTTCATAAAGCGGGACCCAAAGACCGCGTCCCATCCCTCATTCAGCTTGTTCCAGTAACGGACCACATCGCGGCAGTCATCGGATTCGTCGGCCATCATCACGACAGCCGCATCTCCCTTGATTTCTGACAGACCCGCAGAAATGGCTCGTCCAAAGCCATGTGGAGGGCTGTTCATGAGCAGGCGAGCCTCCGGGATACGCTTGCTGAGATCGGTGACTATCTGCGCCGTCCGGTCTTTGCTGCCGTCGTCGACCACGATGATTTCGTGGGGGATGTTGTTGAGGCGTAGTTCGACATGCAGATGTTCGACGGTTGAGGCGATGCATCCCTCTTCATCGCGCGCGGGTATCACGACCGACAAAACTTGAAGCTGGGTTGCGTCAGCAGATGGCATGGGGCTCTTCATGCGCCACACTGTTCCAGCCAGTTGGGGTTCGCTTCGACGTGCGCGGCAATTTCTTCGAGGATCGATTCGATCGCGATGGTTGGTTGCCAATCGAAGCACTGTTTTGCCTGTGCCGAATCGAGAATCAGCCAGGGCACGTCATAGGGCCGCTCCGAACCGTCGGGGACGGGAGGGTTCGGACCGAAGCGACGATCGCACCACGCCGTGAGCTCAGTCAAGGACATCGAGTTTTCAAGGCCGCCTGAGACATTTTGGATTGCCCCGCTGCCGGACCGGCGCAGTTGAAGATCGACGAGGCGAGCCAGATCCCGCGGATGCAGTGCATCTCTCACCTGAAATCCGTGGCCGCCGAACCCAAGGTACTTCAAGCTTCGGCGCGCGGCGTGAGCATGGAGCCAGTAAGAGAAGATTCCCTGCTCCGCGGTGCCGAACTGGCCAGCACCGGCAAGAACGCCGCAACGATTAATCCAAACTGGAATGCCAAAGGCCGCAGCATATTCCTGCGCCAGTTGTTCCGACGCCAGCTTCGAAGCGCCGTAGAGAGATATGGGGGCGCAGGTGCTGAAAGCTTCCGTAACGCCGTTTTCGCTGACCGTCGAAGGCTGGGAATGTTCGGGATCGAGGACGTACCTGGAGGACTCCACGAGAAAGGGCAATTGGGCCAATGCAGGAATGGAGTACACGCGGCTGGTGCTGAGGAGGATGACGCCGGCGCGCGAATTCCTGCAGTACTCGAGAAGATTAATGGTGCCGAGCAGGTTATGCTCCAGCAACTGGCGCGGGCTTGTTTTGCCGTCGCGGCCTGCGAGAACGCTGGGCTGCGCCGCAGCATCGATCGCCCAATCGACCGCTGGGAGCGAATCGAGATCGCTGGCCATGCGGAGATCGCCGTGAATCAAGCGCACCCCGAGCCGCTTGAGCGCGAGCCGGTTAGTTTCGCTTCCCTGGCGCGCGAAATTGTCGAGGCCCACAATCTCGACTCCCTCGTGAGATTCAAGCAGGAATCGAGTGAGATGGCTGCCGGCGAACCCGCACGCTCCGGAAATCAGGACTTTCATACAGTGAATGTTCCTCTCCGTCGCAGCGCGGGGCAGTTTCCTTTGCGAGATGCCGGGCGACGCGCGCGTGTTCCGGCGAGGTTGCCAGTTTCTTGATCAGATCAATCTTAACCGCAGCGCGCGCCCCTTCGACTCAAAGTTGATGAGGACGTATTCCATGGGGCAATGGCATTTTCAGGAGGGAGACCCGACTTGCTGGGGCGAGAGTTGTGCGGCTACCGCGACGGCCACTCTTCAACGACGATGCCGAGGTCATTGAGCTGGCGAATGACGGCTTCGAGGTTGCGGCGAACTTTGGGGCGGTCTTGGGGTGCGGCCGAACTCGATTCCGCCACTGCGATGACGCGGCCATAAGACCAAGCACCGGCAGGAATGGCAGCAACGGCGGTATCGAGATCGGAGAGACGCAACTCGAGCAGCTGGCGACGTGCCGCCGCGGGACGAAGCAAAGTACCCTGCCCCATCGGGCTGGGGTTGGCATCGGCAAGAACGATGCGCAGCGTAACGGTGTCAGCGCCTACGACGAGGAAGGGATTTGCCCACTGCGCGGGGTCGTGGACATCAATATAAAGGCTCTTGGTGGGCAGTGGAATCTGGTCGAGTTCGGCGCGTTCCTGGTCGCGCTGCACCGCAGCCTCATGCGCCCGATGCTGTGCATCTACAGCATCCTTTTCCACCCGCACCACGGCTCCCTCTTCCCGATGGCAGGCGGCAAGAACAAGCGCCGGGAACAGCACCAGCGCTACCGTTGCTTTGCCAAGGAGATGCGGAATCACGAGATCAAGAATAGCAGGACCGCGGATGCGGACCCCCCCGAGACGAGCCGAGGAAAGGCACGCGCCATGGGCTCCGCGAACATTATCAGACAACTCACTATTTGCCTGCGATCACACTGCGGGCGATGGAGTCGAGAATGCCGTTGAGGAAATTGATCGATTCCGAGGCGCAGTAGCGACGGCCGATTTCGAGCGCCTCGTTAATCACAACAGGAAAGGGAGTGGATTTGACACCGATGAGCTCGGCGACGGCCATGCGCAGCAGATTGCGATCGACGGCCGGCATGCGATCGAGGCGCCAGTGGGCGGAGTGGCCGGAGATGAGCGCATCTATTTCCTCTTGTCGAGCAATGGCGACGCGAAAGAGGTCCTCCGCAAAACCACGCACCTCGGGCTCGACTTGATCGGCAGCTTTCCAGAACGTGGCCTGAACATCGTCGGGACTCTGGCGGCCAACGTCGGCCTGAAACAACATCTGCATGGCTAGTTCGCGAGACTTGCGGCGATGGCGCGAGGTCAAGCTGGGCCGCCTTGCTGGAGTTTGCGGCGCAAGCTCACCATTTCGATGGCAGCAGCGGCGGCCTCAAAGCCCTTGTTGCCGCCCTTGATTCCGGCGCGGTCGAGCGCCTGCTCCAGCGTTTCGCAGGTGAGCACGCCAAAGCTGTGAGGGACGCCGGTTTCCTGCTGCGATTGGCCGATGCCGCGCGCAACCTCGTTGTAGATGGCCTCATAGTGGGCGGTTTCTCCGCGCAAAAGGCAACCGAGAGTGACGATGGCGTCTACACGGCCGCTCGAAGCGCAGGTGCGGGCGGCAGCGGCAATTTCCCATGCACCCGGAACTCGAATGACCTGGATATCGGAGCGGGCGGCGCCGCTGCGCAACAGGGCATCAAGAGCACCTTCGAGCAGACGGTCGGTGATCACGGCATTCCAGCGAGCAACAATGACGGCAAATCTCATTCGGCTCGCGGACAGATCGCCTTCGAGCGCGACGGGCTTTCCCTTGACCGGATCGGTCCAGGCCCAAAAGCTGAAGCGAAAGCCCGGCTCCGGCTCGACGGTGAATAGCTGTGAGCGCCAATCGGTTGCGGAGATGGGCGACAGCCGCGCGAGCGCCGAATCGCCGCCCTGTTCGCGAAGCCACGACTCCGCCGCCTGGCGGATGGAGTCGAGCGAGGTGACTTCAACGAGAAGATCGGCGGTAGGGGGCATTGTCCCATCGACGAATTCGAGGCGGGCCATGGGAGCGAGAAATAGCGCGCCGCGAGATCCCTCTTCCTGCCACCCTTTACCGATTTCGAATCCCAGCGCGGAGAAGAACGCAGTCAGGCGGTCGTAGGCCGCGGCGCTCGCGACAGGGCGCAGGAATGAGATGCCCTTGATCATGAATCGATTTTATCTCGCAAAGGCGCGTGGTTAGGTGACGGAGCGCGGCTTGACCTCGATGACCGTTGCAGGAACCACGGTCGAAGGTCCAGGTGCCGTGGGATAGAGACAACCGGCATCGTTACCGCCCGCTGAGACAGGTGTACAAGCGGGAAGAGCAGGCGTCAACTGTTGTGTATCGGCGGGAGGTGAAGTCGTGCTGAGGTTGACGGGAATGCCGATGAAGTGAAGTTCGTCGTCGCCAGCCGTGGATACAAAGAAGATGGAATGGTCAGGCGAGAATGTGCCTGCGAGCGGAGCGGTTGGAGGCGTAGCGGAAGTGCTGTCGGCGAAGGTGACATAGCCGACCGGTCCGAGGCCGGTCGCCTGAGGCAGATAGTAAGGAAGCTCGGCGGCAGTGGTGGAGCCGGCCGGAGTGCTGTAAGTGACAAACGCGATGGGCGCGGGATTGGTCGCAGAGGCCGTGGTGGGAGCCGTTCCAGGGACGACCTGATTGACGGCGGTGGCATTCGTCACTCCGGTCAGATTCACCGAACCGTCGAGCACGGGGTTTGTGGAGAGCGGCGAGAGAGTCTGGGTCGTGCCGGATGCGGTTTCGGAACATTCAGCTGCGGGATACGCAAGCGATGGAGGAATATTGAGCCCGATGTCGTCGAGGGTAATGCTTGAGCCGTTGAGGGATGCGCCGAGAATATGCTGGCCATCACCTGTGGCGCCAATCACGCTGGTGAGGAGTTTGAGGGAGTCGGTTGGAGGCTGCGGATAAAACTGAATTGTCGCGTTGTTGCCAACCGTGCCGCTGGGGCACCATGTATGAGCGACGGTTGCGTTGCCGGCAAGCCAGGCTCCCAGGCCGGGGACGGTGATAGCGAGGTCCTGTGCGCCGCCGCTGGTGCTCAAGTCGTAGGTGCTCCAGCCGGAGTTGGTGTCATGCACATAGAGCGTATTGGAGTGATTGCCCCCGAGCGATGCGCTATCGACAATGTAGAGAGTATTGGAATCCTGCGTCCAGGCGGCAGCGGCGCCCAAGCCGCCAAAGGTACTGATTACACTGCCGGAGACGTTGTAGAGGTAAAAAAGGCCACGAATCTGATCGTTGATGAGCAGATAGTTGGCATTTGGAGAAGCGGCAAGCACGACGCCGGGAACATTCGGGTCCTGTCTAGTGAGTGCGTTGTTGGTGGTGGAGTAAATCATGAGCTCCCGCGGGGAGCCAAAGTAGAGATTCACACCCGACTGGTCCATGACCATTGAGTTGGGCACGAAGGGCAGTCGCACAGTGCTGCCGGGTGTACCGGTAAGCAGCTCGACGGAGTAAAAGTATTGCGATTGACCGGGTGCGGCGGCCCAGACAAAATCGCTTGTGGTTCCGGGAACAATCACGTCAACGGGATTGGAAGTGATCGACAACCCGGTCCCGTTCAAACCAATTTCGTTGATAGGCGCCGGATCGCAAAGCGGAGGCTTGCACAGCGCGGTAAGCGTAGCAACACCGGGGTACGCCGCGGTAATGGAACCGGCACCACCAGTGGTGACATCGATGGGGTTGGTGGACTCATAGTCCAAGTCGAGGCCAGTAATTGAGTTTCCCTGGGTGTCGATCACATTCGTTGTGAGGTTCTGCACGACGCCCTGCGTAACGACGCCTTTTGTAGCTCCATTGGCAAGAGTTATGTTGATCGATTTGGGCGGGCAGGTGGAGAAATATCCAGCCGAAGAGGCCGTTTGCGACAAAGACGCTGAGATGACTGTGGTACCGGGTTGCTCCGCAGTGATGACGTTGGTTGTGGAGTTGATCTTCGCGACAGAGGAATTACCCGATAAAAAACTGAGAGTGCCTATCGAGGTCGTGCACTCGGGAACGGAAGTGACCCCCGGAGCCAAACCCCCCGGGCAAGCAAAGTGGGCGGGCGAGACTGAAGGCGGAGCGCAGAGCTCATATTGAGTGCCATTGCTGACGTAGCACTCCTCCGCATCAAGCTGTGCCTGCTGGTTCTGCGAATAACACTGCTGCGGAACGGAACTCGAGACCGAATTGGTGACGAGACTGATGCTTGAGATGGGGGCGTGGACGTAGACGGCGACGGGATTGGAAGTGACAGCATCGGCCGAGGCCGTAATGTAAGCGACGGCATACGGCAGGCCACCGTTGGACGGAAGCGGATTGGGAGGGGCGCAATAGGTGTAATCGGGAATTCCGCCGCCGCTGTTGCGGTTCCATGTTCCGGCGCAGAGTCCGCCAGCGGGCGTGATGTCGACCAACTGGTTGTTGGTTGTACCCCAACTCAAAGATCCGGAGCTGATGGATGCAGGATCGCCCTTGCAGGTGGTTGCAACGGGCTGCAAGACCGCCGTGGTCTGTCCAAAGGCCAGGGAGATTCCTGCGGTTTGCGGCTGAAGCGTGAGGTTGGCCACGTCGGTAAGCTTTAAGCCATAGCCGAGTCCGTTGCAATAGTTTCCTGCCGGATTGCGGACGCAACCGGAGATGGAAATCCCAGCCGGAAGGGCCAGGCCAAGCAAACAAACAAGCGTCAGAAACCGCCGCATGAATCCTCCCCGTTCCGCACCTTAGAACCGCGGAACGGATCTGAAAAGCGCATTAAAAAGAATGAGTCGCAACCGCACTCGCCGATGCACACGGCCGAGCCCACGACTGGCCAGCGCGAGGCGAGTTGGACCCCAGCCGCAGATACCCGACGGCACGCTGCCGCACGCGGCCAGAGGGACGAAAAGCACATTAAATGTCCCAAGGAAAAAGTGTATCAGGATGAGGCCACCTCTGGCATCGAGCGTGATTACCAGAAAGACGGAACGGGGCGAGCAGTGTTAGCCAAAATTAGCGGTGTTGGCCGTGCAGGCGGTGTCAGGGAGTGGGGGGCATGTAGCGAGCCAACCAATCGACGGCGCGCTGAAGCGAATCGCGGCGGTCCGCAGGATCAGAGAAGCCGTGTCCTTCATTGGGGTAGACCACGAATTGGACCGGAACATGCAGGTCGTGCAGCGCGTGCCAGAACTCGAAGGACTGGGGAGCGGGACATTCGCCGTCGCGATCGCCCACAACGATCAGGGTTGGGGTTTGGACTTGCTTGACGAAATTGATGGCGGAGCTGCGCGCGTAGACTGGCGGGTCGTCGTAGACGGAGGCGCCGAAATAGGGAATCATCCACTGATCGATGGAGTTTTCGCCGTAGTAGGAGAGCCAATCGGAGATGCCCGCGCCGGCGATTGCAGCGCGGAAGCGATGGGATTGGGTAACGGCGAACATGGACATGAAGCCGCCGTAGCTCCAGCCGGCGAGAGCTACGCGATTGGGATCGACGGGATACTTTGCAAGGACGGCATCAACGCCGACGAGAATATCGCGCAGATCGCCGTAACCGAAGTCCTTGCGGTTGGCCTGCGTGAAGGCTTCGCCCTGCCCGTAGCTGCCGCGGGGATTGGGCATGAGAACGAAGTAGCCAAGCTCGGAAAAGGCCGTGGCGCTGAAGCCTCCGGCGCCGCCCTGCCAGCGCGAGGTCACTGAGGAGGCAGGGCCGCCGTGAACTTCGACGAGGAGCGGGTACTTCTTCGACGGATCGTAATCCCTGGGCAAGAGCAGCCAGCCCTGGATGTTGAAGTTGTCGTTCTTCCATGCGAGCGAGATGGAATCGCCCCAAGAGGGTTTGAGGCCGTCGTTGAAGTGCGAGAGCTGAGTGAGGCGCGAGGATCCTAGGGCGGTTGGATCTTTGGCGCGCAGTGCGAAGATTTCGGGCGGAGTTTTGAACGAGCTGGACTGAAAAACGAAAAGGGAGCGATCGGCGGAGGCGGAGAGGATCGAATCGAAGCTGCTGATGCCGACCGAGCCGGGAATTCTGAAGAGGGGCGAGTCGAACACCGCAGGGACTGGATTTCGCGGCACGCTTAGACGCACGAGGCGCGAGTCGCTTCCAGCGATTTCGCTCATGTAGATGGCGTCATTGCCATCCCACGCGATCCATTGGGCGGATGCCGGGCGGTTGGGCGTGAGGTCGATGAGAGGGCCGCATGCGGGGGGCTGGGTGCCCAGAGAGAAGAGCTGGCCGCAGGCGTAGGCCTGTTGGATGCCGGCGGAAGTCACCCAGACGTCGCCGCCGACAACGCCCTGATCGCTCATGAGGCCGCCGATGAATGCGATTGTCTTGCCATCGGGCGACCAGCGGGGTTGGGCGATTTGAAGGCCGTGGAGCTGGCCGGAACCTTCGGCGGGAGAGAGGATGACGGTGGGATTGGGATTCTTGCTATCCCATGTCTGAGAATCCAGACCTCCACCCCAGGGACGTGGACCTGTCCCTGGGGACCCCGGACCTGGGGCACCCATGTTTGCTGGGAGAACGATGGATTGCGTGTAGAGCTTGGCGACCCACCAGTTATTTTCGCCGGGAGGGTCGGCGGCGATGTAGGCGAGCGATTTGGAATCGGGCGACCAATCGAATTCGAAGACATGGAGATTGGGCGGAGTGATGAAGGTTGGAGCAGCGGGTTGTGTCGCAGTTGCGGAGACCGCGGCGACGCGTTGGATCTCGATGTGATCTTCTCCGATGACGCCAGAAGGCGCAGTCTCGGCTGACAGCGCTCCGGGCGTGCGCGTGGCGCCTTCGACGTAGAGAAACGCAATCGTCCTTCCGTCAGGCGAGAACGCGGGTGCGTCGGCGAAACCGTGGAGTCCGCTGAGGCGAAGTGCGGGACTGCCATCGAGATGGGAGAGAAAGAGATCGGACTGCTCACCTGGATCGTCGCAATCGGAAAGGAAGGCGATGGAGGCGGAGTTGGGCGACCAAACGAAGGCGGAAACCGTGCAGGATCTGCCCGGCGCAACGCTGATTTGTTCGCTTTGGGCGAGATTATCGAGCGAGGCGACGCGGATCTGGCCGGCGTCAAGCCAGGCGACACGCTTGCCGTCGGGCGAGACGGCCACCTGAGCGATGGTGCGGGCGCGATTCTGGCTGGAAAGAATCTGGTCGAGCTGCGCGGAGGTTGATTGCGCGGGAACGGATTGGGAGCGAGCGACGGCAGCGATGCAAAAGGCAATGAGAGCGGCAACGCAATGGAAGCTGCGTGACGATCGAATCATAGTGGAATGGTAGCAGCGAGAAACGAGGGATAAAGGGGGCGCGGGAAAGTGGAGAATTTTCGTTCGCGTGACATTGATTCGTGAAATTCCGTTTTTTCGCAACAAGAAACGGAGGAAGGGAGCGGTGAGCGTGGTCAGGGGCGGTTGACGGCGCGCGAGCCGTAGGGGAACAGAAGATTGGCAACGATAGGCGTAACGACGGGGGAGGCTGCGCCGACGAATTCTGTGACGGTGTTGAGGTTGGAATTCGTCGTCCAGACATTTCCGGAGCCGTCGATGGCAAGAGAAAGCGAAATATTGAGGCCGGCCTGGTAGCCGGTCGAGGGTGAGATTGCGACGCCGACGGAGTTGAACTCGCTGATCGAACTGTCGGGATAGGGAGCGGAGGTGGCGGTCGAGCCGCGGTTGGCGACCCAGACATTGCCGGCGCCATCGACGGCGATACCCTCTGGGACGTTGAGTCCGCCGCCGGTGTAGCCGGTGGAGCTGGAGATGGCCGTGCCGCCCAAAGCGAAGAGACTGAGACGGCTCGTGGACGAGGAGCTGTCAGCGACCCAAACGTTTCCGTTGGCATCGATGGCGATGCCCCAGGGGTCGGCGAGGCCGCCGCCGGTATAGCCGGTGGAACCGGTGATGGGCATGCCGGCGGAGGTGCCTGATGAATAGAATTCACTGAGTGCGCCGAGAGTGATGCTATCGGTGACCCAGATATTGCCCAAGGCGTCTATGGCCAGGGAAACAGGATCGTTGTTGATGCCACCGCCCTGGTCCCCGGGTGAGGTAGTGATGGCCGTGCCTGCGGAACTGAATTCGCTGAGACTGGCGCCGACGTTGTTCACGACCCAGGCGTGGCCGAGCAAGTCAAAGGCGATGCTGTATGGAGCGTTGAGGCCGCCGCCGGTGTAGGGAGATAGGGTGGCCGGCGTGCCGGTGTTGCTGATCTCGCTGAGGCTGTTGGGAGTGACATTCGCCGTCCAGACGTTTCCTGATTTATCGATGGCGATGCTGAACGGATCTTCGATGCCGCCGCCTGTGTAGCCGGCAGAGGTGGTTATGGGCGCCCCGACGGGGTTGAGCTCGCTGACACTGTTGGCGCCGGTGGTGGTGTTTCCCACCCAAACATTTCCGGCCTTGTCGATGGCGACGGGAAGGGGTCCGTTCATGCCCGCGCCGGAATAGCTGATGGCGATAGTGAAGTCATTGGGAGTGGGCGTGGATGGGAGCGAGGGCTGGAAGGGCGAGGTCGCGGTTTGAAGGCCGAACACGTTCGCGATGGCTGTGGGGCTGAGGCCGGGATTGTGAGCAATGTTGAGGACCGCGGTTGCCGTGTCTGGAGCATTGACGCCGTTGTTGGTGGCGCTCGAGAACAGCGTTGAACATGGCGTGGACGTTGGACCGGCGGAGTTGACGCAGGCTGCGAGGATGTTGGCGAGAGTGTTGATCTCCTGCTGCGGCACCGTGCCATTGCCGGCGGGGGTGGTGGCGAGGGCGACGCTCAGGTTGACGTCTTCAAGATTAGCAAGAGTGTTTGCCGCGTTGGTGAGGCCGGTGGAGGCGAGAGCGGTGTTGGAACTGGAGATGTGGAGTGGATCGCTTTCGTAGCCAGCGAAGACGTAGGCGGTAACGACGGTCGAGACCTCGTTGATGTCAGTCGATGCGGAGGTGTTGCAGGCGTCGGCCGGAGCCGTGAGCGTGATCGCAGAATTTACGCCGGAACCCAGGCCGGGATCGCCGCCGGTGGCATAAAAGTAGGTATGAGCGTAGCTGCTGGGACAGCTGTAGTCATTTGTGATTGTGAAATTGCCGCTGGGGTCGGTGGTGACGTAGTACTTGCCGTTGCCGTCCTCTGTGGTGTTCGCGGCGCTCTGGAGCAACGAGACGGAAGCGTTGGTACTGGAAGGCGCGATGCCGGGACCGCCGTAGCCGGCGTTGTTGATGGCGTAAAGATAAACATGCGCACCAACAATAGGATTCTGGCCGCCGTGGACCGAGCCGCGAAGAACGGTTCCGGGAGCGGAGTCTGAATTGGAGATGGTGGGAACCGGCATGCCCGCGCAGGCAGAGAGAAACAGAGCAACCGAGGACAACAGGAAAGCAGAGAAAACGCGCATTGCCGGAACTCCTTATGTTGGGTCTCAACGTGGAGCTGACGGGCTTTCTCGGTAGGGAAAGGACGAAGGCGCACGACTGAGATCGGAAAACCTAAAAGGCGGAATAACTTGGGGGTTGTATACCATGGCGTGATGAGCAAATCAATTCCTAATCCGATATGGGGGATGCCTTAGGAGTGACGGGGGGAACGGAGGGCAGATTGCAATTTCCAGGTCTCGGTTTTTTTGAGGGCAGAAAGGCGCCGAGCGAAAGGTGATTTTGGGGAGCGAAAAAGAGCACGCGAAAATCTTGTCAACTGCGCGAAGACGAAAAAAATGGCTAAGTTATTGAAAAGACGAAGAAGATTTGTTGAGCGAAGTTTGCCGGTAATTATTGGCAAATGCGGTAAGCTGAAAGCAATCATCACGAAATGAATCCTACTAACGGAAAAGCCGAGAAGGCTTTTCCGATTTTCTTCGGGTCACAACCGCGGAGGCGCGGGCGCGAGGAAAGAGGAAATGAGCGGAGGGGCGACTCGACGAGCGAGTTGCCCCTTTTCCTTTTCCGCGGCAAAGCAGCGAGAACGCGCGAACGATCGAATGGAATTGATGCCTGGAGCGGGAAATTCAACTGGGAGCTGCTCATGGCGCGTGATCCGGGCGCGCAGTCTGTGCGCAAAGGAAGGACCGTGGAGAAGTGGCCGGAATGGCGGAGCGATGGGAAAGAGCAAGCGGGACAAGAAAAAAGATGCAATGAAGAACAAGGTGGTAACAATGCCGCAGAGGAGCGGCGGCAAGGACACGGAGGAGACTGAAGAGGACGAAAAGAAGAAGCCGGCGAAGAAGGGGCTGCGCGGTACTGCGAAGAAAATCGTGACAGAGGACTCCGGCGAATTCGTCTTGAGACTGACAGAAAGAGCGAAACAGGGAGACGTACAGAGCGCGGAGGTGGTGGTGGCGCTGATGGAGAAGCGAAAGAAGGAGGGCGGCGAGGGCGATGGTCCTGACGAGCCGTCCCTAGCCGAGCAGTTGATGGCCGGACCGACATGGGAAGAGGTGCTGGAAGCAAGGCGGAAGGCAAAGGAAGAAGAGGACGAAGCAGGAAAGCAGCTTCCGGCTGCCAGCCTCTAGCTTTTGGCTTTCGGCTATGAGCCGTCAACAGTAAGTCGCGGATCTGGCGAGGAGCCGTTGGCAATTGTGCCTTTGATTGTTCATTGTTGGAAGGCTGAGGCGGACCGATCCGCTGCTGTACGCCGCGGCCTATAAAGATCTGCGAATTGCAGTGGAAAGAAGGATGCGATGGGAATGAAGCTCATGAGGGACGAATGGTTGGGGTTGCGGCGAATGACGTCGCGGGTTCCATCTCTTTTCCGCAAGAACGCGAGAAGAATGGGGCAACGGATGTTGGTGTGCGCACTTGCGATGACCGTGGCGGCGATGGCGATGGCGCAGGCGGTGAGCACCACGACGGTTCAGGGGACGGTGTACCTTGCCAACGGACAACCGGGCGGGGGAACAGTGGCCATCAGCTGGCCGGCGTTTACGACCGCGGCGGGCCAGTCGGTGGCTGCGGACTCGACGACGGTGACCATCGGCCCGGACGGATTCGTGAGCGTGAACCTCGCGCCGAATGTGGGAGCGACGCCCGCGGGAGAGTACTACACAGCCGTTTACTACATGAGCAACGGGGCGACGAGCACGCAGTACTGGGTGGTTCCGGCGGCGGCGCAGGCGAGCTTGGCGCAGGTGCAGGCGCAGGTAATGCCGGCAGCGCAGGCGGTGCAGGCAGTGAGCAAGGCCTACGTGGACCAGGCGATTGCCGGATTGAGCGCGGGGAGCGGGTTATCGGCGACAGGCGGGACGCTGACCGGGCCGCTTTATTTGAACGCGGATCCGGCGCAGCCCTTGCAGGCAGCGGACAAACATTATGTGGACACGCAAGTGGCGAGCGATGTGCCGCTGGCGGGCGGGAGCGTCACCGGGACCTTGACGGCCAAGCAGCTTGGCGCTTTGTACCAAGTAGATCAGTTTGCCGGCGCGGATATCGGCGCCAAGATCCAGGCGTGCGTGAACGCGGTAAGCGCGAGTTATGGCGGAACGTGCGATGCACGAAACTTCACGGGCGATTTGACGATGGGATCAAATCTGACGATCTCGACTAACAACCTGGCGATCCTGCTGCCGTGCGCGACGATTACGACGGCGAACCAGATTGTGGTGACGGCGGGAACGCGGAACGTAACACTCCGCGGATGCGCACTGCGTGGCGGGACATCGGCGAGCGGAAGTACGGGCGGAACTGCGCTGGCATACGCCGGAGCAGGCGCGATGATCGAGGTAGGCGACCCCACGTATGCGACGAATACTCCGGGATTCCACCTGGATAACGTGGTGATCAATACGACGGGAGCTACAAGCTCGACAGCGCAGGGATTGGTCGCTTACCGTACACAGGAGATGGACTTAGAAAGCTTGTATTTCCTGGGTACCTCAAACCAAACAGGCATGACTCTGGATGGAACCGGGAATTACACGGGTGGAACGTTCCTAGACAACCAATTCAGCGGATTCGGAACGGCGGTAAGTGCGATCGGACACCAGATCACAAATCCCGCTACGACGGATTGGATGAATGCGAGCACGTTTGTGCGGCTGCACATCGATTGCCCAACTAGTGGAGGCAATCCGATCAGTGGGACTTATGGGATCAACCTGCTGCAAGGCGACGGAAACACGTTTACGGGAGGAGACGTTGAAGGATGCTCGACGGCGCTGCACTTAGGGCCGAATGCGCAAAACAACACGATCGTGGGGCTGCGGAACGAGAACTCGACGAGCCAGGTGGTGGCGGATGCAGGAAGCGCTTACAACAACTGGATGACGGGCGGCACGATGTTCACGGGGAAGCTGACCGACAACGGCACGCGTAACAGCTTCCTGGATACATTTCACCGGAGCTTCAACTCGCTGAACGGCGATTGGTATATGAGTCAGCAGGATGCGACGTTGACCAATCATTTCCGGTTGGGCACGGGGCTCGGGAACGAACGCGGTCTGCTGAACGAGATCCAAACGGACTACGGGTACCGTTGGCTCTACGGCTTCAGCGACGCGACCGGCGGCCAACAGCTCTACCAGGTGCAGGACCTGCTGAACAATGTATACCGGCTGCAGATTCAGCAGTGGAATTCAGGACAGAGCAGCACCAACAACCAAACGGCATTGAGCGCGGCGGGCACTGGCAACATCTGCTTCAACTGCTCGACGAATTCCGGGACTGGCGGAGTGACGTTCGCGAGCGGCGGGGCGACACCGTCAGCGGTGGGAACCGTGGACAAGGCTGGCAATGCGCAGTTCGTCGGTAATCTTCTGGTGGGAGGGACGACGCAGTCGACGGGAACAATGTCACTGCGCAACGGCGCCGACGCGGAAGTGGATTACTACTTATGGCCTGGACTAACAACAAGCCAGAAGGGATCGTTCACTTATAAAGACTGGAATGGAAACAGCCAGTGGTATCTGGTGAAAGACGCGAGTAATAACTGGGAATTAAATTCGGCGACCGGAGGGTTAGATAGCTTTAAAGCTTATCAAAACACAAACAGCGGAGATACTTATCTCGACGCGAGTAACTCGACAGGGCACATTCGCCTCAATTATGAGGCGGGCAGCGGAGCCGAGACAGATATTTATTCGGGTTCGAGCGCTAACCTGGATGCGGCCTTTCTGGCTCCCAATGCGATAAAGTTTCCCGGACTGGCGTCACTAAGCGGGGACAACTGCCTGCAGATCGATACGTCGGGGTATATCACGAACACCGGGTCGGCCTGCGGAAGCGGTTCGGGGAGCGGAGGGACAAGCGGCACGATCAACACGGGAGTTTCGGGTCAAGTTGCCTATTACATGGGGAATGGCACTGCTATTGGCGGAATGAGCGCAGTTCCGCTTGCATCGGGAGGAACGGGCGCAACGAGCGCGAGCGGCGCGCTGACAAATCTGGGAGGTCTTTCCGTTGCAGCAACGGCACCACAGACTCTTGCAGGTCCACTGGCGGGGCCCTCACTCAACGCCAGCGTGAACTCGCAGATCAATGTGATGGCTCCTCCATACAACGCCAGGGGAGATTGCGTTACCGACGATCAGGCGGCAATCAACCTGGCGCTGCGGGCAGCGGACACCTATGCTGTCGGCACTTCGCTTCCCGCCACCGTCTATTTCCCAAAACCACCAGGCGGCTGCTACAAGACCAGCAAGCTGCTCTGGTATGGCGAATCCTTGTTGGGTCCGGCTCCGGGTCAAAGCGGAGCCTCTTCGGGCAAAGGTGGCGTCGTCATTCAAGGGATGCCGGGGCAGGATATTCTCGGACCTCCCGATCCGACAACGGCGACCTACGAGTTCTATTTCCCGTGGTCGATGACAAACATTGTCTTCAAAGTTGATGACACAGGAGCCCCAAGTTTTCCCCATCGCTGGCCGGGAAAGTGGGTCGATGACGTCTCCATGTCTTCCGGAAGCGCCATCATCAACTCCTACCGCGCTTCATTCACTTGCGGCGATGTGGGCCAGGCGATTCTCGTAACCGGGGCCGGATCGGGAGGGTCGAACCTGACTACGACGATTGCCTCTGTTTCCCCGTGCTGGAGCTTCGAGAATCCGGCGAACAACGGCTGGCAGACGGTAACGTTGGCACAAGCTGCTTCAACTTCCGTTAGCAATGCACACACTTATATTTCAGTGGGCAATCTGCCGGTCACCGCGCACATTGGCAACGCGGCAATCGCGTTTGACGACGAAGACGGCAACTCAGCCGATTGGGTAAACCAGACGGGCACGATCTCTAACTACGGCGCCGAGTTGCATAACGTCACCATGACTTCTGTTTCGGGTAAGTCACTCGGACAAAACAGTTCTACAGGCTTCTACACTCAAGGGGTTTGGGGGCCGTACAAGATGGACGCGGAGAGTGTGGATGCAAACCGGCTGGTGTACGGGATCGTTCAAGCAACATCTGAGCTCAATGCGTACTACGGCGCGGCGGCGCAGGACTATGAAAACTGGGACCATATGGGTTTCGATCTCACCAACTATCCATGGATTAGCTACGATGGCGGCGAAAACAAGCTCGATCGATGGGAATTGACGACTGGTTTCGGCCCACAGATTCTGCAGGAGGTATTTCAGTACGAGGGCGGAGCCGGTGGCTGGGACATGGATATTCCAGAGTTCGAAAATAATTCAGGAGCTATCGGCTGGCAGATCACCGGCAGTAATCACACAGGACACCAGATTGCCTTTTCCGAAGGCGGCTCCCAGGCTGTTTATATTGAGACCACAAATTTCAGGTGTGCTAACTGCCAACTCGGGAATGGGACTACCTATCTTGATGGAGACCATAATCTCATTGATGTTGGCGCTTCGGGCACGCAGGGCACAACGATTTCGAATCGTGGACGCGGAAACAAGGTAATAGCATGTGCAGAGGGACAGTACACAGATTCAATGCCTACGTCTGAGTGTGCTCCAGTCTTTCCTCAAAAGGGTGATGAAACAGCGGGAGAGCAGACTGCCGACTTTATTCAATCGGGAAATGCGGCAACGCCGTGGTCGAACAACAACGACCTCATGATCTGGCCGCAGGACGTGCTTTTCAACGGCACGTCAATCGGACCACCTTATTACAATTACTCGAATTACGTGATTGCGGACACGGGTTCGCTTAGCGGCTACGACATTGTGTTTTCAGCGGGTCAGGCAGCGGGCCAATTCTCCCAATTCGAGGCAACGGTTCCGAAAGGCAACAACAACGGAAATGCGATCATCGGCACCAATGTTCCGGCAACCGAGGTTACCATCTACCTCGCAGCAAAATGCGCGACAGCGACCGGATTCAGTTTTCAGGTGATTGCTCAAAACAGCAACGGCAACACACCCCTGGGAACGATCACACCATCGTGCACAACCTCTTTTGCGACTTACTCGATGACGGTCAACCTGACGTCGTATTCCGGCGACTGGCTGGTGTTCTACAACAACGGGTCGGTGGCCTACGATGCCGCCTGGATTGCAATCCGGCCCTTCCAGAACGACTACAACGGCCAACAGCCGGTTTTGAGTTCAACGCCGATAGGCACCACGGGCGGCGGCGCGGCGGTTCCTACCGGACCGGCAACTTCGGTCTCCGGCGACTTGGTTAGTTACGCGGGAACTTCAGGTCAAGAGCAAGATAGCGGAGTGTTGCTTTCGAGCCTGACTGCGAAGGCGGGTACAAGCTCCTGCGCATCGGGCCAATATGAGACAGGAGATACGACCAGCGGTCCAACTTGCGCGCAGGTGGCTTACTCGCAGATCTCTGGAGCACCTTCCGGGACAACGCCGAGCGGTGCGGCGGGTGGCGATCTCGGAGGTAGTTATCCGAACCCGACGGTAACCAAGATCAACGGAGGGGCGGTTCCGACGAGCGCGGCCGTCGTAGGGACCAACAGCAGTGGGCAGCCGGTAAGCGCAGCGACGACGGGAAGCGGAAGCGTGGTGCTGGCAACGAGCCCCACACTGAGCGGCGCAACGCTGGGCGGTACAACGACCGCGCAGAGCGGCGTGACATTGCAGAATGGCGCGAACGCGAATCAGACACTGGCGATCCAGCCGGGATCGAGCGCGGACCAGGTGGGCGCCATACAGTTCAACAATTATTCGGGCGCAGCAAAGTGGCAGATCCAAAAGGACGCCAACAACTACCTGCGCGTGACCGATGCGGCGAACTCTCTTGACCGGCTGATTTTACCGGCCAATGCGAATACGACAATCAACGCAGGAGCGGGCGCGAACGCCGTGGTGGTGAACAATACGAACGGATCTGGAACGGCCGGGTTCATTGTGTATGAGGGGGGTTCGAATTATTCGACCGCGGCGCTGCAGGTGGGCGGCACTGGAAACACGACGGCGACGGGCTACCTGCAAGGCAAGTTCATGATGGGAACGGGAACGATGGGCGTTGCGGCAGGCGCAGCGGCGGGGTCGAGCCCGACGATTGCATGCGCAACCAGCCACACGTGCGACGGCATCAGCGGAACGGTGACGCTGACGACAGGAACCAGTCCGACAACGGGAACGCTGGCGACGCTGAGTTTCCCGAATACACACACGAACCAGGCGAACTGCATAGTGACGACTCTGAGCGCGACGGGAATGATCACCAGTGACACGTGGACGGAGAGCACGACGGCGATCACGATCACGGCGAATGCGGCGCTGACCGCGTCGACGGCGTACACAATCAAGTACTGGTGCGGGGGGTATTAGAAAGACAGCACGGTTAGCGAGGCTCGTGGAGTTAACCGAGTCAGCGGAGTTAGCGAGTTGGCGTGCCAGGGGCGCGGTTCTGCCGGCGCCAGGAATTCAAAACGCAAAACAGACAACATTGGAGGTGCGGCTCGGGGCGGAGCTGCGCCTTCGCTTGGCGCGCGACCTGGGCAGTTGCGCGCCAAGCCTGCGGCGGGATGCGCCTCCGTGGCGGCGCACTGCGCAAATGGGGAGGGGCGAGTGACGGCAGGGGAACGGGCACGCGTGGTTTATGCACAGTGGTTAGAGAGGCAATTCACAATCGGAACGAGGCCCGGCTTGGAGATGCTTGGGAAGAACCTGGAAGCGCAGCCGGGAAGACTGGAGGGGCGGACGACCATCTTGGGAATGGCGGAGGGATTGCTGGTGGTCCGGTCGCGCGACGGAAGCCCAGCCAAGCTGAAGGCGAACACGGTCCAGATGGAATTCGAGAAGAAACGCGGGCGGCGGAACATTGTGCTGAAGGCGCGGCAGCTGGGAATGACGACGTGGGTGGCGGCGCGATTTTTTCTGAAGACGATTACGCACCCGGGAACACTGACGCTGGAGGTGGCGCATACACAGGAGGCCGCGGAAGAGATTTTCAGGATCGTGCACCGGTTTGTAGATTGGCTCCCGGACCCGATGCGCAAGGGATCGCTGCGGACAGGACAATCGAATGTGCGGCAGATTGTGTTTCCTGCGATGGACGCGGAGTATCGCGTGGTGAGCGCGGCGGATCGGAATGCAGGCCGGGGATTGACGGTGCAGAACCTGCATTGCAGCGAGTTGGCGCGATGGCCGGGGGATGCGGCGGAAACCCTTGCGGGATTACGGGCGGCGATGGCGCCGGATGCGGAGATGGTGCTGGAGTCGACTCCACTGGGAGTGGGAGGGTGCTTTCACGAGGAGTGGCTGAAGGCCGACGAGACGGGGATGGTGCGACACTTTTTTCCGTGGTGGATGGAGGAGCGTTACCGCGCAAGGGCCGTAGCCGAGACGAGCCTGACTGATGAAGAGCGTGCGCTGATGGCGGAGCACGGGCTCGATCTCAAGCAGATCGGGTACCGGCGACAGATTCGCGCGAACTTTCGCGGACTGGCGCGGCAGGAATATGCGGAGGATGCGGAGAGCTGCTTTTTGACGAGCGGCGAGAGCGTGTTTGAGCTGGCGGCGGTAGAGGCGCGAATGAAAATGGCTCCCGAGCCGGTGGAACAGCGGAAGAATGGAGAGATGGAAATCTGGTTGCCGCCGGTAAAGGGCAGAGAGTATCTGGTTGCTGTTGATCCGGCGGGCGGCGGGTGCGAAGGCGATTACTCTGCCGCACAAGTGCTGGAGATGGAGACCGGTTTGCAATGCGCGGAGTTTGCCGGGCACATGGGTGGGCTGGAGCTGGCACAGTTTGCGACTGCTCTGGCGACCGAGTACAACGGCGCGTGGCTGGTGGTGGAGCGGAACAACCACGGCTCGGGCGTGCTGGCGCTGGCGGAGACGGCGTGTAAGTATGGGCGAGTTTACCGGCAGAGCGGACAGGCGGGTTGGCTGACGACGAGTGTGAGCCGGCCGGCGATGCTGGGACATCTGAATGCGGCGCTGGTGGAGGAGCCGGACCGGTTCCAGAGCCGGAGACTGCTGGGGGAGTGTCGGAGCTTTGTGCGGATGGCGAATGGAGCGAGCGGTGCGCTGGCGGGGACGCACGACGACCGGGTGATGGCCATGGCAATTGGCCTCGCGGCAAGGGCAGAGCTGGTGGGAAAAGGGCAGCGGGGTTAGCAGAGCTAGCGGTGTTGGCGAGTGGCGTGCGCTGTGGTGCACTTGGGGTTGTCGGGTTGGCTGCCATTTGGCCAAGGAAAAGCTGGACCGCTGTTGAGTACAACTCCAGAGAATCAGACTATTTAGGACTTAGAGCGCGTCTGTGCACCAGTTCTGGTTCAGAAGCGCAAGCGGTCGAAAAATCATGAAAAATCTGTGGCTTTAAGGCTTTGACACGCGAGGTATTTTAGCGGTACAGTAGGCGAACAAAAGACGAAATATTAGGGACGCCTTTAATCCTATGCCTACTGCCGCCGCACTTCGTTTAGAGATTGAGCACGCGCTGGAACGGAAGTTTCCCGCGGCGCTGACACCAACGCCGCGTGCAATGTATGAGGTTGCGGCAACGGGAATTCTGGCGGTCGACGAACTGTTGCATGGCGGGCTGCCGGTGGGGGCGATCAGCGAGCTGACAGGAGCGACGTCGTCGGGACGGACGAGCCTGGCGCTCCAGTTCGTGGCGCAGAGGACGGCCGAGGAACGGACGTGCGCGTGGGTCGATGTGAACGATGCGTTCGATCCCGAGTCGGCAGCGGCGAATGGGGTGCGGCTGAAGCAGCTGTTGTGGATGCGGTGTGGGACGAGTGAACGAGGGAACAAGGGAGCGAGGGAGCAAGGGAGCGGAACAAGTTCCCACCCTAAAGTTCACAGCGATGCTGCGAACTTTAGGATGGGGCACCCCATGTCGTGGAAAAGACCCGAATGGGCGCGACTCGAGCAGGGATTGCGGGCGACGGACCTACTGCTGCAGGCAGGCGGGTTTGCGGCGATTGTAATGGACCTGGGCGATACAGCGCCGGAGCAAGCGATAAGGATTCCGCTGGCAACGTGGTTTCGATACAGACAAGCGGCGGAGAGGACGCAATGTTCGCTGGTGGTTGTGGGCACGCGGGGATATGCGAAGTCTGCGGCCGCAGTGGTGCTGGAGTGCTCGGCGCGGAATGCGGAACCTGCGGGAGGGACGGTACTGCGCGGCCTCGAATTCGCGGTGCGGCGCGAGAGAGAGCGGCAAGCGCCAATTGAAATCACGACAAGGAAGCCGCCAGCTGCGACCTGGCAGGCGAATGCAGCGTGGGATCAGGAGAAGCGAGCATGAGTCTCTATGCATGCGCATGGGCGGCGGAGTTTCCGGCGCAGGCATTGCTGCGTCTGCGCACAGACTGGCAGACGGAACCGGTGGTGGTGCTGGATGGACGCGCGCCCGAGGAGTGGGTGTGCTCGCTGAACCGGCTGGCTGAGCGGAGCGGCGCGGCGGCGGGGATGACGCGGCTCGAAGCGGAGGCCATGCCTGGGCTAGGGCTGTTGAAGCGCTCGGCGGAGAGCGAGGCGGCGGCGCGGGCGGTGATTCTCGAGTACGCGGCAAAGTTTTCTCCGCGGATTGAGGAAGTAGACGCGAGCGGCGGAACGGCGTGCGCGTTTGTGCTGGATATTGCAGGCACGGAGCGGCTATTTGGGCCGCCGGCACGGTTGGCGGAGCGGCTGAGGGAGGAACTTGCCGCGGCGGGATTCCGCGCGGCGGTTGCGGTGAGTGCGAATTTCGATACGGCGCGGATGAAGGCCGCGAGCATGCGTGGGATCGCGGTGCTTCCCGAGGGCGCGGAGGCGGAAGCGTTGGCAAAACTGCCCATTGCGGCTCTGAACCTGGATGAAGAGTATGTAGCGACCTTTGCACTGTGGGGCATTGGCACGCTGGGCGAGCTGGCGGCGCTACCCGAGGCTGATCTGGTGGCGCGGATGGGGCCGAAAGCGCAGCAATGGCAGGCGCTGGCCCGCGGCGAGGTGGAGCATACGTTCGAGCCGATCGAGGCGGAATTTGCGCTCGAAGAGTTTTGCGAGTTCGAGACACCAGTGGAGCAGATCGATTCCCTGCTCTTTGTGGGCGCACGGATGATCGATTGCCTGGCGACACGGGCCGCGGGACGGGCGCTGGCGCTGCGTTCGCTCACAGCCGAGATGGGACTGGAGCGCGGTGGGACGCATGGTTGCGCGATCCGGCCGGCGGTGCCGACGATTGACCGGAA
>CAZHOO010000034.1:0-32442 GCA_964533905.1 uncultured Occallatibacter sp. | reverse complement strand
CGAATGAAGGACAGTTCAAAGCCCTCGCCAGCCAAGTCGCCGGAAAACTCTGAGGTAAGCCCAGCGCGCGGTCGCCGCGGCGAGCGACCGGAGTCGAAGGATGACAGATTTAGAGGTGGCGGGCGGCGCACCGCGTCTCAATCGTGCAGCGTGGAAGGTTGCGCCGGCATGGTGCGCTGGCGCGACAGGCAGAACCACGCCTTAACGTTGCGCTCGCTGAATTCGGCGGATCGCAACTCGACGATCTCGAGCGCGGGCTCGATGCCGAGGGTGACATCGCGTGCCGTGCGGCGCGGGGGACCGATTTCGCGCGGCGGACCTTCCGTGCTGCCGATCAAGCTGAGCCACAAGCCGCCCGGCGCCAGTACGGCGGCGACTTGTGCCGCGAACCGCTCTCTCTCGCTTTGTTCATCGAATACGTGAAAGCAACCGCGATCGAACACGAACTGGAATGGGCCGCCGGACAGAGGCGCGGCGAGAAAGTCGCACACAGCGAAGCGGCAGGGCAGTGCGCGTTCTTTGATTTTGGCGCGGGCGCTCTCGACGGCGAGCGGCGCGATGTCGATTCCGAATACGTCGAAACCGCGTTCCGCCATCCAAATTGCATTCGTGCCGGTGCCTGCGCCGATCTCAAGCGTGGGGCATGGCGTGACCGCGCCCGATGCGACGAACTCGACGAGCAGAGGCTCCGGTTGCCCAGTGTCCCAGGGGACGTGTCCTGCGGCGTAGCTCTCATTCCATGGCGGGTGCGGCATCTGGATACGATTTTAGCGTGATCCGCAATGGCGATCAGGCGCCGATCAACTCGGAAGGTGACTCATGATGTTTAGAACTGTCCCGCTTGGATCCACCACAAAAAAGCGGCGCACGCCCCAAGGCTCGGTAGTCAGCGGGTAGGCGATTTCAAGGCCGCGGTCCTTGGCATCGGCGTAGACCTTGTCAACGTCCTCAACCTCTATGCTCACATTGGGCTGCAATGCTGAACTGCCATCATCGTGCAAGACATTAATCTGGGATGTGGGGTTGCTTGGCGATACGAACGTGGTGATGAAGCCCATGTCCATTGCGACGTTGAATCCCAAAAAGTCAACGTAAAACGCGCGGCTCTCATCCATCTGCCTGGACTTGATGTCCGGCACGACACGCCCAATCTTCATAGGTTGACCCTATCATGAAGTGCACTTCACTTCGCGATGAGGAATTAGAGTGCATTCCCGGATCTCATCCGCTGCGGCAGAGAGGCCCGGGACCCCGCGAAGTGGCTTTAAAGCGGCAAGGTGCTTTTGAGGAAATCCATTTTCTTTCCGACGATTCCGCCGGAGATGGAATCGAAGATGGAGCCGAGCTTCTCATTGATGCGGGGGTCTTGCGCGCCGTTGATGGTCACGTTCATGCCGTTTCGAGAGAGGTCGTAGACGGTGAGGATTTGCATGTTTTTTCTCTCGGGGGTCGGGGTGTTGACTCCGTTGACGACTTTCATGACCTGGTCGATTTGGATCACGCGCTGCAATTCGAGCCGCGCCAACGGCGCCGTAGTCCTGTTCCACATGAATGTCGTGGCGTTGACCGATGTCCACTCAATCTTGCCTTCCAAAGTTGCCTTCAGCAGTTCGTCAACGTAGGCCACCAACCCATCGATTTCGGTTTCGGACATTTTGAACTCCGTGATTGTGGAGCGGGGGAATTTGTCTTCGAGACCATAGTAGACGGAGCCGGGGGGAGGCCGCTATGCCTCAAGGCGGGCGGACCGCCCACTTTCGTGTGAGTCCAGATTGAGAGCGCCGGGCGGGGGCGCGCGCCGTGATGGAGGCGATCATTTCCGGCTGGGACAGTCAATCGTGCCGCGTTAAGGGCGGCAGAAGCAACCGCAGATCCTGAGATCGCCGCGGCGAACTCAATATGACAGATCGCAGAGAGATTGGGGCCTGCGCGCTCAGGATGAAAGGTATTTGGTTGGCATGCCCCGTTTGCGCGGTGCCGCTCAATCAATTTATGGTTATCACGCTTGAGAAACTGTGAGGGATGGCAATGCAAAACCGATTCTTCCACGTCCGATTCTTTCTTGCCGCTCTTGTTGCGGCTTTGTTCGTGACCGCAGCTGCCGCGGCGGCCGCTGGAACAGCGCCGGCTCGGCCGAAGATTACAGGCATCTCGCACCTATCTGTGTACACGTCGGACGCGACGGCTACGGAACACTTCTACACAATGACGGTGGGCGCGGAGAAGATGCCCGATCCGGAAAATCCAAAGGGCGTGCGGTACGCGATCAACGCGACGCAGTTTGTCGAGGTGCTGCCGCTTCCTGCGGGGGAGGGCATCAACCGGCTGGATCACATCGCTTTTAATACGGAGAGCGCGGAGGGGATGCGCAAGTACCTGGCGGCGAAGAAATGGAAGACGCCGGAGCATGTGTCGCGCGGCAAGGACGGCAGCCGCTGGTTCGACGTGCTCGATCCCGAGGGCAACACGGTGCGGTTTGTTGAGCCGCCGGCGAATCCGCCCAAGGTGGATGCGCCGAGCGCCATAGGGCACCACATTATCCATGTGGGGATCCTGGTGCACGATCGCGCGGCAGAGGATAAGTTTTATCGCGACCTGCTGGACTTTAAGCCGTACTGGTGGGGCGGGCGCGGCGGCAAAACGGAGTGGGTGAGCCAGCAGGTTCCTGACGCGCACGACTGGATTGAGTACATGCTTTCAGGCGGCCCGGGTGAGGGGATTCCGGCGGGAATGACGCAGCAGACGCTGGGCGTGCTGGACCATTTCTCGATTGGCGTGGTGTCGGTTCCGGACGCATACAAGGCGCTGGTGGACGCGAACCGGCTGAGCGGGCGGCATGACCAGGCGCCGAAGATCGGCGCCGATGGCAAATATCAGTTCAATATGTACGATCCTGATGGGACGCGCGTAGAGGTGATGAACTTCCATGCGACGGAGAAGCCGTGCTGCTCGGAGTTCACGGCGGAAGATCCGGCGGAGTAGGAAGGCAGGGATTAGGGAACAGGGAACAGGGAATAGGAAAACGGAAGCGAAGGAGCGACGCAGCCGGGTTGGCGGAGTAGGGAAGGCAGCGGGGCTAGCGCTTGGCGAGTTGGCGTGCGCTGCGCGCACGTAGCGAGTTAGCGAGTTGGCGGGAGAGTATCCTCATTTTGATTTCCGGTGCGGGGATCCGTCTGTTGATCGGCGATAGGCCGAAAGAGTAAAGTTTGAGGCGACTTCAGGAGCGCAGCTTGATGATCACCAGCATCCACAGCCTGATTTATTCCGACGATGCACCGGCAACGCGCGCATTCCTTCGCGACGTCCTCGGCTGGCCCTATGTCGAGGATGAGGCGGGCGGAGGCCCGGGTTGGCTGATCTTCAAGACCGGGCCGAGTGAGATGGGCGTGCACCCGACCCACAGCGTCTACGAAGGCAAGACGTACGAATCGCCGCGGCACCATATGATCTCGTTGATGTGCGACGACATTTCGCTGACGGTCGCGGACCTGAAGGGCAAAGGAGCGGAGTTCCACGGCGAAATTCAGGATCAGGGGTGGGGACTTGTGGCGATGTTGGCCGTTCCTGGCGCGGACGACATGATGCTTTACGAGCCCAAGCATCCGCTGGCGTACAGCCTTTGACCGATCGAGAGGGCGGGTAGCTGACTGCCATCGTTTAGCCCGCGCAGGGCATCGTCCAAATCAGTGCACGACCGAGAAATCCGCGATCTCGCGCTGAAAGCGGGCTTACGGTATACTGTTTGAGGCCTGAAGGGCAGGGAGATCCCTGCAAAATGAGGCCCGCGGCGAGCGACCGGCTTGCCGAATTCGAGCAAAAACTGAGAAAACAATGCCAAAGTTGAAGACCCATTCGGGCGCGGCCAAGCGCTTCAGCAAGACTGGTACCGGCAAGATCAAGCGGGGCCAGACGAAGACGCGGCACATCCTTACGTCGAAGCCGCAAAAGAGCAAACGGAAG
Source organism: uncultured Occallatibacter sp. (assembly GCA_964533905.1). Classification (GTDB taxonomy): domain Bacteria; phylum Acidobacteriota; class Terriglobia; order Terriglobales; family Acidobacteriaceae; genus Telmatobacter. Next base: position 28,482 of record CAZHOO010000034.1, on the reverse strand, counting down.
CTGGGCAAGCAGAAGCTGGTTTCCGACGGCGACTACTTCAAGGTAGCGCGCATGATTCCCTACGCCTGACCACCTGCGGTGGGGCAGACCTTTGGATTGGGTCTGTGCTGCTGCCGATGTTGGGCCGCCGATGATTGGATGGCCCCCGCCGAGAAGCGAAATGGTTCGCAGCCGGCGAGAGATCAGGCTTAACCAGAGCGAGTGAAGAGGTTGACAGCCGTGCGAAATGCACAGGCCTCCTGCCTCCAGCCGCATAAGAACAGCCGTTAGCTATTAGCCATTGGCTTTTAGCTTGCCGTGCTTGAACCGGATTCCCCGGCGCTCCGCAACTGGCGGAGGCGGATGAGCGGGATCCAAAAAGGAGAATGTAGATGCCCCGCGTAAAACGCAGTACGAAGAGGAACGACCGCCGCAAGAAGATTCTGAAGCGAGCGAGCGGCTATTTCCTGACCAAATCGAAGCTCTACCAGGCGGCGCAGGAAGCCGTGGAGCGTGGCCTGAAGTTTGCCTACAAGGGCCGCCGCGAAAAGAAGCGGCAGTTCCGCTCGCTGTGGATCGTGCGCATTGCAGCGGCCTGCAAGCTGAACGGGACGAGCTATTCGCAGTTCATCAGCGGCCTAAAGAAGTCTGGTGTGGAACTGGACCGCAAGATTCTGGCCGACATTGCCGTGCATGATACGGCCGGGTTCACCAAGCTGGTGGAGCAGGCGAAGGCGGCGCAGCCGGCAAAGGCGAAGGCAGAGAAGCCCAAGGCAGCGAAGCCGGCAAAGGAAAAGGTCGCGTAAGGAAGAACCGTGCTATCCCACCTTAGGCGCAAAAACAAAGGCGCGCCGAAGGTGGGGCACCCAAGATTGAAATATGACTGGCGGAAAGCGGCCCGGGGTTCGATGAGGACTCCGGGCCGCGGTGCGTTTGGGTGCGGGGCTGCTGCTTGCGGCGATAAGAGGCTTCGCAAACTCCTGGGCGCGTGCGAATGCGCACGCGGCTGCCCCATGCAGTGGTTTATTCTGCTGTTTGCACATGACGAACGAAGCGATACCGAAACTGACAGCGTTTGACGATGCGGCGCTGGACAAGGCGTTTGCCGCGCTTGAGGATGAAGCGCGCTCCGACGCGTCCGCGCTCGACGTGGAGGCGTTCCGGCTCAAGTGGGTGGGCCGCAAGCAGGGCTTGCTCAATGAGGTCTCTGACCGTTGGTTGAAGGCCGCGCCGGGAGCGGCGAAAAAGTCCGTGGGCCAGCGATTCAAAGTCTTGAAGGAGCTGGTCGAGACGTTGATTGAGAACGCATCGGGCGCGGGCCCGAGCGATGCCGCGCTGAAGGCCGAGGCCATCGACATCACGCTGCCGGGAACGCGGCGGCTGATCGGCGCTGAGCATCCGATTACGCGGACGATGAATGAAATTGTCGCGGTGTTCGCGGCGCTGGGTTATTCGGTCGGTGTGGGGCCTGAGGTTGAGACAGACTACTACAACTTCGAGTGCATGAATTTTCCTCCCGGGCATCCCGCGCGCGACACGCAGGACACGTTGGTGGTTGCGGGGCAGGAACGCAGGCCGCTGCGCGATCGGTTGCTGTTGCGTACGCACACTTCCCCGGTGCAGATGCGCACGATGGAGCAGCAGCCGCCACCGGTGCGGATTGTGATTCCCGGCAAGGTGCATCGCAACGACGCGGCCGATGCGACGCACTCGCCGATCTTTCACCAAGTCGAGGGATTGTGCGTGGACCGGAATATCACCTTCAGCGATTTGAAGGGGACCCTGGATCATGCGATGAAGGCGCTGTTCGGATCGGCGGTTAAGACGCGATTCTTTCCATCGTTTTTTCCGTTCACGGAGCCGAGCGCCGACGTGCAGATCAGTTGCATCTTCTGCGGAGGAAAAGGATGCCGCAAATGCAAGCAGTCTGGCTGGATTGAGCTGCTCGGTTGCGGGATGGTCGATCCGGCGGTGTTCGGGTTCGCGGCGGAAAAGCAGCCGGCGTACGACGCGAAGCAGATTTCGGGATTCGCTTTCGGCATGGGAGTGGAGCGGATCGCGATGATGAAGTACGGCATCAGCGAGATCGGACAGTTTTTCGCTGGAGATATGCGGTTTCTGGGGCAGTTTGTTTGATAGCGGAGCTAGCGGTGCTCGCGGTGTTGGCGGAGCTAGAGAAGGGGCAACGAAACAATGGCACGACCAAAGGACTATCGAGAGCTGATTGTTTGGCAGAAAGCAATGGCCCTGGCCCGAAGCGCATATTCGGCAACTGCGAGACTTCCGAAGAGCGAAGCGCACGGCTTGCTTTCCCAGATCCGCCGAGCCGCTGTTTCGATCCCTAGCAACATTGCGGAAGGTCACGGGAGACTCACAGACTCTCAATTCCGGCACTTCCTCGGCAATGCAAGGGGCTCGGTTTACGAGCTTCGAACTCAGATTGAACTCGCGGGGGATCTAGGGTTTGTCGATAAGGAGTTGCTGTCCTCTTTGATGGAACAAACCGCAGACGTGACCCGGCTGATCAACGGACTGATTGCGGTGCTGCACACAGAACAAGGGGATAGACGCTTGGCTAGCTCCGCGAGCACCGCTGACTCCGCAAGCTCCGCACGGAGAAGGCTGCACTGATGAAGATCTTAACCAAATGGCTTCGAGCGTATTTGCCGGGACTCGCTGTTGATGACGCGAAGTTGGCCGAGGACCTGACTCTGCGCGGGATTGCGGTGGAAGGGGTTTACACGCTCGGCGAACAAGTTGGTTCGACCAGCAATGGGCCGGTCGAAAATGGCTCGCTGTATGAGATGGACATCACCACGAATCGCGTGGACGCGATGAACCATTACGGCATTGCGCGCGAGGCGGCGGCGATCTATGGGCTGAAGCTGGCATCGCTCGATTTCGCGCTGCCCGCGGCGAAGCCGGCGAAGGCGCCGTTTCCGGTGCGCATTGAAGCGGAGAATGCATGCGGCCGGTTCACTGCTCGCGTGTTGCGCGACGTGACCATCGGCGAGTCACGCGACTGGTTCGCGGGCGCGGAGGTACGGACGTACTTCGCGCTGCTCGAACAAAAAATGATTTCAAATGCCGTGGACGCGACGAACTTTGCGTGGCTGGCGATGGGACAACCGACGCATGTTTTCGATCTGGATAAGCTCGAGGGTGGAATTGTGGTGCGGCGGGCGCGTAAGGGAGAACGGCTGAAGACGCTGGATGGGGTCGATCGTGCGCTCTCGGAAGAAGATCTTGTAGTGGCCGATCACAAAAAGGCGGTGGGCCTTGCCGGCGTTATGGGCGGCTGGGACACGATGATTACGCCGGAGACAAAGAACGTGCTGGTCGAGGCGGCATGGTTCGATCCGGTTGCGGTTCGCCAGACGGCGCGGCGGCACGGATTGCACACCGACGCGAGCCACAGGTTTGAGCGCGGCGCGGACTTTAATGCTGCGCCGGTGGCATCGACAATTGTGAGCGCAATTCTGCTCGCGAATGGCGGATGGATTGAAGGCGACCTGGTTGATGTGCGTGTGGCGGCGCAGGAAGAGCGCACGGCGCGGCGCAGACCGATTTCACTCGAGCTCAATGAGGTCCGCAGGATTCTGGGCGCGACGGAAGACGCTGAGGGAATTACAGCGACAATGGTCGAGGGAGTTCTGACGGCTCTTGGGTGTGCACTGGCCTCGGCACAGCGGCCAAGCTCCGGTGAAGTCTCGTGGAGTGTGACGCTGCCGAGCTGGCGGCTCGATCTGGAACGCGAGATTGACCTGATTGAGGAAGTCGCGCGCGTTTACGGATACAACAGGTTCGCCAACACGCTGCCCGCGTTTGGTGGAGGCGTGCGTGCGCTGCCGTGGGCGGAGAAAGAGACGGCGGTGCGCGGAACGTTGCTGGCCGCTGGATTTCACGAGGCGATCGGGAGCTCGTTCTGCTCGGCAGCTGAAGGCGCGCTGACGGCGGCGCAGCCAGGGCAAGTGGTTCCGTTGGGCAATCCGCTCAGCGAGGAGGCGGGAGTCCTGCGGCCATCGCTGGTGCCCGGAATGCTGGCCATGATTGCCGGAAACCTGAACCGCGATGTGAACGATGTGCGGCTGTTCGAGTTGGGCACGGTGTTCAGCGGAACGACTGAGAAAGTTGAGGAGCGGCCGGCCCTGGCGTTTGGCGCTGTGGGGAGTTTGCCGGAAGAGAGCGCGCTGCACGCGGCGCGGGCTTATGAGTTCTACGACGTGAAGGGCGTGGTGGAACAGCTTCTGGAGCGATTCGAGATGCGCGCGGTCTATTTCGACCATTTTCCTGCGGAGGCAGGAATCACGCCCGGTTGGCTGCATCCGTATCGCGCGGCGCGCGTGGTGGCAGACGGAGTGACGGTGGGCTGGTTCGGTCAACTCAATCCGCGCGAGGCTGCGGCGCGCAAGATCAAGAATGCGGTGCTGATCGGCGAGCTCTATCTCGACCGGCTCTACAAGCTGCCGCTGCGCGAGCCTGTAGCGCGCGAGATTTCGCGCTATCAGCCGGTGCGGCGCGATTTTTCCCTCGTTTTGGACGAGGGGATCGCGTGGGAGACGATCGACCGCGCGATGGCGGAGTTGAAGATTCCGGAGCTGGTGGAGTGGCGCGTGCGCGAAGTGTTTCGTGACGCGAAGCTGGGCGAGGGCGAGTACGCATTGCTGCTGGGGGCGACCTTCCAGGCGCCAGATCGCACTCTGCGCGAAGAGGAGCTCAAGAGTTTTCAGGAGCGTGTGGTGGAGGCCGTGGGCAAAGCGGGCGCGCGGCTCCGGGTTTGAGCGCGCGAAGACGGATTTGAATGCGAGCATTCCGATGCGCCAATCATTCTGGAGCCGCTGTATACTCGAACGGAAACGGTGCATGGGGGTCTGAGTCATGCCGGGATCGGAGGCGGCTGTGGAAGAACACAGCGGTGAACAACAACAGGCAGGGTACGAAGAAGGTGTTGCGCTGGCAGTGAGCGTGGATGATTTTTCTGCGCTCGAAGATCGTGTGCGGCGCGCCGTGGACGTGGTGAAGCGAGAGCGGCAGGCGCGTGCGGCGGTGGAGAGCCGCGCGGCAGAATTGGAAATGCGAGCCACCGAAGCCGAAGCCCGCGCGGCGGAGGCCGAAACGCAGTTGCAAGCACAGGCTCCGCTACTTGAACGCCTGGAAAGCGAAATGAATGCACTGCGCACCGAGCGCGACCAGGTGAGACAACGTGTAGAACGGTTGCTGGCGCAGCTCGATGCGCTGGAGCTGTGAGGCACTGAATGGCTGAGCAGACTCATAACAATCCGGGTCAGGATCATCCTGCGCGCAAGAATCCGAATGAGTATGTGACGGTGGAGATTTACGATCAGCTCTACCATCTTTCGGGGCAGGATCCGGGGCACATTCGCGAGCTGGCAGCGGTGGTAGACGCCAAGATGCGCGCAGTGGCCGCACATGGGCGTACCGCCGATTCGCTGCGCGTAGCCGTGCTCGCTGCGCTGAACCTGGCCGATGAGGTTTCGCAGGCCACCTCGGCCGATCTGCAACTGGGCCACGCCCGCGCCAACAGCCTGCGCATGCTGCTGGACGAAGTGCTGGAGGGCGACCAGCGGAGCTAGCGGAGTCAGCGGTGCTTGCGGAGTTAGCAATTGAGCCGCGATGAGGGGCTGATGGCCTTCGACTGGAGTTGCGGCGCCCTGGCCGAAGGACTCGATTGCTACAAGACCGGAAAATATTTCGAGGCGCACGAGCATTGGGAAAGCGTCTGGCTCAAGTGCGAGGAGCCGGAGAAGACCTTCCTGCAGGCGCTGATTCAGATTACGGCGGCCTTTCACCATTTGCAGCGGAAGAATCTCAAAGGCACCGCATCGCTGCTGCGCGGGTCTCTGCGGAGGCTCGACGGGTTTCCTGCTGCTTACGGCGGAATTGAAGTCGAGCCTTTACGCGAAAGCGTGCGTGAGTGGCTGCGGGCGCTTGAGGAAGGGAACTCAACGCCGAAGTATCCGGTTCCGCGGATTCGTTAGACGAACCTGCGCAAAAGGCCTACACACCTTCCCATTTCTCAGGATCGAGATCTCAGGATCAGGCTGGAATGTGAATGAATTCGCGGCAAGGATTTGGGCCGCAGGCTATCCGGGTGTCCGGGGTTGGGATCAGTATGAGGTTAGCAATGCCGCAACCGATCCTTCACCCCGGCCCACGTATTCGAAGAGCTTAGCAACGTTGCTGAAAATTGCGATACCGCTTTTGTGTTAATGCAGCGCAGACAGGGTGCTGAGCGGACGAGATAGGTTCCGATTCCGCGGATTCGCTAAGGACGAAAATATTCACGCAAATTCTGTGGCGAGGTGGCTGCGTGGGGGTATATTCTCTCGTGACCGGAGAGGCAAAATGAAATTCCCCCAATTTCGGAAGCCGGAGACCGGACGCGCAAGACGGAAATAATCAGCCTGGAACAATCATGGAAAAATGGAGGAAACCGATGAGAGTTCGCGAAGCACTGTCGGTATTCATGGGTGTTGCAATGGTGGCGGTGGGGGTGGCCACGTTAAACGCACAGGGCGGATCCACCGACAGTCCTGATGTGAACGAGGTTCGCCATTACGCGCTGACGCTCGCCAAGGCTCAACAGGCGGCTATAGCGATGCAGAGCATCAACCAGCTGGTTGCTGCCAACCCCAGCCTGAATGCGGCGATGGATCAATCAGCCAACACGACAGGCAAAGAGACGATCACGCAGCAGGCGCAAGCCATTGACTCGAAATATCCGCAGATCTCGGCGATCATTCACGCGGATGGATTACAGACGCGGGAGTTTATCGTGCTCACCGGCGCCATTATCAACGACGTGGGGTTTGTGGGAATGAAGAAGCAGGGGATGATCCCGTCGTATCCGCCAAATTCCATTACCCCAGCAAACGCGGCTTTGATTGAAGCGAATTGGGATGCATTCCAGGCCCTAGCCGCCAAGATGGCGCCGTCGAACGCGAATTAATCCACTCCCACAGCTGCGATATCGCAAAGAGGAGTGACCGTGGGTTTCCATGTCCTGAAGTCGGGACATGGGAACCCGGCCGTGTGCTTGTTAGCGCTACTTTAAGGCCAACTGGCGCAAGACGTACTGCAGGATGCCGCCGTGCTCGTAGTACTCGATCTCTTGCGGCGTGTCGATGCGAAGCATTGCATGCAGCGGCCTTTTTCCACCGTCGGGGCTGGTTGCGACGATCTTCAAGGTGCGGCCGTTGGCGAGTTTTTCCTTGAGCAAGGCTGTCAGGCCGGGGAAGTCGTAGACTTCTTCGCCGGTGAGGCCGAGAGATTCCGCGTTCTGGCCCGCTTCAAACTGCAGCGGCAGAATGCCCATTCCGACAAGATTTGAGCGGTGAATGCGCTCGAAGCTCTCGGCGATGACGGCGCGAACGCCGAGCAGTTTTGGTCCCTTGGCGGCCCAGTCGCGCGAGGAGCCGGAGCCGTATTCTTTTCCGGCAAGGATAATGAGTGGCACGCCGCGCTCGGCATACTTCACGCTGGCATCGAAGATCGACATCTGCTCGCCTTCAGGGAGCAGCCGCGTGACGCCGCCCTCGGTGCCGGGCGCGAGCTTGTTGCGCAGACGCACGTTGGCGAAGGTACCGCGCACCATGACTTCGTGATTGCCGCGGCGCGAGCCATAGCTGTTGAAGTCGGCGGGCTTGACTCCGTGCTCGGTTAGATACTTTCCGGCGGGACCGTTGACCTTGATGGAGCCTGCGGGCGAGATGTGATCGGTGGTGACCGAGTCGCCGAGAACGGCGAGAACGCGCGCGCCGACGATGTCGGTGACGGGTGCGGGAGTCATGGTCATTCCGTCGAAGTACGGCGCCTGACGAATGTAGGTTGAGTCCGGCTCCCACTTGTAGACGTCGCCGGTGGGAAAGCTGAGGCCCTGCCAACTGGCATCGCCGTCGGTTACGGTGGCGTACTCCTTGCGGAAGCCTTCGCTGGACACGGCGCGTTCGATGGCCGCGGACACCTCGGCCTGCGTGGGCCAGATGTCTTTGAGGTAAACCGGCTTGCCGGTTTGATCGGCGCCGAGCGGATCCGCGTCGAAGTTGTGGCCGATGCGGCCAGCGAGCGCGTAGGCGACTACCAGCGGCGGTGACATCAGATAATTTGCACGGACGTCAACGTTGACGCGGCCTTCAAAGTTGCGGTTGCCGCTGAGCACGCTAACGGCGACGAGGCCGTGCTCTTCAATCGATTTCGAAACGTCGGAAGGCAGCGGGCCGCTGTTGCCGATGCAGGTGGTGCAGCCGTAGCCGACGACATTAAAGCGCAGCTTATTGAGATAAGGCAGCAAGCCGGCCTTTTGGTAATAGTCCGTAACGACGCGCGAGCCCGGCGCGAGCGAGGTTTTGACCCACGGCGGAACAGTGAGGCCTTTTTCGACGGCCTTCTTCGCAAGCAGGCCGGCGGCAATCATCACGGATGGGTTCGACGTGTTGGTGCAACTGGTGATGGCCGCGATGACGACGGAGCCGTGATCGAGAAAGCGATCGGGGTCGACATTGAAACGCTCTTTTACGGTCGTGGTGACGTGCGCCGCGACGGGTTGTGCGGCGGAGGATCTGTCAGGGCCTTCGTTGTCTTCAACGGCGATGGCAGTGTCAGTGACTCTATCGCGCTGCCATGAAGCAGCGGTGCGGGAACCGAGCGGCTTGGCGGTGGGCGCGAGCAGCGAAGGAAGTTGCTGCGCGAAACTTGCGGCTGCGTCTTTGAGGAGTACGCGATCCTGGGGGCGCTTGGGTCCGGCGACACTGGGTTCGACGGTGGCGAGATCGAGCTCGAGAGTTTGCGAGTACTCGGCCTCGGGTGCGCCAGAAGAGTGAAAGAGGCCCTGCTCCTTGTAGTAGGCCTCGACGAGCGCGATCTGATCTTCGCTGCGGCCGGTGAGGCGAAGGTAGCGGAGAGTTTCGGTATCGACGGGGAAGATGCCGCAGGTAGCGCCGTACTCGGGAGCCATGTTGCCGATGGTGGCGCGGTCTGCGAGCGGAAGCTCGGCGATTCCGGGCCCGTAGAACTCGACGAACTTGCCGACGACGCCGAGTTTGCGCAGCGCCTGCGTGACGGTGAGAACGAGATCGGTTGCCGTTGCGCCTTCGCGCAGTTTGCCGGTGAGCTTGTAGCCGACCACTTGCGGAATGAGCATGGAGACTGGCTGGCCGAGCATGGCTGCTTCGGCCTCGATGCCGCCGACGCCCCAGCCGAGCACGCCGAGGCCGTTGATCATGGTGGTGTGCGAGTCGGTGCCGACGAGCGTGTCGGGATACGCATAAAGTTCGCCGTCGATTTCGGTGGTGAAGACGACGCGAGCGAGGTATTCGAGATTGACCTGGTGGCAGATGCCCATGCCGGGCGGGACGGCGGAGAAGTTGCGGAAGGCCGTTTGTCCCCACTTGAGGAAGGCGTAGCGCTCGCGGTTGCGCCGGAATTCCAGGATGGTGTTGGCCGCAAGAGCGCCCTCTGCGCCGAACTCGTCGACCTGCACGGAGTGGTCGATGACCAGCTCGGCCGGAGCCAGGGGATTGACCCGCTCGGGATCGCCGCCCAGGGTCTTGATGGCATCGCGCATAGCGGCCAAATCGACGATGGCGGGGACGCCGGTGAAGTCCTGCATGAGGACGCGGGCGGGCATGTAGGCGATTTCGCGGCTGGGCTCGGCTTTCGCGTTCCACCGTGCGAGGAATTCGATGTCGGCACCGGTGACGTTGACTCCGTCTTCGCGGCGGAGAAGATTTTCAAGAAGGATTTTGAGGCTGAAGGGAAGACGCGCGAGATTGAAGCCGCGAGCGGTAAGGGCAGGGAGGCGATAGATGGTGTAGGAGCGGCTGCCGGAATTCAGCACGGCGCGGCTTTTGAAGCTGTTCATAGGAGATGACCTTTCTATCCGCACAAGGGGCGGATGGGTTCGATGCGAGCGGAGCTAGCGGAGTAAGCGGCGCTCGCGGAGTTCTAAACCGCAGGCATCCCGCGGGTATTTTGCGCGAAGCGCGGCCCATGCGGGAGAAACTCTCAACGCAAATAGATTACTCAGCGCGAAGGGTCAACGTCCACGGTCGGGGCGGCCGTGGCGAAAGCGCCTCAGGAGGGGCGAGCCGGCAATGTTGAGACGGCGGCGCATGGTCTACGAAAAGATTCTAACGCCGACGCGGGCCGGAATGGAAGGCCAAAGTTTCCTCGGGCTGTTATCCGCGCAATGGAAGGTCCGGCGCATCAGAGCCTAGAGAACAGGGCTGCGGTCAGTGACGGATGCGGCGCGGTCTGCTCCTATACTTGAAGTGCGATGCTCTTCGCGGTGAGGTATCCCCTGCATTGAATTCCTGGGCTGGCATTGAAGGGCTGTTTGCGCGATTTTTTGCCTGGCTCAGGCGCCGCGTACCCAACGAGCGGCAGCGACTGTTGGCCCTCACCATTGTGGCCGGCGGATTGTGCGGGCTGGCGGCTGTGGCGTTTCACGTCACCTGCTTCTGGTTGTATGCATTGCTCATCAATCGCGCCACGGCGGCGCCGGGCCACTCGTGGATCTGGTGGACGATTCTGACGCCCGCGCTGGGCGGGCTGATTGTTGGCGTCGCGCTAACGTATTGGGTTCCCGCGGCGGCGGGCAGCGGTATTCCCCAGGTCAAGACGGCATTCACATTTCGCTTTGGCGCGGTTACGCTGAAGGAGACGCTGGGCAAGTTTGTTCTATGCGCATTGCAGCTTGGTAGCGGAGCGTCGCTCGGCCTGGAAGGTCCGACAGTGCAGATCTGCGCCGGCGTGAGCAGCTTTCTATCACGCATTGCGCGGCTCAGCCCAGTGAACAGCCGGCGCATGACGTCAGTGGGCATGGCGGCGGGGATTGCCGCGGCGTTTAACGCGCCGATTGCGGCGGTCACATTCACGCTGGAAGAGCTGATCGGCTCGCTCGACCAGACGATGCTCTCGGGCGTGATTGTGGCGGCGGCGCTGGCGGGCGTCGTGGAGCACAATATTCTGGGCTCAAACCCGATTTTTCACGTGCCGCGGTTGCAAACCTACACTCTGGCCAAGTCGTCATCGCTGGTTTGGTACGCGCTGCTGGGGTTGCTGGCCGCGATCGTGTCGGTGGCGTTTACCGATTCGCTGCTGTGGCTGCGCGCGTGGTTCAAAGGGCTCGAGCATGTTCCCAAGTGGGTACAGCCGGCCATTGGCGCAGCGGCCACGGGCGCACTTGCCGTTGTGGCGATCCAGTTTTTCCACGTGAACGGCATTGCGGGCAATCCGTACGGCGCGCTTACGCAGGCGCTGCTCGGCAACTTGCCGGTGACTTCGATGGCGGCGTTGTGCGTGTTGAAGCTCGCGGCGACTGTGACGTCCTATTCAAGCGGGGGGTCGGGCGGAATCTTCGCGCCGGCGCTATTCATGGGCGGAATGCTGGGCGGCGCGGTGGGCTACCTGGACGTGACCGTGTTCCACCATCCCGCGGATTCGATCGGAGCTTTCGCCGTGGTGGGCATGGGCGCGGTGTTTGCGGGGATTGTGCGCGCGCCGATGACGTCGATCCTGATTATTTTCGAAATGACGAGCGGATATGGGCTGGTAGTGCCGTTGATGATTGCGAACATGAGCGCGTTCGCGCTGGCGCGCTATTGGCGAAACACGCCTATCTACGAAGCGCTGCTGGAGCAGGACGGAATCTACCTCGACCCGAAGCACAGGCCATACGATCCGGGCGCGGGCGGCGCGGTGCCGGATGATGAGCCGATCGAGGAAATGCCGATGGCGGAGTGAAACGGCCTGAAGAGGAGGAGTCGAGGGAAGCGAGAATTCTTGCGGTATGAATCATTCATACTTATGCTAGAATCCATTCAAGGAGCAAGTATATGCCGACTTCCCCGTGTGAAAAGCGCACGTTTAGCCTTCCGAAGGATCAAGACCGCTACATCGATAGGCTTGTAAAATCAGGAACCTATGCTTCGGCAAGCGAGGTTGTCCGAGCCGGTCTGCGCGCACTCGAAGAGCGGGACGCTGCCGTCGAGCGCTGGTTGAGGGAAGAAGTTGTAGCCGCTTACGATGCGATTGAGGCCGATCCGAAAAGGGCGATTCCAGCAAATGAAGTTTTCGCCTCGATCCGTGCCCGGCGTCGGGCGGAAAAGCCGCGCAAGGCATGAAGCCCAGGATCGTCTTTACTCCCGAAGCTCGAGACGATCTTAATGAGCTTTTTGATTACATTGTGGAACACGACAGCGCTGAACGAGCGATGACCTATCTGGAGCGGATCGAGAAGGCATGCATGAGCCTGCAAACGCTGCCGAACCGTGGAGTACTCCGTGAGGATCTCAGACCAGGGCTGCGGGTGGTGGGCTTCGAGCGGCGGGTATTAATCGCATTTCGCGTTGGATCAAAGACAGTCGCCATTCTTCGAATTCTCTATGGAGGGCGGAGCGTGGAACGCGCTTTTCGGCGTTCGAAGAATGGTTGATGGGCGCGGTTACCGCGGCTCAGTGTTGTAGAGGAAGTAGGCGCGGAGCTCGAGGTAGGGGCCGTGGAAGTCGCGGGGCAGATTGGGATAGCTGGAGCCGGTAATCGCGCCCCATGCCGCGCGGTCAAGGCCGGTGTCGCCAGAGCGGCCGTCGAGTTGCATATCGGTGACCTGGCCGTTGGGCAGGACCTTGAACCGGATCGCAACCACACCCTGCTTGAGGATGGGCGGGTTTACTTCATCGGGAATGAGCGGGTCCCAGGTTTGTTGCGTGATGTAGTGCCAGCGCTGCAGCCAGTCGCTGAAGTCGACTCCCTGCATGTCTGATAGCACCTGCACTCCACCGGTGCCCGCGCCGGGGTGCATCGAGAGCCCACCGCCTGAAGGCGCGTTGTAACCGGGCTGACCATGATTGTGCATGGCGTTCTGCATGTCCTGGCGCAACTGATCCGCAGGATTCTGCGGGGCTACGGCGAAGTTGGGCCTGGCCGGAACGGGAGACGGGCGCGGCGCTTCAACCGGCGATTGCGACTCTGGGTTGGGCGGAATGGGCTGCGAGGCCTCGGGTTTGGGCTGTTCGGGAGCGGGCGCAGGTGGCTGCGGGGCGGGCGGCGCTTCGCGATTCATGTCTTCAAGGGTTTTCTTGTCGATGAGCGGACGATTGAGCGGCTTCGGCGCGACTTTGGGTTGAGTCTCGCGCAGGGCGTCCGGCGGCAAATCGAGATAGGAAAGATCCTTGCGCTTATTGATCGCGTCGAAGGGGTCGATAACCTTCGGCACTTTGAAGATGTAGGTCGGAATCCAGGTGATGGCGGAAAAGAAAAGAATGTGAGCCAGAAGCGCGAGCCAGAAGCCCTCGCGCAAGCGCGACCAGCGGCGCTCGTCTTCAAGCTCGCCGATCATCTCCAGCAATTCGTGGGTGTCGTAGTCTACCCAGCGTGAACCGCGGAGAGGGCTGGTACCGGAGCCATTGGTTTCGAGCGGGCCTTTCGGGTTCAAGGGAAGGCCGAGGAATCCGCCTGGAACTTTCATCTCCGGGGCGGGGCGCTCCGCATCAGGGGTCAGTTCGGCTGATCCCTTCGGTTCGGTCTCTTCGGTTGGCGCTTGGCTCGTGGGCATTCAATGTTCAGGAGCGTCTGACTGCGCACACAGACACTGGCTCCCGTTTTTGGATCCTTCCGATCTATTCTCTCATTTTCGTTAAAACTGGTCTCTCATCCCCTTGAAGTATTTGCTTTCTATCGTGCCCCGTACAATGGTTGTTGTTGAATTGACTGGTTCTTATTGAATTGACGCAGGATGGACCGGAAGGGGACAGCGTTTGAAGCAGTTTTTTGCGCGCGTGGCGGCCGAATGGAAGTTGGTGCTTTTGCCGGCGCTGTTGAAGTGGGGAATCCTGGGGGTGGGCGCAGTCGCAGTGCTCGATTCCTCGAGCATTCCTGTCCCCATGGACGCGATTCTGGCCATCTACGTGTGGAATGACAAGCCCCACTTCTGGCTCTACTGCCTGATGGCGGCGGCGGGCTCGGCGATCGGGGGGCTGCTGCCTTACTGGCTGGGGCGTGCTGGAGGCGAGCTTTTCCTGCTGAAACGGATCAACCGTGCAAAATTCGAGAGACTGCGTGACCGTTTCCAGCGCCAGGAGTTCCTGGCGGTGATGATTCCGTCGATGATGCCGCCGCCGGCGCCATGGAAGATGTTCATCTTCGCTTCGGGCGTATTCGAGATGCGCATCCCAAATTTTCTGGCGGCCGTGTTTGTGGGTCGAATGTTGCGCTGGCTGGTGCTGTCGCTGTTGGTGCTGAAGCTGGGGCCGAGCGCGGTGGACCTGGTGGCGCGCCACGCGATGGCGATGGTTCTGATTGTGGGAGCGCTGGCGGTGGCCGGATTCGCGTGGTGGTGGATCAAGAAGAAGCGCAGCGGGAAGCTGATGGAAGGGTGAGGGGTCAGCGGTATTTTTTAGCCAGCGCTGCTTCCTGCGCGAGCTTTTTCGAATGCGTCAACGAATTCGCGATAGCGGCGAGCCATTTCATCGACGGCTTCCTGGCGTGAAATCTTCTTCTCGCGCAGATCAACGAGCGGCTGCCAGAAATCGGTTCGGCCAACCGCGAATCCAATGAAGCCCGGAACGCTCGCCGCCGTCTTCAGCCATTCGAGCACCTTCTGATCGTCTTCTCCGCGGCCAAGGATGATGCAGCCGACCGTGCTGCGTCCGCCGGCTTTCGCGGTCGCTACGATCTTCTCGGCGTCTTCGCGACGGTCAAGTCCTTCGACTTTCCAGAGGTCAGGCTCAACGCCGGCGTTTTGCAACTCCTGGATGGCCCTGACCATGAGTGGAGGGCGAACGTCGCGATCGTAGGCCTTCCTGTCGCCTTTGACCTTATCAAGTTGAGCTTTTTCGGCCGGCACGAGCAGCTCAAACATGAACAAGCTGCGATTGGCCTGCTGAAGATAATCGGACAACCGCTTGAGGCGTGCTGCCTGGACGCGGTTCAACTCGGCATCGCCCTCCGGGTTATAGCGGACCAGAACCTTGCAAAAAGTTGGATGAATGGACTCGATGTGCGCGGCAAAATCTTCTCCGTACTCGAAGTCGAACTCTTCCTGGCCGCTTTTTTCTGCCGGGCACGCGAACGTGAACCCCTTCGCCGCGGCGTCGCGCAGGATGGCCAGGCCAAACTGCTCGTCGACGAGGATTCCGGCCTTCTCTTTGGGCACGCCATTCGCAACCGCCTCCTGAAAGCCGTCGTAGATCACCTGCTTGGCAGCGGCAATCTGCGCGGTTTGATCGGCGTTGAGCGCGCCCTTCCAGCCAAACATGCCCGTTTCAAACGAGCCGCGATGGTCAAAGGGAAGGATGTACAGCGGCTTTTGGTAGCCACGAGGGTTCATAACTCACCCAGCGATCTTGCTTTGGTTGGAACTTGCGTGGATTAGTCCGGCGCGTACGGCGCCGGACTCAAGAAGGATAGACAGCCACGCACGCGCGCGGGCTGTATCGCGGCGACGTCCTTCCCTATTATTTCCGAGCGATTTCGCGTACCCGAAGTGCTACTTGCCTGCCAGTGCCTCTTGCACGGGAGCGTGGTTCATGCGCCGCACAAGAGCGGGCACGCCGAGAGCGATGCCGAGGACAATGGCTGTCGAGACCAGGTCATTACGATAGAACGGTAGGCCGGCCACGTAGCAGGCTCCCAAGCCCGTGAGGTTGGGCGGATAGCCGTTGAAGCCACTGGCCCAGACGCCGAAATTCGAGACGAGGAAGAAGCCGGTGGGCCCAAGCAGTGTGCCGGCGGCACCGCGCGCAAATGTGGTCTGCTTACGCAACAGGATGGAGCCGAGCGCCATGACCGCTACGTACCAAATCCAGGTGATTACATAGCTCTGCCAGCGAAAGCTGTAGTGGTAGATGGCAACGGTCAGGAAGAAATCGGTGGCCATCAGGGCGGCCAGAGGGATCAGCATCTCGCGCCAGGGGCGCCGTGCGCCGAAGTACAAGAGGCCGCCAGTGACGGCTGTAAAGTTCCACCAACCGGCGTGCGGAATCACGCGGGACAATACGGCAACCAGCAGGAGCAGGTAAGCAACCATGACCACCTCTTTGGAATGGGCCGAAGGGTCTCGGCCGGAAACGGCGATCCCGGGAATCAGGGGACTGGTTCTATTCTGCGGTCCAGAAGCGGCGCGGTCAACCGAAAGTGTTCCATGGGACGAAAAAAAGTTTCTGCGAGAACAAACTTTCTACCGCTCTCCGCCGCCTGATAAGCAAATGCACAAGTGCGGGCGAGGACGCCCGCACGACAGCCGGCCGGGAGGCCGGCGCTACAACAAGGCAGAGGGGCAGCGCTGATTTTCTACCGTTGCTCGCGGCCATTCATGGCTTCGCCGGCGTCTTCACGCCCATCGACAATGTAGACCCAGCCGGTGAGCGGCGAGCGGGCAGACGAGCCCGTTGATACGCCACGGGTACCGAGAAATGGATAGTCGAAACGGAGATCGGTGAACTCAACGGTCGTCCAAGTGCGACCGGGAGTGAGTTGCGGCGGCTCCATGCCGGGCGCAGGCTCCTGGCCTACGTCGCGGACCACAGCCCATGTTCCCCAGTCGAGATAGACCTGGCCCAGAGCGGTGCGCTTGGCGGCATCGAGCGCCGGCGTATCGGCGGGCTTGTAGAGCACGTCGCGCTGAGGGTCGCTGTCGATGGAGCCCGCCCAGGTGTTGATTTCGGCGGTTTGGTAGAAGCCGGGCGTATCGAGGATCGCGTGCCATCGGAAGGGGTTGACGGGGTAGGGCTCGGCGGCCGCGCGGCTCGCGGGCTCTGAGGCAGTGTTCGTATTGCCGAGCATGGCCAGCGCCTGCGCGTGCTCGGCCCAGCGCACGCAGCCCAGAATTAGCATTCCGGCGAGAGCGAAGATAGCCCAGCCCTGACCGCGGAATTGCGTACGGCGTGCGCCGATCTCGCGATCGGCCAGGCCGAGCAGCCAGGGAACGATGAACGCGAAAAAGAAAATTCCGTAGAGAATCGGCTCCACGATGAACATGAAGCTGCCGGCATACCAGTGGGCACTGAGCGGGAAAAACGGACGGACGCCGTAGTTGTTGGTCCAGTCGAGCAGGATGTGGCTGAGCGCGGCGATGCAGCCGGTGAGATAGAGCCAGCCCCAGTGCAAGGGCGGGGACCCAGGCGCCGTGGGCGCTCTTGAGCTTTGGACGAGAGCATCACCTTGGGAAGAAACCGCCAAGTTACTTCGCCGGTGTTTTTCGCGCCAGAGATGGAGCAGGCCGACCGCGCTGACCACGACTCCCGCGACGACGGGCACGGCCCAGAATGTGTGCGTGATGCCGCGATGGTGCTTGAGCTCGTCGACCGGGCCGCGGAGTCCCCAGAGAATGTCGAGGTCGGCAGCCTCTGCGGCCAGAACCGCCGCAAGCGTGGCGTAGGCCGTTTTGCGATTGAATCCGGCGCGTCCGATGCATGCGCCGGTTAGAAAATGGGTGACTGGCTCCATGAATCTGTGAGTCTCTCTATGCCCACTCGCCCTTGCGCATCAGCGGCTCGGCAACGCCCGATGCGGTGATGCCGTCGATATCCAATTCAGAAGATCCGATCATCCAGTCGACATGGATCAGGCTGGTGTTCGCGCCGCGCGCGGCGAGCTCTTCGGGCGTGAGCTTGTCTCCGTTGATCAGACACGAGGAATACGACTGGCCGAGGGCGATGTGCGATGCGGCGTTTTCGTCGTAAAGTGTGTGGAAGAAGACAAGGCCGCTTTGCGCGATGGGAGACGAATGGGGAACGAGCGCGACTTCGCCAAGGCGGCGCGCGCCGTCGTCGGTGTCGATGAGCTTTTCAAGCACTTCCTGGCCTCGCGTGGCGCGAGCCTCGACGATGCGGCCATGCTCAAACCGGACCTGAATGCCTTCGATCATGGTGCCCAGATGCGACAAGGGTTTCGAAGCGGTGACGATTCCGTCGGCGCGGTCTTTGTGTGGCGTGGTGAAGACTTCTTCGGTCGGCATGTTGGGGATGCAGTAGTTGCCATTGCCTGCGGTGGTGCCGCCGCCGAGCCATTCGTGATCGTCGGCGAGGCCAAGGCGAAAATCGATTCCGGGCCCGCGATATTGAAGAGCCGAGTAGCGCTTCTCGTTCAGGAAAGCCGAACGCTTGTGCAGATCGGCATCGTGCGCCTTCCACGCGCTCACGGGATCGGCAGTGTTGATGCGCGTTGTGAAAAAAATCGCATCCCACAGCTTGGCCATGGCTTCATCGGGAGGATCGTTGGGAAACACGGCCGCGGCCCATGCAGGAGTGGCGGCGCCAACGATGGTCCAGTTGATGTCGTGGCGCGTGATGTACTCAAGCGCGCCGCGATAGGCCTGCGAGAGCGCGCGATTGGCGCGGCCGACTTTGTCAGGATCCTCGTTTGAAAGCAGACTGGGATTGGCTCCGGCAACGGCGAGACGCGCGGATCCGCTTTTGAAGGCTTCGGCCATGCCGTCGTAGAGCCACTTGGCGGCGTGGTCGAAGCTCGCGTCGGGCGCGTGGCGATAGCGCATTAGCGTGGACTCATCGTCGGTGAGGAGCGTGGTGACGAGCGAGGCTCCGGCGCGATAAGCCTGCTCGGTGATGCGGCGAGCCAGCGGCAGCGTGTCAACGGACGCGGTCATGACCAGCTCTTGCCCGGCCTTGAGACCGAGGCCGACGTTGATGGCGACCGATGCAAGTTGATCGAGACTTTCGGCGTGCGTGCGTGTTTGCGGGGCGATTGCGGTGGGCGTCATCGGTTGTGGGTTCTCCAGGATTCGGTGGATTAATTCTTGCTGCGTTTATCTGAAAGCATCTTCTCAGCTTCCGCGACTCGTTCTCGCGCGAATGGTGGGAGGGGGTGAGTAACCTGGCCGTAGAGCTCAATAACTTTGTGGTAGTCGTGACTTTCCCATGCCTCGTCCGCGGTCCGATAAAGAGCTCGAATCGCAACGCCCGCTGCCAGAATAGGCGCATTGTACTCGGCATTTCTACGATCCATGAACTTCGCGAAAGACGCAAAAGTATCCGGATCGCCTGCCAGAAATCGAGAACAATATTCCCGCGTAAGGTCAGCGAGCTTCTTCAGCGCCGGGCGGCAATCCTCGTCATCCTCGATGCGGAGCAGGTCAATTTCCTTCGCCATAGCGGCAAGGCCCTGAAATCGGAGAATTTCAGGCAGTTCAACCGGCAGATGATTTCCGCTCGACTTTAGTCTAAAGCCGATACCAAGGTCCTTAGATCGAGGCCGATCCCACGTAATGCCAAATCCGACTGAATCACTCCCGTATCTCACGTGGTCTTCTCGCTCCTCGATGCACTGCATTGAATTGGCCGCCGCCAAGCTGTCGAAGTACTCGTGGACGACCGACGCAAAAGATGTCATTGAAACCGATTCCCAGGATTCTCAGATTGTCCGAGCCCCGCCCCGGAGCGCTTGTGTCTACATTCTAGGACCTTCTCGCCGCGGCAACTGAATCGGCCTACAATCGACGGTTGATGATTTGGTTTTCGAGGAGTCTTACTATCATGATGCATTCGGCAATTAATTTGGCACAGAATAGAGTTATTCGCACAGGAATTTGGGTTCTTTTGGGAGTGGGCGCCGTGGGAATTTGCGGCGCGCAAGCGCAGAATTCGGCAACCGATTTTGGCCCCAGCAATCCGTTTTACGCGCCAAGCAAGCTGCCTTTTCATGCGCCGGCATTCGACAAGATCAAGGACAGCGATTACCAGGCGGCGATTGACGCAGGGATGGCAGAGCAGATCAAAGAGGTCGAGGCGATCGCCAACAATCCCGCGCCACCGACCTTTGAAAACACATTGGTTGCGCTGGAACGCTCAGGGCAGTTATTCGATCGCGCCTGGAACGCGTTCAATCTGGTGTCGCAGGCAAATACCGATCCCGATCTCGAAAAGATTCAGGACTACGAGGCGCCGCGAACGGCCGCGCTGGCTGACGCGATCAACCTGAACACGAAGCTTTTTGCGCGAATCAAGGCCATCTACGATGAGCGCGCATCACTTGGGCTGGATGCGGAATCGCTGCGGCTGGTAGAGTACCAATACCAGCAATTTGTGAAGGCCGGCGCGAATTTGTCGGATGCGGACAAAGAGAAACTGAAAAAGCTCGATGAAGAAGAATCGACGCTCGAAAACACGTTTTTGACCAAGCTGCTCGCTGCTGCTGCAGCGGGCGCGTATTCAACACAGGACCGTAACGCGCTGGCCGGGCTGAGCGAAGGCCAGCTAGCCGCGGCAGCGGAAGAAGCGAAAGCTCATAAACAGCAGGGCTGGGTTTTGCCGCTGCAAAACACCACGCAGCAACCTGACTTCACTTTTCTGAGCGATCGCGATACTCGTCATGCAATCTTTGAGAATTCCTGGAACCGGGCGGAGCGCGGAGACGCGAATGACACGCGGGCAACGCTGGCGCGGCTGGCGCAGCTTCGAGCGCAAAAAGCGGCGCTGCTTGGCTACCCGAATTACGCGGCGTGGACTTTAACCGACCAGATGGCCAAGACTCCGGAAGCTGCGATTCATTTTCTCGATGCGCTGGTTCCGGCCACGACGGCCAAGGCTGCGAGCGAAGAGAAAGATATTCAGTCGGTGATCGATTCTCAAGGTGGAGGGTTCACCGTCGAGCCGTGGGACTGGGAGTTCTATGCCGAACAGGTTCGCAAAGAAAAATACGACTACGACCAATCGCAGGTAAAGCCGTACTTCGAGTTGAACAACGTGCTGGAGAAGGGCGTGTTTTACGCGGCGCACGAGCTGTACGGGCTCACGTTCAAGGAGCGCAAGGATCTGCCGGTGTGGCAGCCGGATGTGCGCGTGTTCGAAGTGTATGACGTCGACGGAAAGCCGCTGGCGCTTTGGTATTGCGACTACTTCAAACGCGACAACAAGAATGGCGGCGCATGGGAAGACTCACTGGTAGGCCAATCGAAATTGCTGGGCACTCTGCCCGTGGTATACAACGTGGCCAACTTCGAGAAGCCCGCTCCGGGACAGCCTGCGCTGCTCAGCTTCGACGATGTGAAGACAATGTTCCACGAGTTTGGCCATGCGCTGCACGCCATGTTCGCCGACACCGAGTATCCAACGCTATCGGGCACGGCGGTCCCGCGCGATTTCGTGGAGTTCCCCTCGCAGTTCAACGAGCACTGGGCCAGCAATCCCGCGGTCTTTGCGCACTACGCGCTCCACAACAAGACCGGCGAGCCAATGCCGGCCGATCTATACGGGAAGATCGTAAAGGCAAAGACGTTCAACCAGGGCTATGACTTTACTGAAATCCTTGCGGCATCGGAGCTCGATCTGGAATGGCACACATTGCCGGCGAGCGCGCCGCTTGAGAATCCCGACGCGTTTGAGCGAGTGGCGCTCGAGAGAAAGCATCTGGCGATCAGTTATGTGCCGCCGCGCTACCGCTCCAGCTACTATCTTCACATCTGGGGGGATGAAGGCTACCAGGCCGGCTACTACGCCTACACGTGGAGCGAGATGCTGGACGACAATGCCTATCAGTGGTTTGAGGATCACGGTGGAATGACGCGCGCCAATGGCGACCGGTTCCGGCGGATGGTGCTGTCACGCGGCAACACTGAGGACTTGCAGAAGATGTACGATGCGTGGCTGGGCGGCGAGCCGAGCATTGACCCATTGCTGAAGCAGCGCGGGCTGAAGTGAGCGGAGTTAGCGGGGTCAGCGGAGTTCGCGGAGCTGGGTACGGGCGAGGACGCCAGCACGACAGCCGGCGAGGACGCCGGCGTTACGCGGGTCACTATAATTCGTAGCTATGGCCGAGACGGGCGCCCAAAAGAAAATTGAAAAACTGCGCGAGGAGCTGCGGCGCCACGAGCATCTGTATTACGTCTTGGACGCGCCGGAGATTTCGGACGCCGAGTACGACGCGCTGATGAACGAGCTGAAGAAGCTCGAGGCCGCGCATCCCAACCTGGTGACTGCGGACTCGCCGACGCAGCGGGTGGGCGGCAAACCGGCCGAGGGATTCAAAAAGGCGCAGCACTCGCGGCCGATGTTGTCGCTCGACAATGCCTATTCAGCCGAGGAGCTGGCAGACTGGGACCGGCGCGTCCACGAGCTTGCAGGCAAGTTGCCGGTGGAATACACTGCCGAGCTGAAGCTTGACGGCCTGAGCGTGGCGTTGAGTTACGAAGCGAGCGGCGCAAAATTCGGCAGCATCGGTTCGCAGCTCTTGATGGGTCTGACACGCGGCGATGGGCAAACCGGCGAAGATGTCACCTCAAATATTCGAACGATTCGCAGCATTCCACTTTCCATTCCGGCTGAAAAATTGAAAAAGGCCGGAGTGCCGCAGGGGTTTGAAGTACGCGGCGAAGTGGTGATGCCGGCGGCGGCCTTCGTGCAGATGAATGAGGAGCGCGAGCGCGAGGGGCTGCCCGCGTTTGTGAATCCGCGCAACTCCGCCGCCGGAACGCTGCGCACGCTCGATTCTTCCATCGTCGCCAAACGGCGGCTGGTGTTCTTTGCCTATTTTCTGCTTGTCAACGGAGAGTACTTTGCAGCCGGGCAGACGGCTACTCTCGACGCGCTGACCAAGCTCGGCTTTCGCGTGAATCCGCATCGCGAGCGCGTGAAGGATGTCGATGCGATGATGAAGTTCATTGACAACGCGGAGAGTGGGCGGGCGACGCTGGGCTACGAGATCGACGGTGTGGTGCTGAAGGTGGATGCGCACCCAACGCAGCAGCGGTTGGGCTACACGGGGCGCGCGCCGCGCTGGGCCATCGCGTACAAGTTCACCGCGCGGTCAGCGATTAGCAAACTTGAAGACATCATGATCACCGTGGGCCGCACGGGGAAGTTGACGCCGACGGCCATGCTGACGCCGACTTTTGTAGGCGGCGTGACAGTGAGCCGCGCCACGCTGCACAATGCCGATTTTATTGAGCGACTGGGACTGAAGCTCGGCGACTACGTAAAGGTGGAACGCGGCGGAGACGTGATTCCGAAGATTGTGGAGGTGGTGGAGGACAAAGATCACCCGCGCGGGAAGCGCACGTTCGAATTCCCGTCGAAATGCCCGGAGTGCGGCAGCAAAGTTGTGCGCGCGGAGGGCGAGGCGGACTGGCGCTGCGTAAATGCTGACTGTCCGGCCAAGCTTCGCGAAAGCCTTCTGCATTTTGCCAGCCGAGGCGTGATGAACATCGAGGGATTGGGTGACGCTGCGGTGCAGCAATTGCTGGATCGCGGATTGGTGAAGAGCGTCGCTGATCTCTACTCGTTGACTGAAGAACAACTCGTGGACCTGGAGCGCTTCGCGGAAAAGTCGGCGCGCACGCTGCTTGCGGAGATTGAGCGATCGAAAAAAGCCGGTTTGGCGCGGGTTCTCATGGGGCTTGGCATTCGCTTCGTGGGCGAGCGCACGGCGGAGTTGCTGGCGCAGGAATTCGGAAACATCGATGCTGTGATGGACGCCTCGGTCGAAGAGCTGGAGCGTGTGGAGGAAGTCGGCCCGCGCATTTCGCAGGCGATCCTGGAGTTTTTTGGCGACAAGGAGAATCGCCGCCTGGTGAAACGGCTCGAAGATGCCGGCGTGAATATGACAGCCGAGAAAAAGCAGCGCTCCACGCAGCTTTCCGGATTCACGTTTGTGCTGACGGGAACACTGCCGAAGATGACGCGCGAGGAAGCGAAGGAAAAGATCGAGGCTGCAGGCGGAAAGACCGCGGGATCCGTGAGCAAGAAGACGAGCTACGTTGTGGCGGGCGAAGAAGCCGGATCGAAGCTCGACAAGGCGCGCGAGCTCAAAGTTCCGGTGATCGACGAAGAGGGGCTTCTGGCGATGCTGGCGGGGAAGGCTGCGGCAAAGTAGAGTTGGTCTCGGTTTAAGGATGAGTGCGGGCGAGGACGCCCGCACGACAGCCGGCCGGAGGCCAGCGCTACAGGTCGAAACTCAAGCGTTCGACGCGCGGCGGCCCGCGGCATCGGAACGCTTCCCAACGGCGCGGAGTTCGCGCTCCCGTTCACGCTCCCACGCTTCAGCGCGCCAGTTGCGCGAGGCGAAGCGCGGCGACTCTTCAGGGATCGATGCGTATTCCGGAAGATGCGGTCGCGGGTGCACCAATTCCGGTTGCGGCCGATAGGGAAACCTGGGCATCACCGGCAGGGGCGGCGAAGGCGGAGCCAGCGCTGTTTCGGACGGTGGTCGATACGGGGCCGCCGCTGGAATGGGCGTGGACAGCGTACCTGCATGCGAAGCGATGATGCGCGCCGATGACTCCGGCTCGATGATGCGAGCGGATGAGTCGAGCTCAATGAAGGCCGAATCGCGGTGGGCCGCGACGGGGTAGGCCGCGTCGGAGGTCAGGCTGGCGTCGCCGACGGTCCGAGTGTCAGAGGCAATATCTTCCGCTGGCTCCTCGACTGGCCGCTGTGCTCGCACGGCGATGGCTTTGGCCATGAATTCATCCACCAGCTTGTGCAGGCAGGTTTGCCCGCAGAGATGCTTCGAGCCGGGGCGCAACTTGTGGCGCGAACTCCAGCCACTGACGCGGAGCTCTCCTCCTTGCTCGTAGGCAACAAACCAATGGTTGGTTTGCCGCTTCTCCGAAGCGCAGATATCGCACGATATTGCCTGGCGGATCACCTCGAATCCCTCGCTCAATCGAATTCTTGCCCGGGCGCCCTGAAGCAGGCCCGTTCCTTTCATCGTGCGATGAGGGGAGATGGATGAGGAGACGAGTACAGCAGTGCGAGAGTGATTCGATTTGGAACAGAATGGTAGGCGTTTGTCCGGAATCGGGACATTCTTTGCGGAAAAATCTGCACCATCAACAGAAAGAGCGCGAACCATGTCCGCGCTCTTTGGAAACGATCGCAATCCGTTGCAACCGGCGGCCAGCTTACTGACCGGTGGCGAAGTAGCCCTTCTTGGCGCGGACCGCGTAGCGGCGGTCGTAACAGTAGAGGTAAATGGTTCGGTAAGCGCCGTTGGTGACAAAGTTGGCCGGGGTATAGACGAGCGCGTACTGGCTGCGCAGTTCCTCTTCAATGTCTTTGAAGCTCGTGGCCATCTCTTCCACCGAAGGCGGGAAGAAGGTTTCGCCGCCGGTCTGTTCGGCCAGTTCCTGGAGAACCTTGTCGCCCTCGCCGCGGCTGGGTGTCCAGTTGGTGCTGATGGCGTAGATGATGGTCTCCGCGCGCTCACATTCCTTGACGGCTTCAGTGAGGTAGACGCGGCTCTGATTGTCTTCGCCGTCGGAGATGAGAATGATAGCCTTGCGCTCGGGCTCAGGGCCGCGCGAGGTACCGAGCTTGTCGCGGCAGGCGACATAAACGGCGTCGAAGAGCGCGGTGCCGCCGCCGGGAGACAATTTGTTGATGCCGGTTTCGAGAGCGTCCTGGTCGTTGGTCCAATCCGCCGTCACGGTCGGCGTCACGTCGAATCCCATGACGAAGGCGCGGTCGCTTTTGGCTTTGAGCACATCGAGTAGAAACTCAGTGGCCGATTGCTGTTCGAACTGGAAGCGTGAGCGGATGGAGGTGCTGGCGTCAATGACGATGCCGACGCGCAGCGGCAGGTTGATCTGCTGGTGAAAGGAGTTGACCCTTTCCGGAGCTTTCTGGTCGTCGAGCAGGGCGAAGTCGTTCTGATTGAGGTTTGGAACGTAATGGCCGTGCTTGTCAGTGACCGTGAAGATGAGGCTGACTTCATTGACGGAAACGTGGAGAGTCGTTGCGCCAGAGTCGGTATTCGATCCGGGTCCGGGAGCTGCCGTGGGTGCGGGTTGAGCAGGCGGCGTTGTTGCCGGCGGTTGAGATGCAGGCTGAGCGGCCGGCTGAGAAGTTTGACCGCCAGAGCTGGGCGTGGCCTGCACGGCAAACGCAACCGCTGAGCAGAGCGCGACAGCCAGGGCAAGCGACGTAAAACGCCCGAGCCGCGCGGAGGCGGCAGACTGACGCGTGGAAAGCTGTGTGTTCATCACTTCCTATTCTAACAATCGCCATGCCGACAGAATGGCGACGGGGATTAACGTTTCGGGTACTTTTGTCAGCGTTTCGCGGGCGAGGACCGGAATTCTGAAGGACGCAGGTCTGAAACGTTAGACGGACTCGAGGCTGCTGAGGAAAGCGGTCAGCTCCTCGGGCAGCGGCGCCTCAAGCTCGAGCTGCTTCCCGGTGATCGGTTGCACGAATTCAAGCTTTGCGGAGTGAAGAAAATTACGGCCGAGCCTGAGCCGCTCCGTGTTGGTTTTCTTGCCGGCGGAGGGCGCGCTCCCGGCGGCGGTTTGCTCGGTGATTTGCGCCGCTCCGCCGTAGAGCGTGTCGCCGACTACGGGATGACCGATCGAGGCCATGTGCACGCGGATCTGGTGAGTACGCCCGGTTTCAATGCGCACGCGGATCAGAGTGAATTTGCCAAAGCGCGTGGTGAGACGCCGCACGACTTCATAGTGCGAGATAGCGGTACGCGCATTTTCGCTGGGCCGCGTTGTCATGCGGGTGCGACGGATGGGATCGCGGCTGACAGCGGCACTGATGGTGCCTTTTTCGCGCACGACCGCGCCATGAACCAGCGCTATGTAGGTCTTGTTGACCTGGCGGCCAGAGAAAAGACTGCCGAGTGCCGCGTGAGCGCGGTCGTTCTTGGCGACGATGATGAGCCCGCTGGTCGATTTGTCGAGCCGGTGAACGATGCCGGGACGCAAGTCGCCACCTGTCGACGAAAGCGACTGGAAGCGGTGAAGCAGGGCATTGACGAGGGTTCCGCTGTTGCGCGCGGTGTCATTCTGGCCGGAGCCCGCGTGCACCATCATGCCTGCAGGCTTGTTGACGACAGCGAGATCATTGTCCTCGTAAACAATGTCGAGGGGAATCGCCTCGGCGACAGCTTTGAGCGGCGCGGGATGCGGATCGCCGGTGATGGTGATTTGCTCGCCTCCACGCAGTTTGAGTGAAGCCTTCACGCGAGTGCCGTTCACCAGAACATCACCTTGGTCGAGGAGCAGTTGTACACGCGAGCGACTCACGCCCTCGAGTCGCGTGGCCAAGAAGGTGTCTAAACGCTGACCATGCGCCTCGGCAGGCACGGCGATGGTGCCGGCAAGACTCGAGCTGCCGCGGGGACTCGCGCTGCGCGGGGAACTCATGCAGCGCCCCGGCTGTCTGTCGCTGTTGTGGATTGCGGTTCGGGTCTTTGCGCAGCATCGTGTTCGCGCGGAACTTTCTTGTTTTCGCGCAGCACCAGCGCGCCGGCAAGCACAAGAACGATGGCGGCGATCTGGGGACCGTCGAACGCGCCATTCAAGAGCGAGCCGAGGCCCGGCAATTCTCGTCCTGCCCAGTCGCGCCAAATCTCCGTGAAGTAGATGGCCACGCCGGCACCCATCAACCAGAGCCCGGCCACGTCGCCCGAGCGGCGCTCGAGCGGCAGCCAAACCCAAAGCAGGATGGCAAGCGCGAGAAACGCGAGCGCCGCGTAGACCTGCACGGGATGCAAGGGGACGCCGAGGGGAGTGCCGCTCCAAATGGCGGCGAGCGGATTGGTGTAGATGACGGCCCAGGCGAAGGACGGGCCGGCATCGACGCCATAGCCCGAGCCAGCGGCCAGAGCGCCCAACTGCTCAAACGCGAGAGCCGCGGCGAGCGGCGGAGCAAGAGCATCTGCCGTGGCGCGAAAGGGAAGTTTGCTGTGCAGCGCATACCATGCGGCGCAACCCGCGCCGGCCAGCGCGCCCACGCCCGCGAGCAGTGGATGATGCACCATTGCAAGTCCGAAGAGCCACGCGGGATGACTGCGCATCGCGGTCAAGTTTGCTGCGACCAGGAGCAAACGCGCGGCGGCCAGCGCGGCGAACAGGCTAAGGATTGAGAGATTCCAGAGTTTGCCTGGGTCCACATGCACGATGCGCGCAGTGCGCTGCGCCAACACGAGCGCAACCAGCACACCGAATGCGGTGATCGCGCCATACGAGGGGATCAGGATGGAGCCGATGTGGAAGAGAACTGGATGCACTGGAGACAGGATAAGGCAGCGGAGTTGGCGGAGCTAGCGGAGCTGGCAATTGATCGAACAAGCGACATTGCCTATCGATACCTTCGTCCTATGGAATTGCCCCCGTCATTTTGCTTTAATCGCCGGTATCGATGAAGTGGATGACGATTCGAGAAGGGGAGCCGATGAAATGGGTTGCTTTTTTGCTGGTCGCAGTGGCAACAATCGCCGGGGTCCTGGCCTTCAAAGTGCCCGCAGCTGGACTTGCTGGTGAAAAGGCCGGCCCGGGCTCCGCAATCGGGATTCCCGCCGGGTACCGCGACTGGAAGCTGATCTCCGTAGCCCACGAGGCGGGCGATCTGAACGACATTCGCGCCGTCCTGGGCAACGATTTGGCGATCGAGGCTTATCGAGAGCGTAAGCTGCCGTTCCCCGATGGAACGATCATTGCGCGGCTGGCATGGGGCTATATTCCGTCTGAAGAGAACAACAAGGTGTTTGGCCGCGATCAGTCCTTCGTCGCCGGGAGTCCCACGAATG
>CAZHOO010000033.1:0-33953 GCA_964533905.1 uncultured Occallatibacter sp. | reverse complement strand
GAATTTCCTCGACAGAATGACTCGCGGCGATGAGTTCGCGTTTCGATGGAGTGTCGACGCCGTAGAAGCAAGGTGAGATGGTGGGCGGGCAACTGATGCGGAGGTGAACTTCCGTTGCGCCTGCACCACGGACCATTCGAACGATTTTCCGGCTCGTCGTTCCGCGAATGATGGAGTCGTCAATGAGCACGACGCGCTTGCCGGCGAGAAGGTTGTGCACGGGGTTGAGCTTGAGACGGACGCCGAAGTCGCGGACGCGCTGCTCGGGCTCAATAAACGTGCGGCCGACGTAGTGGTTGCGGATAAGGCCCATGCGGAAGGGCAAGCCGGCTTCTTCCGCGTAGCCAAGCGCGGCGGTGACGCCGGAGTCGGGTACGGGAACGATGACATCGGCAGGGACACCGGATTCGCGAGCGAGCTGGCGGCCCATTTCGTCCCGCGATTCCTGCACCCAGCGGCCGAAGATGCGCGAATCCGGACGCGCGAAGTAGACGTGCTCAAAGACGCAACTCGATTGCGGCATTCCGCTCGCGTACTGGCGGCTGGTAACGCCATCCTGAGAAACCATCACCAGCTCGCCGGGCAGAACGTCGCGGATGAATTCCGCGCGCAGCAGATCGAAGGCGCACGATTCCGACGCGAAGACGATGGAGTCAGCGCCTTCGGCGTTTTTCATGCGGCCCATGGAGAGGGGGCGGAAGCCACGTGGATCGCGTGCGGCAAAGATGCGGTCGCGCGTCATCATGACGATGGAGAACGCGCCTTCGACCTGCGAAAGCGAATCGGCGATGCAGTCGACGAGCGTGCCGGAGTGCGAGTGCGCAATGAGCTGGACGATGATTTCGGAATCGGAAGTGGTCTGGAAGTAGGCGCCGTCGCGCTCCAGGCTCGCGCGGAGATTGCCGAGATTCACAAGGTTTCCGTTGTGCGCGATGGCGATGAGTCCCTTGGTGGAGTCGACGCGAATAGGTTGCGCGTTGAGCAGCGCCGAATCGCCGGTGGTGGAGTAGCGCGTGTGGCCGATGGCCAAGTGGCCGGGCAGCTTGGCCAGAACGTCGTCCGTGAAGATCTCTGAAACCAGGCCCATTCCCTTGATGTTGGCCAGATGCTGGCCGTCCGCAGTCGCGATGCCAGCCGATTCCTGGCCGCGGTGCTGCAGAGCGTAGAGCGCAAGATAGGCTTCGCGTGCGGCGTGCGGATGGCCATGGATTGCGACGACGCCACATTCTTCGTGGAGCTTGTCGGCTGCGCCGACGGTGGACCGTGAACAGTGGACGGTGGGCGGTGGGCTGACGCGGAGGGATTCGGTGCGATCCGCGGCGCCATCAACACCCTGAAACAACAACCGGCTCATGCGAAGACCTCGCCATGGAGATTGGCTTCCAGGGCGGAGGCCCAGAGGGTTTTGAGTTCCGCGAGCGGCGCGGAGATGAAGGAATCGCCGTCGACTGAGATTTCAAGACGGCTGCCGCCGGTTGTTCCAATGCGCGCGGAAAGGAATTTGTGCTCACCCGCCAACTTTCCAATGGCAGAAACGTTCGAGGGGTGTGTGGTGAGGAGGATGGTAGATGCAGGCTCGGCAAAGAGGCCGAAGAGCGGATGTGCAAGAAGCGAGGAGTCCTGCTCGACTGTGGCGCCGATCCCTTTCGCGAATGCGCCTTGCGCAAGAGCGACGGCGATACCGCCATCGGAGATGTCGCGGGCCGAACTCATGAGATCTCGCTCGGCAAGCTCGGCCAGCAATTTGTGCAGGTCGGCTTCCGCGCCAAGATCGAGCGCGGGCGGAGTTCCCCAGAGGCTGCCGAGAATGACTTTGGCGAATTCGGATGAACCAAATGCGATCAGATTGGCTGCGACTTCGGCGTCGGATGCGTCGGGCTGCTCGCGATCCCGCGGCTCGCGCTCGAGAGCGGGCAGCGGATACTGGCTGATGGGCGGAGGATTGAGCGGAACTTTGAGGCTCGGGTCGGGCTCTTGACCGCGCGGAATCGGCCAGAGAAGAAGGATGGCGTCTTTCTCGCGCTGAAAGTGCGCGGGGACGGTCTTGGTCACGTCGTCGAGAATGCCGACGATACCGAGGACCGGCGTGGGATAAATGCCTTCGCCGCGCGTCTCGTTATATAAGGATACGTTTCCGCCGGTAATCGGAGTGCCGAGGGCTGTGCAGGCTTCTGCGATGCCGTCGATGGCGGCGGAGAGCTGCGCCATTATCTCCGGCTTCTCTGGATTGCCGAAGTTGAGGCAGTTGGTGGCGGCCACGGGCGTTGCGCCGGTCATCGCCACTTTGCGCGCGGCTTCGGCGACAGCATGCATTGCGCCGAGTTTGGGATCGAGATACGCCCAGCGGCCGTTGCCATCGAGAGCCATGGCCAAGCCAATCTCTCCGATCGGACCTTCAAGTGAGTCTGGCCTGGCGGTGCCCTTGATGCGCATCACGCCGGCTTCGCCGCCTGGGCCTTGCGCGGTGTTAGTTTGAACCATGGAATCGTATTGCTCGTGAACCCAGCGCTTGGAGCAGACGTTGGAGCTGGCCAGAAGCTTCTTGAGGTCGGCGGTGTAATTGCGGTCTTTGTCTAACTCAGCAAGGACTTCATCCGAAGGATCAAGCGTCACCGGCGCCTTCCAGGTGCCGACGGGGCGATGATAGAGCGGCGCATCGTCAGTAAGCGACTGGTTGGGAATGTCGGCAACGAGCTCGCCGTGGTGACGGATGCGCAGGCGCGGCTCCGGCTCGACCGTGCCGACGATGACCGCGTCGAGACCCCACTTGGCGAAGACGCGCAGAACTTCTTCTTCGCGGCCTTTTTCGGCGACGAGCAACATACGCTCCTGACTTTCGGAAAGCATGATTTCGTAAGCCGACATTCCGGTTTCGCGCTGCGGCACGCGGTCGAGCTCGACGTCGAGGCCGACGCCGCCGCGCGCGCCCATCTCGCAGGTGGAGCAGGTGAGGCCGGCCGCACCCATATCCTGAATGCCAACGATAGCGCCCGTTTTCATGGCTTCGATGCAGGCTTCAAGCAGAAGCTTCTCCATGAACGGGTCGCCGACCTGAACGTTGGGACGCTTGGCCTCGGTGCCCTCGTGGAATTCTTCACTAGCCATCGTGGCGCCGTGAATGCCGTCGCGGCCGGTTTTGGCTCCTACATATATGACAGGGTTCCCGGTGCCGCTGGCTTTGGCATAGAAGATTTCATCTTTGCGGACGAGACCGAGAGCGAATGCATTCACGAGCGGGTTGCCGGAGTAGCACGGCTCAAACTTGGTTTCGCCGCCAAGATTGGGCACGCCAAAACAGTTGCCGTAGCTGGCGACGCCGCTCACTACGCCTTCGAGAATCGAATGGTTCTTGTGGACGGTTTCACGGTCGGCTTCGCCGGGCTCGATCGGACCGAAGCGGAGCGAATCCATGACGGCGAGCGGGCGCGCGCCCATGGTAAAAATGTCGCGCAGAATTCCACCCACGCCCGTGGCCGCGCCCTGGTGCGGCTCAATGTAGCTGGGGTGGTTGTGCGATTCGATTTTGAAGGCGCAGGCCCAGCCGTCACCCACGTCGATGATGCCAGCGTTCTCGCCGGGACCCTGAACGACGCGATCGCTTTTGGTGGGGAGGCGCTTCAAGTGCACGCGGCTGGATTTATAGGAGCAATGTTCGCTCCACATCACGCTGTAGATGCCGAGCTCAGTGAGCGAGGGCGTGCGGCCGAGAGCCGCGAGAATGCGCTCGTACTCCTCCGCTGTGATGCTGTGTTGGGCAAGCATCTGCGGAGTGATGTTGACTGGTTCGGGAACGACGGCTGCGGAGGAGCTGGTCATCGTTGATACTTTCATTTTCGCACAGGGCCACCTGTGGTGGCGCAGAGGCCTTCGGCAGGGGCCGCGCCAGGAAAAAGGCGCGGCGCAGGCGAGCGTTTTCTGCTGTGTTGCGGATGCTCTGGAATGGTGGCGAAGGGGGTAATGGCTATGCGATACTTTGGAAGCAGATCCCCACCCGAGGCCGGGATGGCGGAATTGGCAGACGCAGCAGACTCAAAATCTGCCGGCCCTTGTGGTCATGGGGGTTCGACCCCCCCTCCCGGCACCAAACCAAGATAATCAAACTAAATAAGTTGGGCGATCGTTCTAGCGACTTGCTTACTGTAGGGTTTGTGGTGGTGGAGCAGGTATCGTAACTATTTCGTGACTTTGTTTGGGTTGAATGGCTTCCTCGCACTGTTGTAAGGCTCACTCAACGCGATGGTGGGCTCCTGGCTCATTCCGCGCACTTTCGGGAGTTGCTGCGGGAGTGTAAAGAACTGAAAGAAAAGATTACAGATTTGGTCGGCGACTAGCCTTTTAGATCGGTCGCCACTTCGAAGCTTTCCACGTTGACGTAAGACGGATCGTTCGTTTTTTCAAGTTTCCAAACCTGTCTCGATCCGTCCGGTTCCCAGCCGTACTCTAGTACCCCGTCCTTTTCAATTTCAAGCTCTATTGAGGACGGAAGCATTGCCGCACGGAAGTTAGCCAATAAATTTTCGAAGATTTGGTCACTGACAAACACCATTGCTTCAAGCGAAGCGGCGCGCGCCGCATAAAAATCATCTTTCTCAGACGACGGGTAAAAGCCCAACTCTCCAATCTTCGAAGTTGACAGAGCAAGCTTTTCAACAACCTTCGGACCCGCCGAGCTTCTGCGTTTTACCCGTATTCGCAGACCGCACGGTTGGCGTTTCCCGAGAAGATGGAAACGGGTCTTTGAAGTGAATGCGTACACGTTACCGATCTCGAGCACGCATCTGTCGTCGATGGCGGAGCAGTCAAAAAGCAGCTCCATCTGAGCGTATTCACCCTCAGTGAGGATCAAATTTGCCTTGTCAGATTTTGCCCGGAGCAACATCTTTTATCCCCCAAAACCATTGTTATGCACTAGAGGCCCATCATTTCGCGATACTTCTGCCCTAAGGCAATACACTGATCAAGCGTTTCCCCCGACGGCCTCCAGTTCGGGTCCCTGTCTGTGGATCGGAACATTTGTTTGTTCTGCTCATCCCACAAGATCCAGTCATCGTTGTTTGGATCACGAGATAGCCAACCTTGTGGTCCTTCAGCCCAATCGAATCCAGCCTTGTGAAATCTTAAGCTGCGGCGGGTTTCCGGAAGCGTGCGGAGTTCGCGCCAAGCGTAGTACACCAGGAGCAGCCCAACCGCGATTCCAATGCCGATCTTTAAGCCGAACCAAATCGTTCCCAAAAGTGGTCACCCTCTCGATGATTCCTCGACAATTCCACTTTTCGGCGTTAATGAGGGCTCCGAACTCCGAAGGCATTTATCTCGAACCTGGTCACGCCAAATAATCAACGGGAATGCTCCCTTTTCTTTTGGTTTGTATTCGGTCCACCCTTTCTCACCGGAATGGAAAATTCGACCGTGGAATTCGGACCTATTAGAACGCCACATCCACCCGCACGCCGAACCCACTGCGACGAGTAGCACCACACCTCGCCAAAAAGCCGGGAACGAAATAACGGCGACCGCGGCGTTTGGAATTGCCCCCAGGACTAACACGAGGGACCAGCCCCATGTGATCAAAAGGAGCAACGATTCATTTAACCGTGTGACAGAGAATTGAGGTTCCGATTTGCTGCATACAATCACTTGGGTCAGCCTTAGATTCACTTCACCTTCAAGCAGATCAACGTGATTTTCCCAGTTCTCTTGCCAAAACTTTGAGCCACGCGCTGTTAGATGCCCGGCAAATGCGGTAATCACTCCAATCGAGGCTGGTATTACAAGGAGACGTAAGTCCGATAGCTTCCCGTCTTTAAAGAGAAGGCCAAGGGCAGTAAATGCCACGAGTTGGAATGCCCAGAAATAAGTGGCCCGCTTCCAATAAAGCTCAATTTCAAATTTTCGAATCTCGTGTGCAAGCACTCTGGCAGTTTCACAATCGGATGCCTTTCTGGTTCCCAAAGCCTCGAAATAGCGTTCGCGAAAATCCATGCCCTTCCTCCCGATGTTCCTTCAGCGTAACGCGCGAGCACCCTTTCTCATAAGAGCGAAGCGTGTCCAAATGCGTGACTATCGGGCCGACACTGATCGTCACCGAACCGCACGGGCCAAACCGTCCGTGAAATCGGAAGTTGTTGGAAATTCAATCACTTCTGCATTTTAGAAAGCAGGGAGGGGTGACTCAAAATCTGTCGGCCCTTGTGGTCATGGGGGTTCGACCCCCCCTCCCGGCACCAGAAATAACGATCTTTAAGAATCAATCATTCAATAGACGGCGAAGTTCTTTGCGCGCGAAACTGTGCCCAGAATGTGCCATCTTTCTCTCACCGGCATCACTTCTGGCCGTTGACGCGGAATCTGCGCGGAATTGTGGACCTATTGAATCACATTCAAAGCCGCGGCGCCGAGCGCGAACTGCGAGAATACCTGCGACCAATCGATGATGGCGCGCAATGCCGACGGTTTCAAGGTCTTTTCCGGCACCACGATGGTGTCGCCCGGATAGATGCGCAGGTTATAAAATTCGCCACCCAGGAAGCCTTTGCTCGAGTCTTCGCTCACGACCTCCCCGTCGGCCCGAATGATGAAGGAGTGTTTGCGATCTGCGTCACGGTTAGGCCCCCCTGCCAGACGCAGATACGCGGCGGTATCTCGGCCAGATGAGAAAAGGAAGGAACTCTGGTCGTAAACCGATCCGACGACATTGACAATCTTGGGCATGGGCGGAACGACAAAATGGTCGCCATCTTCAAGTGGAATATCTGGAATGCTTGAGATGCTGCTGCTGTTGGGTGTGAAGCGGAGTACGATTCGTCCGGTGGCACGAATTTCACGCAGGCTTGCGATTAGATCGCGTTCGCTGCTCTGAGCTGCGCCCCCGGCCAAGGCCTGGGACGACGCGGAAGTAGACGACGCCAAATCCAAGCTGCCGCGCTGGATCCGCATTGCGAGGCTTTGAACGTATTCATCGATTCTGGCCTGCTGCACGGAGCGGGCAGATTCGCGTGTAAACTCCGAGCCGTAGAGATACGCATTTGAAGTGATGCCTCCCGCGCGCTCAACCAAATGGCGAAGGGTTTCTCCTTCCTGCGCGGTGTATACGCCTGCATGTTGGAATTCGCCGTCCAATCGGACGAGCTTTGTTTGTTGCCCCACCGGCAAACGAATGTCTGCCTCTGAAAAAACCGAAACCACATCACCGGGTTCCAGCTCAAGATCTTGAGACGCATCATGTTGCAGAACCATCTTGCCCAGGTCGAACGCCAATACGGTTGTCTTTAGAGTCTCTGGGTCGATTCTTTCAATGGCCGCATAATCCCAATCAATTTCCGGAGCCAGCTTGAGAATATCCGTCCGCTGCGCCGAGGGAATGGTTCGTTTGAGCTCTGCGGATTGAGTGGCTGCCAAGGAAGAGCCATTCGACCTTTGTTGCGCGCTCAGATTCTCGCCCGTCAGGCTCTGTCCAGACTGGCTTTGACCAGATTGGTTCGGACCGGATTGATTTTGGCCAGATTGATTCTGGTCAGGTTGATTTTGCCACGATTCAGAACTGGTTGTGCCCTGCGCGTTCGCCTGCCCTGGATTCGACAGATTCAGAGTCACAGGCTGATCGTTGCGGGGTTGGCGCTGGTCAGCCAATCCCTGGTCGGGTTCGAATTCCGGCGTGGGCAGTCCGAGTTGCGCACGCCTCCACCAATAATTGGTGGTAGTGAGGGAGTCTTTATCCGGAATCAACTCGCTGATATGCATGCCTGGGTGCCAGGCGAACCGGCCGGGATTCGCGATGTTCCCGCGAAGGATAACCGTTTTCTGGTATTTCGGTCCGATAGGGAAAAGCCGGACCAGATCACCGTCAGCCATTGGAGTTGCGAGGCCGCCGGCATCGTAGGCAACCTCGATCGCCATCCGGTCGCGATGGTTGTCAATCCGCTCGATAGAGATTCGTGTCTGCGAAGCAAGTGAGGAGGCGTTTCCGGCGTCGGCCAGGAGTTCGTTCAGCGATTCGTTCGGTCGCAATTCATAAATCCCGGGAAGGCGCACGCTGCCAACGATGGCGGCCTGAGCACCAACCGGCGGAATAAAAATAACATCGCCGGACTCAAGCTTGACGTCTTTCGATTTATCGCCGTTGATAAGCATGTCATAGAGATCGAAAGATGTAAGCACCTTACTTCCACGGCGCAACTGGATGTCGCGCATTGAGCCTTGCAGCGACGGTCCGCCGCAGGCGAAGATCGCGCTCAACAGAGTGCTAAGTGAACTCACCGTATAGAGGCCGGGTCGACGCGCCTGTCCTGAGACGTAGACCTGAACGGAGTGGATCTGGCCGATATCAGCACTCAGATCAAAGTTGCGATAGACGCGTCCCATCTCGGAGCGTAGATGCGGGGTCAGGTCGGAATACGTCAGGCCTGCGACTTCCACGGGGCCAATTTGAGGAAGAAATATCTGCCCCGAACGGTCAACGCGAAGGTTCGCCTGAAAATTGATTTGTCCCCAGACTCTAATGCGCAACTCATCGCCGGGGCCGATGACGAAGTCCGCTGGGACCGCGGACATATCAAGTGGAGCGAAGGTCGATGGAACATTCAGAAACAGGTTCGATCCGAAGACCGGCAAAACCTCGCCCGTGGTGGAAGCAACGAACTTCTGAAACTCGGTAAGGGGCTCTGGCTGAGGTGGTACCTGCCGGGCCCGGTTTTCGGCCTCGGGCCGCTGCGGGAAGCGCGAGATATCGAAGTCGTTACTGTTTGGGTTCTGTGATGGTGTGTTCGTCGCGCCGGCTGAGGGAGGCGTAACTTGCTCGCCAGATTCCTGGGTCTGGCCGGAGCATTTGGAAGAGCCAGCCATCAGGGGATCAGAACAGTCAAGGGTAGCAGGGCCTTGCGTCCCGCCGGTGGTGCTGCTCTGAGATAGTAGCGGCGTCGAAATCGCGGCTGCAAGGAGAGTGAGCGCTATCACCGCCCTTTGCCGGGCAACGAGCGGAGGATGGGTTGCAGAAGGAGACCAGAGACGGCCGTTCATCGAACCCCCAATGTCCGATTCACGCTTTGTCCTGATCATATGGACGAGTTTAGCACGCGGTTTTTGGGGCTATGGCTTGTATTTGCAGAGGAATGGGCTGCATCAAGAGCCAAGCGGAATCGGCCTGAGAAATCGAGATTACCGCGATTTCCAGGTAATCAACTTTGTAAATATAGCGCGCTGTTCCCCTTCTCTTCGCGCCGTGACGGAAGCGAAATCCAGTATGAAATCGTGGTATAAAATAGCGGCAGGAAGTCCCCTTTTGTTGCATTTAAGTGCGTCATTTGACATCGATGGAAAACGACTTTCCTGAATTTGCGGTGTTCGATCTCAGTGGCATGTCAGTGCCAGAGAATTCCCAGGGGGTGTTCTTGTGAAATTGACCCGGGCCACCCGCGTCTACATCGCGGGCTGTGGAGGAATGCTTGGCCGAGCCGTTTACGATCATTTTCATTCCGCCTGTACCGTCAAAGCAACCGATATCGACTTAAATGCGGAATGGCTCTCCTACGCCGATGTGCGCGATTATCAAGCACTTAACGAATCGATTTGTGAGTTCAATCCAGACCTAATCCTTAATCTGGCCGCCCTCACGGACCTTGAATACTGCGAGCAGCATCAGGAAAACGCGTGGCTGACGAACGCTCTGGGGCCCGAAAACACCGCACTGATTGCCGCGCGTCTCGATATTCCCCTGGTTTACATTTCCACTGCAGGCATTGTGGACGGAACGAAGGAAGTCTACGACGACTTCGGGCGTCATAACCCAATCTCGGTGTATGGGAAGTCGAAGTACGAAGGAGAACTCGCAGTCCAGTCTCTTGCCCGCAAGCATTTCGTATTTCGAGCCGGCTGGATGATGGGCGGCGGACCCTCCATGGACAAGAAATTTGTCAACAAAATATATAAGCAGATCAAACGCGGCGCCCGCGAATTGTTCGTTGTCGACGACAAGCTAGGCTCTCCAACCTACACCAAGAGCTTTGCCCGTGGAATCCACTTGGTTGTGGAAACTGAACTCTATGGGGTCTACAACCAGGTCTGCTCCGGCGGGGGAAGCCGATATGAGGTGGCCAGGGAGTTTGTACGCCTTTTGGGGCTCGAGGAGATGATTCAGGTTACGCGGGTCGGTTCCGAGCGGTTCGCGCAGGAGTATTTCGCGCCGCGGCCTGCATCCGAGCAACTGGTGAATCTGAAGCTGCAATCAAGGGGTATTGATTTCATGCCTCATTGGATGGATGCGCTTGCGGATTACTCGTTGGAATTCAAGGAAGATCTTGCTGGAGAGCCTCAAGTTAACATTGAAACCGTCTTGAAGTCGGGGTGAAGATTAATCTGCGACCGTACATGGACTCGATTGGGTTGAGCGGTCTCTTGCGTGGCGGACCTATCTCACCCGAGTTTTTGTCTGGACAGTCGAGCCTGCTCATCCCCGCTCTTGATTAGGGGTTCGCTCATGAAAATTGCGATAGGAGGCATCCGCGGGATCCCCGCTCGCTACGGGGGATTTGAGACTTCAGCTGCGGAGACCGCCATACGCCTCAGGCGACTCGGCCATAGCGTATCGGTATATTGCCGAGGTAGGCAAGACAAGGGCATAAAAGAGTACGACGGCATCAATCTCATTCATCTGAGCGCACCGGCTTCCACCAGCCTGGAGACAATCTACCATTCAGTCCGTCTCGCCTTCCATGTAATCACTGCAAACCGGGACGTCGAGGTGGTGCATCTCTACAATGCTGCGAGTTCCCTGGGCTGTTTGCTCTTACGCATGGCCGGAATCCCGGTCGTTATGACCATCGATGGAGTCGAGTGGAATCGCGACAAGTGGAACTGGATTGCCCGCCTGGTATGGCGTATGCTCACCTGGCTCGCAGCTCATTCTGCGAACGTGATTGTTTGCGACTCGAATACGGTGCGCGGTTATTTTGAGCAAAAATACGGGAAGGAAATGCTGCATATCCCTTACGGCTCGAAACAGATTCAAGGCGACTCGGATCTATACAAACAATTCGGCCTCGAAGACAAAGGCTACTTTCTGTTTGTGGGGCGCTTCGTGCCGGAGAAGGGCGTCGATACTCTGATCGAAGCTCATCGGCTCTCGGGGAGTTCTCTGCCATTGGTTATCATCGGAGACAACGATAAGAATCCCGATTATGTTGCGACCTTACGCAGCAGGGCAGCGGACAACGTCCATTTTCTCGGGTTCCGGTATGGAGCCGAGTATGAAAGTGTGCTGGCGCATTCCAGAGCCTACGTTTCTGCCTCCAAACTTGAAGGGACCTCACCTTCCCTTCTTGCCGCAATGGGGGCCCGGGTTTGCTGCCTGGTCAACGGGATTCCGGAAAACCGCGAAACCGGTGGCCAGTCGGTGCTCTACTTTGACGGAACGGCCGCAGACCTCGCGCAGAAGATGGCGCTTCTCAGCGACAGTCCGGAGGAAATGGAGCGCTACGCCTCGGCGGCCCTGGATCGCGTTCGCGAGTTTTATGATTGGGACGCGGTGACCAAGCGCTACCTGGCGACCTACCGTGCAGCGATCGGCTTAGGGCCATCGCCGGTCTCTGTCTCAAATACCGCTAATTCCAGGGAGGGCGCCTGACTTCCAGTTTCCGGCGTTATCGTGAGGTCCTTCCCAAGTCCGTCGTATTCTGTCGATCGTGCCCGCGGCGCCTTTGCTCTTGACGTTCATCGTCCTGAGGATGGATTTCATCATTGAGACTACCCGGCCAGGTTCAGAATAATCCAGCAAAACAGAGATTGAGGTTTGGCCCAATGGAACAGCGAGGGCAGGGGGGTATAGTCCGGCGGGCGGCACATCTGCTTGGGGTCAATCGAGCTGTAGGGTTCACGGTCCTGGCGCGCGGTTGGTCGATCTTATCGGGAGCATTGACGCTTCTGTTTATCGCGCGCTTTCTTAGCCTCACCGAGCAGGGTTATTACTACACCTTCTCAAGCCTGGTCCAGATCCAGGTGGTATTTGAGCTCGGATTCTCGTTCGTGATCTTGCAACTGGCCGCACACGAGATTTCGGGTTTGAGTGTTTTATCAACTGGGGATTTAGCCGGCGACCCGGCGACTCACTCGCGCCTGGCATCGATTTTGCAGAAGTCGGTACGCTGGTACTCCGTAGCCGCGGTGCTGATGGGATCCGTCCTGCTTTTTTCAGGCTTCCACTTCTTTTCCGCGCACGCGGGAGCTCCGATTCCGTGGAAGATTCCTTGGATCTGCATCGTGCTTGTTGCCATTCTGACGTTCCAAATGGACCCTGTTTTTTCGTTTCTTGAAGGGTGCGGATTTGTGGCGGAAGTGGCGCGAATGCGTCTGGTCCAGGCCATGGCTGGAACCATATTGGCATGGCTTCTGCTGACAAATCACAAGGGATTGTTTGCGCCGGCCGCGGTGATCGCGGGACAGGCTGCTGCGGGATTCATATTTCTCTTTTCAAAGAAACGATTTCTCTTGCCGCTCTTACGCCGCAAGTGTGGAGCGGACATCGTAGGTTGGCGTACTGAGATATGGCCATTCCAGTGGCCGATGGCCGTAAGCTTTTTTTGCAGCTATGCCATTGGCCAACTCTTCAACCCCGTGGTGTTTGCCTATCGCGGTCCCGTAGAGGCGGGGCGAATGGGCATGTCGTTGACCATGGCAACTGCGCTCAGCACCGCGGCGTTTGCATGGATGAGTACTAAAGCATCCCCGTTTGGCAGCATGGTCGCGCGAAGAGATTTTGTCGTTCTCGACCGTGTATTCCTAGGCGCGCTGCTGCAATCTGGATCACTACTGCTGGGCTCAGATATTGTCCTTCTCGCGGCGCTCGCCTTGATTGGGCGACGTTTTCCTCAGTTGGCAATGCGGATACTGCCGTTGCCCATATTTGCACTGTTGCTGGCCGCGATGCTTCTTAACCATATTCTCTTTAGCGAGGCGATCTATCTTCGAGCGCACAAGAGAGAGCCGTTTATGCCCCTGTCGATTTTGACCGCATTGCTGGTCGGGGGCAGTACGCTAGTAAATGGCAGACTATGGGGAGCGACGGGAGTCACGATCGGATTCTTCATTACTGGAGGAATAATTCCACTTGCGGTGGGCACTTATATCTTTCTAACAAGACGGCGCATGTGGCACCAGCCGCTCTAACTAAAACTCTGACGAGTGAGATGCGAAAGGAACGGGGGATGGAAAGTGAAGGCGCAGTGGTCAAATCCGACGACGAGCTGGTCAAGGGAAAAATATCAACGTCGACACTCGCGAAGATGTGGCAGTCTGCGTTCGGCTTGAATGTTGACCGGTTTTTTTCTTCGCCGGAAATAGAGCTTCAGCCTGTTCCACCTTACAACTACTATCGTTTCACCTTTGCGCGGCCGGGAGACGGAGAGTTTTATGGGCGCTTGATGAGGCGGATAGGCTATGAGTCTGCGGAGAGGTCAGAGTTCGGTGAGGCTGCGCTAGAAATCGCCGAGGGAGAAAAGGTGCTCGATGTCGGCTCTGGAACTGGAAATTTCTCTACTCGATGCCGAGGTGAATACAAAGGGCTTGAGACGAACCCTGTAGCTGTGGAGGATGCTGCCAAGTTGGGTCGCAACGTCCACCTTGGCTTGGTCGAAGATGAGGTGCCCGAATCATACGACGCCGTAGTAGCATTTCAGGTTCTGGAACATGTCGACGATCCGAAAGAGTTCATAAAGGCTTGTGTTAGGTGTTTGCGTCCGGGCGGTCGGCTAATCCTATCCGTGCCGGATATGAATGGGTTTGTAGGCTACGCCACAAACGAACTTCTCAATTACCCTCCGCATCACATGACCTGGTGGACTGAATCCTCTTTGCGCGCGCTCATTGCCGACTGTGGATGTGAACCCATTAAGGTTTGGTATGAACCGCTGCGAAAGTTACATTTATGCGGTGCATTGTCTGCAATATTCTGGCCTCGCGGCGAGCGTCATCTCGTCTCTTCGATTCGCTTCCGTATCATGAGGCTCGGAATAAGGGTTTTGTCGCGGATTGCCGCCAGTAAATGGGATCACGTCCCCTTTATTAAGGGGCACACAATGATGGTTGTGGCAACGAAGACGCAAACGTAATGACTGGCCTCCATTTTCCGGAAGGTATGTTGGCTGGACCTGGAAGTGAGCGGGCGCGATCACACTGACAGCAGAGTCGACGCGTTCTATCGGGGAAGGCCGCTGCAAGCCGCATGGAACAGTGCTGGTTCCAATTCCTTTCGCGTTGCGGGAGGATCAACAACCCGATGACTTTGCCCGCTATAGCCAGGAAGACTGAATGATCTTCGGATATCTCAAACGGCCGATTCTTAAGGCGGCGGGATGGTCGGCATCATGAACGGCCGAGTGCTCTTCTACGACGATGCCGCAGTCTTTGGCGGGCACGAGAAAATGACCCTGAACGCTTTGCAATCGATGGCGCATTCAGGCGATTTCGAAATCGGATTCGTTTACTCCCGAAAGAATGTAAGTCTCGAGTCTCGCCTCAGGGAGCTCGCCCATCGCTACCCCAGCATCGGACTCCTTCCCCTCGGCTATGTCAGCGGCTCTTTGCAATTCCTGAGGACGCCATTCGCCATCGATGCATGCAGCTCTCTTCGCTCGACTATGCGAAGTTTCAGACCGGATTGCGCGGTCATTGTGCAGGGAGAAATCAGCTTGTCCTCGCTCGGCCTGTGGGCCGCACGGCGGGAACGGGTTCCAGCGATCAGTTACATTCCCCTGGCGAGATCCAGACGTGAAAGAGGCGAGGGCCGGCTCGCATGGCTGAAGGATCTATTTCTGCGGCCCTACTATCGTTTGCCCGACGAATACATCACAATCGGTGAAAGCGTGGCGGCCACGCTGCGCGCTCGGGGCGTGAAGCAGCCGATCCGCGTAGTCGAGAATGGAATCGATCCAGAAGCCCTTCGCGTGATGCCAAAAGAAGAG
Organism: uncultured Occallatibacter sp.; assembly: GCA_964533905.1. Lineage (GTDB taxonomy): Bacteria > Acidobacteriota > Terriglobia > Terriglobales > Acidobacteriaceae > Telmatobacter. The sequence goes on along the minus strand of CAZHOO010000033.1, from coordinate 19,005 downwards.
GCGCGCAAGCAGCTTGGTCTCCCCCTCGACACGTACCTGGCCGGGTTGGTGGGCAGAATCGAATGCAAGGTGAAGGGACATGATCTCTTGCTGCGAGCCGTTGCCGAGCACCGCGATCAATTTCGCGGCTGGAAGTTCCTCCTGGTCGGAGATGGGCCCGACAAAGCGGCGATGACGGATATGGTTGAAAAGCTCAAACTCGGTGCCTTGGTTCAGTTCGTCCCATGGCAAAACGATCTGGCCGCGCTCTATTCCGCATTGGATATGGTAGTCATGCCCTCGCGCTTCGAAGGGGTCCCGGTTGTAATGCTTGAGGCGATGCATTACCGATTGCCGGTGGTTGCCTCGAATCTCGACGCAATGAAGGAGATGCTGCCGTCCGACTGGCTCTTCACCGCCGCGAATCCATCCGAACTCGCGGCACGATTGCTCGAGGTGAGGCACAGCGATCAAAACCAGTTGCTCGACCGAAACCGGAGGATCATTGATGAGCGATTTACCCGGCAGAAGCAAGGCGCTGAATTCTGTGCCGCGATGCACTGGGCTCTTAACTTAGTAACAAATCGCGGCGCATCGAATCTCACCAGCCCCACAACCTGAGTTACAAGGAAACAGAACTCCACGCCGATAGCAATGATGATGAAGAAAGTCAGAGTTTGCATTAACGGAATCACGGAAAACAGCGAGATTCGCGGGCCGGTGCGCTATATCTACGAGTTGGTGGCGCACCTCGACACGACTCGCTACGAGATTTTCCTGCTCGCAGGCGAATGGCAGCGAAAAGTTTACGGTCCTCTCGAAGACCGCGTCGAAGTCCTCTACTTTGACATTAGCCTGAGCAAGGCGTCGCGTTCGTGGTTCTTCATTATGTCGATGCCAAAGCTGCTTCGCACCATGGCCATTGACGTGTATCACATTACTTTTACTGACTTGTTGCCCGCCATGCGCTGGAGGGCAAAGATCGTGAGCACCATACACGACTCCGCCGAGTTCGTTGTGCCGGAGCGCTATTCGCGGTTTCAGGCGAAAGCCAGGCGACTGATCTCTAAGCTGCAGGCGCATGGCTCCGACGCAGTGATTACTGTTTCTGAGGCATCGAAGGCCGACCTCGTGAAGTATCTGGGGATCGATCCTGCCCGGGTTACCGTGACTCATTTGGGCGCGAGCACATCGGGATCAATTCGAGTCCCGGAAGCTCGCAAAGCGCCGGGTGACGAGATTCCGTACGTCCTATATGTGGGCGTACTTGAAAACGCAAAGAATGTCGACAGGCTGGTCGCCGCTTATGCGGGTCTGGCAGGCGATCTGCGGGAACGCTTCCACCTGTACCTCGTGGGCAGAAAGGCAAATGCGTATGCTCGAATTCGCGAGCTGATCGAAGAGCACAAGATCGCCAAACAGATCAAGATTTTTGGCTATGTTGAGGAACAGGCTCTGAATACGCTCTACGCCGGCGCGACCCTCTTCGCTTACCTCTCAGAGTACGAGGGGTTTGGTCTGCCAGTTTTGGAGGCGATGCAGCGCGGACTGCCGGTGCTTACGGCGAATAGGTCAAGCTTGCCGGAAGTGGCTGGTTCGGCGGCGATGGTCGTCGAGACCGATGTTCCAAGCATCACAAAAGGTTTGGATGAGCTGCTGAGAAGCGAAGATCTGCGGCGGCGATTTGCCGAGCTCGCAATTCCACACGCCGCCTCTTTCGACTGGAACCGAACGGCTCGGCAGACGGAGCAGGTCTATCTTCGTGCACTGTTCCAGGGCTCATCACCACCGTCGGACTTTCACGATGGCCCATCCGGCAACTGACGTGAAACCTGGCAACAATCCCCAGGCATAAATTCAGAACCTTACTTGTGACCAACCAACGTGTACGACTTCGGGAAAAATGCGACTCTCTCGGTTATCAAGTCGGCTCCGGGAAACAGGGTTTGGAATTCTTCAAGCTTCAGGAGATTGATCTCCTGAAAATACGTTTCTACCTCAGCGTTGCTTCGCTTGCCCAAAATTGCCCACGGTCCGAACCTCGCGGCCTTTCGGCCGATTTTTCTGGGAAGCCAGTGTAGGAACGGCAATACAAAATGTGGTTCCACCGGAAACCAATATGACGGGGTCTGGACGATAAAATTTACGCCGACACGCCGTATCTCTGAGCTAAAGCGGCGCCGCTTTGCCGGGGCAACGTGCTCGATGACAGAGTTTGAAAGTACCCAGTCAAAATGGTTCTCTGGCCAAGGTATTGTTTCACCGTCATAGAGCGTGATCAAAGACGATGAGGTTTCACCGGACACATCCTCAGAATGACCATCTACCGAGATGTTGAGGATCGTTATATCGTGATCCTTCACGTTGACCCCAATCTTTTGCCAGAAATGCAGGCTGCCACCCACGTCGAGGATCTTTTTCTCCAGGAATGCCGGCTCCAATTGAAGAAATCTTGCCATTCTTTTTCTTCTGAAGTGAGCCGTGATGGGATGAATAAACGAACGCCAGTGGTCCTGTGGCATTCCTGGATCTCCTGCGAGGGAAGTTGGGTCTCGTGCTCGCGATCGTCGCCGGCGATGACGGCTGCAACCGATAAACCAAGTGCCGGTGTCGAACGTGATTATATCCGCAGATTCTGACTCAAGCGGTTGCGCGCGGAATCTTCTTTATTCTCCCGAATGAATCCCCCAAAAGGAACCAAAACAGAGAGCCTGAGGTGAACGCGAACCAATGCTCCGTGGTGAAAGATGCCACAAGGTAGACGAACATGGACTCGAGGCCCGCTCGCATAAAGGGGAGTTCGTATTCCCGGAGCAGGCTCCGGTAGATGGACACGAACCAAACAACGTATACCGCCAGGGCCCCGACACCCAGCTCGACGAGAATTGTGAGATAAAGACTTTCCGAGCCGCGCGGTGCACCGGGATCAGGCGGAGAACCGATGAGCGCGCTTGTGATGCCGACGTTCCGATATGCATTCAAATGGCCAACGGTAGACGGGTCCAGCGACATGAGGAGCATTTGAATGTTGAGGACGGCCGCAACAACGCTGACCGCGCCCACCGCCAGCGCCAGCCAGATCGGCAAGGCAACAATACCCCTTTTCCTCACCAAGGAGAACAGAAGCACGAAAGCGACTCCGACGATGATGGCCCGCGTTAGCGTGAGCATCAACAGGAGCCCAACAAGAAGTGTTAGAACTCCCGCATAACGTACCAGCTTTCTTCTGTGAGTTTCGTACAAAAAAAAGAAAAGTGTGCCGCCGAAAAAGGCCGTTTCCAGTGGGTCAAAGAATGCGCCGAAAGCTCGGTTGGATACGGAGCCATCGGTGTGGAAGTAGAAGAAGTTGGTCGGCATTCCATTGTAGGTTTCATCGCCGCGCGCTGCCTCGTTCAGTTTCTGGTGAACGAAGGAGCGCAAGCCATAATCCATCAGGAACTGGCGGTCGATGACGACAAAAAACAGACCGATCGCAACATAAAGCACTGCCACGAAAACGACAAAGCGGCCAATTTGCCGTTCGTCAAGAAATGGCGCAGCTGCCTTGCCAATCAGATAAAAGGCGACCGGGGTCAGGTAGAAACGCAATTCTTCGGCGATGTAACCAAAGCCGCCGCCGCGCACCGCGGCCAGCAGCAACACGACGACGAGAACCGCCATAACGGGTTTGTCTGCCCACAGTGTGCGATAGAAGTCATTTGTTACCAGAAGAAGGCAGCCGACAGCCGCCAGCACAACATACTTGATGGCATAGACCAACGAAATCGGAAATGCCAGACCGGTGGCAAGAAACGGAAGGACGACGATGTTTTGGAGCAGAAGAACGCCGAAGAAGAGGTACATTCCAAAAGCAAACGAATTCACGTTCTTCAGGTTTAATTGCATGGCGCTTCAAGCCGTTCTTCCGGCGGCAAGTGTATAGACAAGAAGGAGTCCCGAGCAATGACCTGCGTCCCTGCTGATCACGATTGATTCACAGGAATTGTGGGTGGAAGACATCCTCGTCAACTTGCCTGCTCGCGCAAAGCGAAAAATCCCCAATAACGTCTCGCCAATATCCACATCACACACGCAAAGCATGCCAGGGCCCCGCCCAGCGCGATGATGATCGAGCGCCGCGGAGCAGATTTCTTTTCGGGGTAGCTCGGTGAGCCAAGCATCCTCACCGGCGGAATCTCCTTGGCCTCCTCTACTCGCGCGAGCTCGTATTGCTTGCTTAGCGTCTCGTAAAGTGTTTCTTCAATCGTCACCTGCCGATAGAGGTCGGCATAAGCCGCCCCGAGGAGCGGAAGCTTTCGGATTGAAGGCGCCACCTCGCCTTCTTTCAAGCCCGTCGAATCGACCTTTTGTCCTGCACCGGAAATGGCATTCAATTGAGCTTGAAGCTCGTCAATGCGTGCCTGGGCGGCGCGAACTTCGGGGCTGTTCTCGGTGTAACCTGTCTTGATCCCCGACAATTCACTCTCCGCGGCAATCAATTGCGCCTGCAGCCGGTCCGCCGACTCCAGCGTGGCTTCAGCCTGCTTTTCAATGTCCATCGTTGCATTGTGGCTGGAAAACTGGCTGAGAGCCAGTGAACTCGAATCCAATTCCGCTTTGACCTCTTTTAACCGCTGCTCCAAAAACACTCGCTCCCTTTTCGCGGAAGAAGTGCCGAGGTTGTTCATAATCTGGTTTAGCTCGTCAACGTAGGCGGTCGCAACGTCATGCGCGAGCTGCTTGTTCTTGTCGGTGACGCTGATGTTGACTATCCCGCTCTTCTTGTCCTCGGAGATTTCGGAGTGGTTCAGCAGAGCCTTTCTGGCGTCTTCAATGTATTTCTCGCGATAGACGTGACGCAGATTGAATTTGTCGATAATGTAATCCAGTTCAGTATCGCTTGTGAGCACCCCGACTACCGTTTGGCCGGGGGTGCGTTGCGAAATCAAACCGCCGGCTCCCGCGCCGAGCAACCCCGACCCCATCCCCGACAACGGCGTCAGGCTCGAGGTATTCGATATCGATTGCTGGTCGGGCGGCATGAGTTGCGCCGTCGAAGTGTATTTGTTGGGGATGAGAAATGCGATGATCGTCGCCAACGCAGCTCCCGCCAGCGTTACGCCGCCGATCAATCGCCAATTGCCATGGAGGGTCTGATAAAGTTCACCGACAGAAATCTCGATGGAGGCCGATGCGACACCTGCGGATGTTTCCCGAGGTCTCAATTCAGTGCCCAACATTCAACCTGCTCCTGAAGAAAATCTTACTGCCTTTTCTCAAAACGAGGCGAAACTTCTGCTCCGCGCATAGCCACAGCCAGATTAGCAGAAAGCCTGTGATTCTACTCCACTTGCAGTCGATTCTCCTTTGGGGCGCTGTAGCCGGACAACTCCATTGTTAGCCAAGCTCTCAGAAGGGCAGATCCTTTGCGCCTAGGCGGCGAATCTCAAAGTTCAGTGCCAGGAAGGCGCGTCGTGCCACAGAATGAAGGGCGCCTCGAGCGGCACAAACGCTCCGGTGTGCTGCGGAACCAGGCGTGGAGTGTAGTCCGTGACCGGGCGATCGGCCGAAAGGACGGCTTCGTAGTTCAAAGCACCCGTCGCTTCGGCCAGGCGCTGACCGCGAGTCATCGCGAAGGTGGTCGGGTCCCCGTCTTTCCGCGGCTCCGCGTAAAGTTCAACGCTTATGGCTCCGGGATCGATATCGCCGAGAAAGACCTGAACGTGAAATAAATATTTCCCGCTCTCTTGCTCGGCGGTCGCGGAACCGAATCGCAGCGAGGACCAGCGCGCGGCCAAATTCGCCTGCCAGGCGGCGAGATCGGCTCCGGCCGAACCGCGATTCCGGGCGCGCTCAAGATAAGCCGCCGCCGCCGGGAGATAATGTTCCTCAGTGTATTGGCGGACCGCGCGATTTGCCGAGAACATCGGAGTCAGGCGAGCCATGCTGGCGCGCATGCGGACAATCCAGCGCGGCGCAATTTCATGTTCGTCGCGTGCATAGAACTCCGGAATCACATCGTTCTCAAGCAGCGCATAGAGGGTTTCGGCTTCGGCTGCGTCCCAAGCGGGGTCATCTCCGTGTTCGCGACCGTCCCCAATCGCCCAGCCCACGTCGGGGGAATACGCTTCGGCCCACCAGCCGTCGAGTTCTGAAAGATTCAGCCCGCCGTTCACCAGAACCTTCATGCCGCTGGTTCCGCTCGCCTCCCAGGGACGGCGCGGAGTGTTCACCCAAACGTCCACGCCCTGAACCAAATGCTCTGCCATGAGCGCATCGTAATCGGCGAGGAAGACTACTCGGGTTCGAACCTCGGGACGGCGGGCGAATTCAACCCACTGGCGAATCATGTCCTGGCCCTCGGCATCCTGAGGATGGGCCTTGCCTGCGAGGACGAGCTGCACGGGACGCTCTTGATTGGCGAGGATGTTCAGAAGGCGCGACGGATCGTGCAGCAAAAGGTTGGGACGCTTATACGGCGCGAACCGGCGGGCAAACCCCAGGGTCAAGGTCTGATCGTCGAATATCTTTGCGGCCATCGCAAGGTCTTCCGGCGAGGCTCCACGATCTGCCAGCTGGCGCACATAGAGTCTTCGGACGTAATCAACGAGAAACTTGCGGCTATCGGTGCGGAGCTGCCATAAGCCGGAGTCGCTCATGGCAGTAATATCCTTCTCCATGTTTGCCAGGGTTCCGAGCCAACAGCCCTTGCCGCACGCCGATTCCCACAGGCTGTCGGCTTCGGCAGAGTCCCATGTTGGAGTGTGAACTCCGTTGGTCACGTGAGTTACCGGCACTTCTGCCTCAGGCCACCTGGGAAAGAGGGGTTGAAAAAGCCGGCGGCTTACCTGGCCATGCAATCTGCTGACGCCGTTGACTGCGCCGCTGCCGCGTATCGCCAGGTAAGCCATATTGAATGGCTCGGACGAATCGAGGGGATTCCTGCGGCCGAGCGCCAAAAACTCATCGAAGGGGATCGAAAGCTTTTGCTCGGCAAACTTCTTGAGGTATTGCTCAGCCAGGGCCGGGGCAAATCGATCGAAGCCCGCCTCAACAGGAGTGTGGGTTGTGAAAAGGTTGCCGGCACGAGTGACGGCGAGCGCGACGTCGAATGGCTGGCCGTTGTCCTCCATGTAGGAACGCGCCCGTTCCAGCACCGCGAACGCCGCGTGACCTTCATTGAGATGGCAGACTTCAGGCTTGAGTCCCATGGCCCGCAGCAACCGCCACCCCCCGATTCCGAGAACCAGTTCTTGTTTTAGACGCAACTCCGGGCCGCCGCCGTAAAGCTCCGAAGTAATGCCGCGGTAGGAGGGCGGATTTTCGGGATCGTTGGTATCGAGCAGATACAGTTTTGCCCTGCCAACCTTCACCTGCCAGGTGCGGATCCACAACTTGAAGCCGGGTAAAGGGAGGACCAGGCGCAGCCACTCGCCGCTCGGTTCCCGCACTGGCCTGATCGGCAGCTGGCCAGGTTCGTTGAATGGATACAGAGCGTGCTGGCGGCCGTCAGCATCGATCTCCTGACGAAAATATCCTTGTTGATACAGCAGGCTGACTCCGATGACCGGAACCCCTAGATTGCTGGCTGCTTTGAGCTGATCGCCGGCCACGTTTCCAAGTCCGCCGGAGTAAATCGGGAGCGCTTCGCTCAACATAAATTCCATGGAGAAATAAGCAATCGCCGACACGCCGGGATTTGGATGCGTCTTTTGGAACCACGCATCAGGCCCTTCGCCGGCAGCTTTCTCTTGCCGGAGATCGGCCAATAGTTTTTGAAAGCCCGGCTCGGCGGTCACGCGCTGCAGTTTTTCTCGAGATACGGTTTTGAGCACGACCCAGGGATTGTTAGTCAGCTCCCAGAGTTCGGGATCGAGTTGCTGCCAAAGCTGGTCTGCAGAGTGGTTGTAGGACCATCTCAGGTCCAAAGCCAGGTCAGTAAGAGCATCCGATATCGCCGGGTCGATGGGATGATCGGCGGACGCAGGGCTTCCCATATGCAACTCCTTCTGATGGTTGACAGGCTCACGCGGCTTGAGTGCTGTGAGCAAGCGCCGCTGAAACAATCGCCTGGGCTTCTTCTTGGATTCGCCGCAGGTGGTCCTGGCCGAGAAAACTTTCGGCGTAAATCTTGTAGATTTCCTCAGTCCCCGAAGGACGCGCCGCAAACCATCCATCCTTGGCGATCACTTTGATTCCTCCGATTGGGCTGCCATTTCCCGGAGCGGTCGTCAAAATCTTCTCAATCGGCTGACCTGCAACCTCAGTCGCGTGAACGTCAGACGGCGACAATTTTGCCAGCGTGGCTTTTTGCTCGGGCGTCGCGGGGGCGTCGATGCGTTCGTATACAGGATCGCCCAGGTCTTTCGTAAGCTCGCCATAAATCTCGCCCGGATCTTTACCCATGCGCGCAGTCATTTCCGCCGCCAGCAGGCATGGAATGATGCCGTCTTTATCCGTAGTCCAGACGCTGCCATCGTGCCGGAGGAAGGAAGCGCCCGCGCTCTCCTCGCCGCCAAAACCGAGCCAACCTGCGAGCAATCCCTCGACGAACCACTTAAAACCCACAGGAACCTCGTAAAGACGCCGCCCCAGGCGAGCGCTGACGCGATCGATCATGCTGCTCGAGACGACAGTCTTGCCGACGGCGACATTCGGGCCCCACTTGGGCCGGTTCGGGAACAGATAGCTGACGCATGCTGAAAGGTAATGATTCGGAGGCAGCAGTCCGCTTCCTTTGGTTACGATCCCGTGGCGGTCGTGATCGGTGTCGCTGGCAAATGCAAGATCGAACTTGTCTTTCAATGCGATGAGCCGCTGCATGGCATACGGCGAGGAGGGATCCATACGGATCTTTCCGTCCCAATCCACGGTCATGAACCGAAATGTCGGATCGACAGATTGATTAACGATGGTCAGATCGAGGCCGTAAACCTCCGCAATGCGCGGCCAATAGTCGATGCCTGCGCCTCCGAGGGGATCAACGCCAAGCCTGATTTTGGAATCCCGCACCAGATTCAGGTCGATCACGCTATTGAGATCGCCGACATAGAGGCTCAAGAAGTCGTGTTTGTGGGTTGTGGGCGCACGCAACGCCTCGGCAAATCCGGTGCGCTTAACACCCTCGAGGCCACGCTCGAGGAATGCGTTGGCTTTCGCCTCAATCCACGAAGTCACGTTCGAATCCGCCGGTCCTCCGTGCGGCGGGTCGTATTTGAACCCCCCGTCCTCGGGAGGATTGTGAGATGGCGTGATGACGATGCCGTCGGCAAGCCCGGACTTCCGGGTGCGGTTGTACCACAGAATTGAGTGGGAGACCGCCGGGGTCGGCGTGTACCGTGTGCCTTCGGAGATCATGACTTCGACGCTGTTTGCCGCAAGCACTTCGATCGCGCTCGCGAACGCCGGTTCAGATAAAGCATGGGTGTCCATACCGAGGAAGAGCGGTCCATCGATGTTTTGGAGTTTGCGGTAGTCGCAAATCGCCTGCGTGATGGCCAGGATATGGTTCTCGTTGAACGACCCATCGAATGCAGAACCGCGATGTCCCGACGTGCCGAAGGCGACACGCTGCCTGGGATCGCTAGGATCGGGACGCAACTCGTAATAGGCCGTGACGAGCCGCGGCACATTCACCAGGATGGAAGGATCAGCCGGCTTTCCGGCAGCAGCATTAACGGTCACACGTCACCTCGATTATCGACCGGGAGAATTGCGCTCGGTCGGGGCATGCTTGTTCCAGCCGTGGAACTTCGAGCGGTCACCGGCATTCCACGCCTCACGGAGGCCAGGAGTACTCAGATCCCAATCTGGCCGAATTTCGCTGGTTGCGACACGCAGGTCGCGCCACAGGTCGGCGATCGACGGCCGGCCCCAGAACCAGTAGCCGTTATAGATGCTGTAGATGACGAGGCCCGGCTTGAGCACCAGCGTATACGGGATCATTGGATTGTGTTCGGGATCGGTGTACTCCTGAATGTCGAGATCCTTTTGAACGATACGACCAGGGTCAGAAAGGAACGTCCATTGGGCTCCTACCGACGCGCGGAATTCCTGAAGCGTGTGGTGATCGTCGGTGGCGATCGTGACGATCTGCGTGTAGGCCACTGCGATCCTCGGATAAAATTCGGCGATCTCCAAATGTTGCTGGTGCTCCTTGGGACAATAGTGGCCGCGCGCAAGCGTCAGGATGAGCGGATCCTCGCCCTGCAAGTCGCTGAGTTTGCGCGCCGTGGCCGCATGATCGGGCAATTCATAGTCCGGGAATTTGCCGCCGGGCACGATATCGGAACGCATGATTGGTTTCCTCCCGTTTCTCTCAATGATCCAGCTTCGCACGCGCACCCCCACTGAATCTTTCTGTTTTGGATGCGATGGCTCAGCTGGCGGCTACCAGCGACGAGCCGGCAAGGCGCCATCCACATGAAGAATCTCTCCGCTCACGTGACCAGCATGTACCAGATAGAGAACTGCATCGACGACGTCCCTTATCGACGCCCTCTTCACCGCCGGCCGTGGCGTCGAATCGCTGGGGTCATTGCGGTGCATCGGCGAATCCACCTCACCAGGGGCTACCGCATTAAAGCGGATTCCGTCGTTTGCATATTCGACCGCGAGGTTCAGGGTTGCCGCATTCAAGCCGCCTTTTGTCATCATCGAAATGGAGCCATTTTCGCCGGCGATGGGCCGGTCGGCAAGCGCGGCGGATATGCTCACGACGCATCCCGACTTTTGCTGAAGCATCTGCCTTACAGCGCGCTGGGTGATGTGGAAGAACCCGAGCAGATTGGTGGAAACGAGGGCGTTAAAGTCATCGTGCGTGAACTCGGTGAAAGGCCTGGTCAGGAAGATTCCAGCGTTATTCACCAGAACATCGACGCTGCCGAAGTCTCTGACTGCCGCGTCGACGGCCTGAGCAGCCGTTTCCTCGTCGCTGATATCACCGTCGATGCGGATCAGGCTGCTGGACGAAGGCAAACTTCGAGTGGCATGACGGGAGGTTCCGACAACGTTAAAGCCTTCGCTCAGAAATCGCTCAACCAAACCCGAGCCAATGCCGCCCGATGCGCCGGTGACGATGGCTGTTTGTTTGTCGGGCATACCTGCTCCCTTTTCTGGTGTCCAGCTTCAAGGCACATAACGAGTAAAAACATAGTCGGTTGCTTTGGTCTTTTCATGACAAGGGAAACAACTTTTCATAAAAGCAGCATCGCCATGCTTGCCATCTGGACCGAAGTGGCCGTACCCCCAACCGCCGGTCGCGGCGTACTTCTTTGAGTCTTTGACCATGAACTGAATGTTCGTGGGCGCCCCGGGAACGAAAGATTGAACCTGTCCGAAGATTTTGTTGTTCTCATCGGACGGGACGTACTTGTAATGCAGCGCGGCAATGATCGATCCGTCAGGAAACGGAAGTTTCCCATCACGAAATGCTTTGTAGGCTACATCGTTGCCTAAGAGGGCGCCGGTGCTGTTCAGGTTGCCGGCTTCATGGGTAGAAGAGATCCATCGCCAGTCGCGATACCCGTGGGGCATTTCGGTGACGAAGGGTGGGGAGGGCTGTCCGTCCGATTGGCCTGGGGCAGGTGCAACTAGGATGACGAGGGCGACCAACGTTGCAACGGCGATTGAGAAAAATGCGAATCGCTTCAAAGGGTTTACTCCTGTCGAGACCGATCGATACGAGCCATCAAAACAGACGCTCGGCAGATAAACCATTGGACGATGGTATCGTCGATACTTTGGTATCGGTTCGGGAGCTACACAAATGGCGCAAGCTTGGCCAGAACGACCGGCAGAAATTCCGCCACCGTCGGATGGATATGCATGGCGCGCTGGGTGACAGTGTACGGCGCCTTCGCATACATCATGTCCAGCAGAACGTGAATCACCTCGTCGCCTCCGACTCCAAGAATCGCGGCTCCCAAAAACTGTTTCGTCTCTGCGTCGACGGAGATCTTAATGAATCCCTGCGTCTCACCTTTTTCGTAGGCCCGGCCCACCTGGCTCATCGGGTACTTCGCGGCGAGCGCGCGGCGTCCTGATTTGCGCACGTCGGCGTCTGTCATGCCGCACCGCCCGAGCGGCGGATCGACAAACAAGCCGTAGGCCTGGATTCGATCGGAAACCCGGCGATGGTCCGCGTTAAAAAGATTGTCCGCGACAATCTCGTAGTCGTTGTAAGCAGTGTGGGTAAAGGCGCCGCGGCCGTTGCAATCTCCCAAAGCCCAAATGCCGGGCACGTTGGTTTGGAGTTGATCGTCGACGATGATGTAGCCGTGGTGGTCGGTGGCAACTCCAGCTCGATCCAGTCCCAAATCGCTGGTGTTCGGAATTCGTCCCACCGCCATAAGAACGTGAGTGCCCACTGCTTCCGGCGGTCCGTCTTCGCAGGTGAGCCCCACGGCAACGCCGCCATCGCGTTTCTCGAGCGAGATACATTCCGCTTTCAGACGGATCTGAATGCCCTCAGCCTCAAGGATCTCGCGCACCGTATCGGAAATGTCTTCGTCCTCCCGCCCGATCAGGCGCGGCCCCATTTCGACGACCGTAACTTCGCTCCCCAAACGGCGATAAATCTGGGCAAACTCCAGCCCCACGTAACTTCCGCCGACGATGATGAAACGTTCCGGCAGGTAATCGATGTCCATGATCGATGAGTTGGTGAGAAATGGAACGTCGTGAATCCCCGGCATTTCAGGAATCCGAGCGCGGCCGCCCACGTTGATAAAGATCTTGTCGGCCTCCAGCACTTCATCGTTGACGACGACGCTGTTGGGCGACTGAAAACTCGCCTGACCCTGGATGACGGTGCAGTTCGTGGTTCCACGGAGCCACGCCTCTACTCCTTTGCTGGATCTGGAAGCGGCTTCGTCCTTGCGGGCTTTAACGCGCGCCATATCGACGTGCAGGTCTCCCACGGAGAAGCCGTATTCCGCGCCCCGGCCGGCAACGTGGATCGCATAGGCGCTCGCGACGAGCGTTTTTGTCGGCGTGCATCCTGTATTCACACACGTGCCGCCGAATTTACCGCGTTCGATGATAGCGACGGTTTTGCCCGCGGCGGCAAATCGCGCTGCCATGGGCGGACCCGCCTGCCCCGTTCCGATGATGATCGCATCGAATCGCTTCGTAGTCGCGGTCAACGTGTCCCCTCTACATGGATCTTGCCGTCTTCGGCTGACTGTTCAGGTGTCTTGCCGTCCTGGCGCGCGACAATATAGGCGGCGTACCAGCTCGACCATTCGTGTTTCGGGGCGGTTGGTTCGTATTCACTGTGGTGCTTCTCAGCTTCTTGCAAGAGCTCAGTCAGCGTCGCAACATCCAGGTTACTAAGTCCTCGGCCGGGCAATCGCGTGGTCACTTCCTGGAAAAGCCATCCATTGCCGTCGGGATCTCGAAACGTGGCGAACGAGCCGTAAGTGGCATGTTCGGGCGCAGGCCCACTGATGCGGCTGCTGCCATCGGCCCGAAACTGAGCGCCCGGCGATCCGGGATGGAACACTTCGCTGACATCGATGCCGCGCGCGATCAGATCTTTCCGTGCCGCCTCAACGTCGGAGACGATCAAGTAGAGCCCCTGGGCCGAGCCTGCCGCCTCCGGTGTAATCCTTGCGCCAAACTGAACCGAGCATCCTGAGCCGGGCGGAGTGAACTGAACAACGCGAAAACCATTGTCGAATCGAAAGTCGGCATCGAGCCGCCAGCCCAGCCGGGTGTAAAACTCCTTTGAGCGATCGACGTCGGCGACAGGAATAACGACTACCTCAAGCTTCATGTCTACCGTCCCGGCTCTGGCGCTTGCGACCGGCTTACTGCTCGGAGTTGCACTCTGAACTGACATTCCGTCTCCTTTTTTCATGCCCAAACGCGGCGTGGCTTTTCGGGTACGCCAACATCGTTCGCCTGGGCGCAGTTTCATTAGGCCAGAATCGAGATCGCGAATCTATTGGACGAACGTATCGATTCCCGCCAAAGGCATGAAGAATGAGTTGGGCACTGGGCGTGCATTTCGTTGCCAGGATCGATACCAAAGTATGGCCAATACCATCGTCCAATTGATTCAACAAAGCCAGTCGGCAAGACTCTGGAGAAGGCTGTCACTCAGAAAAACGAGGAGGGCGAGGAAATGCCGGAAGCAACCTGGAAACCCCACGAGAAACACGGAAGACTCACGATGCAGAGCGATTTACCCGACAGCGTCTACGCGTTTCCCAAGCAGCGTAAAGAACCGCTGACCGATGCAGACCATGTGCGCAATGCGGTCGCGCGTTTTGACCAGGTCATCGACGTGTCTGATGCCGACCGCGCCCTCGCGTTCGCGAACATCGAAAAAGCTGCGAGCTACTATGGCGTCGATCTCTCGGAAACGTCATGGCACGAACTGGGAGTTCATCCCCAAAAGAACAGGAAAGAAGCGGCCGCCAAAGGCGTTGCCACGCGCGAACGCCGGGCCGAGGGTTAGGAATCCCGGAGCCCGAGAGTCGGCCGACGCAAGTGTTCGTCCCTGAATCGAAGCGAAATCTCTCTCTCACGAACGCCAAACCAGAAAAGAGGACCCAATATGACAGACACGAATGCAGTTATCGCAGTGTACGACACCCACACGGCCGCGGAAGATGCGGTGAAGGAGCTTCAAAAATCAGGTTTCGATATGAAGAAACTGTCGGTCGTGGGCAAGGATTATCACACCGACCAGCAAGTTGTCGGCTACTACAACGCCGGTGACCGCATGAAGTATTGGGGCAAGACGGGCGCGTTCTGGGGCGGATTCTGGGGCTTGCTGTTCGGGGCCGCATTTTTCGCGGTGCCTGGAATTGGTCCTGTGCTGGTTGGCGGACCGATGGTCGGCTGGATCATCGCCGCCCTGGAAGATGCACTGGTGGTCGGCGGTTTGAGCGCGATCGGCGCGGGGCTTTATAGCATCGGTATCCCGAAAGACAGCATCGTGACTTACGAGACCGCCATCAAGGCCGGCCAGTACCTGGTGGTTGCTCATGGAACCTCTGCCGACATAGCCAAGGCCAGAAACATTCTGAGCACGTTGAAGCCAACTCGTTTGACCGATCAGGTTCTGGAACCTGCCGCGCAAGTTGCGGCCCATTAAGCGCCGAGCGACATGGGCTCGGATGGTCTGTGGATTGTCCGGGCCTAAAGCGCCGGCCGAGATTTTTCGCTTCGCGTATGCGGATTATGTAAATTAACATCTGGGCCGAATCGATGGCTGAAAAGCAGGGGGAAGAGCGTGAAAGCAATCGTTGTCCATCAATACGGCGGTCCTGAAGTACTCAAATACGAAGACTACCCTGACCCGGTGGCGGGCGCGGGCGAAGTGCTCGTGCGCGTAGCCGCAGCGGGCGTGAATCCCATCGACTACAAGCGGCGCGCCGGCTTGACGAAAGACTTTTATCCGCTCACGTTTCCGGGATTGATCGGGGTTGATATGTCGGGGACCGTGGTAAAAGTTGGACCTGGAGTTGTAGCTTTCGGCCCCGGCAACCGGGTGTTCGCCATGGCCGACAACACCTATGCAGAGCTCTGCGTGGTGAAGGCGGACGCCCTCGCGGATATCCCGGAGGGCCTGGATTTAATTGAAGCGGCGGCGCTGCCGCTGGTGACGGTGACCGGCAACCAACTTGCTTCCGCAACAGAAATCAAACCGGGCCAGACGGTCCTCGTCGCAGGGGCGCAGGGAGGCGTTGGCCGGTCGGCTGTGTTCACTGCAAAGCAACGCGGGGCGACGGTGATCGCGGGAGTTTTGAAGAAGCAGTTGGCGGACGTGAAGAGCATCGGCGCGGATCGCGCGATCGCCACCGATGACGACAACGAGATTGCAAATCTGCCACCGCTCGACGCGGTTGCCGATACCGTGGGCCGGAAAACCGCCGAGGAACTGATCGCCAGGGTGAAGCCGGGCGGAGTGTACGCATCGGTCGTCGAGCCGCCCCAGAATGCCGCGAATTATCCGTCAGTAAAAGTCGCGCACGTTTTCTCGCATTTCGACAGGGCGACCCTTGAGTTCATGGCAGAAGCGGTACGAGACGGCAAACTCGTGATTCCCATCGGCGAGAAGTTCCCGCTCAGCCAGGCAGCCCAGGCGCAAGCCGCGGCAGAGAAGGGCAGTGCCGGCAAGATCCTGCTCATTGTTTGACTTTATTTCCCGATAAAAATCGAAGATGGAGTTTCAGCTCCGCCGGTAGCGCAGGTAAAGATGCGCTGCTTTTTGCTTCACGCTGGCCAGTTGAAGCCAAGGTGCAGAATCCGGCGCAAACGCCACTCCCTCGACGATGGCCGGGCGAGGTGTATCGCTCTTGCGGCCGGCGATTTGCGGCGACAGCGTCAGGAAAAGCTCATCGATCGCTTCTGCGGCCAGGAATTGTCCAAACAGCGTGGGCCCACCCTCGTGGAGAAGCGTCTTTAGCCCGTACTTGGCCTGGAGCAATTGGAGAATCGCCGACGGAGCGATACTGCCGCCGCTCGAATTCAACGCATGGACATCAACGGAGCCAAGAGCCGCAAAGCCTCTGCGCGTAAGCTCATTGCTTCCATCCGGGGTTGTAATCACCACGGCCCGCATCGCCGGTGTGTGAAAAATCGCTCGCTCCGGCTCCAACCGGCCGCTGCCGCTCACGATCACGAGCGCCGGGTATTCCGGTTTATGCAGCACGCCAGCCCGGTATTCCGCATAGAGACGCTTAGCACCGGGGTAAATAGATTCCGGAGTCCAAAGACAACCGGGGCCGACAACCTGGATCGTATGCGATCCGACAATGATTGCATCGGCCGAAGCCCGTAACAATCCCATGATGAACCGGTCGGCAGGATCGGAACCACTAATCGCCGAGCCGGTGGACTTGCCCTTCATCTCGTAGCTGACGACACCGTCGAGAGTGGAGACAAAATTCGCGAGGACAAACGGACGCGCGGCGGAGGACGCGCGGAAGCGCAAATCCCCGTCGTACAGCTCTCTCAATTCCTGCGGGAGTACTGATTCAGCGTCCTTCGCGTCGCAATCAATCAGGGTCCGTACCAGCCCCATTTCATTGTCTTTCTGGCAGCCCGGGAGAGGAAAGCGAGTCGACCCGGGCGTTAACCGTAGGTAAGATCCGTGCTCTGTCCGACCTCGATGATATATCCATCGGGATCGCGGATGTAGCAGCGAATCTCGCCATATTTGGGGATGGGCGGCGTGATGAACTCGGCTCCCCGGCTTTTCCATAATTCATAGCACGCCTGAATATCAGCAACGCGGAGATTCATAAAGCTGCTCATTTGATTTGGGTCTGGGACACTGAGCGTTATCGCCGGCTTGTCCGGCGTCGGCCCTCCCCCGACGTTGACAATGAGCCACGTATTCGCAATCTGAATGTGCCCGGAGGCACCCTTGCTGTCGCCCAAGCTCAAAATGCGGCCATCGAAGACTTTTTCATAGAAGCGAGCCGATCGCTCGATGTCGGCGACAGTGATAAAAAGTGAGACGGTGAACCCTTCGCGCGGGGCCAACTCATAGCTCTTCTGTTCGATTTGCCCGCTGCTCATTCACGGCTCCGATTCCGACGAAAAGTTCAAATCTGCTGAATGTCGTTCCTTCGTATCCATGCCTGTGGGGCCTCACGCTTCACTTCCGGTCAGGCGTCATAAAGCCCTTCACATAATCAGCAATCTCATCGGCAGCCGTGTCGAGCGCGAAGTGTCCACCGTCGACGATGTGGACTTCGGCATTCGGAACATCCTTGCGATAACTTTCCGGCTCGCTCGGGTCAAACGATGATTCGTACTTGCCCCAGATCACGAGCAGCCGCGGTTGGTTCTCGCGCATCCAGGCCTGCCATTTCGGATAGGACTCTACATTGGTTCGATAGTCGTAGAAAAGGTCGCTTTGGATCTCGCCTTGGCCGGGCTGATTCAGAAAATAATACTCGTCGGTCCAGAGGTCGGGATCGTGGCGCTCAACATTCGGATCGTCCCCGACGTGGCGCGCACGCGCGGCCTCAAGCGACAAGAGATTCGCGCGTAATGCGCTCTCATTGGCAGCGCGATCGGCCCAGAACGCCCGGCGTGTTTTCCAATTCGCTCCGAGGCCTCCGTTGTGAGCGACGGCGTCCTGCACGATCAGCGCCTCAACTCGTTCCGGATGAGCAAGTGCCATGCGAAAGCCGACGGGGCCTCCGTAGTCCTGCATGTAGAGTGTGTAGCGCGAGAGCCCAAGCGCCTCGGTAAAATGATCTGTGATCTCGGCGTACCGATTGAACGTATAGGCGAACTTCTTCGGATCCGGCCAGTCACTGTGCCCGAAGCCGGGATAATCCGGCGCAATCAGATGGTAGCGGTCCGATAACCGCGCGAAAAGTGGTTCGAACATGCGCGACGACGACGGAAGCCCATGCAGCAGCAAAAGCTTCTGGGAATTCTTCGCGCCGGCTTCCCGATAGAAGATTGACAGGCCGTCGATCTCAATGGTGCGAAATGCCGTCAGATTCATCGGCAATTCCTTCCCTTGCACTTCAACTGGCTCCAGGCGTGGTGACATGATCGCGTAAACGAAGCGCAACCCCGATTCTCAGGCTGCTGAAAGCGCCTTCTTCTTCTTCTTCTCCTCGAGCGCCGGAAGAAGAAGTTTCACGAGCGCTTCGTCCGAAAACGGATTCTGACCTGATATCAGTTCGCGATCCTGAATGACATAGCTCGACCATGGAGCGAGCACACTTACGTCACCGCCCGCGGTACGCAAGGCAAAGTCGGGGTAGAACAGAACCTTGCCACGAATCTCAAGCGGCTCCCGCTGCTGCTCTTCCGCCGTCGAAAAGATCGTCATCTTGTATCCAGCGTAGATCCAGCCTTGCGCCTTGGCCTGTGCTCCAGCGGTATCGCCCGCCGACAGCGCGGCGACAAACTCCTTCGATTCGGGAAGCGCGGAGAGCAGTGAAATCGGGCCATGGCAGAGCACCGCAGTAGGCTTCGATGTTTCATGGAAATGTCTCATCACGATGCCCGCGTCGGGATCATCGAGAAGATCGATCATCGGGCCATGGCCGCCGGGGACGAAAA
>CAZHOO010000032.1:0-34388 GCA_964533905.1 uncultured Occallatibacter sp. | reverse complement strand
AGCCCACCTTCCGCATGACGCCCTGCATGAGCCCGGTGTGGGACACGGCACAGGCGGTCTACGCCCTTGGCGAAGCGGGCGTTCCCCGCAACGATCCGCGCATGATCAAAGCCGTCGACTGGATGCTGGCAAAAGAAGTTCGCCACAAGGGCGACTGGGCCGTGAAGGTGCCCAAAACCGAGCCGGGCGGCTGGTACTTCGAGTTCAACAACGAGTTTTATCCCGACACCGACGACACCGCTCAGGTTCTTCTCGCCCTCAGCAAGGTCGACAATCCCCGCGAGCGCTATCAGCACCAGGTGGCGCAGCGCGCGATCGCGTGGGAGTTCGCAATGCAGTGCCGCCACGGCGGCTGGGGCAGCTTCGACAAAGACAACACCAAGATGATCTTCCAATACATCCCCTTCGCGGATCACAACGCCATGCTCGATCCTCCCTCGGTCGACATTACGGGGCGCATGCTGGAGATGCTGGCCGTATATGGCTACACACGCGAAGACAAGCGTGTGCAGCATGCCATCAAGTTCATCTTTGATGGGCAGGAGCCGGACGGAAGCTGGTTCGGCCGCTGGGGCGTGAATTACCTGTACGGCACATTCCTCGTTTTGCGTGGGCTTGATGCCATCGGTGTCGATCACCTCGAGCCGCAAATTCAGCAGGCCGCGGAGTGGATCCGGATGGTTGAGAATTCCGACGGTGGTTGGGGCGAAACCTGCGGCAGCTACGACGATCCCAATACGCGCGGCATTGGCCCCAGCACCCCGTCGCAAACCGCATGGGCGGTGCTTGGGCTTCTCGCCGCGGGCGACGATCGTTCCGACTCCGTCGCCAAGGGCGTGCGCTGGCTGCTCGAGCGGCAACGTACAGACGGAAGCTGGGACGAATCCATGGGCGAAGGGCCCACGCGTCAGGCCATCATTACCGGCACCGGATTTCCAAAGGTTTTTTATCTGGCATACACGATGTACCGCCAGTACTTCCCGCTGATGGCTCTTACCGCCTACAAGCGGGCGATGGAACGGAAGGACAGCCACTAGCTGCTAGCTACTAGCATCTAGCAGCCGGCGTTCGCCGATTGGATTTTTTTCGATTTTCGATTTGGTTTTTAGCAATTTGCTGGGAGCTAGAAGCTGGAAACTGATACGGAGGGTTTACCCGAATATGGCAGTTCCAATCTCACAAATGGCTACGGTCGCCACGTACGTGCTGAAGAAGCGCCTCTCGGGCCAAAAGCGTTACCCGCTGGTGCTCATGCTCGAGCCGCTCTTTCGTTGCAACCTGGCCTGCGCCGGCTGCGGCAAGGTGCAGTACCCGCCGCACATCCTGAAGAAGCAGCTCACGCCCGAGCAATGCTTTGCCGCGGTC
Organism: uncultured Occallatibacter sp.; assembly: GCA_964533905.1. GTDB lineage: Bacteria > Acidobacteriota > Terriglobia > Terriglobales > Acidobacteriaceae > Telmatobacter. The sequence continues at coordinate 33,023 of CAZHOO010000032.1, read as the reverse complement.
GAAGAATGCGGCGCCCCGATGGTCTCGATCCCCGGCGGTGAGCCCCTCTTGCATCCGCAGATCGTCGAAATCGTCAACGGCCTCATCGCGCGCAAGAAGTACATCTACCTTTGCACCAACGCCCTCGAATTGAAGCGCCGCCTGCCGGAGTTCACGCCTTCGAAGTACTTGACCTTCTCCGTGCACCTCGACGGCCAGCGCGAAGACCACGACTTTGCGGTCTGCCGCGAGGGCGGCTGGGATATCGCCATCGAAGGCATCAAGGAGGCCGTCAAGCGCGGCTTCCGCGTCACTCCGAACTCCACATTCTTCGACGGCACCGATCCCAATCACGTCCGCGCTCATTTCGACGAGATGATGGCCATCGGTGTTGAAGGCATCGTGCTCTCCCCCGGCTACAGCTACGACAAGGCGCCCGACCAGAAACACTTCATGGGCCGCGCCCGCGTCCGCCGCCTTTTCCGCGCTATCCTGTCGAACCGCAAAAAGTCGTGGAAGTTCAACATGTCGCCGCTGTTTCTCGAGTTCCTCATGGGCGACCGCAACTACGATTGCACTCCGTGGGGCTCTCCCGCCTACAACATCTTCGGCTGGCAGCGCCCCTGCTACCTCTTGCAGGATGGCTACACCGAGACTTTTGCCGAGCTAATGAGCACGACCAAGTGGGAAGAATACGGGGTCGGCAGCGGGAACCCGAAGTGCGCCAACTGCATGGTCAGTTGCGGCTACGAGCCCTCTGCGGTTCTTGAAGGATTCGGCTCGCTCAAAGGGTTCATCGCCATGGTCAAGGGGACCTTCTCGCTCTATCCCGACCAGCACGCGCTCAACCTGCTCAACGAGCCCATGCCGACTGGCCCGTCGTCGCTCGTGACGATTCAGGAACCGGAGCGCGAACTGGCTAGCCGCTGATATTCCTCCACGGCCGCGAACCAAGCGAAGTGCGAAAGGTAAGCATGACGGGTCATGTAAGGATTGCGCAATTTCTATTTTTGCCGGCGATGCTCCTCGCGCCTTTGATCACGCCGGCCCAGGGAACGCAGGCCGCGCCACCCGCGGCGCAGAATGCGGCCGGCAACCGGCCTGCATTCATGATGCCTCCGCCTGCGAACACAGCGCTGGGACAAAAAGCCGCATTGATGGGCACGTTGAAGTGGAATAATGTTCCCGATCTCGAAGGCAGTGGGCCGTTTCCCGCGAGTTATGAGGCAGCTCATGGCGGCTTGGAATATGTGATTTACCAGCCCAAAAACCTGGCCGCAGCCGAAGCCAAGGGCAAGCTGGGCATTTACGTGTGGGGCAATGGTGCTTGTTCGGCTGATGCCGCCGGTTCGCGTTTTCATCTGACGGAGATCGCAAGCCATGGCTACATCGTGATCGTGCCGGGCAAAATCCTGAGCGGGCCCAAAGCTGCACCGGCGCCAGCCGGCCAGGCCGGTGGAGCGGGAATGGGCGATGCCGATGATCGCGCGACCGCGGAAAAAATGGTGGCCGGCATCGATTGGATACTCGCCGAGAACCAGCGCTCCGCAAGTCCCTACTTCAACGCCATCGACTCCAAGCGCATTGCCGTTGCCGGTTTCAGCTGCGGCGGGCTGATCGCGCTCAAGGCAGGCATGGACCCGCGGGTTTCGGCGGTTCTGATCGAGAGCAGCGGAATCCTGAGAAGCATTCCCCCCGGCATGAGCAATTTTCCCCAGATGACCTCGCTCAAAAAGGAAGACCTGGCGAAACTGCACACGCCCGTCCTCTATTTGCTGGGCGGCCCGGAGGATATTGCCGAGCCCAATGGACTCGACGATTTCGAGCACATTCACACGGTGCCGGTGTTCGTCGGCGATCAGGCCGGGGCCGGCCACGGAGGATTGATTTCCGTGCCGAATGCCGAAGGCACAAAGGTGGAGCTCGATTGGATGGCTTGGCAGTTGAACCACGATGAAGTTTCGGCCAGAACCTTCGTTGGCGCAGACTGCACGCTTTGCCGCGACTTCAGATGGCAGGTACGCCGCAAGGGAATTCAGTAAGTTTCCCTTCTGCCGGTCTTCGCGAGACGGCCGGATGAACGGGAAGATTGGACATGACATGGGGACCGTTGAATAGGAACTTCGGGGTCCGGGTCCTGTGGCAGGACCGCACATTTGGTGAATCTCAGAGGAATGCATGACCGCAGAAGTCCAGAAATACACGCGCGAACAGATCGAAGCTCTCGAGCTGGCTCCCGGGTTCGAGCATGAAGAGCTCGAAGGCTCGGTCCCGTCGCTCGCCACCGACGAGGATCTGAAAAACGCACTCGAGAAGGCCTTCGATTTTCGCGGCGACGTCACGATCACTCTCAAGTCCGGCGAAAAAATCGAAGCCTACATCTTCAATCGCCATACCGGCGCCACGCTGGCCGAGTCGTGGGTCCAGTACTTCTCACCCAACGCGCCCGAAAAAAGAAAGATCGCCTACGACCAGATCGCGCGCCTCGAGTTCGGCAAAGACCGCGCCGCGGGCAAGCACTGGGAAGACTGGGTCAAGGCCTACAACGAAAAGAAGGCTGCCGGCGAAAAGAACATCGGCCTGGTGCCCGACGAGCTGGAATAGTTTACGGAGTGATATGCAATTCAAAGCGTCCGAGGTGCGATGGTCCTTCTTGAAAAGATCGGAATGGCGATCGTGAGCCTCGGAGGGTTGGTAGCCGTGTTCTATATCCGATATCGATCGGCTGTGGATTTCGAAGAGCGCCGAAACCGCAAGAGCGGCCTCCAGGGATTGTTCAAGAAAATCGACTAGGCCAACAGCTTGGCCTTGTTCCCCAGCACCGCCGCGACAGGGAAAGCGTTCTTGTCAAAGGAGACAAAGGTCTCCCCGCCCGCCCACCGCCCCTCGTAGGCGATTACGCCATCGGCAAACTCGCCGCCCGCGTTCATCACCGTCATTCCCGCCTCGACGGCGGGGCGATTGATCTCGACGTTGCCGGCATCCAGTAGCGCGCGCAGTGCGGTGATGACGTCCTCGCGCCCAATCTTGTAAACACTGCGCAGCACCGCAACGAACTCGCAGATCGAAGTCAGCGAAACCACGATCACTTCCGCGTCACGCAGAAGGCTGGCCGCGATGCGGGCCTGACGCGCGTTGTCGCGCACCGCTGCGCGAATCAGCACGTTGCTGTCAACGATCGCCTTCATCGCATGCCTGCCCATCCGCGCTCCGTGGCTTTCACAATGTCGCCAATCGCCGCCGTCTTCCGCGTCCTGCCTTCGAGCACGCCGATAAAGTCTTCAATCGTGCCGGTCTTTCTGGCCGCCGAGATCGTACCCTTGCCGCCCGGCACGAGCTCCAGCTCAATCTTTTCTCCCGGCTTCACGCCCAGGTGCCGCAGCACCTCTTTGCGGAACGTGACCTGGCCTCGCGCCGTCACCGTCAATGTCGCCATTCGAATCCCCTCAAAAATCGGGCAGTAGCGTCATTGTAATGCGATTCTGCATGAAACGGCGAGAGAAACCCACTAAAGTTGTAAGGCGTTTCCGCATGTGAAATAAGGCTAAAATGCATGAAAATAGTAAGGCTATAATGCATTAATAACGAATGGAAAAATGCATTACTAAATAAGTAGAAATTGCATGAATGCGTAATGCAAATTCGCCTTAATTCTTTCGAAGCGATCCCGAGCCGGAAACGGCCCTCGGAGGTCTGCGGCGCCAGCCCGGTCGCGCCTTCCGCGGCGCGCGGGACATCCCACTAAAATAAAGCTGGACCCCGGCGCGAATTCGCAAACACCGCTAACCGCACTTGCGCCGCTGCCTCGCTATGAAGATCTTCCTTACAGGCGCTACCGGCTTTGTGGGCCACCACGTGGCGAAAGCCCTCGCCGATGAAGGCGCTGATCTGCGCCTCCTGACCCGGAAGACTTCGAACCTCGCCAATCTCGAAGGCATTCCCGGCGAAATTGTCGTCGGTGATCTCTCCGATCCCGAAGCTCTCAAGCCCTCATTGGCCGGTTGCGACGCCGTCGTCCATGTCGCCGCCGACTACCGGCTCTGGATTCCCGATCCCGCCGCCATGTACCACGCCAATGTCGACGGCACCCGCGAGTTGCTCCGCCTCGCGCGCGAGTCCCATGTCGAGCGCTTCGTCTACACCTCGTCTGTCGCCACCATGCACTTTCGCACCGATGGGATCGTCATCAACGAAGACACGCCCGTCTCCATCGACGACATGGTCGGCCATTACAAGCGCTCCAAGTTCCTCGCCGAACAGGAAGCGATCAAAGCCGCGCAAAGCGGCCAGCAGGTCGTCATTCTCAACCCGACCACTCCCATCGGATCCAACGACTTGAAGCCCACGCCTACCGGCCGCATCGTCGTCGATTTCCTCAACGGCAAATTTCCCGCTTACGTAGACACGGGCATGAATCTCGTCGATGTCTCCGAAGTGGCCCGTGCCCACGTCCTCGCGATCACCAGGGGCACTCCCGGCAGGCGCTACATCCTCGGCGGCGAAAACCTCTCCCTTAAGCAGATCCTCGACAAGATGTCGGCCATCACCGGCATTCCGTCGCCCACCGTCAAAATTCCTTTCGCCGTCGCAGCCACCTATGCGTTTTTTGAAGAAATGATCACCGGTCGCATCCGCTGCAAAGAGCCACGGGCCACGCTCGAGGAAGTGCGGATGGGCCGCAAGAAGATGTATGCCTCATCCGCGCGCGCCCAGCAGGAGCTTGGCTTCGAGGTCAAACCCGTCTATCCCGCCATGCGCGCCGCGATCGACTGGTTCCGCGCAAACGGCTACGCGCCAAAGTGAAGGAAAGTGAGAACGCCATGGGTCTCAGTCGCGTGATATCCAAAAGCAGACAACCAGCCAGTCGCTGGCTGTTCGTGTTCTTGCTCATCGTATCCTGGAATCTCTTCGGCGATCTGGCGCAAAGCGTCTCGACTCACTCCCGGGCGGAACTTTGGTATTCAGCCGTCATGATTGCGATTTACATACCATGTCTTCTGTTGTATGCAATGCGTCTGGAATGGGAGCGCTCACTTAGCTTCCTTTGGACGGTCCCAATCGCTGCACTTTACGCTGCCGAAGTACTGCTGGCGGCACGAGGAGACGAGGGACCGGTGCGCTTGCTGGCGCTGATCGCTATCGTGGCGCAGCTGCCTCTTGCGATCGTGAAACCAAAACGGGAAATGGGAGACCGAGCGGCGGGGCCGGAGCGGGGCGAGAATTCATGACCCGCGTCGCCATCATCGCGGCCATGCCCGGCGAGCTCAAGCCGCTGGTGCGTAACTGGCCCCACTCCACGCGCGACGGCACGCGTTTCTGGGCGCAGCGCACCGAAGAGGAAGAATGGATCGCAGCCTGTGCCGGAGCCGGCCAATCCGCCGCCACCCGCGCCTTCGCCGCCATTGAAAACGGTGGCCCCATCGATCTTGTCTTCTCCATCGGCTGGGCCGGTGCATTGCGCGCCGAAGTCGTTCCCGGCAACGCGCACAACGTTGCAGGGGTCATCGACGTTCGCACCGGCGAACGCTTCAACTGCGACGCGGGCGCGGGAAAACTCTGGCTTGCCACCAGCCCAGCTGTTGCAGATGAGTCCGAAAAGCGCCGCCTCGCCTCCGCCTACAACGCCGCGCTTGTCGACATGGAAGCCGCCGCCGTCGCACGCCTCGCCGCCATGCGCAGCATCCCGTTTTACTGCATCAAGGGGGTCAGCGACGCCCTCGCCGACCGCCTGCCTGACTTCAACCGGTTTCTCTCGCCTTCCGGCCAATTTGAGCTCGCCGGATTTGCTCTTTTTTCACTCGTTAGGCCCTGGTACTGGCCCTCACTCATCCGGATGGGCGAAAATAGTAAAAAGGCTTCCCAGAGCATCGCGCAGTTGCTGATCGATTTTCTCGATGAACGAGGTCATACCGAAGAATAGATGTCTACCCAAATCTCCACTCCCAGATTGAAAATCGACGACAGGATTCCTTCGACGATGCGCGCTGTCGTCTACCGAGGCATCAACGACATGCGTCTCGAGACCGTCCCCGTTCCGCGCATCGGTCCTGGCGAGCTTCTGATCAAAATCGCCACCTGCGGCGTCTGCGGCACCGACCTCAAGAAAATCCACATGGGCTCGCACTCCGCGCCACGCATCTTCGGCCATGAGATGGCGGGCGTCGTCGCCCAGGTCGGCGCAGGCGTCACCAAATTCGCCGTCGGCGATCGCGTCATGAGCTTCCACCACGTTCCTTGTGGCGAGTGCTACTACTGCCGCAAAAACACCCCCGCACAGTGCCCGCTCTACAAAAAGACCGGCGCCACCGCGGGCTTCGAGCCTTCCGGCGGCGGCTTTGCAGAATATGTCCGCGTTTTGGATTTCGTCGTCAACTACGGTGGCGTGGTCCAGATCCCCGACGGCGTGCCCTTCGAGCAGGCTGCTTTCGTCGAACCGCTGAACACGGTGCTCAAAGGCGTCAAACTGCTGAACCTGGCGCCCGATGACACGGTCCTCGTCATTGGCCAGGGCCCCATCGGCCTGATGCACGCGGCGCTTTCCAAAAAGATCGGTGCGCGCGTGCTGACCTCCGACCTTTTTGCCGAGCGCCACGCGATCGCCTCGCGCTTTGGCCTCGCGAATCCCATCCACGCCGGAACGGAAAACGTTGTCGAGCGGGTATTGGCTGAAACCGAAGGCCGCGGCGCCGACGCCGTCATCGTGGCCGTCGGCGGCAATGCCCTTATCCAGACCGCCATGGATGCAGTTCGTCCCGGTGGCAAGGTCATGCTCTTCGCACAGACCCAGCATGGCGAAGCCAAATTCGATCCCGCCGCGGTCTGCGTGGACGAAAAGACTCTGCTCGGCTCCTACTCTTCCTCGTTCCCGATTCTGGACGAAGTCACCAGCCTGGTCTTCGACGGCTACCGCAACGGCTTCGACCTCACCCAGTTGATCTCGCACCGCTTTCCGTTTGAAGATGCGGCCGCGGCCATTGAAATCGCCTCGCACCCCCAGCCCGGCTCAATGAAGATTATGATGGAGCCTGTGCCGGGGGCCGGGGCAGAATAAGGGAAATCGAGGCGCTGATGGCCAGCACGGTGAAAGACGCGATCCTCCGCGGCCGAAAGACCGTCAAGACAGTCGTCGAAGGTGGCCGCAAGAAGGTCGAGGACGTCGTCGAAGGCGGCTTGAACACAGCCGAGACGCTCGTCGAAGCGGGTCTCGATACGGTCGAAACCGTTGTCGTCAAGGGCCGCAAGACGGTCGAGACCGTTGTCCACCACGGCCGCAAGACAGTCGAAAATGCCTTTCTTTCCGGCCGCGTCACCATGCGCGCCGCCGTTCTCCACGGCCGCGAAGACGTCCGTATCGAGCAGGTTCCCATTCCTAAGGCTGCGACGGGCGAGCTCGTCGTTCGTGTTGGGGCCGCACTCACTTGCGGAACCGATCTCAAGGTCTTTCGCCGCGGCTATCACGCGCGCATGATCGTTCCACCCGCGCTCTTCGGCCACGAACAGGCAGGAACTGTCGTCGAAGCTGGCGACGGCGTCACCGATTTCAAGCCCGGCGACCGCGTCGTCGCTCTTAATTCCGCTCCCTGCGGCCAGTGTTTCTTCTGCCTGCGAGGCCAGGAGAACCTCTGCGACGATCTGCTCTTCAACAACGGAGCCTATGCCGAGTTCATCAAGATTCCGAAGCGCATCGTCGCCCAAAATACGCTCATTATCCCCGACAATGTACCACTCGAACACGCTGCGCTCACTGAGCCTTTGGCCTGCGCGGTTCATGGATTCGAAGACTCCCATCCGCGCAAGGGCGACACAGTCGCCATCATCGGCGGCGGACCGCTCGGTCTGATGATTCTTCATGTCGCCGCGCTGGCCGGCTTTGAAACCATCGCCATCGTCAAGCACGACGGCCAGGTTGACGCCGCGAGGCAACTCGGCGCTACGCATGTCGTCCAGGCCGCTACCGTGCGTAAAGCCATTCGTGAAACCCGCGCCCTCACTCCAATGGATCGCGGCGTCGATATCGCCATTGAAGCCGTCGGCACGCCTGAAACCTGGCAGGAAGCTGTCGAGCTGGTGCGCAAAGGCGGCACAGTTAATTTCTTCGGCGGTTGCGCGGCCAATACGCAAGTGACTCTCGATACCAACCGCATTCACTATAGCGACATCACGCTGCGCGCCACGTTTCACCACACGCCCGCCATTTGCCGCAAGGCTCTGGAGCTCATCTCGAGCGGCCGCTTCCAGGCCGGCGCCTTCATCACCGGCCGCGCGCACCTCTATGAGCTCAATCGCGTCTTTGAGAAACTGATGAACCGCTCCACCGAAATCAAGACCGCGATTGTGCCGTAGGCCCCACCACCAGCCTTGCGGGCCATCCGTCGGAGAGTCTCCCAGCAAAGACTTTGATGGCAGCAAAGTGCCTTTCAAGCACTCCTCAACTACTTTTCTTCTTTTGCGTCCAAGACCAAGCGAGCACTGGCCCGTCCAAAGGCAATGCTTGCATTCGATCGGGCGATAGCCCGCATCCAACTGGCGTACTTGGAGGCGCATCAAGCGAATCAAAAATGAAAACTATCCCTCCCCCACTCTGCCGGCCGCTGGGCCGCATGAGTCTTTCTGTCGCCATCGTTGGCGCGCTTCTCAGCTTCAGTCTTCCGGCGATGGCTTCACTCGGCGGCAAAATCGATTCCATCCAGGCCGACACCGCGCGCATGGGCGCCAGCGTGAACCACACCAGCGCCAACAACGTTGAGGTCCATCAACTGCAGTCGCCGGCGGGCACCTTCGTGAATGAGTACCTTTCTTCGGCGGGAACCGTCTTTGCTGTTACCTGGCAGGGCCCGTTTATGCCCGACATGCAGCAGATTCTCGGCTCCTATTTCACGCAGTACTCCGCGGTGCTTTCATCCCAGCCACGGCAGTATGGCCGTCATCCGCTCAACATCAAGCAGCCGGGCCTTGTGGTCCAAACGGGCGGACACATGCGTGCTCACTGGGGCCGCGTGTACGTTCCGGCGCTGGTGCCAGAGGGCGTAAATGCCGACGACCTTCAATAAAAAATAGCGAGCTGGAGCGAATGGTGAAAAATATTTCAGTTTTGATTCTTCTTGCCGGCGCCGTTTTCGTTGCCGGCTGCGGCGGCAGTAGCACCACGACTTCCAAAACAACCACAACGACTGGCGGCGGAGGTTCGACCGGTTCCAATGTCATGCCCATCTCAGTCAACGGCGGTCCCACCGTCGGCCAATTGGATGGCGGCATCTATCCCAATGGGGCCTTTGCCAGCGCCACAATCTGCGCGCCCGGCAGCACCACGAACTGTGTCACCGTCAATGGCCTGCTTGTCGATACCGGCTCAACCGGGCTCCGGGTGCTGCAATCGGCCGTGTCCTCGTTGAATCTGCCAACGGTTGACGCTTCCAATGGCTCCGCGGCGTACGACTGCGTGTCGTTCGTGGATGATTCGTTTCTGTGGGGGCCGGTTCTTGAGGCCGATGTCATTCTCGGCGGCGAAACGGCAAGCAAGCTTCCCATCCAGATGATCAGCACCAGCACAAACGTGCCCTCGACTTGCTCCAACGGAAGCACACTCAACGAGAATACTCTGGCTTCGCTCGGCGCCAACGGACTGCTGGGCGTGGGAACCGAACGCACCGACTGTTTTTACCAGGGCACGAGCGTCTGCAATCCAGGTTCCGGCCTGTCGAGCCCGCCTTATCCGGCGTATTACACCTGCTCGGGAACGACGTGCGGTCCCGCATTCGTGGCCACAAGCGACCAGGTCACCAATCCTGTTGTCGAGTTTCCCGCGGATAATAACGGCGTGATCGTGGAGCTGCCGGCTGTCTCAGGCAGCGCCGCTACCGTTTCCGGATCGCTCGTCTTCGGCATCGGCACGGAATCGAATAATCAGCTTCCTTCGAGTGCAACCATCTTCACGCTAACCTGCGACGACTTCACCACCACATTCGGCGGCCAAACCTACGGCATCTCCAATGCCACCACCTGCGCCGGACCCGGCAGCTTTATCGATAGCGGCAGCAACGGTCTGTATTTCCCCAATGCCACCAATATTCCGGTCTGCCCCTCGAATACCGCCGCAGGCGATCTCTCGTCGTTCTATTGTCCATCCTCGACCGACAACTTATCCGCCACGATGGAGGGCGCGAACGGATCGTCGAAGAGCGTCAACTTCAGCGCTCAGAATGCGGAGTCGCTGTTTACCAGCCCCGCCACGGAGTCGGATGCGGCCATGAGTGGCCTCGCCGGCATCAATCCGTCGGGCTATGGCTTCGACTGGGGTCTGCCGTTCTTCTACGGAGTAAATCTCTACAGCTCGATTGACGGCCAAAGCACGCCCAGTGGAACGCCCGCAGCCCCTTGGTGGGCGTATTGATTCGCGCCCGGCCACCAGCGCAGGCTGAATGTGGAAAGCCGCAGGACCTGTGGCTAAGACCTGCGAGGGTGAGTGAAACAGGCGATACGTACCTCGATATGGGGTTGGCTCAGCAGCATGCCAGGCGATGATTCGGTCATCGCCTCTCAGCATGGCTGCGGTCTAAACTCCAGAGATGGACTCAATCGTCATTCGCAGTGCCGAAGTTTGCGAGAAGGCGGCACTCGAGAGCCTTCAACTCCGTGCGTCTCTGACAAATGCCGGCGACCGGGAAGCAGTGCTCGCTCATCCTGATGCGATTGATTTGCCGGTATCGCAGCTCGCCTCCGGGGACGTGTTCGTCCTGGAATTGAATGGTTATATGGCCGGCTTCGCTGCGCTGGAGTCCAGGCCTGATGGAAATACGGAGCTGGATGGCTTGTTCGTTGAGCCCGATATCCGGCGGCGTGGAGTCGGACGCTCGCTCGTTGAGCATTGCGCGCGGATTGCACTCGCCAAAGGAGCGCGCGCTCTCTTTGTCATTGGCAATCCGCATGCGGAGGAGTTTTACATTTCATGTGGCTTCGACGCGATCGGTCGCTCGGAGACTCGCTTCGGTCCGGGACTTGTTATGAGGAAGATCCTGTTGCCCTGAATTGAGCCCGTACGCCCCGCCGCGGCGGTGAAATAATAGCGGTGAGGCCGAAAGTTCGATGACCGTCACTGCCGCCCAAAACGAGGAAGACATCGCACGCGGCTGGGCTGCGCTTCCTTCGGCTTATCGCATTCCGGACGTCGCACCGACGCTCGATGAAGCCCGCGACTACTGCCGTCATCTGGCCGAAACGCATTATGAGAACTTCCACGTCGCAACGTGGTTCTTGCCTCCAGCACTCCGGCCGCACTTCCACTCCATTTACGCCTACTGCCGCATCTCCGATGATCTTGGCGACGAAGTGCCCGACAAATCTGCGGCGCTGGCGCTTCTCGATCTTTGGGGCAGGGAACTCGACTCCTGTTACGAAGGCCGCGCGCGCCATCCGGTTTTTGTCGCCCTTGCCGAAACCATCCGCGCTTGCTCGATTCCGAAGGAGCCGTTCGCCGATCTGCTGGTTGCCTTTCGCCAGGACCAGACCGTTACCCGTTACGCCACAATGGACGACGTCCTCGGCTACTGCCGCTTCTCCGCCAATCCCGTCGGTCGCCTGGTCCTCTACGCCTGCGGCGAGGTAAACGATGAAAACTTCCGGCTCTCCGACGCGACCTGCTCTGCACTGCAACTGGCCAATTTCTGGCAAGATGTGAGCGTTGATTTTCTGAAGAACCGCGTCTATATCCCGCAAGACGACATGCGCCGTTTTGGTGTCGCGGATGAGACCATCGCCAGCGGCAATGCGACAGCCGAGTTTCGCGCGCTGCTGCGTTACGAAGTCGACTTCGCCCGCGCACTCTTCGAACAGGGCCTGCCGTTGATCGGCAGAGTCAACCGCGACCTCGCCCTCGATCTCGATCTCTTCAGCCGGGGCGGACTTGAGATTCTGCGCGCCATCGAGCGCCGCGACCACGATGTGCTCAGCGCGAGGCCGGCGATATCAAAACTCACCAAAATCTCGCTTGCCGGTCGCGCACTAGCGGGCAAGGCGCTGCCGTTCTTGCGCCTCGGTCCGCGTTCGACAGGAAAGGCCGCTTGACGCCTAAAGCTCAATCGAACGACCCTGCCTTGGCAAGCGCGTACGCGGTCTGCCGCGGAATCGCCAGGCGCGAGGCCAAGAATTTTTACTACGCCTTTCTCGCTCTTCCGCGCCGTCGCCGCGACGCCATCTGCGCTATCTATGCCTTCATGCGCCAGGCCGACGATCTCGCCGACGACGAATCCGTTCCACCTGCCGAACGCGGGCGCCGCTTGGATCACTGGCTTGCCGTATGGCACGATGTGGCGAACGGCGCGCCCACTGGCGATCCTGTCTTCCGTGCCGTGCGCGACGCAACCGCACGCTATTCCATTCCACTCTCGCTTCTCGATGAGCTCGCGGCCGGCGTCGCCCTCGACTTGGACCCCCCTGCGGATGGCGCGCCGGAGACCTACGAATCCTTTGCCGATCTCTATCAATATTGCTATCTCGTCGCTTCTGTTGTCGGTTTAGTCTGCATCCGCATCTTCGGTTACCGCGACCTAAGATCGGAAAGGCTCGCTGAAGAAACCGGAATCGCCTTCCAGCTCACTAACATTCTCCGCGACGTTGCCGAAGATGCCGCGCGCAACCGAGTCTATCTGCCGCTTAAGGACCTTGCGCAACACGGCGTCTCGCTCGATGCGCTGCTCCACCACCCGCCTGCCGAGCCGCCCACGGCCGCCGAGCGAGAACTCTTCGCCGCCATCGCGCGCCGCGCTGAACACTTCTACGACCGCTCGCGTCTTCTGATTCCCTTGATTGATCCGGCCAGCCGTCCGGCGCTCTGGGTTCTGGTTTCCATCTATCACGCGTTGTTGAAGCGCATTGAGCGCGCGAAGTTCGATGTCTTCACGAGCCGCGCCTCGGTGCCACTCTGGCAAAAGCTCAGCATCCTCGCCGCAGGTCTGGTTTGGACGGTTTGGGCGCGCATCTTCGGCTAACCTGCGCTCACGCCGCCTGACGCCGTCATTGCGATAAGCTGATTCGGGGTACTTTTCATGCGCTTCCGCTCCCTCGCGCGCCTGCTCACCGTCTTTTCACTCGCCTTTACTTCGGCATTTGCCGTGTGCGCTGCATCAGGCCAGGAAACCGGCTTCAATCCTGCACTGCCTCTCACACACGTCGATAACGGCGCCAACTCCGACTGGGCTCAGCACCAGCACTATGTCGTCCTGGTTTCACTCGACGGATTTCGATGGGACTACGCCAAGCGCGATAATGCTGTTCATCTACTCGCTCTCGCGAAGCGCGGCGTCTCGGCTCCCGACGGCGTCATCCCCGCATATCCCTCGCTCACTTTTCCCAATCACTTCACCATCGTTACCGGGCTCTACCCCGAGCACCACGGCATCGTCGCCAACAGCTTCCTCAATCCCGAAAGCGGAGCGCGCTACGCCTACACCGATTCAAAAGCCACCGGCGACGGCACCTGGTACAGCGGCGTTCCGCTCTGGAGCCTCGCCGAGAGCCAGGGAATGCGCACAGCTTGCATTTTCTGGGTGGCCTGCGAAGCGAAGATCGCCGGCTTTATGCCCTCGTGGCACGCGGGTTACGACAAGAGCGAGTCCACTCCGGAGTCGCAGCAGGCTCGTATCGACGACACGGTCGCCCTGCTCCGCTTGCCCGCCGCCGATCGCCCCCACTTCATCGCCATTTATTTTGCCGAGCCTGACCATTCGGGCCACGAGTTCGGCCCCGACGCTGCCCAAACTCACGCCGCCGTTCTCAAAATGGACGGAATCGTCGGCAAGCTTGAATCCGCACTCAAAGCTACGGGCCTGCCGATCGATCTCGTCATCGTCAGCGATCACGGCATGATCAAGTCCCAGGGTGATTGGATCGACCTCGATCAATTCGCGGACCTCACAGCGTTTGATACCGTCGGCTCGCTCCTCTACGGCAAAACTGAAGACGATCGCACAAAAGCCTACAACGAACTGAAGCGTGTCTCATCGCAATTCGTGGTCTACCGGCTCAAGAATGTTCCAGCGAATCTCAACTACAACGAGAATCCGCGCGAGGGCGACCCGGTCGTCATCGCCACCGGTCCCTACGCCATTCGCGCTCATGCTCCCGCAGCAGGACAACAAATCTATCCGCCAACGGTCGGCATGCACGGCTTCGATCCGCATATCATGCCCGAGATGAAATCCATCTTCTTCGCCGCCGGTCCCGATCTCCTCGCCGGAAAAACGGTTGCCCCTTTTGAAAACGTCAACCTCTATCCATGGCTTGCTCACATGCTCGGTCTCCACGCGCCCAAATCCGACGGCAGCCTGAACATTCTCTCTGGCACACTGCGTGATCACGGCGTCGCGGCTGCGGAAGCGCCATGAGCAACCCCACCGAACGTACCGCCGGCGTCCTCGCCCGCACACGAACCATCGCATTGATCGCGGCGCACACAAGGGAAGGGAAGCAATGACCTTAATTCTCGGCATCGACGGCGGCGGCACGCACACGCGCGCTTCTATCGCCGACGACGATCGCGTCCTCGCCTTTGCCGAGAGCGGCTCCATCAAGCGCCTGCGCGTCGGCGCCGACGCTGCGGAAGCCAACCTGCGCGCTGTGCTCAAAGACGTCTACGCTCAGGCCGGTGTCACATCTGTTCTCGCGGCCTCGTGCGGAGTGGCCAGCGCGACAATGCCGGGAATCACGGAATGGATCACCGCTGTCTTCGACGATTTTCGCGTCACGCGCTCCGAAGTCGTCGGCGACCACATCATCGGCCTCGACGCTGCCTTTCGCGGGGGCCCCGGAATCCTCCAGATTGCCGGCACCGGCACGAACACCATCGGCCGCGCGCCCTCGGGGGCCTTCGAATCTGCCGGCGGCTGGAGCTCGCGCCTGGGCGACGAAGGCTCCGGCTACTGGATCGGCCTCCACGCCATTCGTCGCGCCCTCAATGCCTACGACCGCGACGAGCCAACGCAAATCCTGAAAAAAGTTGGCGAAATCTGGGGCACACCCACCCTCGATCAGCTCATCAACGTCGGAGACGGCACGCCCGCGCCCGATTTCGCCGCGCTCGCTCCCGCCATCAACTCGCTCGCCGAATCGGGCGACCGCGTCGCCCTCGGCGTTCTCCATCAGGCAGCCGCCGATCTCGTCGCCAACGTCCTTCTCGTGCGCTCCAAACTCCGCCGTAAGCATGCAATCGACGCCGAAATCCCCGTTGCATGGACCGGCAGCGTCATCGGAAAAATGCCCATCGTCCGCGAAGCCTTTTTCGCGGGCCTCCGCGCCGCAGCACCAGCCATGGCGGTCGAAACTACTGAAACCATTGCCCTTAACGGCGCACTTTGGCGCGCGCGCCGCCTCGCCGAGCAAGCTGCATGAATTGTCGAATTCATTTTTAGTTTGCCTGGGACCGGGCAAGATTCAGCTGAGGGCTAGCTGCTGGCACCCGAGGCTTCGTCCACCGCACATCGTCTACCGGTACTTGCGAAGAACGCCCAGCACGCGCCCCTGGATCGCCACCTGCGCCGCGGGAACATAAATCGGTTCCATCTCCAGATTCGCCGGCTGCAGCCGCACCTGGTTTCCCTCCGGGTAGAACCGCTTCAGAGTCGTCTCGGCCCCGTGCACCAGCGCCACCACAATCTCCCCATTGCGCGCCGTCTTGGTCCGCTCCACGAGCACGTAGTCGCCATTGATAATGTGCTCGTCGCGCATCGAGTCGCCCCGCACCTCCAGCGCAAACACGTCGCGATTGCCCACCACGTCGGCCAGCGAAATCGTCTCCGAGGCTTCCATCGCCTCCACCGGCGACCCGGCGGCGATGCGCCCGGCCAGCGGCAACTTCAAACTGGAGCGGGTTTTAGTCCCCGGCGGCAGCACGTCAATCGACCGGCTGCGGTTGTGCACGCGGTCGAGCATGCCCTTCTTTTCCAGGTTCGTAATGTGCTTGTGGACAGTGGCCAGGCTCTTCAGGCTCATGCCGCGCGCAATCTCTTCAAACGAAGGCGAATAGCCATTCCGGCTTACAAACGCCTCCAGAAAATCCAGAACTTCCTTCTGTCTTCGCGTAACGGCCATGCGCGCATTATAGCGAATAAAAAGCGAACCGCAACAATCTTTTCGCTTCTTGTTTACTCCTTTTGCACACCGGGGCACCCCGCATTCCGGCCCGGAACTCGCCCGGCGCTCCCATTCGGTTTTGGACCCCGGCCATCCAGCGCACGGTCCCGCGCGGCCTCGCGCCAAACCGGCAAGGATCTTCGCTGAGAGCTGACCGCTGACGGCTGCTTTCTTGCATCCAACTACGCGTTGCTTGCGAACGGTTGTTTCCGCCGGGCGCGGCTTGCCGGCTCAGGCGCGCGCAAGCGAGAAAAAGAAAAATGCGAGGTTCCAATCATGCTTTGGGCGATTTTCGTCATCCTGCTGGTCCTTTGGCTTCTCGGCTTCACCCTGCACATCGCCGGCGGCCTCATTCACATTCTGCTGGTCGTCGCGTTGATCATCCTGGTCATCAACCTCATCTCCGGACGCCGCGCCGCTTTATAACGTCGCGACCTCGATTCCTAGCGAACAGTCGAGGGGCATGTCTTGAGCTCATCATGGCTCCTTCAGGGCGGCATCGCGCGAGTTCCCGCCGGGCCGCTCTGCCGATACCCGACACGCGAAATCTGGAACCTGACAACCGACACCTGACACCCGAAACCTGTGTCCCTCGCCATCGATCCGCTCGTAGTGCTATCATCCTCGCGTTCAATTGGCTGGCTCAAATCGCTACCTTCGCGCGCGATCCGCCGGCCACCGAGCGCCTCAAAACCCCAGGAGGATTTATGTTCAAGATCAAGCTCCTCGCTCTAGCAGCTCTTGCGGTTGGTCTGCTTTACTGCATGCCCAAAGCCTCAGCCCAGGTTTCCATCAGCATTGGACTCGAGCCCGTCTGCCCCTACGGCTACTTCGACTACCCTCCATACGACTGCGCGCCCTATGGCTACTACGGGCCCGACTGGTTTGTCGGTGGCATCTTCATCGGCGCCGGCCCGTGGTTCCATGGCCCCGCCCACTTCAACGGCCATGTCGATACCCGCTTTGACCCTCGCCACGGCTACAAAGGACCGATGCCTGAGCGCGGAGATCAGCCAAACGGCAACTTCCACGGCAACCAGGCGCGGGACGGACAAGGCCACACCGTCAAAGAGGATCATTCCCCAAGCAATGAACACACGCTGCCCACGGGCGGACACCCAAGCGGCGGACACCCGGCCAACGGCCACCCAAGCGGTGGCGGCCACCACTAGACTGCAACTCGACTCCATCTCGGCGCGTGCTCTTCACGAGTGCGCGCCGAAGTCGTTTGCCCGCGTAGCGGGCAAAAGATGGTAGCCCCGGGCGCTAGCCTGGGGTATAAGGGCGGAGTCCTGAGTCCACAGCCCCGGGAGGGGCGTAAGAGTGGCGCACACCTATACCAACCTCCTGATCCACGTCACGTTTTCCACGGCCGGTCGAGCGCCGCTGCTTACCGATGCCATTCGCGCAGATGTTCACGCCTATCTCGGCGGAATCTTCCGTGAACTCGATGCCATCCCCATCGCGATTGGTGGAACAGCTGATCACATTCATCTATTGACACGCCTGCCCACCAACCTTGCCTTGGCAGATTGTCTGCGGACCGCGAAAACCAACTCATCGCGGTGGGTGGGCGAGCGGTTTCCCCAGCAACGCAAGTTCGCGTGGCAAGGCGGGTACGGAGCATTCAGCGTTAGCGAATCCAGGCGAGCAGCCGTCATCCGGTACATTCGCGATCAGGCGCAACACCATCGGCGCATTTCATTCCAGGACGAGTTCCTCGCATTGCTGAAGAACCACCGCGTGGAGTTTGACGAGCGCTATATATGGCAATAGTTCTTACGCCCGCGTAAGCGGGCTCACGCGCCAAACCATGCCTTGTTCCCCAGTCTCACGACTGGGGCTAACCTATTCCGCCCGCTCCGCGGGCTGGATGCAAAATCGTTGCGCACGCGCACTTACCTTCCGCTTCGCGCACCGAAACCGACTAGCCCGCGTAGCGGGCGAAAGACGGTAGCCCCACGGCGTGAGCCCGGGGATTCGATGCACGCCCCCTCGCCACAAGCCCGCATGGCGCGCGAAAGACGGTAGCCCCCCGGCGCAAGTCTGGGGATTCGATGCGCGCTGTGGCCACAGGCCCGCATTGCGGGCGAAAGATGGTAGCCCCCGGCGCAAGCCTGGGGATTCGATGCGCGCCCTCTCGCCACAAGCCCGCATTGCGGGCGAAAGACGGTAGCCCCCGGCGCAAGCCTGGGGATAACGACGCAAACGCCCATTTTTATTGGAAACAAAGTACGCGGCGAAGCCGCGCGCCTAAACGTGCGGCCAGAGGCTTGCGATGTACGCCAGCTCGGCATCCACGAGAGCCATCCGAGACCTCGATGACGCTCTCCAAGAGAACAGCTTGGACCTTCGAACGTCCAGCACGGAAATGATTGTGCCCTCTGGACAGTGAGACCTGAGCACGTGATCGATCAGCGAAAGTATAACGTCCACTTTAAATCGGTCAAGGGATTCATCCTTAAAGTAGAGTTTAATCAGGTGCGTCTCCTCCGCGAACGAGACACAAAGCTCCGGGTTCACTATCACATCGACGCCGCTCGACCGATAGAGTTTTCGCGGCGGATCTGACCATTCCAGTTTCTTCCTGCCCAACCAATTGAGATAACCCTCGACTAGATCAGGGTAGTTTTTGATCTTCTTCCGATCGGTTAGTGCCTGAAGGAAAGAACGAAGAGACCCGCCCTCGCGGCCATTTTTATGGATCTCGATTATTCTTTCTCGAATAGGTCTGTAGAAATCGAATTTGGGTTCATAGTCTGGGCGTGCCTTAACCTGAGCCACCTTCGTAGCCTTTGGCGTGCCGGACTTCGAGGCAATATCAACAAAATCGGTGAGCGAAATTTTGATCATACTATGAGCATTCTGCTCCGAATCCGAGGCGGCCAAATCGAGACGTCTGAGGCGCCGCTGCGGGCGGACCTGATTAGTTACCCCCTCGCGTCCTGCATCGACTGGGGGACGACCGATGCCCATGCGTTTAGCGAACTCAGAACAATTTTATTTAGGGACGGAATGACCGCTGGGTCTCTTCTCCCTTTGCCCGGAATCTACCGTGAGAGAGCCCCGCCAATGAGATCGCCCTTGCCCACGGACTGTCTTTTCCCATTTTCAGCTCAAGAAAGGACTGAGGCGGCCGCAGTTCATCGACATTAATCATCTTTGCAATTTCATAAGTACTGAGTGGACACAAGTATGGCGTTGCGTCGTTCAGCTCAATTGCGTAGACTTGCGCGGCGTTTCCAACGTACTCTGCGAACTCGTCATGCGAGCAACCGGTGCGCCCGCCGAAGCGCTTCCATATCCCGTCCGGCGAGCCAGCAGTAACCCCAGATACCGTGACCTCGCCCATTAAGGCGGCAAGGGGCTGGGTCCCATAGACCACAACTTTGCATCCGAGCCACTTCTCAGAGAATTTCCGTCTAATTTCGACCTGCTTCTTGCCGGCAAACACGCGCTCGGCGTATTCAGGCCTCATGCTGAACAGGAGCCGATTTGAGGACGAGTAACCTCCGATCGAGAACTGCCCCAGTAACCTGGAAGCTTTGGAGATTACGTTCGCCCACACTTCCAAAATCGGAGCCGAGCACATTAGCTCAGCCTCTCCGCTGCGGTATTGGCGCTCCGCCTTCTCGGCCGTCCTGAAGCCAAAGGATTTAAAAAAGGCGGAACTTTCAGTCCAAAGCCCCTCCGGCAAGGTGAAGTGGATGTCAGCCGCGATATGGCGCTTCGCCTCAAATGACATGAGCGTAAAAAACATCTGCCCTAAATCCTGATCACGAAATCCTTGTTGAATCTTCAGGTGACAAAATTTAGCGTGGGTCCCAAGCTTCAAGACAGCCGAGGCCACCGGCCTCTCATCCAAGAATGCGACATAGGCGATGCGTAGGCGGTCTTTCATCCCAGGCAGGACCTTCTCCTCATACCAACGTCCGATCGCGGGATACATGGCCTCGTTTTCGAGCAGCAGTTTTCGCAATATCTGCTGGTCGTAACTGTTACGGCGAGCGTCATCCCTCCCAAGCACAGCAATTCTGAAATGCGGCGTTTCCGGAAACAACCGCCCCGTAAGAGCTGTGTCAAACCGCTTCGACTGCTCCATCTTCGACCCCCATTGTGTATCTCAGCTTGCCCGGCCACGGCGAAAAAAACTTGGATAATTGCAATTGCTGACCCTCATAGGGGGTAGGCTTCGACTTGGGAGCATCCTGAGACATACGATAGAATATCAAATTCGCCATTTGTTCGCCATGTGCGAGGCTAACATTCACTTGATGCCCGCGAACCTCGAAAATCAGAGGGGTTCCCTTGGTGTCGTCGGTCCTCCGGAGTCCCCACCATGGGTGAACGAATCCAGCGTAGTGAATTCGCATTTCCCCGATTGTCTCGTCGCTAGCCCGGCAATAGACCGCGATTCCCGGAGGGACGCATATTCTCTCTTTGGACCTCAGGATGTAAAACTTCTCCGACTCAATCTTAAGCCGACCCTTTCCGTCCGCCTGCTTTAATTTCCAGTACTTTGTGGGATCCGGCATCGGATTCTTGCTCCTCCCCGATGTCCAGAGAGGCACCGGGGCCCGATGATCTTTGGAAGGCTCGGCGTAAAAAGCCGCCGCTTCCAACCCACCTATATTCGTGTTCGAGATGTCCACCGTCAAGCTCCCGTCCTGTTTCTTCGAGCCCGAGTAGACTGCGCTATAAAGCTCCTCACCTCTAACTTCCGCCTCGTCCGGGTCGCCGTAGAAGAGTCTCAGCTGAGACAACGAAATCCCGGATCTCACCAACACGTCGAATGTGATTGGAGTGATCTCGAGATACATTTCGCCGGAAAACGAGTCCGAGTTGAAGAATTTGGGCTTGAAACATTCATACGTGTCCATCCCGTCAACGATGAGTCGAGCCAGGACGTCCACTCGTCCTACAGAGCTCTTCGCAGTTGCCTGGCCAAAAATTCCAAGCGTCCCCAGCCCTTTGCCGAGCTGCTCGCGGAGCCTAAAAACGTAGGTGCTTTTTGCCTTCAGCAACGTTGCTCGGCTAGATGAAACGGAAATTTTTTCCGCGAGATGACCTTGTTTCAAGAAATAGGTGTATCGAAATTCCCTGGAAGGCTTGACTGATCCGTTAACCATCCGATAAGCATCCGTCGTCAAATGCAGATCGATCGAAGACTCATCAATCAATTTTCTGTTGAATGGCACTGTGAGCACGAAATGCTCGTGTTCACAGAGCGCCTTCATCTGGTTCCGGTTCAGTACGCCGGGAATCCAACTATCAAAAGGCTCCTGCATCTGATCCCTCAAAATCACAATGATCGTCTGCGGGAAATGGTACGCCGGCCCCGCACTCCAAACAACAGCCTGAGCCCATGTGGAATACCGGGGACCAACATTTCGACTCGATCGGTCCAGCCTGCCCAACACGTGCCGACCCTCCGGTGCTCGCCAACCCGGACATCATCCGCGACAACCCCCAAACCCATTAGCCACCACCTACCTGTGATCGATTCACCCGCACCTCTTTTCTTGTCAAGCCCTCCGCCCCCAAGACCGCATCACTGATCACGCCCTAACTCGCTGCCTTTTCCTTCACTTATTCACTCCGAAATTTTTCCTGCGAAGTTTGCCGATCATTATCCCCGTTTGGCGCACAATGGTTTCAGAGCTCAGAAGAGCAGGGACCGAGGGACCGAGGGAGCGAGGATCGGCGCTGTCTCGTTCACTGTGTTTACCAGAGCGTACGATCCGGGCCGAAAGTGTCCCTAAGTACCTTTGGATGGAGGACTTTACGATGTAAGTCCATTGGAATCAAAGACCTGGCGGAAGTGATCGAGGGTACAAGTGACTGGAAATAAACCCTTTAATCCCAAAAGGGGGTGGGGGGGGAGGGGGCGGGTACTGAAAGGAAAACAGCCCCCGCGAATCGGGCTGCAAGCTGAAGGCTGAGGGCTATGTTTAGCCCAGCTGACTCCGCTAGCTCCGCAAACTCCGCTTAAAATACCTCCATGATCCTCGAGTCGTTTCCCGTCGGTCCGCTGGCCTGCAACTGCACGATTTTGGGCGACGAGGCCACGCGCGAGGCCATCGTGATCGATCCCGGCGACAACGTGAGCCGCATCCACCAGCGCCTTACCGAGCAGGGATTGAAGCTGAAGCAGATCCTGGTGACGCACGGACACATTGACCACGTGGGTGGAGCTCTGAAGCTGAAGCGCATGACTGGCGCGCCGATTTTTCTGAACGAGTCTGATCTGCCGCTGTTGGAGATGATGGACACGCAGGCCGCGTGGGTGGGCCTGGGCCGAGCGCCTGAAACCGCCCCGCCGGATGAAGGATTGAACGACGGCCAGATCGTCGGCCTGGAGCATTATCCGGCCAAGGTGCTGCACACGCCGGGGCACACGCAGGGTTCCGTCTGCCTGCACTTTGCGCCGATCAATCTGCTGATTGCCGGGGACACGCTCTTTGCCGGAAGCATCGGCCGCACCGACCTGCCCGGGGGCGACTTTGACCAGATCATCGCCTCGCTACGAACGCGGCTGCTCGCGCTGCCCGATGAAACCCGTGTGCTCCCCGGCCACGGCCCCGGCACCACCATTGGTGAAGAGCGAAGGCTGAATCCGTTCCTACAAGCGCGCTGATATTTCTGGGCAAACGGCGTACGTCTGGCAGGATGCCGCAAACGTTGCATGAAGGTTACGTTCTAGGCTAGAGGTTTATTTTCAGCCATATAGATCAGTTAGTTCAAGAGATGGTTCCTGTGGTCAGCCCTTTTTGTTACGCCCGTGATTCGTTCCCAAGTAGTTAATCAGGGTGACAACTCCGTTACTGAATTCCGCCTCGGGAGCGAGCAGGCTCACGACCAGCCAGCCGCTCTCGGGCATCCCGAAAAAGTAGCCGGGATGAATCCAGACGCCGCGCTCGAGCAGCGACCGAACTGTCTGCTCGTCGGGCGCGATGGCCGGAATGCGCAGCACCGCGTACCACCCGCCTTCGACCGCCAGCCGCTGGACAGATTCGACGGTTCCGACTGCCTTGTCGAACACGGCAAGGTTCGCGGCGACTCGGCTGCGAATCTGGGCTTGGATCGCCTCTCGCCCCTCGAGCCACGCCGGAAGCGCGAGCTGGACAGGTGCGTTCATCGAGAGGAACGTGTCGGCAATGACCTCGAGGCGCGCGAGTGCCTGCTCGCGCTCGGGACCGGTTACGGCGATCCAAGCTGCCTTCATCTGCGGCAACCCAGCGATCTTGCTGAGCCCGCTGACGACGTACACAGGAACGCCGTCGAGTCCGGGCGTGAATCCTGGGCCGAGGGCAAAGCTCCCGGCCTTCGCGCCGAAGCTGTAGTCCAGAAAGACCTCGTCGACGATAAGCGAGAGGCCAAACTCGCGGCAGAGCAAGGCGATCTGCTCGGCTTCCCATGGTTTGGTGTAGTGGCCTGTCGGATTGTTGGGATGCACGATGACGATGGCCCGCGTCTTCGGGGTGATGGCGCGGCGAATGGCTTCGGCATCGATCTGCCAGCCGTTCTCGTAGACCAGCGGCGCGGCGCGGAGACGCACGTCATCGAGGGCTGCAAGGAAGTCGAAGAGCGGATAGCCTGGCTGCGGGATCAGGATCTCGTCGCCAGGATCGCACAGGAGCCGGAAGAGGAAGCTGTAGGCCTCGCTGGTGCTTGTGGTGAGGATGATCTGGCCGGGTGTGAGCGGGACGGAGTGCGCGCTGTAGTAGGCGCAGACCGCCTCGCGGGCGGAGATGAGTCCCCTGGGCTGGGGATCGTATTGGAGCGCGCTCTGGTCAGTGAGTGCGCCGAGCAGGGACGCGGGGTAGGAGAAGCCGCAGCGCGTGGGATTCGAGGCCGTAAGGTCGGCGATGGGGTGGCCGGATGCAAGGCGCTCGCGGTGGGCGCGGGCGAGATCGCTCTCATCCAGGTTCCAGTTGGTTCTGGCGGAAAATGGCATCGGCGTTGGTTCTTCCGGCATTCGGTTGCGGGCCTTGCGGCGAATTGCGACTTTTCTTTCGCCCGCAAAAGCGGGCTGGCGGCTTCTCTCTGATGCGAACCCCAGTCTTGCGACTGGGGCTACCGTATTGCGCCCCACCCAGAGGGTACCCGGCGGGCTGAGAGGCGGCGATCGTGGACAATGAAATGAGCGCCTGTTGCAACGATACATGGGGATCCGAAAGAGAAGTCGGGCGCCGTCAGAATGAACCTGGTGAGGTGACGTTGGCTCTGCGCGCTGTGATCTTTGACTATGGGAGAGTGTTAACCGGGCCGCCTGATCCAGCGGCGTATGCGGAGCTGGTTCGCATCAGCGGACTCACGGCGGATCGGCTGGACCGCTTTTATTGGGCGGATCGGCAGGCTTACGACGAAGGAAAGCTGACGGGCGAGGGCTTTTGGCGAAAGATCACGCACGACGCTGGGCTGAAGCTGAGCCAGCAAACGATTGACGAGCTGAACGAGTGGGACGCGCGGATGTGGACGCGCGGGGATCTTGCCATGCTGGCGTGGCAACAGGCGATCAAGGAGCGCGGGCTGCTGACGGCCATCGTCTCCAACATGGGAGACTCGGTGCATGAACACATGGTGCGCGAGCTCGACTGGTTGGCGCGGTTCGATGTGCTGGTGTGGAGCTATCAGCTTGGCGTGGCCAAGCCGGACAAGGCGATTTATCGCTTTGCGCTGGAGCGGCTCGAGACACGGCCCGAAGAGACTCTGTTCATTGATGACAAGAAGGAAAATGTGGAGACAGCCACGGCGATGGGAATGAGAGGAATCATTTTTTCGACCATTGAAAAGCTGCGCAAGGATCTTCACGATTCTGGCTTTGACGCCGAGCTGCCGCAGCCGTGAGACGCGTTGGATCGCGTCAGTTCCCGGCGATGTGCTGTTTGCTGCCGAGGTGGTAGGTGAGTCCCATGGTGGCATTCATCACGTCGAGGCCGGGATTGACGGGCACGATGAACGCGTCGGAAAAATGATAATCGCCATAAAGACCCAGGCGCAGATCGAAGCGCTCGTTAATGCGGACCTGGAGCCCGATGGACGATTGCAAGGTGAGGTTTTCATACGTGGTCTTGTTTGAAAGCGGCTTTTGCGCAAAGACGAGCACGCCGCCTTTCGCCATCATGTAGGGTTTGATGGCCTTTCCGTCTCTCCACAGCCAGCGAATGCCGATGGGAGCGATCTCGATGCCGGGAACGGTCTTTCGGGCGGCGCTGAGAGTGTTGCCCCAAATGTCCATTTCCTTCGGCTGGTTCAACAGAACCATGGGCTGGATTTCGGCAACCCAATCGACGCGCGAGCCGAGCAGGTGGCCCCAGGTGTGGCGATCGTATTCAATGCCGACGTCGTAGATCTTGCAGTTTTCGCCGGAAGCAAAGATGTGGTAGTTCCCGTAGGAGACCAGACCTTCGACAGTGAGGTCGCGCTGCGGCGGCTGCTTGACGGGCGGGGCGCTGGGGGCAACGAACGGCGCAGGGAGCGGGCCGCCGACCGAGAGCGCTTCCGGGCCGAATGCCGCGGGCAAAGCACCTTGCGCCGACGCAGGCGGACAGGCGCAGACCGCGGTGAAACCGCAGAAGAGTGCGAAGACAAATCTGCCGGAGATGTACGAGCCGCCGAACGATGAGACGTGAAGAAAGCCGCATCGTTTATTCGCCATGAAGAAAAATCCTTTTCTTGCTGAATTGCCGGGCGACTTGCGGAAGACAAAGGCAGATATGAGCGTAAGTCTACCGGCGTCAGAGGTCGCTGACAAGGCAGGATTGGCGCGGTAGATCAAGGGTGGTAAACGAATTCAGGAAGCACGGCCGCGTTCGGAGTCTTTTGCCTCTGAGCAGAGACTGCCTTATGACGCCATTCCCAAGCCAACGAGATTTGCGGCGGCGATGATGACGAGAATTCCGGCCCAGAGCAGACGAATCGGGCGGCTGCGTACGCCTTCCCATTCCCCCAGCGCGAGGCCAACGAGGCCACCGCAGAGCACGTAGATGCTCATGTGCAGCATCCAGTTCACGTAACCCAGGCGGGCCGGAATGTTGGCTGCGCCCCACGCGTAGAAAAAGAACTGGAGGTACCACATGATTCCGCCGGCCGTGGCGAGTGCGCCGTTTCTGAACAGTGTGGCGCGAGGCTGGGACAGATCGGCGTGGAGCGAAAGGTCCCTTTTGAATGCGAGGCGAATGAAGCAGTAGCTCATATTGATGACAGCGCCCCCGCCCATGATGAGCACGTAACTGGGTAGCGCGGAGTAAAGCGGATTGACACCCAGATGTTCGGCTGCTGCTGCGATGGGCTTGGCGGCATCGATGGCGAAGGACATGCCCGAAGAAAAAATCCCGCACATGACGGCGAGCGCGAGGCCGAGCTTGACATTGAATTCCTGTGCCCCGACGCCCAGTTGCATTTCTTTCTGATGACCGGCGTAGGAGACTATTGCTACACCGATGAGCGCCACGAGAACGCCGGCCATCGTAAGAAGTCCACTTCGCGTGGAGAACAGCATCGCGGCCTGGCCGTGAAGAAGAGGCGGGACAAGCGTGCCGACAATCAGCGTTACGCCGATGGCAACGCCAATCCCGAGCGACATTCCCAGGTGGCGCATGGTGAGGCCGTAACTGATGTTACCCACTCCCCACATGGCGCCGAAAAGTGCGACCTTCAACATGAGGGCAGAATCGAGCGATGCATAGAAGCCGTGGAAGCTTGGCAGCAGCAGATAGCTGACGCCGATCGGCAAAAGAATCCAGGAGAAGAAACCGGCCACGGCCCAGGTGGTTTCCCACGACCATTTCCGAACTTTTTCAATCGGCGCGTAGAACGAAGCCGCGCAGGCTGCTCCGATGATGTGCCATCCGATTCCGGCGAGGATTACTGTCGGCATTCGCGCTCCATTTTCATTCGTCGCAGGCAAAATCCAGGAGTGGTCCGCGAACAATTTCAAAGCCTACCGGTTGCATGTGCACTTTGTACAGGGGAGGAGAATCGAGGTGATTGATCGATTTTGCGGTCGGTTCTTACGCCCGCTGAAGCGGGCTGCGGCAACGGTCTGCGGCGCGTTCCCCGGTCTTGGGACCGGGGCTGACGTATGTCGCCCGCTCCACGGGCTGGTTGTGAATTCAACGATGCGGCGGCCTTCAAAACAGCGTGTGTGTGCGGGCGAGGACGCCCGAACGACAGCCAGCGGAGACGCCTGCGCTACCTTACACTTTCACTATGGCTCTTCGGCTTTATGCAGCCACTACGAGCGCGGGCAAGCTGCGCGACTTTCGCACGGCGGCGAAGGCGTATTCGGTGAGCATCGAGCCGCTTCCGGGGATCGAAGGGATCTTGCCACCGGAAGAGGATGGCGACACGTTTCTGGCGAATGCTGCGAACAAGGCGGTTTACTATTCGCGTTTCGCGCCAGGCGAATTGGTGGTCGCGGACGACTCTGGACTTGAGGTCGACGCGCTCGGTGGCGCACCGGGCGTGCGCTCGGCGCGATTTGCGGCGGATACGGGCCTGGTGGATTCGCCCGACGCCAACGACAACACCGACGTGTGGAACAACATTTTGCTGTTGCAGAAGATGGAGGCGTTCCCCGCGGCGCTTCGGACGGCCCGCTATCATTGCACACTGGTTTTGGCGCGCGATGGCGAGGTGGTGCAGGTCGCCGATGGAACCGTGGAAGGAACGATTTTGGATGCGCCCCGCGGCACAGGCGGATTCGGTTACGATCCTATTTTCTTCTTGCCGGAACTGGGCAAGACGATGGCGGAGATCGATCTCGAAACCAAGCTTTCGCTCAGCCATCGAGGGCGGGCGATCGCGGGACTGCTTGCGAATCTCGGCGCCTGAGGCATTCTGCATTCGGGCACCAAGACTCAATTGATTCTCGCTCTAGGGTCGGCTGGCCGGAGGCACAACTCCATTCATTCGCAGGTACTCGACCATTTGGCCGTAGTGATCAAATGCATGAATCAAGGCCTCCTCGATGAGCGCCGATCTTGTCACCGAATCGGCCTGCAACGGTGAAATGGGTGACGCTTCCACAGGGATTTCTGTGTTGCCGATCGCGTCGATTGCCTTACCTAGGCTCGCAAAGGACCCGTTCAGGTAATCGAGAATCTCCGCTTTGGTCCGAACAATATCAGGAGCAGTTTCATCTCCTGCGCCGGTTGGAGGATCTTGGCCGAGTGCTGCCGCCGCCAAAATGTAGTTGGTGGCTGCGAGATGTTTTACTTGCTGGCCAAAAGTTCGCACACCCTTGAATTCGCCGTTGGATGGAGCAAACGAATACTTGTCGGCCGGCATGGCATCGGCGGTGGCAACCACAATGGTTTCAAGCGGGCTGAAGAGGTCTCGTAAGGCCTGCTGTTCCTTTTGAGCAGAAAGAGTCCGGTTATCGGCTGCGGGGCAAGGCGTGGACCCGGCAGTCGGAGCATAATCGGCTTTCCCGCCCGGTTGACCCGCCTGGGCCATTGCGATTCCATTGCGTGCCAGGCAAAGCAGGCCAATGCATATACATTTCAATCGCGTCATTCACATTCTCCCGTCGGCAACGAGCTTTGCGCTCATCCGACATGCGAAGACGGTACAACTTAAAGTCGACTTTAAGGCAAGCGATATTTTCGCTCAGCCACTTCCGACGCGAAATCGCGACCGGGCAGACCTGCACTAGAATGTACGAATGTCTCAACTGCTTATCTCGGAAGTGGCGCAGCAGGCAGGACTCCAGGCGTCTGCGATTCGCTATTACGAGAAGATAGGGCTGCTTCCCACGGCCCAGCGCGCAAGCGGTCAAAGGCGGTACGATGCGACGGTCCTCTATCGCCTCGCTGTCATCCAGCGGGCGCGGCAAGTGGGATTTACGCTGGACGAGATCCGGGTATTGTTTTTTGGTTTCGGCACCGCGACGCGTGCTTCAAAGCGGTGGGACGCTTTGTCAAAGAAAAAGCTAACGGAACTGAATAGCTTGATGGATGGGATAAAGACCATGAAGCAACTGCTCGAAAGAATGCTCGAAAACTGCCACTGCGACACCCTGGAACAGTGTGGCAAGGGAATCTCGAAAAGAGGAAGCACTGCGGATCCGGTAGGGTTACTGCCGGTAAAGGGGCGATACGGCCAAACGCAAACCCATTAAAGGAGCGAACCTGAACTCCCGCTCTTGTGACATCATGGCCGTGTTTGTAATGCCGCTTCGATCTCCCGGTTGGTCAGGACGGCGGCGATCTTGTCCTTCATGTAGCTCAACGAAACTTCGTGATGTTTTCGATCGTAGGAGCCAATGCAGTCCAGCGCCAACACCACCGGCCAATCCCGCTGATAGGTGTCAATTGCCGTAGTGCGAATGCAGGCGTGGGTGTTGATTCCGGCGAGAATGATGGTGTCCGGTTTAAAGCGCGCCAGTTTTTCGTCGAGGTCGGTGCCGAAGAACGCGCTGTAGCGCTTTTTCACGAGGGCTGTATCTGAGGGATCCGCAGCTAACTCGGAATCAATCTGAGAGCCCGGCGTTCCTTTGATCACGGTGCGAATGCCCTTCGCCTTCATCTCTGGAAATGCGTCACTGAGATCCGACTCAAATTCCTGGCGGACCCAGATGATGGGGAGAGAGCGACTTCGAAAATGCCCAACTAATTCGTTGATCCCTTGAACGAGCGCATGCCGGCGGCCCTGCTCCCAACTGGCCAGGAAGTCATTCTGCATGTCGATGACAATCAGAACCGGGGCATTCATGAAAACAGGCTAGCAGAGACCTTCGTCGCGCCGACAAAGTGTCGCAATGATCTCCCGTTGCTCTCGTCCAAAGCCTTGAAGTGCGGAGCACCTTGACGGACACAACGTCGGCCTCGAATAATGCGTGAGGATCAGAAAACGAGCTTCCGTCCCTCAATATAGGACTGCATGGGCTAAGACTGCTTCGGCCCGCACCCGTTCCACATAGGAGCCAAATTCTTCATGGCAACTGTTCAACCCGCCGCGCCTACACACCAAATCCGCCGCGGCGTTGAGCCGCTGCGCGCCGGCGAGGGCTCGAGTTTTATCTGGCGCAAACTGCATTCACTACTGGGCATTGTTCCCATTGGAGCTTTTTTCCTTGAGCACCTGCTCTCGAATTTTGAGGCGCTGAAGGGGCCGGTCGCGTACGGCGAGCAGGTGAAGTTCCTGAACGGCCTGCCGCTGGTGCGCGTACTGGAGTGGGTCTTCATTTTTCTGCCCATCCTGTATCACGCGATCTACGGCGTCTATATTTGGCTTCGCGGCAAATCGAACATCGTGTACTACCCGTGGGCAGGGAACTGGATGTACCTGGTGCAGCGCTACACCGGGCTGATCGCATTCGCTTATATCGGTTATCACGTGGCGACGCAGCGCTTCATGGGAGCGAGCCTGCCGGAAAATCCCGGGATGGCGTTCGCGAAGGTGCAGCACGAACTCGCTAATCCGTGGATTCTTGCTGTTTACGTGATTGCGATGATCGCTGTCTGCTGGCACTTTGCTTACGGTGTCTGGCTCTTTGCAGCCAAGTGGGGCATTACGCCGGGAGAAACTGCGCGGCGCCGGTTCGGATACATCTGCGTTGCATTCGGCGTACTGATGGCAGGAATGGGAATCGCGAGCATATGGGCATTCGTCGGGCCAAAGTATCAGAATGCGCCCGACAACGTGCCGCTCGCGGCCGTTCAGCTTCGCGCGGAACCTGCCCGCCAGGGCGGTCCAGGAACAACCAACTACGAACAACGAACCGTGAACCGCGAACTGTTCACTGTTAGCTAAGGAAAGACATGGCAGCACCCAGGATCATCGTGGTTGGCGGAGGGCTTGCGGGGCTTGCGGCGGTCATCAAGATTGCAGAGGCCGGCGGCAACGTGGACCTGTTCTCCATCGTGCCGGTGAAGCGTTCGCACTCGGTCTGCGCCCAAGGGGGAATTAACGCCGCCAAGAATCTGAAAGGCGAGGGCGACACCACTGCGCAGCACTTTGACGACACGATCTATGGCGGCGACTTTCTGGCCAACCAGACACCGGTGAAGGCGATGTGCGAAGCGGCGCCGGCGATCATCGATCTGCTTGACCGCATGGGCGTTCCTTTCAACCGCACTCCAGAGGGATTGCTCGACTTTCGGCGGTTTGGCGGCACGCTCTACCATCGGACAGCTTTCGCCGGTGCGACCACGGGACAACAACTGCTCTATGCGCTCGACGAGCAGGTGCGGCGGTACGAGCACGAGGGCAAGGTCAGCAAATTCGAGGGGTGGGAATTTCTCTCGGCCATTATCGACGACAAAGGCGTTACGCGCGGCATCGTGGCGATGAACCTGCGCTCCATGGAGCTGAAGGCGTTCGCGGCGGACGCGATCATATTGGCGACGGGCGGGATCGGCGCAATCTTCGGGAAAAGCACGAACTCAGTTGTGTGCACCGGTTCGGCGCAGTCGGCGATCTTTCAGCAGGGCGCGTACTACGCCAACGGCGAGTTCATCCAAGTGCATCCGACATGCATTCCTGGCGAGGATAAGCTCAGGTTGATGTCGGAGTCGGCGCGTGGTGAGGGCGGACGCGTGTGGGTTCCGCGGACGCCGGGCGATAAACGATCGTTCAAGTCGATTCCCGAGGCGGAGCGGTTCTACTTCCTTGAGGAGTGGTATCCGAAGTACGGCAACCTTGTGCCCCGCGATGTGGCGACGCGTGCCATTCATAAAGTGGTATTCGAGATGGGGCTCGGACTCGACGGTCAGCCGATGGTGTATCTGGACCTGACACACATCGACCGCGAGACGCTGGAACGCAAGCTAGGCGGAATTCTGGAGATTTACGAGAAGTTCGTCGGCGTCGATCCATGCATGGAGCCGATGAAGATCTTCCCGGGCATGCACTACACAATGGGCGGGCTTTGGGTGGACTTCAACCAGATGACCAATGTTCCCGGGATCTTTGCGGCGGGCGAATGCGAGTATCAGTATCACGGAGCGAACCGGCTTGGCGCGAACTCGCTGGTGAGTTGCATCTTCGGCGGATTCCGCGCGGGGCCGAATGCGATGCAGTATGCGAAGAGTGTGCCCGCAGTGGAAGGCGATGGCGGCGCGGCGGCGGAAGTGGCGCGGCAGTCGGAAATCAATAAAGAACTGATCAACAATGAAGGCGGAGAGAATCCCTTCAAGCTGTGGCGCGAGCTGGGCGAGACCATGACTGAGCACGCAACGGTGATCCGCTACAACAAGGACCTGAAAGAAGCCGACGGCAAGATCGTGGAGCTGCTGGAGCGCTACAAGCGCGTGAACCTGAGCGACAAGAGCCAGTGGGCGAACACCAGCTTTGCCTTTGCGCGGCAACTGAAGAACATGCTGGAGATTTCGCGGACGGTTACACAGGGAGCGATTCTGCGGGATGAGTCGCGCGGCGCGCACTACAAGCCGGACTTTCCCGAGCGCAACGACGAGCGGTTCCTGAAAACCACGAAGTCCAGCTTCACGGGCTCCGTTGAAGGACCGAAGTTCGAGTTTGAGGAAGTGGATACGCAGTTCATCAAGCCGCGGCCGCGACGGTACTGACGCAGCGAAGTGAACATAAGGTGCGGGCGAGGACGCCCGCACGACAGCCGGCGGGGACTCCGGCGCTACAACAAACCGCGGCCGAGACGGTACGACGCAGCGAAGTAGGGATTTGCGTGGGTCTGGAGACCCACGCGACAGCCGGTCTGGAGACCGGCGCTACACGGGATCGAGAAGATCGACGTTGTAAGCAAGAGCGAAGATCTGAGCAGTGGAAAGGGATCATGGCGACGAGGACAGTCACATTCGAAATCAAGCGCCAGGCCAGCCCCGAGGCAGCGGCGGTGTGGGAGCGGTTTGAGCTGGAGTGGCGGCCGGGGATGAACGTCGTTTCGGCGATGATGGAGATCGCGCGGAATCCCGTGACGGCCGACGGCAAGCCGACGA
>CAZHOO010000031.1:0-34538 GCA_964533905.1 uncultured Occallatibacter sp. | reverse complement strand
CGGTGGACGGCACGTACGATCTTGGCTCGGGGCCGCGCGTTTACCCCCAGGAACAGGAAGCGAACTATCCGCTGTCGAATTGCATCAGCTGCACCTGCTGCATGGAGGTTTGCCCGCAGTTCAACGATGTGACCGGCTTTGTTGGCGCGGCGACCATCGCGCAAGTCAAGCTGTTCAATAACCATCCAACGGGGAAAGTTTTCAAAGAAGAGCGGCTGCGGGCGCTGGCCGGCGACGGCGGCATCCAGGAGTGCGGCTTTGCTCAGAACTGCGTCGAGGTCTGCCCCAAGCAGATTCCGCTGACAAATGCCATCAGCGACGTGGGCCGCGACGTGGTGGCGCAGAAGGTCAAGGACTGGCTGAAGAGCTGACGCGGCCGCGAGCGAACCCCTGCTTCATACTGTCTCTAAGCTTCTTGCCAAACCGCAACCGCACTGCCCAGAACACGAGCAGTGCCAGCGGAGACAACCCCAGCACCATGAGCGCGATCGAACCACGCCACCGAACCGGAAATACTTGCTGCTGACCGAGGAAAAACGATCCCGAGGCGATGAACAACCCGAAGCTCATCCGCCACGCATGCCGACCGATCCGTTGCGTCCCGGCAATTCCGCCTCGCACCAGCAACCGTACGTCGCCGACCGCCGCTAGCAGCATCACCGTTCCCACAAAGAACGCCATGACCGCCGGCACTCCGTTCATCATTCTGTGAGGCCTGTTGAGCGCCAAAACGGCCAGTGGCCACAAGTAGGCTTCGAAAGCCAACGCCGCGATCAGAGCCAGCCAATTGAACGCCCCGGCTCGCCCGTCTCTGTGCCGCCCGGTGAACCACGCCGTCGTCACCATATAGATTGTTATCAGTCCTGCGATGATGTTGGGCGGTTCCGACCGCACGTAGGCCATTACAGCGCCGCTTGCGGCCAGCGAGAGCATGCCGCCCACGAATACCTGCCCGGCAATGCGGTGCCACCGCCCACCCTTTCGTACGGCCATGGCGACGGTTCCCGTTAACAGCCCCACGATCCCACCGCAAATATGAATGATCAACAAAGGCGAGAGTCGCATGCGGGCCTTTTCCCTCCGGACCGGAGTTTTGGCTGGTGCACAGTCATACGAATCCCGGATCCTTGAGGTTCCAACTGAATTCAAAACGAGACGCCGGAATGGCGGGTTCGGCACCGGCCGGCGACGGCGGCATTCAGGAGTGCGGCTTTGCGCAGAATTGTGTTGTGGTCTGCCCCAAGCAGATTCCCCTGACAAATGCCATCAGCGACGTGGTGGCGCAAAAGGTAAAGGACTGGTTAAAAAGCTGACACGGCCGCCCGGGGCGCCAACGATTTCCCTTGACGGTGCTAGGATCCGCGGTGGAGTATCACTGCTGGGCCAAAGGTCCGCCGGACGAGAGTGGGCCGGCGAAACTTCCCTGATTCCCCTAAAGGCCCTCAACGCGAAAACTTTGCAGCGAGTCACTTCACCGGTCGCTGTGCGCTTTTCTCCGTGGCAACGAAACAACGAGGCCGCCAAACACATCAGACAACTCTCTTGCTCCACCTTGGCTGGAGCACTCTCTCATGTGGGCCACTACCCAGATTCACTTCCAATGTAGAGCCGGAAACTACACCTCAAACACGAAAGACCAAGGAGGTCTTGCAATGGGTTTACGTCACTTCTTCTGGGGCGCTGCACTGGCCGCGACACTCTCGGCAACGCTTGTTGCCCAACAAGCGCCGGTTGGATATCACGGCATTTCCTGCGTCCGGGTCAAGCTCGGGCAATCCGCTGCCTTTCACGATCTTTTGAACGGCGACTATCACAAGGTCGAGCAGGCACGCGTCGACTCGGGAGCGGTTGCAGCCTTTATTGCGCTGCGCACCGTGATGCCCGCGGGAACCGATGCGGGTTGCGACTACGTTCTCGTCAGCTTCTACCCGGGCTTTCCGCCTGCGCCTCTTGGTGACGACGAGATGACGGCTGTCCTGCAAAAAGCCGGCGTCAGCTCCACGCTGCCGCAGTGGCGCGATCGCCTCTCCGCAGTGGCCGATCTGGTGTCCAACAACATCACCCAATACCAGGTGCTGGTGGGTGGATCGAAAAAGGGTGACTACCTGATCTTCAACTCGATGAAGGCAACCGACGTGGGCGAGTGCGTCGCCGCGCAAAAGAGGCTTTGGCAGCCATTCGCCGAGCAAGGAGTGAAAGACGGCGCGCAGGACGGCTGGGCCGTGAACATCCAGGTCATGCCCCGTGGCGACAAAGACCCGAGCCTCGTGAGCAGCGTCGACATCTTCCCCACTTGGGACTCGGTGTTCACTTACTTCGGTCCCGACTTCACCCCACGCTGGAAGAAGGTCCATCCAGAGATGACTCCAGACGAAGCCTTTTCGGAGATCAGCAAGGTATGCACGATCGAGCACACGGTTCTTTACAAGGTTGAAGACCAGATCAATGCATCGAAGTAAGACCGGTATCACTGAAGGAAGAAACAGGAAGGCCGCCCAGACATTCGGGCGGCCTTCGTTTTTCCCGCTAGCTGGGCAATCGCGTATTGCCAACACCAAGCTGCAACCTCCCAATGCGCAACGAATTCAGAGCTTAACGGCCCCGGAATCGCTTTGTTCTCCCCTGCGCGGCCACAAAGCGCATCTAACTGCTTTGTGCAATTTCAATCCCGGAGGAAAGTGCCTTGAAAGATAAGCCGATTGCAGAACACACGAAGAAAATCACCCGCGAAAGACTGATTGATTTGCTAAATGAGGACCTGTCGCGCGAATATCAGGCGATTATCGCCTACGTGGTGTATTCGCAGGTGCTGAAGGGCGCCCAGTACATGAATATCGCGGCAGAGCTTGCGGTTCACGCCGCGGAGGAACTGAACCATGCGTTGATTCTTGCCGATCAGATCGATTACCTGGGCGGAATGCCGACGGTGCAGCCGAAACCGGTAAAGACTTCAGAGAAAGCCACCGACATGTTGCAGTTCGATCTCGATAACGAGACTGAGACGATCAGGAATTATCGCGCGCGGGTTCGCCAATGCGAAGAGCTGGGCGAATTCGCGATGAGCGAACAGATTCGGCAGATCCTGGTGAACGAGCAGGATCATCAGATCGCACTGGCGACAGCGTTGGGCAAGAATGTGCCGAATAACAGTGATTAGTGCGTGGGATTTGAGATGGGCGGTCGTGTCCCTTGTGGTATGACTGCACACGGCAACCCGGTCGGGCCTTCGCAGTTTGACCGATTGGACGTTGTCCCGGCCGCCCGGAAGGTTTAGCTGCGTTACCGCTTCTTTACTACTCCGGACTGAGGGATCGCGGAATCGGATGTCTGGTTCGATTGGACCGCTGCGCAAGATGCAAGGAACAGGGACAGAAACGCAGGGGTGAGCAATCTGGTCTGGATGATTGAAAGGCGGTTGCCCGCGTTGACGAGCTACTGAACGGCCGTTCGAAATTCAAGCGATTGCCTGATTCGAAAGAAGTTTGACGGATCGCATTCGTGAGTTGATTCGTGGTGGTCGAGTTCCCGTTCGTTCCTGACCGTGGCTATTGTCGCCAGACATTCTGTGCAAATTGAATCGTGAGTCCCGTTCGAATTGTGCCGATGTGGGAAGCGCGGTCGCGGAGGGTTAAACATCTGTTACCCCTTTCATTTGCCAAGATTGTTCCGAGAGTAGCCGCCTTCAGCCAGCGAATCTGCACAATATTGATCAGTGCGAAACGCACAAGGGCGAGATTTCCACAGCACAGCTGGCACGCATGCGTATCAAGACAGGCCGGGGGGCGCGAGCGCGCTTATTTCAGTTTGGAAGTGTGGAACGAGATTCGGACATAGCCGGCGCGTTGGATGGCGACTGGCGGCTGCGTCGGATCCCCTGTGCCCCATTCGAGATGACGAGGCTGGAACAGATTCTGCCCGACGCCCTCGATAAGGAAGTTCGCGCCCAATGGGCGGGAGAGATGAAGGTCTGCTGTCTGGTAGGCGGGGACTTTTTGCGCAGGCAGGGCACTGACGAATCGATACGTCTGGTCGAATGCAAATTTATAGGGAAGGTCGATCATGGATTGCAAGACGACCTGATGTTTCGGGGAGGATGCGTCGTAAGTGCTGACAGAACCACTGTCGCTGATGTTCGATGTGGCTCCGGCTGCCGAGAAGTCGGAGTTGAGGTATGAGTACGAGAGGTTGAGCCGCCACGCCGACGAGATAGCGATCTCCGGGGCGATCTCAAACCCGGATGCGGAGCCGCTGATCTGGTTTGTGTATTGAACGGTGTAGTAGGTTACGCCCCCCGAACTCGTGATCATGTAAGGTGAGAAGCTCTGCAACTGGCTGTATTGATTCCAGAAACCTGCGAGATCGACGAACAGATGCTTATTCACCGTTCCGCGGTAGCCCAACTCATAGCCCAGGACATTTTCCGACTTGAATTTGTGGTCGCCAAGGAGCTGGATGACAAGCGTGGGGGTAATTCCCTGGAGGAGGAAGTCTTCTTCAATATCGGAGGGGGTGGTGACCGAACGCGTGATGCCGCCCCACAATGACTGCTGATCGTTGATGGACCAGAGCACGCGCCCCGATGGAAGAATATCGAAGCCGCTGTAGTTGTTCTGCTGGAGCTTGGCACCGAGGGTCAGACCGACTGTTTTTCCCAGACGAATTTCGTCCTGAAGAAAACCGGTGTAGATGTGGTCTGTTGCCTTGGGCGGGACAAGGCCTTCCCCGGCGACATTCGAAATGACGTTGTATGGGATCCAGCGAAGGCCGGCGCCGACCGAGATCAGATGCGAGCTGCCGGCCTTAAAGCGATCAACGAAATCGAGGTCGATGGTGTTGCGGGTATCGCCCAGGAAACCATGCGTGCGCAGAGTGCGGTCAAAATAGGCCTGCGCCAACAGTCCCGTGCCGTTGGTCTGGACGGTTTGATAGCGAAAGTTGAGGTCGCCGCCTGAGGTTTCGTCATTACTGACAGCGGTGCCGACGATATGAGGTGAAGTTCCCTTGTAGAGATCGCCCTCGAGCATCATCGCCGCCGCGCCATTGTCGTGATCGACCCTGAATCCGAGGCGTTCCTCATGCCAGGTGTCGTCGTTGATGCCGTCGGTATGGTATTCGTGGGCGCGCTCGAAGCCCCGCCCGAACACACGGAAGTTGGTGTCGCCCGATCCGGCGCCAATCTGCAGATCGTCGATGGTATGGTCCATGTTGCCGGCCAAGGCCGACGCCTGCACGCCTTTGGAATCGGCGGCCCTAGTGGTGATGATGTTGATAACGCCGTTGGCGGAGTTTGGTCCCCAGATGGTACCGGCGGGCCCGCGGATCACTTCAATGCGGTCGATGTCTTCGACCGGCAGGTCTTGCACATCCCAGTAGACGCCGGCGAAAAGCGGAGTGTAGACGTTTCTTCCGTCGATGAGAACAAGAACCGATTTGGAGAAATTGTTCTGGAGTCCGCGGATGCTGACGGCCCAGGTGGTGGAGCTGAGACGGCCTACTTCGACGCCTGGCGCGAGGCGTAAAGCATCAGGGATGGTAGTGACACCGGAACGGATGATCTCGTCGCGCGTGATGACGTAGAGGGCTGCCGGGGTATCGTGGAGGGGAGCCGGCGCTTTGCTGAAGGTGGTTACTTCGACCTGGCCAAGCTGTTCGAGGGTCATTTGCTTCAGGTTTTGCTGGGAGCCGTTGGAGGCCATTTGCGTTTGGCCGGAGCCGTCTTGCTTGGCAGCCGCGGCGCCTGCCGCCAGCAGAAGAGCCAAAACCGCCATCGCAGCGGACCTGCAGAGCTGCCGATGGGGCGTGAAGAACCGCCAAGCGCGCACCAAGGCGCGGATGTTTGAATCCTTCTCCACGCGCTTGATCAATCTGCAACCTCGCAGGTCATCACATTCGGCCCGTATCAAGGAGTCCGTGGGGGAGGGACACCGGGAAAGAAGATACGCAAGATTCCTAAAATTTTTGATGCGGGTCATTTGTGGATCGGTTGCCCGTGATTTGGTGCATTTTCTGCCACGCCCTCGGGGGGTTTATAGGGCAGGCTGAAGCTGAATCTTGCGCCCCGGTCCACGGTCCCTTCGGCCCACACTCTGCCACCATGCCGCGTGACGATGCGCTGTACGGTGGCCAGACCAACGCCGGTTCCGGGGAAGTCGACGTGAGAATGGAGGCGCTGGAAGGGCCGGAAAAGCCGGTCAGCGTAATTGGGGTTGAACCCCACGCCATTGTCCTGAACGTAGAAGACGATTTCGTCAGGATCTTCGCGGAAGCCAAACTCAATCTTGGCGGGGTCGCGTTTCGAGGAGTATTTCCACGCGTTTCTGATCAGGTTTTCGAGAACCAGCAGAATCAGGCCTTCATCGGCAATGGCGTGGGCACCGGGGGTGACAGAGACCTGGACTTCACGGCCGTCCTTATCGGCCAATAACGGGTCGAGCACGGACCGTGCCATTCGAGACAAGTCGAGGGGACGGTAATGCAAGGGCGAACTGGCAGCCCTGGAAAGGTTGAGGAGGTCGTCGATCAATGTGGACATCCTCCGAGCGCCTTCCATAAGCTTGACTGCCAGCTTTGCGCAATCGCCATCCCGCGGGATCTCGGGGGAGTTCTGCAGCAGGAAGCCAAGATTCGTAATTTGCTGCAACGGACCACGGAGATCGTGAGCCACCGAATAGGAAAAAGCCTCAAGCTCCTGATTGGCGGCTTGAAGTTCCGAAGTGCGCTCCTGGACCTTTTGCTCCAACCCGCGGCGCGATTCTTCGAGGGCAAAGTCGCGTTGTTGAATCTGCTCGAGCATCTCATTGAACGATCTGATGAGAATCGAGATTTCGTCGGAGCCCCCGGGCGACTCGGCGCGGATGTTGTAGTCTCTTTCGCGGGAAACAACCACCGCGGTTTGTGCGAGAGCGGTGAGTGGGCTTGAGATCAATCTTCTGATCGTAGTTGTCGCCACGAGCGCCACAATGAAGCAGATGATGAGGATGCCGGCCGAAAGGACTCCGAACTCGCGCACGCGGTAAGCCAGGTCGGTGGTTTCGGCGAGGATATAGACCGAACCGACGATCTGGCCCTGCGACTCGATCCTGCGCCCAAATAGAATCTGCTGATCGCCGTGCGACCAGTACCCTGACACTTCGCCCTGCTCCAGGCGCGGAGAGAGCGTCATTTTGCCGGAATTGTTGCGCGAGAAGGACGCGAAGGGCTGCTGGTCGGCTGTATACACAACCGCGGCGAGCACGTGCGGCGATCCACGCAAGGCAGCCAGCGTGCTTTGCGCAGCCTGCGGATCATCGAACATCAGCGGGGCTACGCAGTTGGAGCCGATAATTTGCGCCTCGGTATCCAAATCCGACCTGAGCGCCTGACGCAGACTGTACAGGTCATACATCAGGAACGAAACATAGGCGAGGAGCAAGGCGATCCCGCAGACCGCAAGATTCATCCGCGTGAGTTTGCCGGCAATGGATTTGTTGCTCCAGTAGCTCACTGCTGCACCTCGCCGGGTCGGTTGCCGGAAACCGAGGCGGCAACTCTCAAGAGATCGGAACTGAGAACGAGATGCGTACGCCGAACCGGATCAAGGTCGACGGAAAAACGGACGTGATTCGAGACGAGCAAAAACTGAATCATGCCTCCGCGTTTGAGGAAATCCGGATCGTCACTGACGGTGAGCGTATCGGAGTCGTGAAATGCCGCAAGGTCCGGCTCCATGCGCTTTTCTTCGGAAACGCCAAGATATGCGATGGCGCATTTTTTAGAATCCGGCTTGTCGAAATTCGGTCTATCAAGCCGAAGGACGCGCACCGGTCGGCCATCGATGACTTCACCGGCTGTGATGTCGTCGAGCGCTCGGCCGAAGGGGTCTTCTCCGACAACGCAAATGTTGAAGTCGTTGTGACCGGCATCCGCACCCGATGAAACGCGCATGAACTTGCCGAAGTTGAGCAGGTACGCGGCTTTAACTGTGTACTCGGTGGGTTTAGATTGGGCAGGAAGCGGGTTGGACGGGAACAGAAGCGAAGATGACAGGGCAATGGTGACTAAAAGGGCGCT
Source organism: uncultured Occallatibacter sp. (assembly GCA_964533905.1). Classification (GTDB taxonomy): domain Bacteria; phylum Acidobacteriota; class Terriglobia; order Terriglobales; family Acidobacteriaceae; genus Telmatobacter. The sequence continues at coordinate 26,489 of CAZHOO010000031.1, read as the reverse complement.
GAAGCGGAATGAAATCGAGCGCGGCCAGATACGGCGAGTCGAGACCCAGCGATTGGAAGGGACGAGACTGGAAGAAGGGCCATGCTGCAAGGCCCCCCCTGCTTGCCTCGCCACTCGTTTTTCTACCACTCTCAACGTTTATTGACCTCGACAGCAAGATAGGGAATGCTGACGCCGGCGAAATCGACCATCGATTTTCTTCCGCCGGAATTTCAGACGTCGTGCGTGACTAACCTGCGAAGAGCGTTCAGCAAGTTCTCGGGCTCGCCCTTTCTGACGAATTCAGTGGCAAAGGGTTGAATGTCTGCGGGCATACTCCAAAGGTCAGAGAGTACCAGAATCGGAGCCTGAGGATGTTTGGCCTTTATTTCCTGTGCAATCTCGGGAGCAGTTTTCACTGAATTCATCCGGTAGTCGAGAAGGACAGCCGCGATTTCGTCATCTGGTACAGGACCTGGCCCGGCAAAACGTACGAGCACCGGGACCGGAACATAGCCGGCTCGATCAACGATCATGCCGTAGATCTCGAGGTGGGACGGATCGTCATCCACGATCAAAATCCGCTTGCGTTCAGCGTCGGCGCTCATGGTTTCCGGACCTCGTTTAGTTGCCGGGGTCAATGTGCAAGGTATTGAACTTGCAGCCATAAGTCAAGAGAGCAGCCTTCAGGTCAAGCGTCATTCATCAAGAAAGAAAATCAGAGAGTAGGCAATAACCAATAGGGAGCAGGCAGAAGGGAACATCGGATAGAAACGGGGGACCGGGGACGAGCGGAACAGGACCGGCAAGGCCGCGAAACGTAGAGACCCGGTACCTTCGCGTGAAGCGTGAGGGCAGGATGGGCAACGTCAGTTTGCGTCCCAGCTTTTTGGAACGTTGACATAGGAGCGATCGAGGGCGGCCACGGACGGGCAACCGAGAAGGCGCAAGGTGCGGTCCACATCGACGCGCAGAAGTTCGATGGCGCGATTGACGCCTGCTTCTCCAGCGGCAGCGAGACCGTAAGCGTAGGCACGGCCGCAGAGGACGGCACGAGCACCGAGGCAGAGAGCTTTTACGACGTCAGTGCCGCGGCGAATGCCCCCGTCCATAAGGACTTCAGTCTGTGCGCCGACGGCCCTGACGATTTCTGGCAAAGCGCGCAGGGAAGATTGAACGCAGTCGAGCTGGCGCCCGCCGTGGTTGGAGACGGAGATGGCTGCGGCGCCTTCATCGACGGCGCGGCGAGCATCGTCGGCGGTCAGGACGCCCTTGACGACGATGGGACCGCGCCACTGCTCGCGGATCCAGGTGAGATCGCTCCAGGTTACGGCCGATTCGGCGAGGGCAACGGCGACATCGATGAGCGGCATGGGGCCTTTGCCCGGGATAACGACGTTGGGGAGCGGCTGAATGCCGCCGTCGCGCAGAAAACCAATGAGCCAGCCAGGGCGCGAGAGAATCTGCGGGAGATAGGGAATCTTCTGGAAGGCGTTGCCGCTCACGAGCTCCTTCATGCCGTTGCGAAAATCACGCTCGCGCATGCCGGAGACGGTGGTATCGATTGTGACGACGAGCGCGGAAAAACCGGCGATGCGGGCGCGCTCGATCGCGGCCTCGGCAGCGCCACGGCCACCCATGAGATAGAGCTGATAAAAGACAGGCCCTGTGGATGCGGCCTTTACGTTTTCAAGCTTGTGGCCGGAGATGGTGGAGAGAATGTAGGCGGTGCCCGCGTTGCCTGCGGCGCGAGCGGCACCAACTTCGCCCACGGGGTGCATGAGGCGGCTGTAGCCGACGGGAGCGAGCAGGAACGGGAGAGCGAGATCGAAGCCGAGAACGCGAGCGCGCAGGGGACAATCGGCAAATGCGACCGCGTGGCGGGGACGGAAGGTAATGTCCTCATAAACGCGGCAATTCTCGCGCAAAGTGACTTCACCTTCGGCGCCGCCATCGAGGTAATCGAAGACGGAGCTGGGCACGCGACCCTGGGCGATGCCTCGGAGATCCCGGATGCTGACCACGCGCGGAGAGGCGACTGAACGAGCAGATGTGGACATGACAGATTGTTATATCAAAAAGACAGGGACTAGGGACTACGGAATAGGGACATAGGGAACTTAGTCGCCGAATTCGAGGTTGTCGAAGCGACGCCATTTGTAGATGGCGATGGAGATGATCCAACTGAGAACGAAGAGGCCGACGATGAGATAGCCGAGAGTTCCAAAGTTGGAATTCAGGCGGAGGATGGCGACGAAGAAGCTGCCGTTGAGATGGAGTTGGCCGGCGAGGAGCCCCAGCGCTTCAATGCCACCGACGACGAGTGCGACAACGACGGAGACGAATGTGATGGTGAGGTTGTAGTAGAGCTTGCGGACAGGCTTGATGAAGGCCCAGCCGTATGCGCCCAGCATCAGGATGTTGTCCGTTGTGTCGATGAGAGACATGCCTGCGGCGAACAGGACAGGGAAGACGAGAATGGAGCCGATCGGAAGCCCGCGAGAGGCTTCAGCGGCGGAGATGCCAAGGAGGCCGATCTCTGTCGCGGTATCGAAGCCGAGGCCGAAGAGGACGCCGAGCGGATACATGTGCCAACTGCGGCTGATGATGGCAAACATGGGCCGGAAGATGCGTGCGAGAAATCCGCGGTTGGCGAGGAGGAGATCGAAATCTTCATCGACGTAGGGCACGCCGGCACGGACGCGGGCGAAGGCACGATAGATGGAGATGAGGACGACGATGTTCACGATGGCGATGGCAAACAGAAAGAGACTGGATACGAGCGTGCCGATGAGGCCACCAATGTCACGAGCTGCGTCCAGCCGGTGCTGAAGGGCGAGAGCGGCACCGGCGATGAGTACCGAGCCGATGACGACGATGGTGGAATGGCCGAGAGAAAACATAAGGCCGACGGCGACGGGGCGCTTGCCTTCCTGCATGAGCTTGCGGGTCACGTTGTCAATGGCGGCGATGTGGTCAGCATCGACGGCGTGGCGGAGGCCGAAACTGTAGGCGAGCAGCGCCGTGCCAAGCAGCAGCGGATAGTGACGGAAGGCAACGACGGCCCAGAGCCATGCGCCAGCATTGAAGACGAAGAGCAGGCCATAGATGCCGATGACTTTGCCGCGAAGATTGCCGGCCGCGTCGTCGAAGAGTGACAGCAGACGGGGACGCGGCGCCGCGAGGTCGGCGGCGGGCGGCGGGGCGAGCGAACTGGAGGGGATCACCATGAGGCTCTAAAGACAATAGTACGATTTTTGGATTCGTGCGAATGTGATGAAAGCCACAAAAGACAGGGATCAGGGAACAGGGAACAGTTTTTCGTGCTGGGCAAGGAATGGTGGTATCCCAGGTCCCAAACGCGGGACCTTGGGCACCCAAGGTCAGTGGAACGGTTAGAGTGTCTTGTTGTCGGCGGCGGGGAGAGTGATGTCGCTTGCGGCGCGGCTCCAGCCGACGCGGAGATCCTCGACGTCGTGAAGGGCAAAGGCCCCGTCAGCGGCGCGCGGCGCGGTGATGGCAAAGAAGTCGGCGCGGGCGACGTCTTGAAGGTGAAACGCGGGGCGCGCGTCGGGCGTGGCGTTGGCGATTTCAATGTGGGACATTTCAAGATCGCGAATGTGGCGGAGGAAGAAGCCGGAGCTGGGGGTCGTGCCGAAACGGCCAGGGTCAGGATAGGCGTCCTCCTGCTCGGGCGGAAGGATCGCGGCCGTGTCGGGCGTTCCGCCGCCGGCTGTCTCGACGTAAATGTTGGAGAGTTTGAGGTCTTCAATCGCGTGGCCGGGGATGCCGGTGAGGATGGACGCCTGGCGGCCGGACGCGTTGTGGCAGACGAGGTTGGAGATGAGGATGCGCTTTAGGGTTCCGACCTGCGTAGTTTCTTTGGGGCCGCGGAGGCGCGCGCCGAGACGCAGAAAGAGCGGTCCTGAGGCGAGGTCGCGCATGGTCGAGTTGGTGATGGTGATGTCTTCAAGCAGTGCGCCGTCGACGGATTCAAGCGCATAGCCGAGGCAGCCTTCAAAAACACAATTCGAAATGGTGATATTGGAGAAGCCGCCGTTCGATTCAGTGCCGCACTTGATGCGGCCGATGCCGAAAGGGCGGTCGTTGGGCTCGAATTTCTTCCACGTGCCGTCGAGGACGGTGCCGAGCTGGTAGCACCCGGTAACAAAGCAGTTGGTGATGGTGACGTTGCGCGTGGGACGGGCGTACCCGAGCGCGTAGCTGGACTTCGGGCAGATGCCGTCGTCCCAGGGCGAGTTGACGGTGCAGTTGGAGACGCGAACGTTCTGGCAGCAATCGAGGTCGATTCCATCGCGATCGGTGTCGATACGGAGATTGTCGATGGTGAGGTTATCGACGCCGGTGAGCAGAAGGGCGAAGTGGCCGCCCTTGAGGACGGAGAAATCGCGCAACAAGACGTTGCGGCAGTTTTTGAGGGCGATGGACTTGTTGCCTACGCCGGCCTGCTCGGCGATGTAGATTGGATAACCGCCGCGTGGACTTGCAGCGGCGCCATCGGCGCCGAAGCTCAAACCCTTTCCGTAGATGAGGCCAGTGCCAGTAATAGAGATGTCGTGGAGATCTTCGCCCCACAAGAGCGAGTTGTGCCAGTGGCTGTGGCCGTAGTCCTGATAAAGCTCCCAGGGTGCATTGGACTCTGCAGCATCGTATGTGCCGCCGTTGTAGCCGGTGGCGTCGCCGGGCTTGGGCGAATCGGCGGCGAGGATGGTTGCGCCGGCATCGAGACGTAAGTGGACATTGCTCTTGAGATGGATCGAGAAACAGAGATAGGTGCCGGGGGGAAAGACGACCGTGCCCCCGCCGGACGAGGAAGCCGCGTCGATAGCGCGGTTGATGGCGGGCGAGTCAATCGTCTTGCCGTCGCCGGTGGCGCCGTACTGGCGGACATTGAAGATTGCGGCGGTGGCGGAAACACTGTCGGGGTTTGGCGCGCCTGGTTGCGCGGCGAAAGAGACGGCAGGAATGGCAGCGCCTGCCATGCCGAGCGAGCCGGCGCGGAGTAGATCGCGGCGATTGGGGTTGAAGAGGGTCATAGGGTCCTTTTCCAAGAGCAGCTTCTAGCTGCTAGCCACCAGCTATTAGCTGGCCATTGGAGCGGTGCGCACCGATTCTCAATTCGAACCAGAAACAATTTCAATCCTGCCTGCGCAGGAATCGTAGCAGAGAACAGGGAACCGGGAGCAAGTGAGCGAGGTAGGATTCGAATGCGGCAGGCGAAATACAAAAGCAGATCCTTCGCTCCGCTTACCCATGATCGCGTCGCGATCACGGGTCCCAAGCGCGCTCCGCTCAGGATGACACCGTCGAGGTGTGGTGCTATCTCAGGTCTGAGAATCCAGACCTGGGGCACCCCATTTCTTGTGGGGGGTGAGAGCGTGTGGAGAGCCCGGAACGAGCGCGGCGATCAGTGCGCGATGAAAGCAGCGAGCAGCGGGACGTAGGCGAGGAGGGTGACAACGATCCCGGCGAGGGCGGCGAGCGCAAGTGAATGAAAAAAGACGAAGCGAAGGATGGAGCCTTCCTGGCCGTAAGTATTCGTTGCGGTGCTTGCAACGACGATGCTGGCAGCGTCGATCATCTTGCCCATGACGCCGCCGGCCGAGTTGGCTGAAGCCATGAGCATGGGAGATACGCCGATCTGGCGCGCAGTGATGACCTGCAAGCTGCCGAAAAGGACATTGGATGAGGTATCGGAGCCGGTAGATGCGGTGCCGAGCCAGCCGATGAGAGTTCCAAAGAAAGGATAGAGAGCGCCTGTACGTGCGAAGGCAAGGCCCAGGGTGGCATCGAGTCCGCAATAGCGGGTGATATAGCCGAGAGCCATCATGGCGGCGATGGTGACAAAGGTATAGCGGATCTTGAAGATGGTTTGCACGAATGCCACGGCGAGCGTGCGCGGTGAGAGCCCCATGAGCAGGCCAGCGATGAGCGCGGCGAGCAGGACGGCCGTTCCCGTGGCGGTGAGCCAGTTGAAATTGAAGATCGCAGCTTCTTTCGTGGCGGCGGCGACGACGGGTGGAACGCGCTGTATAGCGTTGTGAAGCCCGACAACCGGAATCTTGATGGTGGAATGCGGGTCCATCAGGGCCGAGATGCGGGGTAATCCCCAGAAAAACACAACGAGACTCAAGATGAGCCAAGGGAGCCAGGCGTTGAAGATGGCAGTGCCGCTGTGGCCGTGATGGCGGCGAGCCTCGCGGGTGATGTCGTGAAGATCGACATCAAGAATCCGGCGCGGCTGCCAGAAACGGAGAAATGCCACCAGAACAGCAATGGTGGATGCGGCGGCGACGATGGCCACGAGCCACGGTCCTGTATATGTGGCCATAAGATACTGAGCGGCGCCAAAGGAGACACCCGAGACGAGGATCGCGGGCCACACCTCGAGCATGGCAGTGAATCCGGCGAACGCCCAGATGAGCCAAAAGGGAATCAGCAGATCGAATGGGAGGAGGATGACCGCTGTGGTGTTGGAAAGGGCGAGCTGATCGAGGCCGGTGACGCCATGGAGCGCGATGAGCGGAATGCCCATGGCGCCGAAGGCGACAGGAGCGGTGTTGGCGAGAAGCGAAAGGCCCGCGGCTTTGAGCGGGCGGAATCCGAGGCTGATGAGAATCGCGGAGCAGACAGCGACCGGAGTGCCAAATCCCGAAGTTCCCTCGAAGAATGCACCGAGGGCGAAAGCGATAAGGAGAAGCTGCAGACGGCTATCGGCGGTAATGCCGGTGAGACTCTGCTGCAAAGTGACAAAGCGGCCGGTTTTCACGGTCAGGTCGTAGAGAAAGATGACGGGCAATATGATCCAGCAAATGGGGAAAATGCCATAGCCGGCACCATCGGCCGCGGCGGATAAAGCGAGCCTGACCGGCATATGGAAGACGAGCGTTGCGGCCAGCAGGGCAGTTGCAAGACCGACGAGTGCGGCGACGTGCGCTTTGAGACGCAGAACTGCCATTGAGCCGAGGAGAAAGACGATGGGCAACGCGGCTACGAGGGTTGAAAGAAGAAAACTGCCGGTAGGGTTATACCCCTGCGTCCAGTGGACCGATAGGGGATTGGTCTTGAAGAGGTAAATGACACCGGCCGTGAGGGCAAGGAAGGCGATGGCCTCGAGGGTGAGGGCAAGAGTGTGCGTAGGCTTGCCTGACGAAGATTGCTGGGAAGGATTTTGCACGGATTTCATGAGAAAGCTGACGATAGCACAGGGGAGGGCGCGTCCGGTTTTGCGGCTTCTACTTCGCGGCGAACGGTGAGGACAGTGATATCGTCCTGCTGGCCGAAGGATTTTGCGGCCTCAGCGAGATTGAAGGCTGACTCCTGGCTGAGCATGCGAACACGATCGAAGCCGAAGAGCTCGCCATTGGGGTGACGGGCCTCGACCACACCGTCGGAGAGCAACAGAACGCGATCGCCGTGATGAAGGAAGAAACGAGACTCATCATAGGTGATTTCGCTGAGAACGCCGAGCGGGAGGCTCCCAGGGAGTGTGATTTCCTGGCTATTGAGATAGGGCGGAAGATGTCCGGCGTTGGCGATGACCATTTCGCCATTGGAACCGAACCAAAGGGCCTGGCAAGTGGTGAAGCTGTCGGTTCCGGAGAGAACACGGTTGAGTCCCTGAAGAATTCTTGAGGGACTGGCGTCCTGCATTCTGCGCAAGGCACCCATGATCAGCGAGACGTTCATGGCGGCTTTGAGGCCGTGGCCGGCAACGTCGCCGATGACCACGAGTAGTCCGTCACGGCCCATGGTCTGCACATGGAAAAAATCGCCGCCGACTTCGCTGGCTGGGCTGTAAACGGAGTCGACCTCGAATCCGGGCGTGGCCAGTTTTTCCTGGGGGATGAGGAGCTCCTGCACACCGCGGGCTGCGGCCAGCTCGTTGGTCGCATGCTCCTTATCGCGCTGCACACGCCGGTAGCGGAAGAAAACGATGAGCACGATGACGAGAATTCCTGCGTATCCGCCGATGGAGGAGACATGAATGGGAATGGGACCGGCCTGGAGGGTGAGCGGAGAGACATAGGGAGTTCCGGTTCCTCCGTTCATAGCATTGCCGATGACGGAATCGGCGACCGCGACGACGCTGAAGCCGAGCGGGATGAGGAAGAGGCCGGCCTCGAAGTTGCGGCGCACGGCAGCGGAGATGAGGGTGCCGAAGACGAAGATGCACCAGCCGAGCATCCAGAGGCCGGAAGAGATGAAGATAGCCGCAAGATAGGGAATGGCTCCGCGATGAAAGAGGAAGAGCAGGGCGGGGCCGATTCCCAACAAAACCGGCGAAGTGTAACGCAGGGCGCGGATGTACCAACGCGGCTTGAGAGAGAGAAATGCAACGAGGAATTCGAAGAAAAGGTAAGCGGAGATGAGCAGGAGCTGGAGAGCGAGCGTGGCGCAAAAAAATGCGCTGAGACGCGCGAAAATTCCCGCCAGGTCGATAAAGCCGATGGGCGCCGCGGCGAGTTCATGCAAGGCCAGCCAGAGATATTCGGGGTGGCCCTTCTCAGAGAAATAGAGCGCGAAGAGAAAGAGAGCCAGCACGCCCAGGAGAACGGAATAGATGAGATTCAGCAAGCGCTCGAAGAGGCTGCGATCGGACCAAAGATTGAGCTCGCGCTCGAGGTCGCCAGAGTTGCCCAGAAAGAGAGTGTGGTTGGCGAAAAAGCCGGTATAGGCATCGGTGCCGAATGCGGTGTAAATGACGCGCACGACCAGGGTGAGCGAGGTTACAGATGGATCGAGATTCAAGTTGTAGAGGCGCGAGATAGGTTGATACTCGTCGGGTGCATCGCCGTGCGGGCCCTCGGGCTGGACCTGCTTGCCGTTGACAAAGAGTGTGGGGCTGAGCCCTGGTGAGTTGAGCTCGATCGCGGTGCCGTGCGAGACGGGGAGCTCGATGAGAAGAGCAAGCGGGCCATGATGAGGAGCGAGCTCAATGTGCAGCCGGAACCAGGCGTAGCGGCGAGCGGGTGTTGCCGGTAAGGGGACCGTGGACGTCGCAGCGCTTGTGTTCCTGGAAGGAGCGGGAGCAATTGCATCCTCATCGGGGACATCGCCGATGGATGGCAGGGCGTCGCGGACGGCCCAGGCAGAGTCATTGTAGGTGGGCTGAGACGCAGCAAGGTCCGATGTGATGCCAACGCGCCAGTTTTTGTCGAGGAGGACGGGCGAGCCGACGCCTGTTGCGTCGAAGAGCGCCGGCGCGACGGGCGGGGCAGGGTGCTTGGCTTTGGGGTGGCTGTGAGCTTGGGGTGAAGTCGCAGGAGGTGCTGGATTTGGGGACGGGGGAGCCGCTTGGGCGGCAACCAGCACTGCCCCGCAGACGGCAATCCAAACACCTGCCAGAATCTTGAGCCGCAAAGCGCCTCCCGACGGTTTTCTTCACTGTACTGGAAAGGTGGGGGCCCAAGCCACCCCAGCAACCCCGGCTGTGCAATGGATGTCAAACGGAAGGCGGTTGCCCCGAGCCCGGTCTGCTCCCAGGATAAGGAAACAGCGAGAATTCACTGGGGCTAAGGTCTGGAGGGACGAACCGCGGAGATAACGGACGAGGCGCCAAGCCGAAAAAAGGCTCTTTGCCTTTGTTGGCGAAGTGGAACATACTTGCGTCTAAGTGACAGAGCGAAGCGGGGCCGTGTGCGGTCAAGGGGTGCGCGGCGGAGGTGAGGTCGATGGTGGCAAACGAATATAGAGCGGCGGTATTGGCAGGATTGGCACTGGCCATGACCGTTGGAGTCTGGGCACAGTCGACGGCGCCCACAGCCGGTAATTCCCCAAACAGCACGACACCCGCGGCGCAGGCGCCGGCAAGCACGCCGGCCGCAGCGCCGACGAACCCCTCGGCTAGCCCCACGACGTCCACTACGGCGCAGCCGGCCGCGGGGACAACTCCGGTGGGAGGAGATGCACCGGCTCCTCAAAAGCAACCGGATTCGGGAACGGCCTCGACTTCGACGGGTAGCGGAACGGAATCCGCGGATAACAGTGCGCAGCTCCCTCCCTGCGAGGCCAACAAGAAGAGTGACGACAAGAAAGACAAGAAGAAGGATAAAGACGTCAAGGACGACGATCCCGAACCGGGCACGACGCCGGTGGGCAGCGATTGCGCCGGACCTGTAGATGTGAACAAGGTTGTCGATCCAGGCAGCCAGATGATCCCCATCAAATCGGGAAGCATCGAGGATGTGGGCGCGGTGGGCAACCGCAATATTGGCGGGCGCGGGCTCGGCAACTGGTACTCGACCGACGGCGAGATCAAGATGGGCAAGCAATTCGCCGACGAGATTGAGAAGAGCACGAAGTTCATCACCGATCCCGTAGTGGACGAATATGTGAACCGGATCGGGCAGAACATCGTGAAGAACTCCGACTGCAAGGTGCCGTTCACGATCAAGGTGATCGATTCGGATGAGATCAACGCCATGGCATTGCCGGGCGGGTTCTTCTATGTCAACTCAGGATTGATTCTGGCGGCAGACGAGGAAGCGGAATTGGCGGGCGTTATGGCGCATGAAACGGCTCATGTGTGCGCACACCACGCCGCCCGCGAGATGACACGGCTGAATTACGCACAGATCGGCATGGTTCCGCTGATGATCTTATTGCCCTACGACTGGACGGGATACGGGATTTACGAAGCGGCGCAATTGGCGATTCCGATCACATTCCTGCAGTTCTCGCGCGACTTTGAGGCGCAGGCCGACTATCTGGGCGTTCAGTACATGTACCGGGCCGGGTACGATCCGCAGGCCTTCATCACGTTCTTTGAGAAGGTGCAGGCTTTGGAAAAGCGCAAACCGGGACTGGTGGCCAAGGCCTTCAGCGACCATCCGCAGACGCCGGACCGCATTCTGCACTCGCAAATGGAGATTGCGCGAATTCTTCCGGCCAAGGACGATTACCTTGTGACTACGTCGGAGTTTGAGGACGTGAAGGCCCGGCTGGCGCGTATTGAGGACAAGCGGCGGTTGGTGGATATGAAGGGCGGACCAAAGCCGTCTTTGCGCAGGGCGAGCACGACAACCGACGATTCGGGCGGCTCGGGCAATTCAACCGCGCAGAGCGGCAACAGCTCCGGTGACTCGGGCGACGGACCGCCGACGCTCCACCGCCGTGACGATCAGAACTAGGAAACGAGGGTCAGTTTCAGGGTTCAGGTGTCAAAGCTTGGAACGGCTTCCCGAGAAGGGAAGCCGTTCTGTTTTATGGGCGTTTGCAGGCAGAACGCACAGAGGTGCTTCGCTATACTGGTCGTCACCGCGCGGATGAAGGCGTGCACATTCCATGAAGAAGGTTGCAGCGATCGCGGCGGTCTTTGTGCTCATCCTTTTGTTGACGAAGATCGCCAACCAGGCGCCTCCAGACCCGCCATCCGGGTACACGTTCTGGATGTATGCGCAGCGCGTGGTGGAATGCACTCCTGACGACATCACGCTGGTGGACGTGCATCAGACGGAGACGCACTTTGATAAGGACATGAGCTGGCCCGACTGCTCTACGTTTCAAAAGAGCGATGTGCTGGACTTCCACTTGTCGCGGGGCGAAAAGACGAGATTCCTGAGCGACGAGAAGACGGCTTGGTGGCGGAAGGAAATGTGAGAAAGGCGGGGAACAGGGATTAGGGAATAGGGAACAGGGAGAGCAGGAAGCCGAAGGCCGGGGGCGGGAAGGACGCGACTGTCCGGACCATCTGCTTCAAGGGCGCAACGGATTGGGGAAGGTGGGCGGGCAGAGTACAAGGGGCTGGGGTTTTACCCAGGCACAGATGTTGCAGGCGGTTGGGGGAAACCCATGAAAATCCTGTAACTTACGGAAATTCCTTGAATGAACCTATCAAGTCGGGTTAAATACAGAAGTACCGGCCCTTTTAGCCGCAAGAATCCGCTTTCGATCCCGCTCTTTTTGGAAGGCAATGATGCGCAACGCAGCGATCCGCTCCAACCTGCTGGTTCCTGAGATTCGCGAGGTCATGGACATTCGCCAGGCCTCGAATTACCTTGGCATCTCCGCAGACACACTCTACAAGTACGCATCGGATGGGTTCGTGCCGGCGTTCAAGCTGGGCAATCGCTGGCGGTTCAAGCGCTCGCGGCTCGATGAATGGATGGACCGGCAAAGCGACCTGCATGCGTCCCATGAAGCGGACGCGGGCAAGAAGAAGCCGGTGGCGCGGGAAGCGGCGGGCAGCCTGTAGCCGGTGGCTTGCAGCAGCTAGCCGTTTTCGACGCGTACCTTTATATCCGAATAAGCTGTCTCGATTAGCTTGCTGAGCGACGCAGCATCAGTCGCTGATCCCGGCCTCAGTTTCACATGGCGCATGAGTTTCCCGGAGCCTTGCAACACGTGGGCGGGATCCGGCAGTTCTGCGCCGCGAAAAAAACCCACATTTACGTGCGATTTGAATACATTGACATAGGCGAAGGGGACATCACCCAGGCATGCGACCGGGCAGCCGTCATGCAGTAGCTCCCGGACTTCGTCTCCACATCTCCGCATTACTTCAAACCACTCGTGCGCGATGGCCCCAAGTTCGCCTCGATGCTCGTTCATCCACGTTTCGATGGCTGGATCGCGTTCAGCAGCACCGTTGAATCGCAGCAATTTCTCGGTCATCATCGCTCCAAAAATCGCTGATTTGCTGATGGGTCTATGGTACGGGTTATTGCTCCACGAGGTGCGAGAGGATCGCATCAGGGAAAAATGGAAGTGTCATCCTTAAGTTCAGAGTCGCGGGTGTTGCGATAATGGACTGAGGCGCGCGATTCGCGGAGGCGGCAAATGAATGTGGTGGATCTTGTGGGAAATACGCCGCTGGTCGAATTGCGCCGGGTGATTCCCAACCCGCGAGTGCGTCTGTTCGGAAAAGTCGAGGGCAATAATCCCAGCTCGTCGGTCAAGGATCGCGCGGCAAAATTCATGATAGAGGGCGCCGAAAAACGCGGTGAGCTGAAGACCGGAGTGTGCATCATCGAGCCAACCAGCGGCAACACCGGAATCGCCCTGGCGATGATTGCGGCGGTGAAAGGTTTTCAAATTGAGCTGGTGATGCCCGAAAGCTCAACGGCGGAACGCGTGGCGACGATGGAGGCTTTTGGGGCCAAGGTGACACTGACGCCGGGCGATCGCGGAATGGAAGGCGCGATTGATTACGCGCGAGAGCAGGTGGCCAAGGGCGGCGTGGTGATGCTGAACCAGTTCGGCAATCCCGACAACTGGCGCGCGCACTATGAGACGACCGGCCCGGAGATATGGCGCGACACAAAAGGGACGATCACACATTTTGTTTCAGCCATGGGAACCACTGGAACCATCATGGGGACTTCAAGATTCTTGAAAGAACAAAATCCGCAGGTGCGGATTGTCGGTGTGCAGCCTTCAGAAGGCGCGAAGATTGCGGGGATCCGCAGGTGGCCCAAAGAATACCTTCCGACCATCTTTGAGCCACAGCGCGTGGATTTGACCCTGGACGTGACGCAGGAAGAAGCGGAGAAGATGACGCGCAGACTTGCGCTCGAAGAAGGGATTTTCTCGGGCGTTTCATCGGGAGGAGCCTGCGCGGCGGCTTGCCGGTTGGCAGGCACGCTGGAAACGGGCGTCGTAGTGTTCGTTCTGTGCGACCAGGGCGACCGGTACCTGTCGAGCGACCTGTTTTCGACGCACGTTGAGGCTGGATCCAGAAAGGGCAGCGACTGATGGTGGGACAGACAAGGATCAAGTTGGTACAGACGGGACCATCCAAGTTTGTGGCGACGAATGCCGCGGGCGCGACAGGAGTGATCGACGGACCGCCCGATCTTGGCGGCGAGAATGCGGGGCTGCGCCCGATGGAGACGCTGCTCTCGGCTCTGGCTGGATGCAGCGCGATGGACGTGCTGCACATCATGAAGAAACAGCGCCAGGAGCCGGAACGCCTCGAGGTAGTGGTTGAAGGTGAGCGTGCGGATGCGGTTCCTGCCGTCTTCACAAAGATCCACTTGCGCTTTAAGGGGTACGGCGCAATTGAACTGGAGAAGTTACAGAAGGCTGTCGATCTGTCGATCGAGAAATATTGCTCGGTATCGAGGATGCTGCAGCCGACGGTCGAGATTACGGCCGAGGGCGTGCTGGGGTAGTTCCAGGGCTGGCATTCAATCCAAATTGTGAATCCGCAGCGTACTAGGGTTGATACCGCGCGCCGCTCGCTCGAAAGGACGCCGCCAACAAGGAGAAACGCCATGCCTATCAAGGGTCTATGGATTGTGCTGATTGCCGCTGGCTGGGTCGCGTCGAGCTGCACGGCTCAGGCGGCCAGTCTTCAGCCGGGGGCAACCGCTCCCAACTTCACGCTGCCGTCGCAAGAAAATGCGCCGGTGTCACTCTCGGATTACAAGGGAAAGTGGGTGGTGCTTTACTTTTACCCCAAAGACATGTCGCCGGGATGCAGCACCGAGGCGCATAACTTCCAGCGCGACCAGGCGAAGTACAACGCCGACCATGCGGTGGTACTGGGCGTAAGCCTCGATTCGGTTAAGAGCCATGAGACCTTTTGCACGAAAGATTCGCTCAGTTTCAAGCTGCTGGCCGATCCCGATCGCAAGGTCATAGATGCCTATGGAGTGCCGGTGATGTTCACGCCGATCGGCAGGTTGGCGCAACGGGATACGTTCCTCATCTCCCCTGAAGGGAAGATCGTGAAGGTTTGGAAGGTCGGCAACATCAACAAGCACAGCGAAGAGGTGCTTGCGGCCATTACCGCGGAAGAGAAGTAGCTCTCGAGGATCGGCCGGGCGGCTTTCGTTGTAACGCGGCGGCAGTCTCGTTCATCTAACCGGCGGAGAGACTGCTGTTCGGGCTCGAGGTTGCTGGCGGGGTTGCTCTCCGGGCCGTAGTCGGAGAGACTAGACAAGAGTGGAGCGTGCGTTTTGGCGATTACCCGAGAAAACCTGCAAATTGCGAACCAACCCCCTGGCATGATTGCGGTTCGTTCCGGCCTCAAAAAGCGACTCGATAACACTTTCCTGATCGGCTTTCCCCTGGCCGGGTCGGTTGGAAGCATCTTCTGGTTTCGCTCACACCCCATCCACTGGGTTGAAGTGATTACGTTCGCGGTCGGCTATTTCATTGTTGGGATGGGCACCGGCGTCGGCTTCCACCGCTATTTTTCGCACAAGAGCTTTGAGACAGCGCCGTGGGTCGCTTATATGCTCGGCGCATTCGGTTCCATGTCCTTTCAAAGCTCGCTGCTTACCTGGACGACCGATCATCGCCGCCATCACGCACACACGGACAACTGCGGCGACAATCACAGTCCTTTCGTCGATGGTCACTGCGAACATGAGAACTCCCTCAGGGGGCTCTTTCACTCCCATATCGGATGGATGTTTGACGAGACCAGCACCGACGTGAATGTCTACGGACGCGACCTGGTACGCGATCCTGTGATCCGGTTTTACGCGCGCACGCACTACGTTTGGCCAGTTATCTCCGTGGCGATTCCGTGGCTCATCGGCTATGCATTCGGTGGGATGACCGATGCGTGGGGCTGTTTCTTCGCGGCCTGCCTGAGAACCGTGCTCTTTCAGCACTCTGTATGGGCTGTGAACTCGCTGGGCCATACCTTTGGCTATGAAAACTACAACATGAAGAACAACAGCAAGAACAATAAGATTCTTGCGTGGCTCACCTTCGGCGATGGCTACCACAACAATCATCATCGCTATCCGCGGTCGGCATTCCACGGAATGTTCAAGAATGAGACGGATCTGAACGGTCTAATTATTCTGGGTCTAAGGAAAATGGGGTTGGCTCGCAACATTCTCTTCGCCGACGGCTACCTTGGCGACAAGCCTCCTGTGCTTCCCGCAGAAGCGCGGAGCGAAATGCCCGTTGATGCGAAGTATCCGCCGGCGACGGACGCGACGGCGTGAACGCGAACAATTTTGGCTAAGTCACATCCGGCGCCTTTTCGAGGTTGGGCGAGCCGCTAAAGATTTCGAGGGTCACGCCAAGATCGGCCTCGGTGTCAAGGTATGCAACCTTGATACCCTCGAATTCGCCGCTGAGAACCAGTTCTTTCCTTCGTTTGGCCTCCATTGTCAGCATGTTGTCGAAGCTTTGGGCAGCGACGGCGATGTGGTGCACGCCGCCACCTTTTTCAGCAAGGAATCGCGCGTAGATGCTTTCGTTGTCGAGCGGCTCGATCAGCTCCCACTGGAGTTGGCCAACCATAGCGACCGCAAGGCGCCAAGAGCGTTGGACCGGCTGGCCGTACTCGCGCAGATCCGGCGCATTGCCGGGGTTAAAGTCGAAGATCTTCCACGGACCAATCCCGTAATTGTCGACGTATTTCCGTATCGTTGCGTCCAGGTCGCGAACGACGATCCCGATTTGCACCGTTTGAGTAAAGGCGGGGTTCAGCATTGACGTGTCTCCTGCGCCCAACATTGCATCGCTCGTAGACTTCGTCAAGCTCGCAAATCTTGATCGCCGGCTTGCGGCGATTGCGGTCGAAGCCGGCCATGATAAAACTGAGCGCGTGGACCATATCCGCCGCATGGGCGCACTGCGCCGCCGGTTGACTCGCGCCGGCCTTCCCGGAATTCTCGTCACACACCTTCCCGACGTTCGCCATCTTTGCGGATTCACCGGTTCGAGCGCGGCGCTGGCCGTGACCCGCAGAGCTGCGCGAATGTTTACCGATGGACGCTACACGGCGCAAGCGAACGAAGAAGTCAAAGCAGCCCAGGTCGAGATCGCGTCGGGTTCGCCCGCGGTGGCGGCGACGCAGTGGCTGGCCGCGCAGCCGGGCGCGGAGATGGCCGGTTTTGATCCGGCAAAGACAACAGTGGCGGAGCTGGCACGCTGGAAGAGTGAGCTGCCGAGCCGTTTGCGGAGAGGATTTTTTCAGGGTTTGCCTGCGGCGATTGTTGAGCAACTACGTGCAGTGAAGGATGGAGATGAGCTGGCGGTAATGTCGGAAGCTGCGCTGACCGGCTGCAAATTGTTTGAGCACATCCTGGGCGTGCTGCGCCCGGGAATTGCCGAGGTTGAAGTGGCTGGAGAGCTGGAGCACCAGGCTCGCAAGCTGGGCGCGGAGGGAATGTCGTTTGAAACCATCGTGGCGGCGGGTTTGCGTTCGGCGATGCCTCACGGACGCGCGACTACGGCGCTGTTGCCGCGGCGAGGGTTTGTGACCATGGACTTCGGTATAATCCACAAGGGTTACTGTTCGGATATGACGCGGACCGTCTTCCTGGGCAAGCCAAAGCCCGAGGAGCGAAAGGCTTACGAGGCGGTGCTGGCAGCGCAAGAAAACGCGGTAAACGCGGTGGCCGCAGGCGTGAGCTGCGCCGAGGTGGACGAGGCCGCACGAAGCGTGTTGCGCAGGGAAGGATTGGCTGAGTTTTTTACACACTCGACTGGCCACGGAGTTGGACTGGAGATTCATGAGCCGCCTCGGGTTGGCGCCGGACAGAGTACGCGATTGCAGCCTGGCATGGTCATTACCGTCGAGCCGGGTGTTTATCTGGCGGGAAAGTTTGGCATTCGCATTGAGGATATGGTGGCGGTAACGCGCAGCGGTGGGCATGTTCTGACTCCAGCGCCCAAGGCGCTGATTGAACTGTGAACGGCAGAGAAAAGCCGGCAGAGTAGAGGGAACTGGGATTGAAGGAACGAATGAAGCAACAAGATATTGAGGATCTGCGGCAACTGATTGAGTTTTTGAAGTCGCACGGCGTGGCCGAGTTTGACGTGGACCGCGGCGACTTGAAGCTCCGTCTGAAATTCAATCCAGTGGAGAGCGGTCCGGCGGGGCTGAGCGATCTGGCGCGGCTGCTGCAGACAGCCCCACAAGGCGTGGCGCAGGCTGCGGCGACAGCGGCGGCTTCAGCTTCAGGAACGGGCGCTGCGGCGGAGCCGGCGGCGAATGCGGAGGCCGGGCTGCATATGGTGAAGTCGCCAATTGTAGGTACTTTTTATGGCTCGCCGTCTCCGGGCGCCGCACCGTTTGTCGCGCCGGGGGACCACGTGGAAAAGGGCCAGGTAATCGCCATCATCGAGGCCATGAAGCTGATGAACGAGATCGAGGCGGACGTGTCGGGCGAGGTGGTCAAGTGCCTGGTCGCGAACGGGCAAGCCATCGAGTTCGGGCAGCCGTTGTTTTCGGTTCGGCCGGCGTAGGCGGACGAGTGGCTCGCGAAATCATTTCTCTAACGCTCCTCCCAAAGGTCATTCATGTTTCGTAAGGTACTGGTTGCCAATCGAGGCGAGATCGCGCTGCGCGTGTTGAACGCGTGCCGGGAGATGGGCATCCGCACAGTTGCGGTGTACAGCGAGGCCGACCGCAACTCGCTCCACGTCAAGTTCGCCGACGAAGCGATCTGCATTGGGCCGCCGCGCGCCGCGGACAGCTACCTGAATGTGCCGGCCGTGATTTCAGCGGCTGAGATCGCCGACGTCGAGGCAATCCATCCGGGATACGGCCTGCTGAGCGAAAACGCGAACTTTGCCGAAGTGTGCCGCGCGTCGAACATCAAGTTCATCGGGCCACCGCCTGAGGTGACGCGGCTGATGGGCGAAAAGGAAAAGGCTCGCCAGGCGATGAAGAAGGCGAAGGTGCCGATTCTCCCCGGGTCAGACGGGATCCTGGCGACCGCTGAAGAGGCGCGCGCATGGGCCGAGAAGGTGGGCTATCCGGTGATCCTGAAGGCCAAAGCAGGCGGCGGCGGGCGTGGGATGAGAATTGTGCGCGAGGCCGAGGATTTGCCCAATTTGTTTCATGCGGCCTTTACAGAAGCGGCCAACGCTTTCGGCAACGGCGAACTCTACATGGAGAAATTCATTGAGGATCCGCGGCACATCGAATTCCAGGTGCTGGCCGATGAGCATGGCAACGTGGCTTCGCTGTTTGAGCGCGAATGCTCGATCCAGCGCCGGCATCAGAAGCTGATTGAAGAAGCGCCCAGCCTGCAGGTGACGCCGAAGTTGCGCGAAGAGATCGGGAAGACTCTCTGCAAGTGCATGGGAGAGATCGGCTACCAGAACGCGGGGACGGTGGAGTTCCTGATGGACAAGAACCATCAGCTTTACTTCATCGAGATGAATACGCGCATTCAGGTGGAGCATCCGGTGACGGAGGCGATTACCGGTGTGGACCTTGTGAAGGCGCAGTTACGGATCGCCGCCGGAGAGAAACTCGATGCCATATTGCCGGCCAAGCTGGAGATCCGCGGGCATGCGATCGAATGCCGTATCAACGCGGAGCATCCGCATAAGTTCACTCCGTCGGCGGGGAAAATTACGGTGTTCAACGTGCCGGGCGGAAACGGAATTCGCGTGGACACCGCGCAATATGCTGAGGGGGTGATTCCACCGTATTACGATTCGTTAATTGCGAAGTTGATCGCATACGGAGTGGATCGCGAAGAAGCAATTGCGCGAATGAGCCGAGCGTTGAGCCAGTTCATTGTGCAGGGAATCGACACATCGATTTCTCTGCATGAGTTGATCTTTCAGGATGCGGGGTTCAGGGCAGGGGACTTTGATACCGGGTATATGGAGCGGTTCCTGGCGCTGCGTGCCGAGGCAGAGAAGAAGACAGCGTAAGGCGGAGAGCGGGCAAAGCCCATTTGGTTTTTCCGGCAACATTCTGATTCGAAATAAGAAAACAGTCTTGATCCACGAGTCTCGACGGCGTTTTTGGGGCGAGTTGAGAGTGGTTCTGTGGAAAACATTGTCGCTTTTTCTTCGCCCCTTAATGCGGGAATCGGCTATGCTGTTTGGGCGATAAGGAGGATCAAAGAAATGGACGCACAAAAAGCACTGATTGCCGAGTTCGACAGCGAGACGGCGAAGACACGGAAGATGCTGGACGCGATTCCGGCCGATGCCGATTGGAATTTCAAACCTCATCCCAAGTCAATGAGCCTGGGCCGGCTGGCGGGCCATCTGACCGATTTTGTCGGCGACTGGGGAAATCACACGCTTACCCTGGACAAGCTGGAGTTTGCTGCGGATCACAAGTGGGAGCCGTACACGCCTGCCAGCAAAGCCGAGCTGCTGGAGAGGTTCGACAAGAAACTGGCGGAGACGAGGCCTGCGTTGGTCGCGACAACGGGGGACGCGTGGGACCGGAACTGGAAGTTTGTGTTCGGCGGCCAGGCGTGGATCGACGACACCAAGTACAACGTCTTTCGTGAAACCGTTTTGAACCACATGATTCATCACCGCGGACAGTTGGTTGTGTATCTGCGGCTGATCGGCGCGAAGGTGCCGGGAATCTATGGGCCTAGCGCGGACGAGATGTGAGAAAGGCAGGGAATAGGGAACAGGCAGTAGGGAGCAGAAAGGCGAGGGATAGGCGGGCTCCGTGATTATTTCGCCGAGCTTGCGGCCCTCGGGATTCTGCTCCGGGCCCCTTGAGAGCTAGTCTGAATGAATGTCCTATTCCTTTCCGAAGTTGTATCCGATTCTCGATGCTGGCGTGATTCCGCCTGCTGGCCGGGCGGAGTTTTTGCAGTGGCTCAGCGGGGACCTGGCGAATGCCGGTGTAACGCTGCTCGAATACAGGAACAAATCAGGGAGCGACGCAGAGGTGCTGGCCGACGCGGCGATTCTGCGCGCGGGGCTGCCCGCCGGAACCGTAAAGCTGATTCTCGACGATCGGGTCGACTTGGTGGCGCAGGCAGGATTTGACGGCGTGCACGTGGATGCGGGCGATGCCGCGCCTGCCGAGGCTCGGCGGCTGCTGGGGCCGGAGAGAATCGTCGGCACATTTGGCGGAAGCGAAGCGCTCGTGCCGGGGATCCTGAAACAGCCGGCGGATTATCTATCTATCGGGCCGATTTTTCCCACGACAACCAAAGAGACAACGAAAGCGCCGATTGGCGCGGCGGGAGTGCGCAGGCTGCGCCAGCAGGCGGGACCGGATGCAGTGCTCGTCGCGGTGGGTGGAGTGACGCTCGAGACTGCACCGGAGATTCTGGCAGCCGGAGCGAGCGTGGTCGGCGTTTCGGCGGCGATTTTCCGCACCAGAGACCCGGCAGGCGAGTTTCGGCGCTGGGTAGCTGCGCTTAGTTAATCGCGCGCGGGTCGGCAGCAAATCGCGAGTGTTTGAAAAAGAGACGGTGCTGTCTGGATTTGAGACGGTGCAACTGCGCCGATTTGAGACAAATCTGATCTGAAAAAGACATTCCTCATCTGAACCCCAGCAAAGACTGCCCGAAAACGAGACAATTCTCATGAGAAACAGCGGCGGCTCGACGCGCGCCGCATTGAGGAGGGATGAATGCTGTTGATTGTCGGAACCGTGCGTCTTCCTGCAGACCGGCTGAACGCGGCGCGTGCCATCATGGCCCGGGTGATTGAGGCCAGCCGAACTGAGCTCGGGTGCATCGAGTAATCGTATGCGGAGGATGTGCTTGACCGCGGCCTGGTCCATATCAAGGAGCGCTGGAAAGACAGGAGTGCTCTCGACGAGCATTTCCGGACCGCGCACCTGACCGCCTGGCGAGCGAGCTGGCCTTCGATCGGCATCGCAGATCGGAACCTGCAATTGTATGAAGTTGGCGAGTCAGAGCCGATCTGATTCCGTGGCGCACGGTTGCCCAGGCAACCGTTGCGAGAATGGCCGCCGCTGTATCGTATGATTGCGTAACGAGTTCCGCCGGATTCTGCTGCGCTTTGCACCATCCATTCGCCGGGGAGGGAATCAATCTTTGATCTCGAATCTGCTGCGCGTTAAGCCCATGTCGATGCTGTCGATGGAAGCAGGCGAGCAGGGCGAGCACACACTGAAGCGCTCGCTCGGTGCGCTGAACTTGGTGACGCTGGGAATTGGAGCGATCATCGGCGCGGGTATCTTTGTGCTAACGGGCAAGGCGGCCGCGCTCTATGCCGGGCCGGCGGTTTCACTGAGCTTTGTGCTGGCCGGAATTGTGTGCGCGTTTGCTGGGTTGTGCTACGCCGAGTTTGCTTCCATCATTCCAATTGCCGGATCGGCATATACGTACGGCTATGCGACGTTGGGCGAGTTTGTGGCGTGGATCATCGGGTGGGATCTGGTGTTGGAGTACGCATTTGGCGCGGCAACGGTGGCTGCCGGGTGGTCAGGGTATTTGAACAGCCTGCTGCAGCAACTGCACATTTACATGCCGCCACGGTTCACCGCTGTTCCGGGAACGGACCTTTACTTTTACCAGCAGAAGTGGCAGCCGTTGGCCTCATTGCCGGCCAACTTGAGTGTGGCCGGATTGCCGCATGTGATTGCGGCTTTCAACCTGGTGGCGATGCTGGGAGTTCTGGCGATTACGGCGATTCTGGTGATCGGCATCAAGGAATCTGCAAACTTTAATTCGGCGATTGTGATTGTGAAGCTGGGGATCGTGGGAGTCTTCCTGATTGTAGGGGGCATTTTCCTGGTGGGGCATCCTTCGCTGGCGTGGCATAACTGGCATCCATTCATCCCGCCAGTGGACGCGCACGGAAACTTCGGCTGGATGGGGATTGCGACAGGAGCATCGTCGATATTCTTCGCCTATATCGGGTTCGATGCGGTGTCGACGGCCGCGCAGGAAGCCAAAAACCCAAAGCGCGACATGCCGATCGGGATTCTGGGATCGCTGGTGGTGTGCACGATTCTCTACATCCTGGTGTCGTCGGTCTTGACGGGGTTGGTGAAGTACACGCAACTGAACGTGAGCGATCCGGTGGCGGTAGGGATCGATGCGACGGGCATAAGCTGGGGGGCGCTGCTGGTGAAGATTGGCGCAGTGTTTGGACTGGCCACGGTGATGCTGGTGATGCTGCTTGGCCAGTCGCGCGTGTTCTATTCGATGTCGAAGGACGGCCTGCTGCCAAAGTGGGCTTCGGCGGTACATCCCAAGTTCCGCACGCCATGGATTTCGACCATCGTTGTGGGTTCGATTGTCGCGCTGATGCCGGCCTTCAAGGACATCGATTTCCTGTCGGACCTGGTGAACATCGGGACGCTGCTGGCGTTCACGATTGTTTGCGCAGGGGTTTGGGTATTGCGCGTGCGGCACCCGGAGATGGAAAGGCCGTTCAAGACGCCGCTGGTACCGCTGGTACCGATTCTGGGAATTGTGACAGCGCTGTTTGTGATGAGCCGGTTGCCGCGGGTGACGTGGGAGGTGATGATTGGCTGGCTCATCTTCGGGTTGATCATTTACTTCGGCTACTCCGTGAGGCACAGCAAGGTCCAAAAACTGGCGAAGGCGCAGGCTGCGGACTGAGCAGATAACCTCGAGAACAAAAACAACGGCCTCCCACCATCGGAGGCCGTTTTACTTGCTGATGTCTGGCTGAAGCGGCGTTACGCGGTGGTCTTCGCACAGAACTCGTCGAAGGCGCGCACCAGTTCCGATGCGATGCCCTGAGCGGTCGACTGCTCGATGACGGAGCGCTGCATAAGGTAAACGAGCTTGCCGTCGCGCATAATTGCGACCGCAGGCGAACTGGGCGGATGCCCCTCAAAATAGCTGCGAGCGCGCTCGGTGGCTTCTCGATCCTGGCCCGCGAAGACGGTGATCTTGCGATCGGGCTGGTTGGCGGAGTTGGAAAGAGCGAGGCGGATGCCGGGACGGGCCTTGCCGGCCGCGCAGCCGCAAATCGAGTTGACAACGACAAGGGTGGTTCCGGGCTCGGCGAGTGCCGCGTCTACTTCTTCGGCGGTCCGGGTTTCTTTGAGTCCGGCGCGAACTAATTCCTCGCGCATGGGAATCACCATCAGTTCTGGGTACATTTTTCGCCTCCGGCAGAGGAAGCTGCCTGTGCTCATTTTACCCTGTTCAGCCTTAGCGGTGTAGCCTTGAACCGATGCAGATCAAAGAAAGACAACTTCTTGCCCCGCTGACAACTTTTGGCATCGGCGGGCCGGCGCGGTGGTTTGCTGAGGCGTTGACTGAGGCCGAGCTTGCGGAGGCCAGCGACTGGGCGCGCGGACGAGGCGTGCCGCTATTTGTGCTGGGCGGCGGCAGCAATGTTCTCGTTGCCGATCAGGGGTTTCCGGGGCTGGTGTTGCACGTTGGGCTGAAGGGAATCGAGCGGGATGGGGAGCTGATTCGCGTGGCGGCCGGCGAGGATTGGAGCGGATTCGTGGATCGCGCCGTTAGATCGGGCTACGCAGGCGTGGAGTGCATGGCTGGGATTCCGGGGACCGTGGGAGGAACGCCCGTGCAGAATGTCGGCGCGTACGGGCAGGAGGCGGCATCCGTCATTGAGCGCGTGCGGGCATTTGATTTGGTTGACCAGACGTTCTTGGAGTTCTCGAATGCTGAGTGTGGATTCGCGTATCGGAAGAGCCGGTTCAACTCGACGGATAAAGGCCGTTACATCGTCACGCGCGTCGACTACCGGCTGCGGCAGGATGGGGCGCCGCTGATTGCCTATCAGGACTTGAAGGATCACTTTGCGGATTGGGCGACGGCGCCCACGTTGGCAGAGACGACGGAAGCGGTGCGGAGCATCCGGCGCAGCAAGGGGATGTTGCTAGTGGATGGCGACCCGGATTGTCGCAGCGCGGGGAGCTTCTTCAAGAATCCATCGGTCAAAGAAGAGACCGCGGAACGCTTGCGAAAAAACGCGGCCGAAGCGGGATTGCCGATAAGAATGTTTCCGGCAGAGAACAGCTTGGTGAAAATCTCCGCGGCGTGGCTCATTGAGCAGGCGGGCTTCGCGAAGGGATATGCAAGGGGTGGTGCGGGAATTTCGTCGCAGCACACGCTGGCGCTGGTGAATCGCGGCGGGGCGACGGCGAGAGAGATTCTGGAGCTGGCGGAGAAAATCTCCAGCGCAGTTGAAGCGCGGTTCGGAATTCGATTGCAGCGCGAACCGGAGTTGGTGGGTTTCGCCTAAACGACGCTACCGGGCGCCGCAGCGCGAAAATAGGCTTTGGCGTAGAATTCAAGTCGTCCCCAGGTCTGGTCGGAGAGAGCGTGCTGGTATGCAACTGGCCTTTCCGTCTCGTGTGCGCTTCATTCGGCAGCAGATCGTTTATATCGCAATTTCCGCCGTTCTCGGCGCGGTTTTCTGGGCGATCGGCCTGCCGATCAATCCATTTACAGTTTTGGTGTACACCCTGTGCATCGGAAATCTCCTCAGCCCCGCCACGAATTGGGCAGATCCCTTCTATTCAAAAAGATCATTTCCATTCAACTGGCTTGTCTTTCTGCCGACCCTTCTCGCATTGACGGTTCCGGTTTACCTGATTTCGAGCGTGATCGTATGGCTCGTCGCCCCGCCGACTCCGCAGACACTCTCTCATCTGATTCTGACGGGATGGAAGTTTCCGTTTCTGGTCACCTTTGTTTTCGGGTTCGTGTCGTTTCTGTACCACACGACAAAGGATCGCCTTGAAGAGCGCAACAAGGAGCTTGAGCGCTCGGTGAGGCAGGGAGCCGCGCAACTGGAAATGCAGGAAGAGGAGATGCAGCGCGCCAGCGAGATTCAGCGGTCGCTTCTGCCCAAAGAGATTCCACAACTGGCCGGGTTTGAAGTGGCGGGAGCGTGGCGGCCGGCGCGAACGGTGAGCGGCGACTACTACGACGTATTCAAGCTGGATGATCATAGGCTTGGCCTTTGCATTGCCGACGTGGTGGGGAAGGGCGTGTCCGCAGCGCTGATGATGGCGAACGTACAGGCAGCCGTGCGGGCCTATGCGAGCAGCGCCGAGAGTCCGGCGCAACTTTGCTCCAAGGTGAACAGCCTGCTCTGCGAGAACCTGGCGACTGGCAAGTTCGTGACGTTTCTCTACGGCGTGCTAGACAACGAAACGCAGTCACTCGAATACTGCAATGCCGGCCAGGTTTACCCGATCCTCGTTTCGCAAGGCAGTACCCAGTCCAGGGACCATGGCGGCGCTGTGCTCGGAGTTTTCCCTGCATGGGCTTATGAAAACGCGAGGATTGAGTTTCGTGCAGGCGACCGGCTGCTACTGGTGACCGATGGCATTACGGAAGCCAGCGACGAGGACGAACAGGAGTTCGGCGAAGAGAAACTGGCCGTGGCAGCTCTTAAAGAGAGTAAGCAATCGGCGGCGCAGATGAGTGATGCGCTGCTCAACCAGGTGTCGGCGTTTTGCGGCGCCCACTTTCAGGATGATGCAACGCTGCTGGTCATTGCGGCGAAGTAAGCCGGCACCACCATACGATATTCACGATCTTCGCTTGCGGCATGAGCGGGTTCGCTGGCGGGTTTCGCTCTTCCCGTAGTCCGCGTGTCGAACTCGTGGTACGCAGGGCGAGTTAGTTATCGGCGGTAAGCGGCTCGCGTTGCGGCTGCAATTGCGCCGATGTGTTTGGGGTTAACGAAGCCCCACACTTCCCGGCCGGGAGGGCGACCGTTGACCAACTCACGCCGGTAGCTGAAGCAACCCAGGTACAGGGGACGTATGTACATCACCGCTTCAAGCCGCTCGAGCTCGTCATCGGTCAATTCGACGTGCTGGCGGTACGCGCCTACGGCCAGATTGATCCAGTC
The DNA here is from genome assembly GCA_964533905.1 of uncultured Occallatibacter sp. Lineage (GTDB taxonomy): Bacteria > Acidobacteriota > Terriglobia > Terriglobales > Acidobacteriaceae > Telmatobacter. Next base: position 11 of record CAZHOO010000031.1, on the reverse strand, counting down.
CACGTTGCCCC
>CAZHOO010000030.1:0-35928 GCA_964533905.1 uncultured Occallatibacter sp. | reverse complement strand
CGATGGTCATGAGCGTGGAGCCCTCGGTGTTCTGGATGCCGGTGACAACCATCTCACCTTCGCGAGGGGGCTCGTTGGTGACGATGCCGTCAAAGGGCGCGACGGCGATGGTGCGGTTGTAGAGGTCCTGATTCACCTTTAGATCGGCTTCCTGGGTGTGCAGGCGACCGCGAGCCGAGTCCGTGTTGGCCTTGGCCTGGTTGAGCTGAGCTTCGGCCTGCGCAATGTCGGCGACATCAAGATCGTAGGCAGCCTTGGCGGCGTCGTATTGCTGCTTGGAGTCGATGCCGTCTTTAAAGAGGGCCTGGGCGCGATCCCAATCGAGCTTTTTCTGTTCCAGGTCCGCCTGCGCGTGCTGGACATTCGCCTGGGCCGTTTTTTCCGCGGCAACGTAAGCTGCAATGTCGGTTTGCGCAGAGGCGATCGCGGCCTCCTGGCCGTTGACGTTGGCTTCCTGCTGCACGTTCTCGATGGTGGCGACCATCTCTCCCTTGTGGACCCTGTCGCCTTCGGCCACGTAGAGGTGGGTGATGCGGCCCATTGCGTTGGCGCCGACATTGACGTAGTTTTTGGGCTTAATTTGTCCAGTGCCGCTGATGATCGTGGAGAGATCCTCGCGCGTGAGGGTAGCGGTGTAGACCTTGGTGTAGCCGGACTGCTGCCTGACCACCATGAAAATGACGAGCCCGGCAGCGACGAGCACAGCTAGAGCGATAAGAAGGATTTTCTTCATGAGCGTATGAAATCCCTGTTTTTTTTCTACATACAAGTGTACGCGAGAGAACGACGGAAGGTTCCCGTGGCTCGCAATCGCGAGCTCCTGCGCAATCCGGCAGGCGACCGCGCATGCCGGTTTTCTTTCGCGAGCGAGGATCTCTGGCTGCGAGGCAGGCGTTCAAGGGAGTCGAGCCAGCTGGTTTGACGGCGGGAGGCTCTCCAAGGGAGCCAGGTGGGGTGAAAAAGGAACCCGAATCTAAACCGGGTTTACCCCTAAATGTTGACATTGATGCCTCTTTGGCGTCCAACCAGTGAACGACCCTGCCCGGAACCTTGCCCGACGGCAAAAGTAGCCGTAAAATGAAGAGATTGCAGGAGTCTTAAAGGCAATGATGTTCCTTAGCCGCCGTCTTCTTGTCACAGCAGTTGGTATGGGCCTCGTCTGGGTACCAGTGAACGCGCTTCGGGCGCAGCAGAGCAGCGCATCTCCGGGCGCCGATTCTCAATCGGCAACGCCGGCAGGCGCTCCGGGCCAGACGGCCGATCCGCTCAATCGGCAACTCAACGATAAGGAACGTTTCAAGGCCCAGCATGAACTTCGGCAGGAGTTGAAGGGTCCCTATAAAACGTGGTTGAACGAGGAAGTTCCGTACATCATCAGCGATGATGAACGCAAGGCATTCATGAGCCTGGCAAACGATGAGGAACGGGAAGCGTTCATTGAGAACTTCTGGCAGAGGCGCAACCCGAATCCCGATTCCCCTGAGAATGAATTTCGCGAAGAGCACTACCGTCGTATCCAGTACGCCAATGACCATTACCCAGCGGGCAAGCCGGGATGGAAGACCGACCGCGGGCGCATCTACATTATGTGGGGACAGCCTGACTCTATTGACTCTCACCCTTCGGGCGGGCTTTATGAGCGCCCCATGGAAGAAGGCGGCGGAGAGACGTCGACGTTTCCATTCGAGGTGTGGCACTACCGTTATCTCGAGGGCATCGGCGAAAACGTCGACATTGAGTTCGTTGATACCTGCCAGTGCGGCGACTACCATTTCACGATCGACCGCAGCGAAAAAGACGCGCTGAAGAACGTGCCCGGCGCTGGGCTGACGCAATTTGAGGAGCTGGGCCACCAGGGCAAGCAGGACAGGTTTGGTGGCAATGGCCTGGAGCAGCTCGGCAACGGGCCAATGGGCACCGGAGACCAGGCCAAGGAGTTTGACCGCATTGAGCTGGCGTCAAAACTGTTTGCGCCACCGCCCATCAAATTCAGCGATCTTGACGCGGCTCTCGACGCCTTTAGCTCCACTCACAAGCTGCTGAGCGGGCCGCCTTTTCCTTTCGATGTGCGCACCGATTTCGTGAAGGTGACGGACAGCATGGATATGGTCCCGATCACCATCCAACTGCGCAACCGCGATATCACGTTCGTGACGAAAGATGGAGTCTCAAAGGGCGTGGTGAACATTCTGGGCAAAGTGACCACGATCATGCACAAAACCGTGCAAACTTTCGAGGACACTGTTGAAGTGGAACAACCGGCGGAGTTGCTGGAGAAGAGCCTCGATCGCAAATCACTTTATTGGAAGGCGCTTCCCTTGCAGCCCGGACTCTACCGCCTGGATATCGCCATCAAGGATGTGAATAACCCCGATCACATCGGAATCTTCGGAAGGGCACTCGACGTCCCGACCTATCAGGACGACAAGATCGGAGCGTCGTCACTGATCCTGGCCGACGAGATGAACACCGTTTCATCGCGACAGATCGGCAGTGGAAACTTCATCATCAGCAACACATTTATTCGGCCGCGTGTGGCGACGGGCCTGGCGACACCCGTGAGCTTTAAACGGAGCCAGGATCTGAATTTCTGGATGCAGTTTTATAACCTTGGCATTGACGAGGCTACCAAGAGTAACTCGGCGACGGTTACCTACCAGATCACAGACGCCGCAGGAACTGTGATTTTGCAGAAAGAACTGGATTCAAAGGATTTAGGGCAACACAGCGACCAGCTGACGGTGGAGAAATCTCTTCCCGTTGCCGGACTGGAACCCGGCAAGTACAAGGTGACCGTAACGATCACCGATGCGATCTCAAAACAAGGGATTGCACAATCGGCTCCTTTTGTCGTCGAATAGGAATTAACCGTGCAAACGCCATCTGAACAAGAGAATTCAGGAGCTTGCGCGGTTCAACCATTCAGGAAAACTGCCAGGGACGTGGTGGGATCTCAGATCTGCTGATGAAGCGAAGTGCCCATCTCGCCGGTTTAGCCGTGCTGATCGTCTTTGGTGCCGCGCCAGTCTTTGGAGCGGCGTCAGCGTCGGTGTCTGGTCTGATCCGCGACTCGGCCGGCGTGCCACAGATTGGCGCCGAGGTTCAACTTCTCCGTCCCGACATGAGCCTAGTGACCAGCGTCTACACAGACAGCGCCGGCCACTTTGTTATTTCATCCCTTCTGCCCGGTAGCTATGCTCTCAAGGCGATGGGCCCCTACTTTCTCCCGGCGCTGAGAGAAGGCGTTAGAGTTCGGGGCGCCGTGGTCGTCAACCTCACATTGAACACGCTGTATGAAGTGATCCAATGGCTACCGGCGCAGCCGCGCGCGGGCGAATCGTCAAGAGACGATTGGGCATGGACGCTGCGTTCGGCGGCGAACCGACCGTTGCTGCGCTGTCTTCAGGATGGCCCGCTGGTCGTGGTCTCTGATGGATCGGGCGCCCGACCGAAATTGAAAGCACGCCTGATGGCGACCGGCCAGGCCGGCACCTTTGGGGAAAGCGGCGAACGCTTCTCAACCACCGTGGAAGACACCCCGGCAGACAGCCGTGAATTGCTGGCACGCGTTGATTTTGCGCCGGGCACCGATGGCAGCATGGAATCGATGTTGGGCTTCCGCCAGGACCTGGGCATGGCGGGATCGGTGCAATCGGTGGCCGCGTTGACCGTGTCACCAGAGATCGAAGGAGACGGAGATCAAGGTCTGGATGAGGCCGCGGTTCGCAGCTTCGAGACGATGGAATTCGGGCCGGACATTGATGCCGAGGTTGGTTCGACGGCGGTGATTGGACGGCTTGGAGGGAATAGTCCGAGCACGGCAACCGCGATGCTGCCGTTTGTGAGTGTCGAGTGGCGGCATGGCGCGAACGGCATTCGCTACCGGCTGGCGACGATGACGGAGCCTCAGGGCGCGGGCGAGGACGATTCCGAATCCTCGGCGTGGCTGCCGGCGATGGCGATGCATGGCAGCGCACTGGCCATTGAGCACGGAATGCATCAGGAGATTGGATGGGAGCGGCAAACAGATTCTTCGGGTTTGGCCGTTCTGGTTTACTCCGATCACATCGACAATCCTGTTCTCCAGGCGATGAGCCATTTCGCTGAAGACGGTTCCGCTACCGACGCCGGCGCGCTGTTCGACCCGGCGAGCGATCTGATTCGCGTCGCGGGGCCGGCCTTCTCCTCCGCGGGTGTGGAAGCCAGCGCTGAGCACAAATTGATGGGGGCGAATCGCATTCGCGTGAGCTATGCCAGCGGCGCAGCGCTGGTGATGCCCGCTTCGCAGCAGGGGACCCCGCTGGCGGAGATATTCGCATCGGCACATCCAAGGCGAGCACAGACCTACACCCTGGCGCTTTCGGGGACACTCGATGGCACCCGGACGCGTTGGAGCGCGAGTTATCGTTGGCAACCGGATGGCACGGTCACTGAAGTTGATCCCTTTGCCGAGAATGCCTCCTCGCCATTCCTGAACATCCGCGTGAAGCAGCCCATCCACATCACTCGCGATGGATCGGGCGGGCTGGAAGCGCTGGTCGAAGTGAGGAACCTGCTCGCCGAAGGCTATCGACCTTATATTTTGAGCGATGGTTCGCTGCTTCTTTTTGCGGACGATCAGCGCAGCCTGCGCGCAGGCCTAGCGTTCACCTTCTGATCCTTCTCAAACACACTCCTTAAAGACTGATGATGCATCGGCGCGAAGGCGCCACGTTTTCTCATTTGGTTTTATGGCGCTGACCAAGAATCTGAGAGAAGCGCCGTTTCGCGGGAATTTTGCGATTCCTCAAGCAATTGATGAAAAGGAAACCTCAATCATGAAGCCCAATGAACCCAGCCGCACAGCCCTGATGATCGCTCGACAACGAGCCGCGCATCAGTTGATCGATCATGGCGCAATTCTCCATGACCCATTTGCCGTGAAGATTCTGCGTGAAGACGAAAAGGACGTGCTTCAATTTGCGAACAGACATCCAGTGGCCAGCATCGGACGCCTGATCACCGCCGCACGAAGCCGGATTGCGGAAGATGCTTTGACCAGAGCTGTCGAAAAAGGGGTTCGGCAAATCGTGATCCTCGGCGCGGGACTCGACACTTTCGCTCTCCGGAATCCACATCGCTCACTGGGGATCCGCATCTACGAGGTGGATCACCCTGGGACACAGACATGGAAACGTCAACTCCTGGCCGAGGCCCAAATCGAACTTCCGCCATGGCTTGTTTTCGTGCAGGTCGATTTCGAGCGGGACGGTATCGGAGAGAAGCTCGCCGATGCAGGCGTTCAGCCGAACTCGCCCGTGTTTTTTACCTGGCTCGGGGTCGTGCCCTATCTGACAGAGGACGCTATCGGCCGGAACCTGGACTTCATGTCGACCATCAAGAACTCGGAGGTGGTGTTCGATTACATGGAACCACCGGAGGCATTCTCAGACGAGCTAAGGCAAATAGAGAAAGCGCGGTCGGAGCAACTTGAGAAGATGGGTGAACGATCGGACAGCCGTTTCGAGCCCGCTGCCATGGCAGCGATTCTTCGCTCGCACGGATTTCGCGATCTCGAAGACATCGGTTTCCAGGAGATCGCGTCCAGGTTCGGCGGCACCGTTCAAGGGCTCGCGCCCGGGCACGCGGGCGTTCATGTTGTCCACGCGAAGCGCTAGCAGCTGGCCGCAACGAGAACCGAATTCGACGCTGCCCAAAATGCCGTTCAAAAGAAATACCTTTCCACTTTCCTGCTGCGCGCAGCCTTTAGAGGCGGTGCGGTCAGCCTTCGCTGGAGTACATTTGGTTCTGGATTCGTATAGGACTCGAGGAACCGAATGACCCATTCTCGATTCAGCCGTCGCGATGCATTGAAATCAGGTCTCGCTGCGACGGCGTTGGCCTCGCTGCCGGGTCTTGCAATTGGAGAAGGGCCGCCACCGGCGCGCAAGGACAGGATTCACCAGGCGGTGTGCCGGTGGTGCTTCAAAGACATTCCGTTAGACCAGCTGTGCGCTTTCGCCGCGCAGATTGGATTGAAGGGCATCGACCTGCTGCAACCGGAGGAATATGATGTCCCGCGACGCTATGGGATGATCTGCACCATGGCCTATGCTGGCGCAGGCACGATTCCGGATGCGCTGAATCGCACGGAAAATCACGCTGCGATTGAAGCCAACTTGCGCACCAACGTTCCGCTGGCTGCCAAAGCCGGGATTCCGGATGTCATCACTTTCTCAGGGAACCGCCGCGGAATGACGGACGACGAAGGCGCGCGCAACACGATCATTGGCTTGAACCGCGTGAAGAAAATCGCCGAGGACAACGGAGTGACGATCTGTCTCGAGCTGCTCAACAGCAAAGTGAATCACCCGGACTACATGTGCGATCACACGGCGTGGGGCGTGCGTGTCATGGAGGAAGTGAATTCGCCCAACGTGCGTTTGCTCTACGACATCTATCACATGCAAATCATGGAAGGCGACCTGATCGCGACGATCATGGCGAACCTCGCATGGATTGCGCACTTCCATACGGGCGGCGTGCCCGGACGCCACGAGCTCGACGATACGCAGGAGGTGCAATGGGATGGAGTCATGCGGGCCATCGCCGATGCTGGCTTTAAAGGGTATGTTGCGCACGAATTCATACCGGTGCGTGATCCCTTGACAAGCCTGCGAGCTGCTGTAGATCTGTGCGATGTTTAAAAGATTCGGCTGCAGGGCGGCGTCAAAAAAGACGAAGAGCTTGCCGCCCTACGGTCAGACCGAGGATTTCGGTTTCATTCCGCAATGCAACAAATCTACAATGGGTCCTTATGAAAAAACGCCGGTCGATTCTCGCTGTTCTGGTTTGCGCCGCGTGCTCGGTGAATTGCTTTGTTCATGCACAAGCTCCCGCTGATTCGCGGGCGAATGCCGCTGCGCAAAACGATGCGCTGCTTGGCGGATTCTTCGATCCGCCCAACGGAGCGCGGCCGCGCGTGTGGTGGCACTGGATGAACGGAAACATCTCAAACCAGGGAATCGAGCTCGACCTGGAGTGGATGCATCGCATCGGCCTGGGGGGCGTGACGATCTTTGAAGGCTCCATCAATACGCCGCAGGTGGTTCCCGAGCGGCTGATTTATATGACGCCGGAGTGGAAGAGCGCATTTCAATCAGCCATTACGACTGCGCACGGGTTCGGCATGGAAGTTGCCATTGCCAGTTCGCCGGGTTGGAGCGAAACCGGCGGACCATGGGTGCCCGCTGCGCAAGGGATGAAGAAGATGGTGTGGAGCGCGACGCGCGTGGAGGGCGGAAAACGATTTGAGGGCCGCCTCGCACATCCACCGGAGGTCGATGGTATCTTCCAGAATTTCGAAGCCACCCCCCGGCGAGCGGCGGACGGAACCGTCGTGACGCCTCCGCGGTTTTATGCCGACGCGGAAGTTGTCGCGTACAAGATTCCAGAAGGAGACGAAACGCAGGCGGAGCTCAATCCGCAAGTTACTTCGAGCGGCGGAACTGTAAATGGGGCCGCGCTCTCAGACGGCGATGTGAATACCGTGGCGCTCGATTTGCCTGACAGTGGAGCAGGCAAGGAAGCATGGGTCCAGTTTGATTACGGCCATCCGCAGATGATTCAGGCTGTGACACTCGCCAGCCTGAACGACAGCATCAGCGTCTTCGATGACGGAGGGAATGCGGTTGTTCCGCGGATTGAAGCGAGCGACGATGGTGTGACCTTCAGGAAAGTGGCTGATATTTCCTTCAGCAGCCTGATCGAGCGCACGGTTTCGTTCGATGCCGTGACGGCGCGTGTTTTTCGCGTTGTTTTTCCAGCGCAACCGGCGACCATGAAAGGGCGCGACCACAAGATTACGGAGCTGGTGCTTGCGAGCGGGGCTCGCGTGAACGAATGGGAAAAACGCGCGGGGTATGCGAGCGCGCGGGATTATTTTGCGATTCGCGATCCGGCGGTCGCGCCGAAGTTTATCGTGCCGCAAGAGGCAGTGATTGACCTGACGGGAAAGATGCAGGCGGATGGAACGCTCGACTGGACGCCGCCAGAGGGGAAGTGGATGGTCCTGCGCATCGGATATTCGCTCACGGGCCATGTGAATGGCCCGGCTCCGGCGGAGGCTACGGGACTCGAAGTCGACAAGCTGAATCGCGATGACGTGAAGAACTATGTCGATGGCTATCTCAAGATGTATGCAGGCGTGGCGCCGATGGGGCCCGAGGGGATTTCGTACCTGCTGACCGACAGCATCGAGGCCGGACCGCAAAACTGGACCGACAACATCTTGAAGGAATTTCAGGATCGGCGGGGCTATGACGCGCGGCCATGGCTGCCCGCACTGACGGGGGTGGTCATCAAGAGCATGGAAGATACAGATCGTTTTCTGTGGGATTTTCGGCGGACGCTCGGACAACTGCTCGCAGAAAACCATTACGGCGAGATTGCCGACGACTTGCACAGCCATGGAATGAAGTACTACAGCGAAGCGCTCGAATATCATCGGCCCTCGCTGGGCGACGACATGGAGATGCGCAGCAAGGCCGATGTTCCCATGGGTGCGATGTGGACATGGGCGAACAGCCCAGGGCCGGACGTGGATTATCTTTCCGATCTGAGGGGAGCCGCGTCGATCGCTCATATCTACGGGCAGAATCTGGTCGGTGCGGAGTCGATGACGTCGCGCGGGCCGGCGTGGTCGTTCTCGCCGAACAGCCTGAAGAAGGTTGCGGACCTGGAGTTCGCACTGGGGGTGAATCGCTTCGAGATTCATGAATCGACGCATCAACCTGTGCCTGATCTGGCTCCGGGACTGACGCTCGGGCCGTACGGGCTTTGGTTCAATCGCAACGACACCTGGGCCGAAGAGGCCAAACCGTGGGTCGATTATCTGGCGCGCTGCTCCTACATGCTGCAGCAGGGACATTACTCCGCGGACGTCGCTTACTTTTATGGCGAGGAGGGCCCGCTGACCGCCGTGTTCGGGTGGAAGGGAATCGAAGACGCGCCAGATGGATACGGTTTCGACTTTGTGAATAGCGACGTGATCCTGAATAAGTTGAGCGTGCAGGATGGCCGGCTGAATACGCCGGGAGGAACGAGTTATCGGATTCTCTATCTGGGCGGTCGAAGCCAGCGGATGACGCTGCCGGTGCTGCGGCGGATTCACGAGTTGGTAACACAAGGCGCAGTGCTGGTGGGCAACCGGCCGACGGATTCGCCGAGCCTTGCGGACGATCCAAAGGAATTGCAGGGCGTTGCGGATCAGCTTTGGGGAAAACATCCCGCGGCCGGAAAAACGATGCGCAAGGTGGGTAAGGGGCGAGTGTACACAGGCATGAGCGCGAACGAAGTTCTGGCGGCTCTCGGCGAGGCACCCGACTGGGAGTACTCAAAACCGGAAGCCGACACGAACCTGATGTTTGTGCATCGCAAGGTTGACGATGGCGACGTTTATTTTGTCGATAATCGTGAGGATCGCGAGGAAAAAGTTGACGCGACGTTTCGCGTGGAAGGGAAAGCGCCGGAACTGTGGGATCCGGCGACGGGCGAGACGAAGCCGGTTTCGTATCGCATTGCAGATGGCCGCACAACGGTGCCGCTCGATCTCGAACAGTATGGGACGACGTTTGTGGTTTTCCGCAAGGCGGCGACGCAAAACGGCGTGGAATTGCCCGCGCCGAAGGAGACTGTGATCGAAGGCCTCGATCTGGCGCTGAACCACGATTGGAGCGTCAGCTTTGCGCCGGTCAAAGGGATTCCGGAATCGATCGGCTTCCATCAGCTTTTCTCCTGGAGCGATTCCCCTCTGCCGCTTTCAGACGAAGCGCTCAAGTATTACTCGGGCACGGCTACTTACGCAAAGACGATCGAGGTTCCGGCAGACGACATCACGAAGGGCGCGCGCCTCTGGCTCGATCTTGGAGACGTGCGCGAGATGGCCGACGTGAAGATCAACGGCGTCGATCTTGGCATTCTTTGGAAGACGCCGTTCAAGGTCGAAGTGACCAGCGCACTGAACGTTGGCCAGAATCAGATCGAAATCCGCGTAACGAATCTATGGGTGAATCGCATGATCGGCGATCAGCAGCCGTGGGCGATGAAGAAGTATGCATTTGCGGATTTCATGCCGTATAAAGCGGATTCGTCGCTGCTGCCTTCTGGGTTGCTGGGGCCGGTGCGGCTGATTTCGGAGACGGCGCAATAGGTTGAAGGGAGCGCTTTCCCACTCTAAAACTCCGCGCACGACGCAGATTTTTAGGATGGGGCACCCAGTTTTATGGAGAGTTGAGAGAGGTGGATTGAGGTTCGGTGCGATCCCACCCTAAACGCTTGCGCGTTTAGGATGGGGCACCCAGCTCCAAGTGCGGGCGAGGACGCCCGCACGACAGCCGCCAGAGGCCGGCGGTACTCTCCCGACAGCCGGCTTGGGCGCCGGCGGTACTCCTGTATCTTGGCTACTCGACGGTCAGGCTGATAGGCGTGGAAACGCTGGTCGATCCCGATGCTGCCGTCACCGTGATGGTGTAGGCGCCGCTGGTGGTTCCGGTATTGCCTCCGCCTCCGACCGTTGTATTGTTGCTGTTTCCGCACGCCACAAGGCCGGCGCCCATCGCAATGAACAAAGCGACGACGGCCAGCATGTTGCGGATTCCACGGCGGCGCGAGGGAAGCCAGAACAGCGCGAGGCAGGCGAGAACCGCGCCACCCGTTCCGTACCAGCGTGCTGCGGGATTGGCCGGACGTTGATTGGCGGCGGCCGCAGCGGGCGTAGTGATGATCGTCAGCGTCGCGGTTCCGGCGCTCGACCCGGAGAGCGCGATTTGCGCATTGGAAGGAGTCCAGCTGAAGGTTGGTAGATCCTGCGCGCCGGCGGGGCCGCTGGTGACGACCGCGCTCAGCGTAACTGTTCCCGAGAATCCGCCGGTTGGAGTCACGGTGATGGTGGAGGTGTTGCCGGTGCTGGAGCCCTTGGCGAACGCGGCTCCTGTGCCGCTGATTGTGTATGCAGCAGAAGCCGGCGTGACGAAGCTCTGGATGGTTCCCTGCGATGTGCCGGCGCTATTCTGTGCCACCGCCTGGAAGTAATAAGTAGTGTTCGCGCTGAGGTTGGTGGCGTTGGCGGTTATATTCACGCCGGTGTTTCCCGAGCCAAGATCCACCGAGGCCGTCTGGGTGGCTCCGCTCAGAGTGCTGCTGGTTCCATAGAGGAACCAGGCGTGCGTGTCGGAACCATTCGGCGTGACCAGTCCAGCCAAAGTGGCCAGGTTTGTGGTTACGGATGTGGCGCTGGAAGTCGTAACACTGGGCGTCACTGTTGCCTGAACAACCGTGAGCGTTACCCCGGCACTCGCCAGGCCATAGTCCGTGGAGTCAACCGGAGTGAACGATGCGGAAAGCCCGAAGCTGCCTGCCGATGAAAAGAGAGTTCCGGCGCCGGGGCTGTAGTTAAATGTTCCGGGCACACTCGCCGTGGCGTTCAATTGCGTTGCGCCCAAGATCGTTCCCGTGGGGACTGAAGCGGGCGTGGGCCAGGTGACAACCGGCGTGGCGCGGTTGACCGTGAGCGTGACCGTTGCCACGGCGCTGCTGTAGTCAGTGGAATCGGTCGGCGTGAAGACTGCCGTGAGCGTATGCTGACCGCCGGTGAAAACTGTGCCTGCAGCGGGCGAATAAACAAACAAACCGGCGACGCTGGCCGTGGCGTCGAGTTGCGTTGCGCCGAGCGCTGTGCCATAAGCGATGGCGGCGGGCGTGGCCCACGTGATCGTGGGAATTGGTTTTGGCGCCGTAACGACGATCGTCGTTGTTCCGATTGCGTCGCTGTAATCCAAAGAACCCGAAGTGTAGGTCGCCGTAAGTGTGTCGGTTCCAAGTGCAAGGGCGTTGCTGGGAATCACAATGTAAACGGCGTTGTTGTCGGGGCCGGGAATGTCGAGCGTGGTCGCAAGCGAGGCATAGGCGCCGCTCGTGAGCGTTACCGTTCCAGCAGGAGGCGTGCCGCCGGTTCCAGTCACGGTGATTAGGATGGACGCGGACTGAGCCGTGGTGACCGTGGGCTGCGCCAACAGCGAAACGACTGGCGCGGGCTTGGAGGAACCGGTGTTGGTATAGCTGCTGATAAACTGCCCAACGTCGAGCGAGCCAAGGCCGGTGACCTCACTGTATCCGCCAGTCGCCCCTAATTGATAACCCGCCTGACCGCCAGTGAGGGCGGTGGGACCGGGAATGCTGTTATTGCACATGCTGGGCGTTGCGGTAGAGCAATTCGTCACGCCGCTTGAGGCAACCGACACCTGATGAAATGCCGCGGGAGTGCCGGCCGCCATGGAGTAGAGCGAAGGATTCAGGTTGCCCTGCGCGGAGCCGGATTGCTGGTCAATGAGCGCGGCCACACCCGCCATTCCAGGCGCAGCGGCCGATGTACCCGAGAAGACCGTGAACGGAGTTCCGCCGGCGCCGCTGACGCAACTGCCGTCACCGGCTGCGAAACACCCGAAGTAGCCGTCGTGCCCAGAGGCGGAGAATGAAACATCGGGGGTATAGCGCCCCGCGCGCGCTGCAGGCACACCGGTCCCGGTTTGCCAGGTGGGCGTGGCGATGTAACCGCTCACGCCTCCGCCCGAGGCTGCAACTTCCGTCGTGGAGCTCGAAGTGAGCGGCTCGTTCCAGCCGCCTTCGGGAATATAGCCGAGGGCCGAGGCAAGGCCCGTGCCATTGTTCGAATTCCAATAGGTGGATGGGTTGGATGAGTCATCGAACTCGGTTCCACCCACGCAGGTGGCGTAGCTGGAAGAGCAAATGTAATTGGGGCTGTTTGCATAGGGGCTGGTTGGAGGGGTGACGAATGCGCTATCGCACCCCGATGCTCCAGAGTCACCGGAAGAAACGAAGACAGAGATTCCTTCGGCGGCAGCCTGCTGAAAGAGAGAGTCCCAGTAATCGACTCCCGAAGATCCGCCCTCAAGCTCGCAGAGGCCGAAGCTGATGCTCATCACTTTGGCGGGTACGGGAGTGGATTGGATAAGGTACTGCGCATCGTCTGCGATGCCGCCGCTGGCGGCGGAGGCAGCAACAAGCAGCAGCGAAGCGCCGGGCGCGACACTGCCGGCGCGCAAGACGTCGAGAGTCGCTTCTCCCTGGTAGTCGATCAGATCGCAGGAGCTGCCACAGCTTGTTGGCGACGTATAGGCCGGGCCCGGATCGACCCCGCCGAATGCGGTGGGGATGATTACTGTGGGGTCAGAGAACGTGGAGCCGGTGAGGCTTTTAAAGTTGTCGAAGTCGGCCGAATCGGTGCGCGCCTCGGCCACGATTCCGATTGCCGTTCCGGCGCCAGTGACGCCTGCCGGCAGATCGTAGATGGTGGCAAAATCGCCGGGCGCAATGAAGTGGTAGGTTGTGTTGCCGTCGGGAATGGTTAAATTGGGCTCGCTGGAGACCATCGGCGTGGCGAAATGGGTTGGGTGCTCCTCGATTGTGAAGAGCCCGCGAACGGACCGGATGGCAGGCGCAAGCGCCGAGGGTATTGTGGGATCGGACGATACGGAGACGAGCTGCCTGCCGTTCACCTCGTAGTAGTGGAGATCAGTTCCGAAGGCGCGGCCTACGTTCGCCGCTGATCCGGAGAATCCAACGAAAAGATGACTCGGCGAGATCCAGTTGACCTGCAATCCACGAGACTGAAGCCAGCCGGTGATGACCGCGATGCCGTTGTCGGAGAGGCCGAAACGCTGGCCAACTTCGTCGGGCGTGAGCCAGTGGTGATAGTCAGGCGAGGAGGGGTCTTGCTGATCGCGCAGGAACTGCTCGAACGCCTGTTCCTGCTGAGGAGAGCGGGCCAGAGCCAGGGTGACGTTGCTTATGGGGAGCTCGGCCGGAAGAACGCCGGCATCGTTGGCTGGGGATGCCCAGAGTGGATGGTGATTGGCCAATGTTTCGACCTGCGCCGAATCGAAGCTGGACGGAAGCCGATCGGACGCCTGAGCGCTTGCCGGGTTCGCGGAAAACAGCATGGCCGCAAGTGGAAGCAGGAGTGCGAGTTGCAGGCGATTGCGCAGAGTCATTTTATTTGGCGCCCCCTCACCGGGAACCATGAAAACGCGGACCTTGGAACGCACAGAAGGCAGAACACAACGGTGTGCCGCTTTTCGATGGAGGCCGCCTCAATTGTCGGTTGGGTGCAGCAGGCCATCAATAACAAATCAGTGTTATATCGAGGCTTAGACCCTAAAACCCGGATTCCGCTTGCATAGTGCAGGGAGAATTCGGAAAAATGGCGAAACGGCGATTCGGCGGGAAATGTCTCGGTCCCCAAGCGACGCCGAAATGGAAGATCAGGGACTGCGGTCTTCAGGAGGTCAACATGAGTGGTGTGCGGGTACTAGTCGGAACGCACAAGGGCGCGTTTGTTCTGAACTCCGACGGCAAGCGGAAAGATTGGGCGGTGAGCGGACCGTTTTTCGCTGGTTGGGAGATCTACCACGTGAAAGGTTCGCCGGTGGATCCTGACAGAATTTACGCTTCGCAAACCAGCGGGTGGTTCGGGCAACTGATCCAGCGGTCGGACGATGGCGGCAAGACGTGGCACCAGCCGGGATTGCCTAACGAGGCGATTCCCGCGCCGGGCCCGCCGGCGGCGCTGCCTAACCGGTTTGTGTACGATTCGTCGGCTGAGACGGGAAAGCCGTTGACCACACATCAGTGGTACGACGGAACGCAGCATCCGTGGGAGTTCAAGCGCGTTTGGCATATTGAGCCTTCGCTTACCGAAGCAGACACGGTGTATGCGGGCGTGGAGGATGCGGCGCTGTTCAAGTCAACCGATGGCGGCGAGAACTGGAAGGAGCTTTCGGGTCTGCGTGGTCACGGCACCGGTCCGCAATGGCAGCCGGGCGCGGGCGGGATGGGGCTGCACACGATCCTTCTCGATCCGACGGATCCGAAGCGGATTTACATTGCCATCTCGGCCGCAGGCGCTTTCCGCACCAACGATGGCGGCGTGACGTGGAAGCCAATCAATAAAGGACTGCGAAGCCAATACATTCCTGATCCGAATGCGGAGGTTGGCCACTGCGTGCATCACCTGGCCATGCACCGCTCGCGGCCGGATGTGCTGTTTATGCAGAAGCACTGGGACGTGATGCGCACCGACGACGCCGGCGAGAGCTGGCGCGAAGTGAGTGGCAACCTTCCCACGGACTTTGGATTCGCGATCGACGTGCACGCGCACGAGCCGGAGACGCTTTACGTGGTGCCGATCAAGAGCGATTCGGAGCATTATCCGGTCGACGGGAAGCTGCGTGTCTACCGGAGCCGCACGGGCGGCAACGAGTGGGAGCCGCTGGCAAAGGGCTTGCCGGAAAAAGATTGCTACGTGAACGTGCTTCGCGACGCGATGGCCGTCGACACGCTCGACGACTGCGGCATCTACTTTGGCACCACGGGCGGTCAGGTGTACGCATCTGCCGACTCAGGCGATAGCTGGGCGCCGATCGTGCGCGACTTGCCGGCCGTGCTGTCAGTGGAAGTGCAGACGCTGAACTGAGCGGCAGCGGAACTAGTGGGGTTAGCGGAGCTAGAAGAGCAGGGAACAGAGATGTGGGACCAGAAAATGACGGCGCGAAAGATGAGGGAGTCTGCGTATTGAGCGAGGCGGCGAAGACGGTGGCGACGGTGCGGGTTGCATTGCCCTTTCATTTGCGTAACCTGGCGCGTGTCGAGGGCGATGTGCTGCTGGAGGTTTCCGCGCCGGTTACGATTCGTGCCGTGCTAGATGCGCTTGAAGAGCGCTATCCCATGCTGCGCGGGACGATTCGCGAATACGAGACCGGCAAGCGGCGCGCGTTTCTGCGGTTTTTCGCGTGCGAAGAAGATTGGTCGCTTGAATCGCCCGACAAGTTGTTGCCGGACGCAGTGACATCGGGAAGAGAGCCGCTGCTGATCCTGGGGGCGATCGCCGGCGGCTAGTTCCGCTATGGGTGGGCGGCCAGGTATTTGGTCAGCGGGTCCCAATAGCGCATGTGCCAACCGGGATCGAGATGATCGAATTCGCCTTCGGGAAAGCCGGTGTGATCGAGCACGAGAGTGGTTCCGATGATGCTCGAAGTGCTTGGAGCGCTTGAGGCCTTCAGCTCGAAATGAACGACTGTGTAAACGCCCGGGGTCCAGTAAGCCGGGCGCCAGGCCTGAACGATGCGGCTGCCGGGAATGATTTCGATGTTCCGGCCCTCGATCAATTTGCCGAATGTATTGAACGCGCCGCCGGCGCTGGGATCGATGGTCGCCGGCATTCCGGTGAAGGCAGCAAACTCTTTGGAGTCCAAAAGAATATGGAAGATGCGTTCCGGCGGGGCACTCAGCTCGATCTCCTGATGGAGCGAGGTGCGGCTCTGGTTGGGGGAGGGGCTTTGGTCCGTCGAAGGTCGAGGCGCATGCGTGCCGGGTTGCTGCGCGCCGAGTGGTCCGCGGAAAACGGATAGCGCGATTCCGGCTGCGGCACCGGCGAGCGTCCGCCGGCGAGTGATTTGAACAGTGCTGCTCATGATGGTGGCCTCTGGCTGCAACTGGGAATCATGGGAACACGGTGGAACGTTATGATCAAGAACATATTTTGTTCGACAGAGCCGCCTGGGGTGACGGATACTGTGCCGGATGGAGGATGACGACATGCCCTATCCGGAAAGACACCGCGTTGAGGTGAGGAGCAGGATCGTTGAGAGCGCACGGCGGCTATTTAATCGCCATGGTTTTGAGCAGGTGTCGCTCGACGAAATCATGAAGGGCGCGGGACTAACGCATGGCGGATTTTACAGCTATTTCAAGAGCAAGAGCGATCTCTACATTGAAGCGCTGAATTGCTTCTTCACTGACCCGGAGTGGAAAAACTGCTGGGAGGGTGTGGAGATCAACCCGAATTCGGAGGACTTTGGAGCGCAGGTCATTCGGGCGTATCTTTCGCACCAGCATTTTGACGATGTGGAGAATTCCTGCCCGATGGTTGCGTTGCCTGCCGATGTGACGCGCGGAGATGCGAGACTGAAGCGCGCGTTTGAAACGGTGTTTGCGGCGATGGTGAGTATTTTAGAGCGAAGCATGAACGGGCGGGGGCGAGAGGCTCGGATTCGGGCGCAGGCTGCGGCGGCGTTGTGCATTGGGGGCATGGTGGTGGCGCGCGCGATGGAGAGCCGCGCAGCCGCCGATACGCTGCGCGAGGCATGCATGAGAGTCGCACTGGATCTCAGAGGAAGAGCCCGGAGGCCGGTAAAGCGGCGGGCTCGGAGGCGGGCGGGACTATCGAGGATTCGGCGGGCTCAAAGTTAAGGCAGGCAGGCGAAAGCCTGGAACGCCGCTGGTCAATGAGAGACCGTGACTGGTGGTGGACGTGGCGCGCGGCAAATTAATAGATGCCCGGGATCAGGCGCTTTGTGCTTCGACAATAATCGTCGTAATCCGGCCCAAATGCCTGGCGGAGGGCAGTTTCCTCAACGTGAATTCGAACCAGCAAGGCCAGAGTCGTGGGAACGATTGCAACAGCAAAACAGGCCCATGTGCGAGCGTGGAGGGCAATGGCCAGGAAAATCAGCTCCAGTCCGAGATAGGAAGGATGGCGGACGAGGCTATAGAGGCCGCTGCGCTGTAGTTTTTGCCCGGAGCGCAAGGCTACGTTGGTGCTGAACGCTTTGCCGAGGTTGATAATGGCTGCGGTTCGAATCGCCATGCCAAAAATCAGGATGCCGAAGGCCAGCGGCCGCAACCAAGTGTCGCTTCCCGGCATGTCCGGCGGTAAATAGTTGTGCATCCACCCTTCAATGTTCAACGCCGCGACGATCACAACCCAGAGCAAGATCTGGGTTCCGCGGTCGCGGGTTTTGCCGCCCCTCCAAGTCTGGGTGAGCACGATAATGAGTATTTCGCCCGCGAGCCAAACACAGGTCGCGATTTTAAAAAGCAATTCGAGATTCATGTTGTTCCGCACCCTACCGGGTATTTTTTGGCAGTCGAGCTTGAGAAGTTTGACGCATACAAGATCATATGTGCTTGCGGCTTTCAGCTTGGCGCGCTTGCCTGAAGTTCCGACCCACACCGTGCGTTGAACCCGGCGGCTTAGCGTTCTTCTTTGCCGGGGCGGAGCATGAGGTCGCGGATGGCTTCTCGAGGGTCCTTGCCCTCGTTGAGAATGAGCTCCATTTGGCCGGTGATGGGCATTTCAACGTTGTGCTTGCGGGCTAGGCCGAGAGCGGCGTGCGTGGTGTGCACGCCTTCAGCCACTTTGCCGCCGAGCGAGCGAAGAATCTCGGGCAGCTTGCGGCCCTGGCCGAGTTGTTCTCCGACGGTGCGATTGCGGCTGAGCGAACCGGTGCAGGTGAGGACCAGGTCGCCGATGCCGGAGAGCCCGGCGAGGGTCTCGC
The DNA here is from genome assembly GCA_964533905.1 of uncultured Occallatibacter sp. GTDB lineage: Bacteria > Acidobacteriota > Terriglobia > Terriglobales > Acidobacteriaceae > Telmatobacter. The sequence goes on along the minus strand of CAZHOO010000030.1, from coordinate 17,536 downwards.
GCCGGCCTTCGCATGCCACAGCGAGGCGCGTCATTTCGGCGATGCCCCGCGTGATAAGCGCGGCTGTTGAGTTGTAACCAAGCCCCACGCCCACGGCGATACCTGCGGCGATGGCGATGACGTTCTTGAGCGCGCCGCCAAGCTCGACGCCAATCACGTCAGTCGACGTGTAGAGGCGAAGAGTTTCCGATGAGAACTCCTGCTGAATGAGGGCGGCAACCTCCGGGTCGCTGAAGGCGACGGTGAGGGCAGTGGGCTGGCCCTGCGCGACCTCCTGCGCGAAACTCGGGCCGGAGAGCGCGCCGATGGGAAGCAGAAGGCCGGCGGGCTCGAGGGTTTCAGAAAGAACCGTGGTCATGCGGAAAAGCGTGCGGTCCTCGAGGCCCTTTGTGGCGCTGACGACGAACTGGCCGCTGCGCATATGCGAGCGGATGCGGAGAAGCGTGGGGCGGAGAAACTCCGAAGGAATGGCGGAGATGAGAATATCGGCGGCGGTGATGGCATCGCGCTCGCCGGTTACAGTAACGCCGGGTGGAATGGGAAAGCCGGGGAGGAATTGAGCATTTTCTCCGGCGTCGAGAATCTGCTGGGCAAGCTCGGGAGTGTGAGCCCAGAGCGATAGCTGGTGGCCCCCGCGGCGGTGGAGGGAGAGCGCGATAGCGGTTCCCCAGGCGCCGGAACCTAAGATGGCGATGCGGCTCATGCTGGCTTGTGAGCTCCAATTCGGGATTCAGTGCCCGCGATCAGGCGCCGGATGTTCGGGGAGTGCTTGAGGATGATCAGCAGCGAAACGAGAGCTCCGGCGACGAAGAAAAAGGGTGGCCGGGCTCCGGTGACGAGCAGCCAGGCAAAAATCGGAAAGCTGAAGGCAGCGACGATGGAAGAGATGGAGACGTAGCGGCTGAGAGCCAGAACGATGGCAAAGACGCCAATGGCGGACAAAGCGGCAATCGGCGAAACAATGAGAAAGACTCCGAAACCAGTGGCCACGCCCTTGCCGCCGCGAAACTTGAGCCAGACGGGGAACATGTGGCCTAGCACTGCGAAGAGGGCCGCGAACGCCTCGGCGGTGCGCAGCGGAATGGAGGGCATCCAGTGCGAAGCGAGGTAACCTCCCAGCCAGACGGCCGCGCAGCCCTTGACGACGTCGAGGATAAAGGTAGCTGCGCCAAGCCCCTTGCCACCGGCGCGAAGCACGTTGGTGGCGCCGATGTTCCCGCTACCCATGGAGCGGATGTCCTGACGGCGAAAGATGCGAAAGAGCAGGTATCCCGTGGGGATGGACCCGAGCAAGTAAGCGGCGATGGCAATTCCTACGAACGGCACAACGACCGAGTTTAGCAGGTGAGGGCACACCGTTTGGACGCGCCGCCGCGACCCATAGGTTGCGTGTGAGGCGGGCATTCGCGTGATGTTGGGTGCGACGCCGAAGCTGAACACGGTTCCAGACTAATAGATCGATTTGCGGGCGCTGCGAACCTCGGCGGCAAGGACTTCAAGCATCTTGAGAGACAAAGCTGGGTTGGAATGCATCAGGCCGGTAAGATCGGCACTGCTGACGAAGCTGACCTTGGCTCCGGCTCGAGCGGTGGCACTCAGAGTGTAAGGCTGATTGCTGATGGCGCCGGGAAGTCCGAGAATGGATCCGGGCTTGGCCTGCGCAGCAAAGAGCGAGTGGCCATCCTGAGACATCATGCTGAGCGTGACCGTGCCGTCGTGGAGAATGAACACGCCGACGGAGGGTTCGTCCTGACGGAAAAGAATGCCGTCAGAGTCGCAAGGAACCGAACTGGACCGCGAGCCGAGAGCGCGCAACAATTCTGCATCAGCGACAAACGCGGCCGGATCGAGCTGAAGGTGCGGGACCGCGAGGGGAGTAGATTTCTTCATTTGCGCTCCGAAGGGAGAATATCGAAGCCATCATTTCATCAACGGGGACCTATAACTTGTGATAGATATCACATTCCCTAGGTTAACAAAGCGGCGGAAGATGCGCAGGGTCTGCCGGTGGGAAAGTGGCCAGCAGGCTCTAGACTTAGAGCAGGGAATCGATCGAATGGCCGGCATTCTGAGCAAAATCGGCACCACCATGGAGATGATCAAGTGGGAGCACTCGATTTTTGCGCTGCCATTTGCGGTGACGGCGATGCTGCTGGCCGCTGGCGGGTGGCCCGGCTGGCGGAAGCTGGCCCTGATTTTGGTGGCCATGGTGGCAGCGAGGTCGGCGGCCATGGCTTTCAACCGATGGGCCGACGCCGAGCTGGATGCCGAGAACCCGCGCACCCGGAGCAGGGCAATTCCCGCGGGACTGCTGTCAAAAAGCTTTGTGCTGGGGTTTACATGCGTTGCCATTGCCGTGTTTCTGGCGGCCGCGGCAGGGTTGAATCGGCTGTCGCTGGAATTGGCGCCAGTGGCGCTGGCAGTTCTGCTCGGCTACAGCTATCTGAAGCGCGTGACGCGGTGGTCGCACCTGGGATTGGGACTAGCGCTGGGGCTGGCACCTGCGGCCGCGTGGATTGCCGTCCGCGGGAGTCTCGACGCGAGGATTCTGGTGCTGACGGCAGCCGTCACATTGTGGGCGGGAGGATTTGACGTGCTGTATTCCTGCCAGGACTACGAACATGATCGCAAGGCGGGGTTGCACAGTTTGCCGCAGGCGAGCGGCGTGCGGGCGGCGTTCTGGACGGCGCGAGCGATGCACCTGGCGATGCTGGGATTGTTGGTGTGGTTTGGGTTTCTCTTTGGTTTTGGACTTGCGGGGTGGTTGGGGGTGGTCGCGGTGGGTGTGTTGCTGGCCTACGAGCATTCGATTGTTTCGCCGCGGGACCTGCGCCGGCTGAATGCCGCGTTCTTTACGATGAACGGCGTAATCGCGATGGTGTTTCTGGGGTTTGTGACCGCGGATTTGTGGATGAAGAGGGGGTAATGCAGCGGAGCTAGCGGAGTCAGCGGGGTTAGCGGAGCTTGAAAAGCGGGGAAACATTGGAACTCGAGAAAGCAAAAAGCAGGCAACTACGATTGCTATGATTGCTGCCATGAAAGCAACGCATCTTCTCCTCGCGAGCCTTGTTTTCTTTGTGGCGATGGCAGCTGGTCGAGTGGCATTTGCGCAGGCATCGCCTGCGGCGAAGCCTGTGCCATCCGCCGCGGTCACGGTGCCGTTTGTTGGCTGCGCATCGGATGGACAGGCGGGTCCGCAGGCAGCGCCAACCGGGAAAAGCCTCGCGGTCGCGATTCCGGCGGCGATGGCGCAAAGGCTCGCCTACTACAAATCGGAATACGGTCCAGGCGTTCTTGCGCCGCGCGGCTGGAATTGCTTTTCCAGCTATGGTTCCGATGGGAGCAATCTGTTCGTAAGCCCGGACCCGATCAACACGAGCGACTTATCGTCCATGGACTGGAAGGGATTCACCGGGCAGGTCATCGAGGTGTCGGAGATGGTCGGCGGGACTTCGGGAAGGTTTGAAGTCGCGAAGGTCATCGCGCGCGTGTTTCCGGCATACAAAGCTTTTGCGCAGAAAGTGATTGCCGAGGGGCTGGAACCGGCGAGCGATTTTCCGTTTGGTCCGTACCCGGGCGACAGGCTGACTTATCGCAGCAAGAGCGTGGTGGAGTTCGAGACTCCGGCAAATACGCAGGGGCTGGGAACTGATTCGTACTTGCAAGCGAACGCGAGCCCGATTTACGGGGTTGCGATCGTCGCGGGCGCGGACACGGACCTGGTGCAGTTATCTGCGCGGGTTCCTGCGAGTGATAGCGACCTGATTCCGGGGATGGTGGGACAGGCTGAGAAGGAAGCCGCTGCGGACTCGGGCCAATAGGTTTCGCGCGCTGGAAGCGCATCCATCCGCGTATGGTATGGTGCGAAAGGAAAAGCAACCGCAGATCCTTCGACTCATCCGCTCGCTGCGCCGAGCGGATTCGCTCAGGATGACATCAAGAATAAAATTGAGTTTGGTGAACGCACGAAGGCTCTAGATGTCGGCGAAGAAAGAAGCAGCATGAAGATTGCAATTCAGGGAGAGCCGGGCTCATTCAGCCACGAAGCGGCGCTGAAGCTGGTGCCGGATGCGGAGATTCTTCCCTGTGCGCTCTCGGCGGAGGTGTTTGCCGCGCTCGATTCGGGCGCTGCCGACGCTGCCGCGATCCCCATTGAAAACAGCCTGGCCGGCTCGGTGCTCGAGCATTTCGACCTGCTGTTGCACCACGATGTGAAGGTGGTGCGGGAGACGTTGATTCGCATCCGGCACAATCTGATCGCCGTCGCCGGCGCGAAGATGGGAGAAATCGAGCGCGTCTATTCGCATGCCGTGGCGCTGGCGCAGTGCCGGCGTTTCCTTGCCGATCATCCGCAAATGAAAGCAGTTGCTTTTTACGACACCGCGGGAAGCGTGAAGCAGTTGGTGGGTACGCGAGACACGAAGTCGGCGGCCATCGCGAGTGAGCGGGCGGCCGCTTATTATGGTGCAGAGATTTTAGCCCGCGGCATCGAGGACGATGCGGAGAACTACACGCGATTTTTTCTGGTGCGGCGCGCCGGCGAGGCGGAGACCGATGCCGAGTCGAACAAGATGAGTATCGCGTTTTCTCTCGAAGATCGTCCCGGCGCGCTGGTTGCCGCGCTGGTAGAGCTGTCGGCCATCTTCACCAACATGACCAAGATCGAGTCCCGCCCCATCCGGGGCAAGCCCTGGGAGTACATCTTTTATGTCGATTGCCAGATCCGCTCGGCCGCGGAGGGCACGCGCGCGATCAACGCGCTCGTCCCGCACTGCGTGATGGTGAAGGAACTGGGCCGTTACCGCGAGGCGCTTGGAGCGGAAAATGCCGGCGCTGCGTAAACATCGCGCGCGTGCAAAACCAACAAAGGGGATCGACGATGGCCGATCCCCTTTTTGACATTTGCGAGTGAATCTCTTAGAAGTGGTAGGCTACGCCAATCACAGGCTGGGACATGTTCCACCACTCGTTGGTGGAGAAGTTGTAGCTGCTGGATCCCACGCCAAAGGTCGGCACCTTCGTGACCAGACCGCGATACTCGACGCGGATGTCAAAGCTGGGGCTGACTTCGTAGGCAAAACCTGCTCCATACATGGCGCCGACAGACGTCTGCCGGTGTGCGTCCTGGGTTTTGGTTCCCGAGTTGAGGATAGGCATGAAGATGATTGCCGCCGGGCCGGCTTCCACAAAAGGATTGAAATTCTTGAAGACAAAGGAGCGAACGTAAGCACCCGAGATCTCCTGGTTGCGGGTCAGAATGCCAATGCCGGCGGGAAACTGGGGACCGAAATAGGTGATCTTGTTTTCATAGGTGAGGCCATAGTTGGCCTCAAGTGCGCTGGTAGGCGTCAGCATGAAGCGGTAGCTGGCCAATCCGCCGTAGGCGGTGGTGGAGTGGACTTGAATGTCGGTGGATGAAGCTTTGTACGGCTCGATCAGCGCCGATCCGCTCAGGCTGAAATCCTGGCGGCTTTCCTGGGCGCGCGCTGCGGACACGGAGACGGCCAGCAGGCAGACAAAAAAAACAATCTTCTTCATTCGATCCTGATCCTCTTGGACTGCACAACTATGCGGAGCGGCAGCACGCGTCCCAATTTCCGCACACTGATCCGGCGCACCGGAAATCCCCGTGCCCCGCTCTCAGCATTGTAAATGGCCGGAGCGGGTCAGATGGGGCAGGGCGGATGAAAGCGTACCCGGTCTTAGACGCATGATGGAGAAAGAGGGCGTCACCCGGCGCGCTCGACGTGGTAATAAAATGGCGGTCCCTGGGCTTTGGCCATGGCTTTAAGCGTGTTCAGAAAGGCCTTGGCGGCGTAGGAGAGCGTGGCCTGGCGGCGATGAACGAGACGCAGTACGCGGCGCACGTCGAGCTCGTCGACCTTGACGCGGACCAGTTCGCCGGTTTCGAGTTCGCGCGCTACCGTTAGGTCAGGCACAAGCGCCACACCGTTTCCCATCGCCACAAAACGCTTGATGGCCTCGATGGTGGGCAGTTCGATGCCCATGTTGAGCGGGGTGCGATGGCGCTGAAAGGCCTCAATGACCTTGCGACGGAGCGGCGACGCGACATTGTGCGCGATGAAGTTTTCATTACCCAGGTCGCGGATGGATACACGGCCGGTCCGGGCCAACGGATGATGCGGGCTGACGATCAAGGCCAGGCTGTCACCGTAAACGGCGATGCTGCGAACCTGCGCGGGATCGGGCTTGAAGGAGATGACGCCGAGTTCGAAGCTGCGCAGGTTGAGCTCTTCGGGAATGCGGGAGGCCAGCATTCGCTGCACGGTTACGCCCACTTGAGGAAACTCGCGGCGAAAGGCGTCGACGGCCGGCAAAAGGTACATGCAGGTGTACTCATTGGCTGCCAGTTGCAGATGACCGCGCTCCAGGCTTTTCAACTCATCGAGAGCGCTTGTGGCCTCGCGGCGCAGGGCGAGCAGGCGCTGAGCATAGTCGCGCAACAGGGTGCCCGCGGCGGTAAGCGAGCCATCGCGCGAGGAGCGATCGAAGAGCGTTTCGCCCACCGCGCCCTCCAGTTTGCGGATGACCTGGCTTACAGCGGGCTGGGTGCGGTGAAGGCGCTGAGCGGCGCGTGAAAAGCTGCGCTCCTCGGCGACGGCAAGGAACGTTTCGAGCTGGTTGAGTTCCATGGGCATTCCTCCGGAATGCAGCCATTGGCTCTTAGCCTTTAGCCATTAGTTTCATCTTCGCGGCGGATGCCCATGTGCTGATTGCTGCATTCGCGCCACGACGAGCTAAGAGGTAACAGCTAAGAGCTAACGGTTTCATCCATAACAAATTATAATGCACTCTCAAACAATTATAACTTTGCCTTATAGAGTGTCGATGGGCGACAATAGAGGAACTGGACGAGGCCGGTCTTCCCCGGCAGGCACAGAACAGGAATATCCATGAGCAGCGATCCTGTAGTTTTTTTCGACACTACCCTGCGCGACGGTGAGCAGTCGCCCGGGTGCAGCATGACCACCCAGGAAAAGCTTACGATGGCCCACGCCCTGGAGGATTTGGGGGTGGACATCATCGAGGCCGGCTTTGCCATGGCCTCGGAGGGCGATTTTGCCGCCATTGCGACGATCACGCAGGCCATTCGCAAGCCGCGCATTGCGTCTCTGGCACGGGCAAAGACCGAAGACATCGAGATGGCGGCGCGGGCGTTGCAGTTTGCCGACCGGGCGCGGATCCATGTGTTTCTGGCGTCAAGCGATCTGCATCTCGAGTACAAGCTCAAAATGAGCCGCGCGGAAGCGCTAGAGACTTGCGGTGAATCGGTGCGCTTGGCGCGGTCGCTTTGCGACGATGTGGAGTTTTCTCCCGAGGACGCGACGCGTTCCGATCGCGATTTTCTGGTGGAGATGGTGCGCGTCGCCGTGGAAGCGGGCGCAACAACCATCAACATGCCCGACACCGTGGGCTACGTGACGCCGGAGGAGTACGGCCAGATGTTCCGTGAGGTGCGCGAGCGAGTTCCGTCGATTGACGAGAAGGGCGTTGTGCTTTCAGCGCATTGCCACGACGATCTGGGTCTGGCGGTGGCGAATTCGCTGGCGGCGATCCAGGCTGGCGCGCGACAGGTGGAGTGCGCCATCAACGGCATCGGCGAGCGGGCCGGGAATGCGGCGCTCGAGGAGATTGCGGCGGCGCTTTACGTGCGCGGCGACCGCTTCGGAGTGTCCACTGCGATTAAGCTCGATCAGCTTTATCCGACCAGCGAGGTGCTTGGCCAGCTGATTACATTCAAGCCGTCGCCAAACAAGGCGGTGGTGGGCGCGAATGCATTTGCGCATGAGTCGGGCATTCACCAGCACGGAATGCTGGCGAATCCGCTGTGCTACGAGATCATGACGCCGCAACTAGTGGGCGTGGCGAGGACGCACCTGGTGCTGGGCAAGCACTCGGGCCGCGCGGCGCTGAGACACAGATTGGAGCAGCTCGGCTTCACCGTCAGCCGCGAAGAGTTGCAGCACGTCTACTACCGGTTTGTGGCCTTGGCTGACCGCAAGAAAAACATCTACGACCAGGATTTGGTTGGATTGCTTCCGGACAACATTCGCGAACGGCGCACGGAGCCGGTGAGCGAGCTGGATTGAACAGGCAGCAAGTTCGCAGGTCGGCGAGTTAGCAAGTTAGCGCGATCGAGCTGGTTGAGCAGCGGCGGCAGAACTTGAAACAACTGTATCGAGCCAGATACGAAGAGAGAAGAGATGAAGCTGAGGATTCTCGTAACGGCCGGTGACGGCATCGGGCCCGAAGTGACCAACGAAGCGGTTGCCGTGTTGAAGGAGACAGCGGCGCTGGGCGGGCACGAGTTCACATTTGCCGAGAAGCGCATCGGCGGCGTGGCTATTGTGCAGGACGGCACACCGTTGCCTGCGGACACTCTCGAAGCGGCGCTGGCGTCGGATGCGGTTCTGTTGGGCGCGGTGGGCGGCAATGAGTTCAATTCGCTCGCGCCGGACAAGCGGCCCGAGGGCGGGTTGCTGCAGATTCGCGCGGCGCTGGGCGGATTTGCAAACCTGCGCCCGTGCTTCTCATTTAAAGAGCTGACGGTGAACAGCCCATTGCGGCCGGAGGTGATCGAAGGCACCGACATTCTTTTTGTGCGCGAGTTGCTGGGCGGAGCGTATTTCGGCAAGCCACGCGAGTGGAATAAGGAAAAAGGCGTCGCCTACAACACGATGATTTACACGAGGGACGAAGTCGTCCGTGTGGCGAAGATCGCGTTCGAGCTGGCTGCGAAGCGGCGGAAGAAACTGACGAGCGTGGACAAGGCCAACGTCCTCGAGGTTTCGCAGCTTTGGCGCGCGACGGTGAATGAGGTGGGGAAGGATTTTCCGGGTGTGATGCTGGAGCACCAATATGTGGACGCGATGGCCATGCACATTATGAATCGCCCGCGCGACTTTGACGTCGTGCTGACAGAGAATTTGTTTGGCGACATTCTGAGCGATGAGGCCGGAGTGATTACCGGCTCGCTGGGGATGCTGCCGTCGGCGACCATTGGCGGAAAAGTGAATTTGTATGAACCGGTCCACGGATCGGCGCCGGACATTGCGGGCAAGGGACTGGCGAACCCGCTGGGCGCGATTTTGACGGCAGCGCTGATTCTGCGCCATTCCGGAGGCTTGGAGGCCGAGGCCGCTGCGATCGAATCGGCGGTGCGTAAGGTGCTGGAGCAGGGCTTCCGCACGCCGGATCTGGCGCGCGGCAACACGCAGGGAGTGACGGTGCTCTCGACGAAGGAAATGGGAGCGAAGGTAAGAGAGACGGTGAAGGAGCAGCTTCTAGCTATTAGCCATTAGCTTTTAGCTCCGAGTGCGCTGAACAGGCGATCTCGGTTTTCGGGTCGTGAATCGTTTGGGGGAAGATTGCAAGAGGCAGAGAAGTTGGCAAGTGAACAGAGAAAGCTAATAGCTAAAGGCTAACGGCTGTTTTCAGGAGCTGTCATTCAATGAGTAGCGAAGCGAAAACATTATTCGAAAAAGTATGGGAGCAGCATGTGGTGGTTGAGCCGAAGGGCGAGCCCACGCTGCTCTACATCGATCTGCACTTGGTGCACGAAGTGACCTCGCCGCAAGCCTTTGAAGGACTGCGGATCGCCGGGCGCAAAGTACGCAGGCCCGACCGCACGATTGCCACCGTGGACCACAACGTGCCGACGACTATTGAAGGCCGGCTGAACATCGTGGACCAGATCTCGGCAAAGCAGATTGCCACGTTGCGCAAGAACTGCGCGGATTTCGGCGTCGAGCTATACGACGTGAACTCACGCGAGCAGGGAATTGTGCACGTGATCGGGCCGGAGCTGGGACTGACCAAGCCGGGCATGACGATTGTGTGCGGCGACTCGCACACTTCGACGCACGGCGCGTTCGGGGCTCTCGCATTCGGCATCGGCACCAGCGAGGTGGAGCACGTGCTGGCCACGCAGACGCTGCCGCAGTCGAAGCCGAAGACCTTCCGCATCGCAATCGAGGGCAAGCTGCCGCTGGGCGTTACTGCGAAGGACGTGATCCTGGCCATCATCGGCCAAATCGGAACAGATGGCGCGACGGGCTGCGTGGTCGAATATGCGGGCTCGGCGATTCGCGCGCTTTCGATGGAAGGCCGCATGACCATCTGCAACATGAGCATCGAGGCGGGCGCGCGCGCGGGCATGATCGCGCCGGACGAGACGACGTTCGCCTACCTGAAAGGCCGCCAGTCCTCGCCTAAGGGCGCCGACTGGGATAAAGCCGTTGCCGAATGGAAGACGCTGCCGTCGGATCAGGGCGCGAAATTCGACCGTGAATTGATGATCGACGCGGCCACACTGGTTCCGTATGTGAGCTGGGGAACGAGCCCTGGGATGGTGGCCCCGGTCACCGAGGTGGTGCCCAATCCGGCGGCTGCTGAGACGGAGACTGAACGCAAGGGGTTTGAGCGGGCTCTTGAATATATGGATCTGAAAGCGGGAACGCCGTTCGAGGAGATTGCAATCGATCGTGTATTCATCGGATCCTGCACCAACGGGCGCATCGAAGATTTACGTGCGGCGGCAAAGATTGCCGCGGGCCACAAAGTTTCAACGCACGTGAGCGCGATGGTGGTTCCGGGCTCGCAACTGGTGAAGGCGCAGGCCGAAAAAGAGGGCCTGGACCGCATCTTCCGCGAGGCTGGATTCGACTGGCGCGAGCCGGGCTGCTCCATGTGCCTGGGGATGAATCCCGACATTCTTTCGCCGGGCGAGCGCTGCGCCTCAACAAGCAATCGGAACTTTGAAGGGCGACAGGGACGCGGCGGGCGCACGCATTTGGTTTCGCCAGAGATGGCCGCGGCGGCCGCAATCGCCGGGCACTTTGTCGACATCCGGACGTGGCACGTAAAAGAGGGGCGTGTTAACGAGGAGGTAGAGGCTTAATGGAACCGTTTCGTACATTGACCGCACTGGCCGCGCCGCTCGACCGCGCTAACGTGGACACTGACCAGATCATTCCCAAGCAGTTCTTGAAGCGCATCGAGCGCACGGGCTACGGCGATTTTCTGTTCTTCGACTGGCGGCAGACGCCCAGCGGCGAACCGATTGCGGATTTTGTTCTGAACGACGCGAGATACAAGGGCGCAAAGATTCTGGTCGCAGGCAAGAACTTTGGCTGCGGATCAAGCCGGGAGCACGCCGCATGGGCGCTGAGCGATTACGGATTCCGCGTGGTGATTGCGCCAACGTTCGCCGACATTTTTTTCTCGAATGCGGGCAAAAACGGGATCGTTTTGGCGCGGCTGAGCGAGGAAGAAGTCGACAAACTGCTCCGAAACGCAAAGGAAATTCCGAACTATCAGCTCACAGTTTCGCTTGAGGCACAGACGGTGACGGATGAGCGCGGATTCTCGGCGAAGTTCGAGATCGATCCTTTCAGGAAGTTTTGCCTGCTTGAGGGGCTCGACGATATCGGCTTGACGCTGCGGCACGCCGCGGCGCTGGATACGTTTGAAACGAAGCACGACGAAGCAGGCTGGCTGAAGGCAAAGTGAAGGGCAGTCCGATTGACATGAAACCCTTTGAAGAGTTGCGGAAGAGCTTTCGGCCACCTCTCGTTACGACCTTGTTTTTGGGGGAATCGGCGCCGGCCAGCGGAAGGTTTTTCTACAGCGGCGACAGCAGCCTGTTCCACGCGATGAAAAGAGCGCTAGGATCCGAGGAAACATTTCTTGAGGAGTTCAAGAAGAAGGGCTTCTACCTTGACGACCTGGTACTGACGCCGGTCAACAAGCTGGAGCGGCAGGAGCGGTTCAGGCATCGTGAAGAAGCTGTTCCGGAGTTGGCAAGACGGCTGATCGATTACAAACCGAAGGCTCTGGTGGTGGTTATGCGGGCAATATTACCGACGGTTCGGAAAGCTATGGGCATTGCCGGCATAACGTACGAGCCTTATTGCGTGCCGCATCCAGCATTTGGAAATTGGACTCGTTTTAGTAATGCGATGAAAGAAATTATCGATTGCCTGCCTGTGGCTGACGCCGGCAATCAAAAGGAACTGACTGCGTGACGATCGAAGGCAAGCGGCAAAGTATTCCGTTGACCGAGGGGCCGAGCAGAGCGGCGGCGCGGTCGTATCTGCGCGGGGCAGGATTCAAGAAGGACGACCTGCACAAGCCGATCATTGGCGTTGCGAATACCTGGACCGAGATCGGCACCTGCAACGTGCACTTGCGCGAGATTGCCGAAGCCCTGAAAGAGGGAATTCGCGAGGCGGGCGGAACGCCGATGGAGTTCAACACCATCACCATCTCCGATGGCATTACGATGGGCACGCAGGGCATGAAGGCTTCGCTGGTGAGCCGGGAAGTGATTGCCGATTCCATTGAGCTTGTGGCGCGCGGCAATTTATTCGACGGCCTCGTCGGCATTGGTGGATGCGACAAAAATATGCCGGGCATCATTATGGCGCTGTGCCGGCTGGACATTCCGGGCATGATGCTTTACGGGGGGTCGATCGCGCCGGGCAAGCTCGACGGGCCCGACGGCAAGAAGATCGACATTACGATTCAGAACGTGTTTGAGGGCATCGGCTCCTACGCTGCGGGGCGGATTGACGCTGCTGGTCTTGAGGCGCTTGAAGCGAATGCCTGTCCCGGCGCAGGCGCGTGTGGCGGCCAGTTTACCGCCAACACCATGGCCATGAGTGCCGAAATTCTGGGCATCGCGCCCATTGAGCTCTCGGGCGTTCCCGCCACCGCGCCCAACAAACTTGAGGCGACACGCGCGGCCGGTCGAATTTTGATGGATGCCGTGCGCGCGAACCGCAGGCCCTCCCAGATCATCACCCGCAAATCCCTTGAAAACACAATTGCCAGCGTGGCGGCCAGCGGCGGCTCTACGAATGCCGTGCTGCATCTGCTGGCCATCGCGCGCGAGCTCGGCGTCGAGCTCAGTATCGACGATTTTGATGTCATTTCAGCGCGCACGCCCTATATCTGCTCTCTGACGCCGGCAGGCAAGTATGTGGCTTCGGATTACCAGGCCGCGGGCGGATCGCGGTTGCTGGCAAAGCGCATGATCGATGCTGGCCATGCCGACGGATCGGCCTTGACCATCAGCGGCAAAACGCTGGCCGAAGAAGCGGCGGGTGCCAAAGAGACTCCGGGTCAGGACGTCATAGCCACTTTCGAAAAGCCCATCAAGCCGAACGGCGGGCTGGTGATTCTGAAAGGTAATCTCGCACCGGAAGGTTGCGTGATGAAGATTGCGGCGGCGGGCAAGTATGACCATCGCGGCCCCGCGCGCGTGTTTGACTCTGAAGAAGACTGCTTCAAGGTTGTGCAGGCCGGCGGCATCAAGCCCGGCGATGTAGTGGTGATTCGCTACGAAGGGCCAAAGGGCGGACCGGGCATGCGCGAGATGCTGCAGGTGACAGCGGCAATCTCGTCCAACGCTGAACTGAGCGCGCAGGTGGCGCTGCTTACCGACGGGCGATTCAGCGGCGCGACGCGCGGATTCACGGCGGGCCACGTTGCGCCTGAGGCTTTTGTCGGCGGCCCGATTGCGGCCGTGCGCGAGGGTGACATTATTTCGTTCGACATCGCCAAGCGGACGCTCGACGTGGAGATCAGCAAGGAAGAGATGGCGGCGCGGCTCAAGAATTTCAAGCCACCGGCGTTACGCTGGCCGAAGGGCGTCTTCCGCAAGTATGTGGATCGCGTGAAATCGGCATCTGAAGGGGCGACGACGTAAAAACAGAGACAAGAGATCAGGGGTCAGAGATCAGAACGACCAGCAGCATCATCGCTCAAGGAGTTCTTATGGGACACAAGGAAAACGCGAAGACGAAAGCGCACGATGGGAACGGGAGCACGGTTGCGGCGAACGCGATTACGCCGGTGGCAAACGCGGCAGATACCCATGCGCACTTGACACCGCCTACTCGGCTGACGGGCGCGGAGATCATCTGGGCTACGCTGGTGGGCGAAGGTGTCGACACGGTCTTCGGGTATCCCGGAGGAACGATTCTTCCGGCGTATGACGCGCTGCGCAAATTTCCCGTGCGGCACGTGCTGGTGCGCCATGAGCAAGGCGCTGCACACATGGCCGACGGCTATGCACGAGCGACCGGCAAGGTCGGCGTCGCGATTGCGACGAGTGGGCCTGGCTCGACGAATCTCGTCACGGGCATTGCGACCGCGATGCTCGATTCGATTCCGATCGTGTGCATTACCGCGAATGTTTCTTCCAAGTTGCTGGGCTCCGACGCGTTTCAGGAAGTAGATATTACCGGCATTACGCTGCCTGTGACCAAGCACAATTTTCTGGTGAACAAGGCAGAAGATATCGCGCCGACGATTCGTCACGCATTTCAGATTGCGCGCTCGGGGCGGCCGGGGCCGGTGCTGGTCGACATTACGAAAGACGCGGAGCAAGTTTCTGCAGAATTCGATTTTGAAGCGGCCAAGCCGAAGCCGTATCGTCCGCACCCGATGCTGCATGTCGATGACGAGGGCCTGGCTGGCGCGGCTGAGCTGATTCGGAGTTCGAAGCGTCCAGTGATTCTGGCCGGACACGGAGTAACTGAATCGGGCGCGATGGAGCAGGTGCGGACACTGGCTGAGCGCGCGCAGATTCCCGTGGCGCTTACTTTGCTGGGACTGGGTGGATTTCCCGCATCGCATCCGCTGTGCCTGGGCATGATGGGCATGCACGGCGAGTCGTGGGTGAATCACGCCATCCAGGAAGCCGATCTGCTGATTGCGTGCGGCATGCGCTTTGACGATCGCGTGACCGGCAAGCTGACCGAGTACGCGCAGAAGGCCAAGAAGATTCACATCGAAGTGGATCCGGCGGAGATCAATAAGAATGTAAAGGTGGACGTGGCGCTGGTTGGCGACTTGCGCGAGGTGCTGGAGCAATTGCTGCCGCGCATTTCAGGTCGCGATGGCGGTGCGTGGCTGAAGAGTATCGATGCAAGCAAGGGCGCGGTTTCCGTGCACGACATCAAGAACCTTCCTGACTCCGGGCACCTGTACGCGGCGCACGTGATGCATGACCTGTGGCGGATGACCGGCGGCGGCGCCATCATCGTGACCGACGTGGGCCAGCACCAGATGTGGGAGGCGCAGTATTACAAGCACGAACAGCCGCGCACGCTGATTACCAGCGGCGGCCTGGGTACGATGGGATTCGCTCTGCCCGCGGCGATCGGAGCCAAGGTAGCGTGCCCGGAAAAAGAAGTGTGGGTCGTGGCCGGCGACGGCGGATTCCAGATGACGGCGGCTGAACTGGCGACCATTGTCCAGGAAAAAATCAAGATCAACATCGCCGTGATTAACAACGGGTACCTTGGCATGGTGCGGCAGTGGCAAGAGTTTTTCTATGAGCGCAACTACGAGGCCACACCACTGGTGAGCCCCGACTTTGTAAAGCTGGCCGATGCGCACGGCATTCCGGGATGCGCGGTGCGCAAGCGGAGCGAAGTTGAGGCTGCCGTGCAAGCGGCGCGCTCGGCGCAGGGCGCGTACCTTTTGAATTTTCTGGTCGAGAAGGAAGATTCGGTGTACCCGATGATTCCCGCGGGCAGCGCGTTGCACGAGATGATTCGGCGGCCCGAACACGATCCGCTGGAAGAGTAGGCAGAGATAAGAGAACAGAGATCAGAGATCGCGGCCTATATCAAGTGTTGGAGATTGCGTCGAATGAGCGTCGAGTCGAAGATCGAGTTTCGCGCATACGCATTCATCGCGGTGGGATTTGTGGTTCTTTACTTCATCTTTGGAATCACTTATGCATTCTTGGCAGCACTGCTTACACTTCTGCTGTGGAAGGCCTAT
This sequence comes from uncultured Occallatibacter sp., assembly GCA_964533905.1. Taxonomy (GTDB): domain Bacteria; phylum Acidobacteriota; class Terriglobia; order Terriglobales; family Acidobacteriaceae; genus Telmatobacter. The sequence goes on along the minus strand of CAZHOO010000030.1, from coordinate 1,717 downwards.
AAGTGGCTGAAAGTGATGCGGTGGTGGAAGGGTGAGTCGCCGCTAACTAGGCAGATGATTGAGTACATAACTGCCCGGTTAAACGAGGGTGTTGGCAGCAACAATCGATGGGTGAGTAGCCTGTCTCTTCCAGAGATGGCAGTGTATGCCAATGGATATCGAGTTGAGTTGATGGCGAGGCCAATGATCATTGAGAAACAGTCACGAAGTCTTATCGATGGTTGGACCAACTGGGGTGCTACAAGACTTCAGGAGGATGTTATGAACGTCCCGCCGGAGGAGCTTGAGAGTAACATCGGCTCCAAGGAACATCCGATTCCGATGGCTAAAGTATTGATCGCGAGAGCAGCTTTCGAGATCCTCGTCGCTGAGCACGCGCTTGAGCTACTAAATGTATCCAACCCAAGAGCAGAAATCGCGCGAAAGACGCTCGCGCCACAACTCAACAAGGGAAACGCCGGTCGGGATGTGGGGAATCTCGGACAGCAGCTAGTGGACGCCGCACATGCCGAGGCTTTTTCCAGTGCGCTGAGAGCGCTGGCGGTCGAACTGGGTGAAGGGGTAGCGAAAGGGAAATAGTCATGCTGCATACATTCGTTGCATACGTTGAAGATCGTCCGGGCGTGCTGACGCGTGTGGCGTCGCTGTTTCGGCGCCTGAACATCAACATCAATTCGCTGACGGTGGGGCGGAGCGAGCGGCCGGGCCTGTCGCGGCTAACGCTGGTGTGTGAGGCGTCGTCGGAGGCAGGAGACCGGATCCGCGCCAGCCTTTTCAAGCTTGAGAATGTCGTGGACGTGGACGATATTGCGCAGGCGCCGTCGGTGACGCGCGAACTGGCGTTGATCAAAGTGGCAGCGACACCGCGCAACCGCGCGCAGATTTTCGATCTGGCCGAGGTGTTCAGGGCGCGCATCGTCGATCTCACTTCAGAGTCGCTGATGATCGAGATGACCGGCGTGGAGAGCAAGATTGAAGGGCTCATCGAGGTGCTGCGCGAAGACGAGGGTCGAATCCTGGAGATTTGCCGCAGCGGAAAGATGACCATGCGGCGTGGACATCACGTGAGCAGTGTGGTCAAGGCGATGGGAGTGGTCGAACCAGCAGAGGAAGTCGAGCCCGCCGAAGAGAGCGTAGCTGGCGAAGTGGATTAGAGGAATCAGAAGGTCGTCACTCAAGCCGCGCTCTGCCGGTGGCCCATGTTGGAAAGGCATCGCAGATCGTTCGGTCGCACGGCGGCGTGGGGATGACAAGCAGGTTCAGTTGAACAGCTAAAAATTCAGGAAAAAGGAAGAACAAACAAGACAATGGCGAAGACTTACTACGACAACAATGCCGACCTCACCCTGATCCAGGCAAAGAAGGTGGCCATCATTGGCTACGGCTCGCAGGGACATGCGCATGCTCTCAACCTGAAAGATTCGGGCGTGCAGGTAAAGGTGGGCCTGGCGGCGAATTCGAAATCGATTGCCAAGGCGCAAAAGGCGGGCCTTGAAGTGACCACCGTCGCCGAGGCCACCAAGTGGGCCGACGTCATCATGGTGCTGGTTCCTGACCAGACCGCGGCCAAATTGTATGCCGAAGAGATCGGGCCGAACTTGAGCGCGGGCAAGCTGCTGATGTTCGCGCACGGCTTCAACATCCACTTCAAGACCATCGTGCCGGCAGCGGGCATCGACGTGGGCATGGCCGCGCCCAAGGCGCCCGGCCACCGCGT
>CAZHOO010000029.1:33609-36182 GCA_964533905.1 uncultured Occallatibacter sp. | reverse complement strand
TGACGTAGTTGGGCTGGATGAACGTGCCGTCGCCATCGACGATGCCGAAACGGTCGGCGTCGCCGTCGGTCGCGATGGCCAGTGCGGCGCCAATCTCCTTCATTTTCTTTTTTGCATCGCCGAGCAGCTCGTCGGAGGGCTCCGGTGCGTGGCCGCCGAAGAGCACATCACGGTAGTCGTGGACGGTTTCGACGGTGACACCGGCCTGGCGGAGCAGATGGCAAGGATATCCGCGGCCAGCGCCCCAAAATGGATCGTAGACCACCTTGATGCCTGACTTGGCGATCGCTTTCAGATCGACGAGCTCAGCGAGCCGATTCAAAAAGGCCGGCTTAACGTCAACGGTTTCGAACTTGTCCGTCGCCTGGAGCGGGCTGGGTACATCGTGTCCGCCGCCGCTCGCGACCTTGTCGATCGCAGCTTCAATCTGTTTCGTGGCTTCTGGCAGCGCCGGCGCGCCGTCGGGTGTGGAGTACTTGATGCCGTTGTATTCCGGCGGATTGTGCGAGGCGGTGAAGTTGATGGAGCCTGAAGTCTTGAGCGTGCGCACGGCGTAGGCAATGGCCGGGGTTGGGGCGGCTTCAGGAATCACAATCGGCGTGACGCCAGCGCCAGAGAGCACACGCGCCGCTTCGGCCACAAAGCTCTCGCCAAGAAAGCGCGGATCGCGGCCGACAAGAACGCGATGCGGGGCAGGGAGGGTTTTGACGTAAGCGGCGATTCCCGCAACCGCCAGCCTGATATTGGCCACCGTAAACTCGTCGGCCACAATCGCTCGCCATCCCGAGGTGCCAAATTTGATTGCTGTGCTCATTCTTGTCTCCACGTGCGGCAGGTTTGAGCCGCAAAGTTCATACTTTAACACCGGGACGAGGACGGCAAGCGAACAGAGAAAGCACGGCAGTGTGAAAAATGCCGAGCGGAAATTGGGCCACGCCGTCTGTGTGAATAGAAGACGCGCCGGGAACAATCAAGAACTGAAAGCCACGGTGTTCTTCAGAACAATTCTGAGGGGGGAAGCCATGGAATGGATGAGAATCATCAGGGGGAGTGGTGTGTCTCCTGCGGCCATCGCGGTTGCATGCATGGTTGCATTTTCAGCGGCAGGCATAAGAGCGCAAACGGGCGCGGATGATGCGAAATCGAATGACGTGAAGGTTGCAGCGATGCCGGCGTCAACCGTTCCGGAAACGGTTCGAACGTTTTTCCTGACCAATGCCTCCGGGCAAACCGACTTCAACGACATTCAAACCGATCTGCGCAATGTAATTCCGAAGGCGAAGATCTATGGCATTCAAACGCAGGACGCCATTACGATCCGGGCCACGGCCGAAGACATGGAGACCGCGCAACAGCTGATTGCCGATCTCGACCAACCGCGAAAGGTCTATCGCCTGACTTACACAATCACAGATATGGACGGTGGCAAGAGTGTGGGGTCGCAGCAATTCACTTTGCTGGTTACGTCGGGAGAAAAGTCGACATTCAAGCAGGGCAGCCGCGTGCCTATTATGACCGGGACGATTGCCGGCCAGCCTGAAGGCACGCAAATGCAGTATCAGGACATCGGATTGAGCATCAATGCCCTAGTGACCGGATCGCCGGAGGCGCTCAATCTGCATACGAAGATCGAGCAATCGAGCCTTGCGGAAGACAAATCCACTGCCGCCACGAAGGATCCGGTTGTTGGTCAGACCGTTTTCGATGAATCATCGCAGCTGTCACAAAGCAAGTCGCTGATTCTTGGAAAGCTCGATCTTCCGGGAACTTCGCGCAGCCGCGAGATTGCCGTGATGGCGGAACCGGTGCGATAGACGCTGCGAAGAATCTGTATGGGTGCTGCCGAAGCGGAGCCGGGCCGTCTCCGCGTTTCGTTTCGGCAAGCTTTTCCGGAATCGAGGTTCGACGATTGCTTTGGAGGAGGCGACTGCCGCGCCTTGCAGGGTCCGGCGTAGAGTGGAGGCAGGCCTATTCAATCAGGAGGGCAAATGATCGAGGCCGCGACGACCGCCCGCATCGTGATGACCACTTTGGCGAGCCCCGAGGAAGCCACTCGCGTTGGCCGGACGCTCGTCGAGGAGCGCCTGGCTGCCTGCGCCACGCTCTTTCCTGCGGTTGACTCGATCTATCGCTGGCAGGGGAAGATTGAATCGTCAACCGAGACGGTGCTTCTGCTTAAGACGGGCGTCGACCAATTGCCCGCTCTGGAGACGCGGATCCAGGAGCTTCATAGTTATGAAACCCCTGAGTTTTTGGCTTTTGAGGTTGAGGCCGGCAGCCATTCCTACCTTCAATGGCTAAGCGCGAATCTGGACTCTTCACGGAGTACCAAAGTGTAAACGAACGTCATAGGCGCAATGCAACCCTCTGTTATCCTTGTTGGGGTTTGTCCTCATGCGCTGGCTCTTGATCGTCTTTCTCGTTTCGCTCGGAGCCCTGCTGGTTGCGGCCGCGGGAGCAGCCCGCCACGTCTGGAGGCATCGAGCGAAACCTGGGAACCGGCCATCCGCTGCTGTTGAGCCGGCGGAAGAGCCGGACTTCGAACTGAAACGCTGATCATTTTGTGACGCGGT
>CAZHOO010000029.1:0-33509 GCA_964533905.1 uncultured Occallatibacter sp. | reverse complement strand
AGATTGCCGCAAGCTTGAAAAAGAACGATTAGAGAATTGTTGCCGAAAGGACCTCCCCTGACGTGAGCACCAAGACCCCCGATCTCACAAGCGCGAAAGCTCCAGTTGAAATCTCCATCGCACACAGCCCCGATTCCGACGATGCCTTTATGTTTTATGGGTTGGCGACGCAGAAAATTCGTGTGCCCGGCTACCGTTTTAGCCACACGCTCAGCGACATTGAGACGCTCAACCGCCGCGCGCGCGAAGAAGCCTTCTACGACATCACGGCCGTTAGTTTTCATGCCTATCCGTATTTGCAGCAGAATTACGCGCTGATGGGATGCGGCGGCAGCGTGGGCGAGGGATACGGGCCCATGGTGGTTTCCAATCGCATGCTCGACGTGAACGAATTGAGCCGCATTCAGGTCGCAGTTCCGGGCGTGCTGACCACCGCCTACCTCGCGCTCAAAATCCTGAATCCGGATATCAAGACGGTTACCGTTCCGTTTGACCGAATCATTCCCGGTATTCTGGCCGGCAAATACGAAGCCGGGCTGATTATTCATGAAGGGCAGCTTACGTATTCCACGAGCGGTCTTTTCAGGGTGATTGATCTCGGAGCCTGGTGGCGCGAAACCACAGGCATGGTGCTGCCGCTGGGCGGCAACGCGATTCGCCGCTCACTGGGGGCCAAGGCGCACAAGGTCCTCTCCAAGGCGCTGCGCGACTCGATCCGGTATGCCCTGGAGCATCGCGAGCAAGCGCTCGAGTATGCCATGCAGTTCGCGCGCGATCTGGATACCACGATGACCAGCCAGTTTGTGAGCATGTATGTAAACGAGCGCACGCTTGACTACGGCGCCGACGGCCGCGAAGCAATCCGCAAACTGCTTGCGATGGGCCATGAGCGCGGCATCATCCCGATGGCTCCGCAAGTGGACTTTGTGGATTAGCGTGAGCTTGAGAGGGATGCGAAACCGATGCCGTGCAAGTGGCTGGCCGACGCGCTCGTTCTGGAAAGAGTACCCGCGGGGCCGCAAATCCGCACAAAAGTCATTCTTGCGGGCCAATCATTGTCTGCTTCGTTTCTAAATGTTTTCTAATTTCCGCCGATGCTTCTAACAGGAGCATTGCCAGATGACCTCGCATGAATCACCCGCGCTTCTTCTGGCGTCGCCCGATCCGGTTCTTCTTAACGTTGTTGAACCGCAGCTTCGTGCGGCCGGTGTGCGCGTCGAAGTTGTTCTCTCCGCGGAGGCGGCGCTTGCATTTCTTGTCGGGGGAAATCCGCCCGCGCTGTTGTTGCTGGATGCGAAGCTGCCCGACATGCCGATGGGCCAGCTGCTGGCAGCGGCAAGAGCGATTGGCGACGGCCCACGCTTTCCTATTGTGCTGATTGCAGACACCGTGACTCAGGAATGGATCGATCGCCTCGCCGATGGCGTGATCGATGAACTGATCCTGCGGCAGACTGAGGGAGCATACTGGCAGCTTCGGATCGATCTGCTACTTCGTAACCAGCGCATGGCTCTCGAGCTGGAGACATTGCGTGAGGCTGCGATTCGCAATGCTCAATTCGACCGCCTCACCGGCGTATACAATCGCGAGACAATGCTCTCGATGCTGTTCCGGGAGACCGACCGAGCGCAGCGCATGAATAGTTCCTTATGCCTGGTCCTGTTCGATATTGACGATTTCGGGCACTGGAACTCGCGTCTGGGTGTGGACGCGTGCGATGAACTCCTGTGCCAGGTGGCGAGCCGCACCGGGGCGCTCTTGCGCAGTTACGATCTGCTGGGGCGGCCGGGTATGGATGAGTTTTTGATGGCATTACCGGCGTGCAGCCTGGCTAGCGCCATGATTCTAGCCGAGCGTCTCCGCGTCGACGCTTTTTCGGTGCCGTTCCGAGTGGCGGGCGAGGCCATCCGTCTTTCGGCGTGCTTTGGGATCGCCAACAGTCGCGGCAGATCACCTGTGGTGGTTTTGCGCGAGGCTGAAAAGGCTTTGGAATGGGCGAAGGCCGCAGGGCCGGAGTCCATTCAATGCTTCGGATGTTCACAGGAACCCGCGCCGTCGCCGGTAAAATTTCTCTCCGCCAGTTCAGGCGACGAATTGTTGGCGTGGTAGCGGGAGTCTTTCTCCGGGCCCTCCCGTTTTCGCTGTTGCAGAGCGCGGCGGACGAAAACGGGTGGGAAACTCCGGGCGGGAAACTAGCTGATCGTAGCGACTTCCGATTGGAGGAATTCCTGAAAGACATCATTGGATAGCAAACGCCCGCGCGAAGTGAGGCGAACGTGCGCATCGTCGGCAACCAGGAGGCCATCGTCGATGAGCCGCTCGACCGTTCGCAACGCCGACGCGAGCATTTCAGTGCCGAATTCCTGTGTGAGCGCGGCAATGTTCACGCCTTCGTTCATGCGCAGCCCGAGGAACCACGCTTCCTCAAATTGCTGTTCCGGTGAGATGCGCGTTATCTCGGGTGTTGAGGGGCCTGCGAGATATTCCTTCAGATCGTCGGTGGTCGTGAAGCGGAGGACGCCGGCATTTCGTGTTTGGTCTCTGGCACCATTCCAAAGGGCTGCTGCATGCAACGCCATGGAGGAAGCATCCAGGCCGACTCCCAGATAGGGTCGACGCTGCCAGTAGCGCAGGTTATGCTTCGACCGGAATCCGGGCCGCGAGAAGTTCGAGATTTCATACTGAGCGAGACCGGCAGCTTCAAGCCGCTCAATGGCGCGCTCATACATGCGAGCAATTGCATCGTCAGCCGGTACCAAATCCGCTCGATAGCGCACGCCGCCTTTGAGCATCTCTCGCCCCAGCCGCGAATCCTCATCGACCTCAAGCATGTAAACGCTGGCGTGGGGCACTCCTGAGTCGATCAACGCCTCGAGTGACTCTTCCCAGGAGGCGAGCGTCTGTCCGGGAAGGCCAGCGATCAAATCGACGTTGAGGTTCGTGATTCCCACCGCGCGCAACCGCCGCAGATCTGCCTCGATCATTGCGCGGCTATGCAGACGGCCGCTTGCGTGCGCTTCGGTATCAACGAAGGACTGCACGCCAAGGCTCACGCGGTTCACCCCAGCGGCCGCCATCGCTTCCAAGGTTGAGTCGGCTATTTGGCTCGGCGCGCACTCCATGGTGATCTCCGCATCGGCGTCGAGATCGAATTCTGCCCGGATCGAGTCGAAGAGCTTCACGAGGAGATCGGGCGCCAGCAGGCTGGGTGTTCCGCCGCCGAGATAGACCGTGTCCACGCTTCGAGGGAGCTCCGCTCGCTTACTTTTGGACCAGGTTCTTGCTCCGCAAAGGTCTTCGATCAGACGATCGATGTAGCGATCGTGGTCAGCTGCGGGATAAACGCCCGAAGCAAAGTTGCAGTAGGTACACTTCGACCGGCAAAAAGGGATCGAAACGTAAATCCCAAGCGCGTTGTCGGAGTGACCGGTCATGAAAAGATTGTTTCACGAGGACTTCGTCATCCGGCCCCGGAAAACTCAACCGGGGCTCATGCAATCATGAATAGAAGGAGATCCGGATTTGAAAGCCTGGCCTGTTGTTGCCATTCTCGTTATCCAGGCCATCCTTTTTCTTGGGCATTGGTTCGTTTACTCCACCTTCATCGCCTTTTTTCCAGATTTGGCTCCCACGGCGGCTGCCGATCTGCGCATGGCGATGCTCATCCTGGCTTTCAGCTTCGTTGTTGCCTCGCTGCTCTCGTTCCGCTATTCCAACCCTGCTGTTCGAATCATCTATTGGGCCGCGGCTGTCTGGCTCGGATTCCTTAATTTCTTCTTCTGGGGGTCGATCGGCTTGCGGCTATTGTGGCTGGCAATCAGGTTTTCGCATCTGGCCGGGAATCCCGAAGCTTTGCGCGAGCCGCTGGCGGCCGCGATCTATCTGCTTGCGGCTCTCACGGGAATTTACGGCATCATCAACGCCCGCATCATTCGCATCCGGCGCGTACCAATCAAGATGCCCGATCTTCCAGCATCGTGGCGCGGTCGCAGAGCTGTTCTGATGAGCGATCTGCATCTGGGACCCATCAACGGCGTTCAATTTTGCCGGCGTGTTGTCGCGGCGGCCACGCGGCTTCAACCCGACGTTGTATTGATTCCCGGCGATCTTTTTGACGGTACGAAGGGCGATCTCGATCAATTGATCGCACCCTTCCACGCGCTCAAGCCCCCGCTCGGGATCTTTTTCTCGACGGGCAATCACGAGGAATTCACTTCGCCGAAGCAGTACATCGACGCCATTCGGCGGGCAGGCATTCGCGTACTGGCCAACGAACAGGTTGCGGTCGATGGTCTCAGGATCGCAGGCGTCCTTTATCATGACTCGTCGTCGCCGCTGCATATGAAAGCAGCACTCGACAGCATGGGCGCAGCGGGAGCTCAAGCCAATGGCGCACTTCCGGGCATTCTACTGAACCATGCACCGGCGCGCCTGCCAATTGTGGAGCAGGCCGGTTTCAGCCTGCAGCTCTCCGGCCACACGCACGGCGGGCAGTTTCTGCCTTTTACCTGGATCACGCGCCGCGTCTACGGGCGTTTCACAAGCGGCTTGCACAGCTTTGGATCGCTGGCGGTCTACACTTCGACCGGGGCTGGAACCTGGGGCCCTCCGATGCGCGTGGGCACGCGGCCGGAGATCATTTTGCTCGAATTTTCTTAGTGGCTCGTGGTTTGCGGGAATGCTATTCGGCGAATTTGGAGAATTCTTTCTTGAGCAGCGAATCGTCAGCGCATGGGCAGCCAGTGATTCGAACGCATCTTGGCGGGTTCAATCTGCTCATGAGCCCGCGTCTCAACAAGGGAACGGCGTTCACTGAGGCGGAACGCGACACGTTCGCTCTGCACGGTTTGCTGCCGCCTCACATAGGAACCCTCGAAAACCAGCGCGAGCGACGCAAGCGGGTGCTCGACAGGCACCCTACCGCGTTCGACAAGTACGCCTACATGCGCGACCTGCAGGACAACAACGAGACGCTTTTCTATTCGCTTATCGCCAACAACATTGAGGAAATGTTGCCGATCGTCTACACGCCCGCCGTGGGCGAGGGCTGCCAGCGCTTTTCCGAGATCTGGCGTAAGCCGCGCGGTCTCTTTCTCAGTTATCCCAACAAAGATCGAATGGAACAGATTTTTTCAAGTTCGCATTTCGATCCAATTCGCTGCATTGTGGTGAGCGACGGCGAACGGATACTCGGGCTCGGCGATCAGGGCGCCGGTGGCATGGGCATTCCGATCGGCAAGATGGCGCTCTATACCGCATTGGGCGGGATTCCGCCTGAGCATTGCCTGCCTGTGCTGCTCGATGTCGGGACTGACAACGAGGCGAGGCTCAATGACCCTGTTTACATTGGCTGGGAACATAAGCGCGTTCGCGGGCAGGAGTACGACGATTTTATCGAAGCGTTCGTGACCGCCGTTGAGCGCCGCTGGCCGCACGTTTTATTGCAATGGGAGGATTTTGCCGGCGCGAATGCGGCGCGGCTGCTGGAGCGCTATCGCGATCGGCTCTGCACCTTCAACGACGACATTCAGGGAACCGCGGCCGTAACGACCGCCACGCTGCTCGCGGCAGTGAGCGCGACGGGTATTCCACTGCACGAACATAGGATCGCCATGTTCGGGACAGGATCGGCAGGCGCCGGAATCCTCGATCTACTGATTGCCGCGATGAAAGAAGAAGGCCTGAGCGACGAGCAGGCGCGCCGGCGAATATACGCTTTCAACCATCTTGGCCTTCTCATCGAGGGTTGCGAAGGCATCCGGCCGGCTCAGCAACCATTCGTGCGCAAGCGCGGTGACGTTGCCGGGTGGAAGCTATCGGCGGCGGGAACGGGTGCGATTTCGCTGCTCGATGTCGTGCGGAACGCTGGCATCACAGTTCTGGCGGGCGTGAGCGCTCAGGCCGGAGCCTTCACCGAAGAGATAGTGCGCGAGATGGCGCGCCACACCCCGCGCCCAGTCATCTTTCCGCTGTCGAATCCCACTTCGCAAAGCGAGGCTGCGCCTGCCGATCTGCTGCAATGGACGGAAGGCCGCGCAATCGTCGGCACGGGAAGTCCCTTTGCGCCGGTCGAAGTCGACGGCAAACTTGTCCACATCGCGCAGGTTAACAATTCCTACATCTTCCCCGGTCTCTCGCTCGGCATCCTCGTCAGCCGCGCACGGCGTGTGACCGATGGCATGATCATGGCCGCCGCCAAAGCGCTGGCTTCGCTTTCTCCGGCGCGCGCAGACAAGAGTGCGCCGCTTCTGCCGCCGATTGCGGACTCCCGCAAAACGAGCGCGGCGGTGGCTGCTGCTGTGGGCCGGCAAGCGATGGCGCAAGGGGTCGCCGACGCCTGCGACGAAGCGGATTTCGCTGAGAGGATTCGCGCTTACGTGTGGGAGCCGGAATACCAGCCGTATGAGCGCATCATGATTTCTCGCTAGGGTGGCTATTCCTCGGCCGGCACTTCTTCCAGCAGCCGCTTCCACGTCTTCTGATTTTTGCGGAAACTCTTTTTCAGATCCTCGAGAATCCGCTCGAAGTCCGCGTTGGTGCGCAGGTTATTCCAAGCGGGATTCTTCTGAAACCAGGGGTAGTTTTCGTTGCCGAGATAGATGGCGCGGCGCAGCCAGTGGAGAGCCTCGCTGGAATCGCCATCGACGGCAAAATAGGTGGCGAGCCGGTAAGCCATTTCGCTGTCGGCTTCGGCGGCAGCAAGAGTGTCGTCCTTGAGCAGAGCGACTCCGCGCTCTCGCGCATTCGCCTGCACGTAGCAGATTGCCAGCGTGGGAACGGCAATGCGCAGCGAGGAGTCGTCGGCGATCACGCCTTCAAGGGTCTCGATGGCCTTGTCGAGATTGCCCAGCCGCATCTGCTGATAGCCCGACGAAGTTCGGAGCAGCGGATGGCGTGGTTCCAGCGCCAGCCCCTTCTCCAACTCGTCCCCAGCCAACTCGATCTGATTCTGGTAATGGTACACGCGGGCGCGATGGTTGTAGAGAATTGCCGCGTTGGCTGGATTGAGCTTGAGCGCGCGACTGAATTCACTCAACGCCTCGTCGTACATGCCATCGCCGCGCAGCGCCTGGCCGGCTACCATATGAACGTTCCAGTCATTCGCGGCGCCTGCGAGCAAATTGGCAATCCCGTGCCGGGCAGACTCTTTTTCGCCGCGCGACAATAACATATATATGCGATAGAGATTGGTTTCGGTCGACGCAGGATCGAGCCTCAGCGCCTCGTCGAAGGCGCGGCGCGCGTGCATCACGTGGATCTGCCCACCAAAGCCGTGCCGCGCGTACTGCAGCTCCGCGATGCCCAAGCCGCTCCATCCAGGAGCGAATCCCGGATCGGCTTCGGTGACGCGCGTAAACAACTGATGAGCGCGATCGAGATCGGCAAGAGAACCGGTGCGGACCATAAAAGAGCTCAACAGAGCGCGGGCTTGCAGATACCTTTCGCTGACCAGCCCACGCAGCGAACCTTCACGGGAAAGTCCGCGCGCGGGCGCACGAGCCGCGTCGGCGGTTTGCCAGGTGCGCGAAGATTCGATTCCTTCCGCTGCCCCCATCCCCTGCAGCGTAGCGAACACTTCGTTTGAAATCTCAGACTGCACCGCGATCAGATCGAGCGAAGCGACGCGAATCGATCCTCCTGTGCGTACACTTTGCGATGCCACGTCGAGCAATTGCCAATTGAGATCGAATCCGTTTTCGGAGCGCACAAAGCTTCCGGCAAGCACAAATTTGACCAGCAGCTTCTGCCCCACCGCCAGCGGATCCATCTGTGCCCAGGGCTGCGCGCCCGCCAGCGGCATGAGAGCGCTTGAAGGCCGCACGACCAGCGAGGGAATTCGAGCCAGCCGAGCCGCAATCGCATCTGCGAGGGCGTATCCGTAAAGCGGCGCCGCTTCTGTTGCGCCCAGGTTGGCGAAGGGAAGCACAACCAGCGAGTTCTGCGTCTTTTGCTCTCCTGCCGACTCGCGAAATCGCTCGGCCAGCATGGAAAGCAAACCCGTGGTGCGTTTCTCCGCTTCAGGGCCAGTTGCCGGCAGGTTGGCTGCAGTGTCGCCGGGGATGATCCCTGTTTCGATGCGCAGCGCCTTCATGATCGTCCTGAGCCCCTCGCGAACCTCGGCCGCCGATGCAGTGCGCTCGCCGGGATTTTTTTCCAGGCAGGCTGCGATCACGCTCTTCAGCTCGATGGAGACGTCCGGGACGATCAGGCTCAAGTCGTCCGGCTCAAGAAACTGAATGGCGCGAATCGCTTGAAAGTCTTCGGCGTCGGCGCGGGCGAACGGGTGGCGGCCGCCAGCCAGCTCATAGAGAATCACGCCCAGCGCCCATACGTCCGATTGCATGCTTGAGTGTCCAGTGACAAATTGCTCTGGCGCCATATAGCGAATGGTTCCGCCGCGCGCTGTATGGGTTGGGACGGCGGCTTTGTCCTTGGCGAGGGCAGGCTTTGCGGGGTCGAATCGCGCGTCCTCGGGAGCAATCCTCCGGGCGAGGCCGAAATCCAGAATCTTCACGAGTCCGCCATCGGTCAGCATCACGTTTTGCGGCTTCAGATCGCGGTGGAAGATACCGAGCGCGTGCGCCGCCTGCAGTCCGTCGGCAATCTGAATTCCCACTGACACTACCAGCTGCAGACTCGCCGGCCCGCGGGCGATTAATTCGTCCAGCGGCTGGCCGGGCACAAATTGCATGGCGATATAAGCTTCGTCGCCGCTCTCGCCGACCTCGTAGATTGCACAGACGTTGGGATGCTCAATCGCCGAAGCCAGTCGTGCTTCGCGCAGCACCGTGGAACGCATCTGCTCTGCTGTGAGCAGTCCGGTGTGGAGCATTTTGAGCACAACGGGACGCTGCAACAGCGTGTCGTTGGCCGCGTACACCACGCCGCTGCCTCCGGCGCCGAGACGCCGCAGAATCTCGTAATGGGCAATCGTCTTGCGTTTCATCGCACATCTCAAGTCTAGCCGCCATTGCGTAAGGACTGTCTCAAGAAGAAGCGCTTCGCTGCGTCCTTGTCGATCTGTTAACGTCGAATTGACGATGAACGACGTAAGTAGATTCGAGGCACAACGCAGCTGGCGCCCAACGCGGAAGCACGTCTGGTCAACTCAATGTGTCGTCATGCTGGCATTCGCCTTTGTGTTTGCCGCACCGTCCTCTTTTCTCGTTGCTCAGCAAGGTGCAGCACAACCGCCGCAGCAGAGTCAGCAAAATGCACCCACAGTATCCGCTTCGGGAAGCCAAGCCACGCCTGCAGCGCAGCAGCCGGGAGCCGGCGCGCAACTCCGCACTGGAACGAGTAGTGGCCTCGATACCGATGCGCGCTTGCAGAATCTGCTCGCCGATCACCAATACCTTCGCATCCAGGCACAGCTCGATCAGCTACCGGCGGATAAGGCGCAGTTCTATCGCGGAATTCTCGCCAATCGATTCAACCAACCGGACGAGTCGGCCAAGCTCCTCGAGCCGCTGGTCGACTCTGTGACCGCGAGTGGCGACGCGGTTCGCGAAAAGCTGCTGCGCATGACACTTGCGGAAGACTACCTGCGCCTGGGTGACTGGACGAAGTCCGCGATGGCCTATCAGGCTCTCGACGATCGATTGCACTCCAAACTGAGCCCTGCCGAGCAAGACGATATTGAAATGCCGCTCAAGATGTTGCCACTCGCCAAGGACAACCCGCCTATCACGGTTGACCCCTGCGATCCCTTCCGGCTTCAGGTCAGCAACGATCCCCTGGGTCTTATCGACGTACCGGTTTTTATCGACGCGCGCTCCCACGGCTGGATGCTCGATCCGACGGCGCCTTTCAATTTGGTCTCGCGCTCGATTGCGCGAAATGTGGGCCTTCAGGTTTCACAGCGGTCTGCCACGATTCACACGCTAACGGGGCGTCCCATCGAAGTTCACTCAACGATCATTCCGCGGTTTACGATTGGCGGCCGCCTGACGCTGCACAATGTGACGGCATTCGTGTTCGAAGATGCGGACTATTCGTTTCCCGCGTCCGGCTATCGCGTTGAAGGTGTCCTCGGGTATCCCGCGCTGGCCGCGATGGGAAGGATCACGGTCTCAGATAACACGATCCAGGTAGATCCCGCGAAGGAGATCAATTCGCAGGCCGACCAGGATCGCCTTTCCACCGGCGCTCATTTCTACCTCGACGGCGATGAAATCATCGTCGCGCTTGGGCGGACACAGGACCCTGGCGCCGATTCAACTTTGCAAGCGGCAACAGCGGATAACCACGGCGGCATGAGTGAAGGCGATGACCGGATGTTCGCGATCGACGCGGGCGGCCAGCAGACTTATCTGACATCGCGCTGGTTCGACGAGCATGCGGCCGAGTTCAACGGGAAAAAGATGGAATCTCTCTCGTTTCCAGGAATTGATTCCGGTCCGAGGTCAGCCTACGTAGCCGAGACCGTGCCCCTGGCGGTCGGCGATAAGACAATTGTCCTTCACTACATTCCGGTTCTCACGCAGCCCGCGGGCTCTGCCGCGCGCGACGACGTTTATGGAGTGATCGGCATCGACGGACTCGACCAGCTCAACAGTTACACGTTCGACTACCGAACCATGCGATTCACGGCGACGGGTGAGTAGCGGAGCAGGGAAAGACAAAAGACAGCAGAGATGGAGATTAATGGCTTGAAGCTACTTCTTCTCTTTCTCGAGCTTCGCCTGGCCGCGGCGGCCCAGCGTGAGAACGATGATTCCAAAGACCAGCAGCACCAATCCCCACCACAGATTGGCGTCGATCCCTGTGCTCTTTGCATACACGTCGATGTTGGAACGCGTAGACAGGCCGAATGCCGTCAGAATCGTTCCGATCAACGTGAACAGCATGCCCATTGAGATACGCGGATCGTAGAACATGGTTTTTCCTTCCCGCTCAAATGAGGATCAGATTCACTGCGATCGCCGCCACGAGGATCGCCGCAGCCATTGCCTCCGGGCGCTTCCACCATTTTGCGTTCGCCGGATCTCGCCGAACCAATGAGTGCACAAGTCCTTCAAGATCGTTTTCCGGCCGCGCCTTTGTGAAAACGCTGACAACTGCGGCAGTCAGCAAGCTCACGAGGAACGCAAGGGTCGCCGTGCTCAAGCCCAGTACCAATTCGCTCGAAGGATGGATCAACGCGGCAATCCAGCCGCCGTGGATGCCGGGTTGATCGCCACGAGGGAGCGCCAACCCGTGATGGAGAAGAGCCGCGGCCGCCCCGGCAGTCAATCCCGCAAATGCTCCGTGCCCGGTCGCGCGCTTCCAGAAAGCTGCCAGCAACAACACCGCAAACAACGGAGCGTTTACGATGGCGAAGACCAGGAGCATGGCGTCGAGAATACTGTCTAGTCGTATCGCGGCGGAGGCAGCGCCGAACGCAAGCAGCGCGCCCCCCACGGCCGCCCATCGGGCCACGGCAAGCAGTCGCTTATCAGCGGCATTTCTGGCCAGCAGCTGCTGGAAGATGTCGCAGGTGAATACAGTGCTGAATGAGGTTACGCTCGCCGCAACGCCGCTCATCAAACAGGCCAACAGAGCTGAAACTCCCAGCCCCAAAAGACCCGCCGGCAGAAACTCGAGGATCAGGTTCGGCGTAGCCATCGCGTAGTCGAGTTCCGCGTGGCCGTCAGCGGACCTGATCGGCTTTCCATCCGCGTCCGCTTTTGCGGGAACCAGGCCGATTCCTGCTTCCACGGCCGGCGGCACAACGGTGATTTCGTGGTATATGACGCCGTTGTCGTTGTGAATCACGATCGAGGTGTGCGGGGTGGGCAACGCTACGGCAATCAGTCCTGGGGCAACCACGATGAAGGGCACAAACAGGCGCACCGCGGCGGCGATGATCGGACTTCTCTGTGCCGACTCAACATTTTTTGCCGCCATGGCGGTCTGCAACAGCCTGAAGTCCGTGCACCATATGCCGCCTCCCACCACAAGGCCAACGGCCAGGACGAGCACAATGGCTCCGGCCCCCATGGGATGCGCGCCTGGCATTGGGGCGTGCAATGTTTCGACCGGAACCGCAGCCTTTAACCCGTTCCAGCCGCCGATTCTTTTCAGCCCCAGCAGCACTGCCGGCAGAAGCCCGGCGAGAGTGAGGCAAAACTGCATTGCCTGGTTGTACATCGCCGCGCCAAGTCCGCCGAGGAGAACATAGGCCAGCACCAATGCCAAAGGTAATCCCATCGCGAGAAGGAGGACTCCGGCTGGCGGCAGGTTGAATGTATTCGCAACTCGATCGAAGACATGGAGCGCGACGAAGATGCGCGCCAGAGCGTAGAGTGCAATCCCCGCGCCGAAGATCGACATCGCCGCAAAAAGAAATGCATTGAGCACGCGCGTCTTACGGTCGAAGCGGAGGCCAAGATACTCCGGAATTGAGCGAATCATTTTGTTGCCGGAATCGCCGGCCGAATTCGAGCCGTAGAAGACGGGCATGAGGTACAGGCCCGCGAAGAGCATTGCAGGAATTGAGCCAAGCGCGAAGAATCCAACGCTGGCCAATCCGTACCGTGCGCCAGCCGCGCCCATGCCGAGCACCTCCTGAGATCCGAGGCCGGCGCCCAGCATCGCCATGCCGCATAGCCAGCCAGGTAGAGTGCGCCCGGCCTGCATGAATTCTCTGCTTCCGGTCATCGCCGGCTTGAGCGAGAAGCCCGCGGCCAACATAAAAAAGGCGTAAATCAGCAGGATCAGTGAGTCAGGCGCGGCGAGACTAGGCACAAAAGTTCCTTCCATCATGATGGTACAGAATCCAGACGGCCCCGCTGATTGGCGTTGAACTCGGTATTGTGTCTCGGCGGTTCGACGTCCTTTGTAAGGCGCGCATGCAAAAAAGGCGGCAGGGATTAAGCCCTGCCGCCTTCCGATTTTCTGTCAACCATTCTTACTTCTGATTTGAAGCACTTGAGTGTTGGCCGAGCTCGATTCCAAATGGATCGCTTCCGAGCAGGACCGCGCGACTATCGCAGTGCCGCCTTTCGTTATTGCTCCTGGCCCGAGCCGGGCGCCGGAGCTGGAGCCGGCGTTGCCTGGGGAGCTCCGTCGGGTGGTGGTGCTTGCGGCCGGCGGAACTGCCCGTCTGGCCCACGGAACCGGTTGCTTGGGCCGTCCATGCCCGGGCCGCCCTCGTCTTGTCCCCACTGACCACGGCGATGCTCACCCATTCCTTCGTGTTGCATTCGATTCTGATGGATGGTCTGGAGCTGTTTCCACTGATCCGGCTTCAACTGCATCCGAATGTCGAGAAGGAAACGCGCATTTGCCTTCTCAAGATCCGCGCGCGCACTCACGATTTTGTCGATTTGCGCTTCGATCGCCGAGCGGTCCGGGGTGTCGGCCTTCATCAGCGGCCCCATTTCGAGCTCCGCCTTTTGCAACGTAGCTTGCATGTCAATCAGCTTCATGCGATGGTCCTGCATGATTCCATCCATTGCCTTGCGCTGATCGTCCGTCAGGTTTAATTGCTTCGCGACGTCGGGATTGTTCCAGAATTGGCCCATTCCAAACGAGCGCTCCATGGGAGGCCGATGCTGCCCGAACCCAGGACCCATGCCAGGGCCGCCCGGGCCTTGCGCATACGCCCAACCTCCAACCATCAAGACTCCCGCTACCGCCAAAACCAGTCTTACAATCTTCAACCGCTTCATCGATTTCTCCTCCCTTGTGTCCCAAGGGACCGTTTCTCGCCTTCTTGTGTGTTTCCGCTTGATGTTCTATGAATTCCTCAATTTGAACCGCTGCTTTCCATCATTTGCGCCAGCGGTTCCATGGCTGCCGGAACTTGACGAGAGACGTCGCTGTCTACGGTTGCCAGCAGGTCTTCATTTTCGTTGGCTGCGCGTTTCGCTGTAGCCGGCTGCCGCCTGGTTGCGACTGTGGCAGTGACAGGCTGTATGGCGGCCTTGGGCTTCAGCGCGGTGATTTGCTCTGCGGCTTTTCTTGCTGCAATTCGCGCCGCTTCTTGCCGTTGACCGCGCTCGTACACCGCGCCCGCCAGGCTACCCGCCGCAAGCAAGCATCCGAGAGCCCAGCCCGCCGCCAGGCGGAAAGTGCGCTGCGTCGTCTTTACCACCGTGCGCGGCTGACGATAGGCAGCGTTGCTCCAGGCATCCACGCTTGCCTTGAAGTGCTTCAACGCACCAGCCACGATTGGATCGTCGATCTCTCCCGAAAAGTTGCTTCTCCCGCTCATCGATTTCCTCTCAACTCCGCGCGCACTCTGCCAAGCGCTCGGGACAAGTGTGCTTTCACTGTGCCTTCGCTTAATCCCGTAGTCCGCGCGATTTCACTCAATTCCATTTCTTCCACGTAGCGCAGCAAGAACACCGTCCTCTGTCGCGTGCTTAGCTGTTCCACCGCCTCCCACACATGCGCCACCTGTTCCTGAGCCAAAATCTGCTGTTCCGCGCTTCGTTCACCGTTCGGCAACCAATCGCTTGCGTCGTCAACGCTCACCGCATTGGCCTGCGTTTGCCGCCAGAACTGCAAGCGCCTGTTGCGCCAGTGGTCCTTCTGCAAGTTGATCGCGATTCGCATCAGCCAGGTCATGGCGCTGGAATCGCCCCGAAAGTGTTTCCAGTTCCTGTGCGCTTTCAG
This sequence comes from uncultured Occallatibacter sp., assembly GCA_964533905.1. Taxonomy (GTDB): domain Bacteria; phylum Acidobacteriota; class Terriglobia; order Terriglobales; family Acidobacteriaceae; genus Telmatobacter. Next base: position 18,905 of record CAZHOO010000029.1, on the reverse strand, counting down.
GAAACATTCCTGGGTCATGGTCTCCGCCAAATCCACGTCCCTGAGCGATGCCAGGAGGAAACGAAAGATTTGCGGCCGATGGCTTTCGACAATGCTCGCAAAATCGCGCGCGGCGAGCTCCTCCGCGGCGCCCGCAGTCATCGGCTTAACGGCTGTCGCGGCTGCCATCGATTTGGTAGACGTCACCATGCGGCGCAAGTTTACAACCCCTCCTTCCATTTTCGCCCCAAGCCGCCCAAAGCCCAAAGGTGGAAACGCGGCGAAGGGGCGCAACCCCTTTGTTCCAGTCGATGGTTCTGAGGGATGGCTCCGGTGGTTTGCGCCGCCCCGGCGCAACTTCGCCGATCTGGATTGCGTTCCGGCGCGACAAGGCATTCTCGCTGCTGGAGGGTATAATTCGTTGCGGCAGAATCGGCAGTGCATGGCAAGCCAGCTAGTTAGGCCCGCGGTCTTATCGCCTAAAGTTTTGGAACGGCATTTTGGGGAGAAATGGATGATTTCCCGTCGAAGTTTTGTCAATGGACTGGCCGCGGGAGCTGCGACCACGGCTTTCGCGTCGACCGCGAAGAGTTACGCGCAGATCCTCGGCGCCAACGATCGGTTGAACATCGCCGTCAACGGCCTGAACGGTCGAGGTCACGCGCATCTCGCCTCGCTGGCCGCTAACAGCAATGCAGCGCGAGTGGCTTATATCTGCGATGTCGATTCCGGCATTCTCGATAAATTTGCGGCTGAAGCGGAGCAGAAGCTCGGGTATCGACCGAGAGCAGAGGCCGACTTCCGGCACGCCCTTGAAGCGAAAGAAGTCGATGCCATTTCGATTGCCACTCCCGACCACTGGCATACACCCATGGCTGTGCTCGGCCTCAAGGCAGGTAAGCACGTTTACGTGGAGAAGCCGTCGAGCCAGAATCCGCGCGAGGGCGAGTTGCTGATCGCCGCGCAGAAGAAATACGGGAAGCTCGTGCAGGTGGGCGATCAGCAGCGATCTTCCGACTACACCATCCGCATGATGGAGCAGATTCACAACGGCCTCATCGGCGATGCCTACATGGCCAAGTCGTGGTACGCCAATTCGCGCGGTTCCATGGGCGTGGGCAAGCCCGCTCCAGTGCCTTCCTCGCTCAACTGGGATTTGTGGCAGGGCCCGGCTCCGCGCAGCGAATACAAGGACAACATTCATCCGTACAACTGGCACTGGCTGCGCCGATACGGCACCGGCGAGACGCTCAATAATGGCACGCACGAAGTGGACATTTGCCGATGGGCTTTGCAGGCTGAGATTCCTCAAGCCGTGACCGCAAGCGGCGGACGCTACCAGTACAAAGACGACTGGCAGTTTCCGGACACGACGGTCACCAACTTCGAGTATCCGGGCAAGCTCATTTCGTGGGAGGGCCGGTCTTGCCAGGGCATGCGCCTTTACGATCGCGATCGTGGTTCGGTCATCATGGGGACTAAGGGCTCAGTAGTGATCGATCGCGCGGGATATGATGTGTTCGACTGGAAAGGCAAGCAGACCGATTCGTATCGCACCGGCCACCAGAGCTCAACCGGCGATCTGCTGAGTGCCGACTCGATGACCGACGCTCATTTCGCCAATTTCATCGCGGCCATTCGGGGCCAGCAGAAACTTAATTCGCCAGTGACGATTGCCAACGTCACCGTGACGATGCTGCTGCTCTCGAACATCGCCTGGTTCGTCGACAGGCTTTTGCGGATCGACAGCCAGACAGCGCACATCCTCGACGATCCTGAAGCCATGAAGTATTGGGCACGCACCTATGAGCCGGGATGGGAAGTAACAGTCTGAGCGGCAAGAGGCGATAGCTCCATCTTCAGGAGAGGGCCGAGGGGCAGCAAGGCCGGAAGATCTGCGTCAGGGAATCGTCTTTAATTTGTCAGCATCAAAATTTGTGGAGCGTGAACCGTGCCTTTATCTGTCTCTTCATTGCCCGCCGCTCAAGCTGGAACCATTACGTTGGGTGGGGATTTGACTGTCAACCGCATGGGTTACGGCGCCATGCGCATCACAGGCCCGGGTATCTGGGGGCCCCCAGACGATGTCGATGCTGCGCTGAACACGTTGCGCCGAGCCGCCGAACTCGGCATCAACTTCATTGATACTGCGGACTCCTATGGTCCGGATGTCTCTGAGGATCTGATCGCCAAGGCGCTCTATCCCTATCCTGCCGGACTTGTGATCGCGACCAAGGTCGGATGGACGCGCCACGGGCCCGGAGTCTGGCAGCACGATGCAACCCCTGCGCACATTCAGCAGGCCATCGAAGGTAGCCTCAAACGCCTGCGCCTGGAGCGCATTGACGTTTACCAGCTTCACGTTCCGGATCCAGCGGTTTCCTTCGATGCTTCGATGGAAACTCTCGCACAACTCAAAGAACAGGGAAAGATTCGCCACGTCGCTCTTTCGAATGTCACGCTCGAGCACATCAAGCGGGCGCAAAGGATTGTTCCCATTGTCAGCGTTCAGAATCGGTACAGCTTCTCGGATCGCGAGTGGGATTTTGTGGTCGATTATTGCGAGGCCAACGGAATTGCATTTCTGCCATGGGGACCGATGGCGCAAGGGCGCAAGGCCAATGACGTGGTGGAAAAGATTGCCGCGGCGAGAAGTGTTTCGACGGCTGTGCTTTCGCTGGCGTGGCTGCTGCGGCGCTCGCCGATCATTCTACCGATTCCGGGTACCGGCTCGGTGAAGCACCTTGAAGAGAATGTCAGCGCGGCCGGCTTACGACTAACTGACGCTGAGTTTGCGGAGCTTGCTGCGGTTGTTCCCAAACCTTATTGGTTGCGGGGATGAGGCCGGCGCGGGGGCAAGTAGTGAAAGCGAATCAAGTAGATATTGTCGCCGCGGCCGTGCTTGGCCACTTTCAGTAAATCCAAAACGCCGAGAAATCCCGACTCGCGCGCCAGCTCGGGCGTGATATCGGGCAGCCCGATCGTCTCGATCGAGTCCACTTCAATCTCGCCGCTTTCCATTCGATAGCGGCCTCCGACGCGTACATGCGGCCGTGTCCATATGCGCACGCTGCATGTGATTTCCCCGCGCCGAACCCCATCCCGAAGCCTTTTGGCGAACACCATGCAGTGAGTCTACTGTGGAGCGGGCTTGTCATCGTCGTGCAATGCCCGGACAACTCGCAAGGGCTCGAACAGCCCGCAGGCTGCGCCTGGACCGATGATTGTCTATCACCTGCTGATCGGGAGGATTTATTCTGGTTGGAGACACTTCATGCTGCTCGAATCTCTTCGCCAACAAGTCCTTCGCGCCAATCAAGAGATCGCTCGCCGCGGTCTTGCGCCGCATACCTTCGGAAATGCTAGCGGTGTTGACAGGTCCGGATCCCAGCCCCTCGTGGTGATCAAGCCGAGCGGCGTCGATTATGCGGCCTTAACCCCCGCCGACCTTGTGGTGACCGATCTCGATGGAAAGATTGTCGAAGGCTCGCTGCGCCCGTCGAGCGATCTCGATACGCACACACTGCTCTACCGCGAGTTTCCTCAGATTGGTGGAATTGTTCATACCCACTCGGAGTTCGCGACGGCTTGGGCTCAGGCCAACCGGTCCATTCCTTGCCTCGGCACTACGCATGCTGATTACTTTCATGGACCGGTTCCCGTGACTCAGCCGCTCTCGGCTGAGGAAGTCGCCTCGGGCTATGTTCGCTCAACTGGTGCGGTCATTGTCCGCTGCTTTCGATCAGGGAACCTCGATCCGGTGGCGGTTCCGGGCGTTCTGGTGGCGGGTCACGCGCCATTTACGTGGGGCAAAGACCCAGCCGAGGCCGTGGAGCATGCAGACGTCCTTGAGTACATTGCTCGTCTTGCGTTTCGCAGCGTGCTTCTTGGAGCGCCGGAGGGGGGGATTCCAGGGCACGTATCGGAATACCACTACTTGAGGAAGCATGGGCCGAAGGCGACCTACGGGCAGCGCTGACCCTGAGCGAAATCGACGCCAGGCAATGCCGTTTAGGCCTATGCGCGACTCTCGAGGAGCCAGATGTGGTTAAACTGACACATTCGATGTCCTCGGAACTCCTGTATTTAGGGACAGTTGAAGAATCGATGGGTTCGGCGCGCCAATCTACAATTTTTCATAGACCCATTTGATTCTGCGGATGTGTGCTCTTGTTTTTTGCACTGGCGCTGTGATTTACTTCACTTCAGGTTGACCTTTCCAAGCGATCAAAAGTCCATATCACGATTGTTCTCAGACGATTGACCTGGCACTTCGGGCGCAATGCCGACTCCCCTCTGCTTGGCAACTGACGTGCTTGTAAAGCGATTGACGTAGAACGCCCCTCCATGGAGACAAGCCTCCTTAACCGCGTACAGGCTACGCTGCTGGCCTTGGCCACAGCGGCGCTGTTCGTGTTGGCAGTGTTCAACGTTCTGGCGCAGAGGCAATATCCGCAGCCGGATGACGGCGTATGGTGGGGCGAAGCACGCGGCGGCCTGCAAGCTGAAAAGGTCCTCCCGAATAAGCCCGGTGAGCGCGCGGGAATTCAGGTGGGAGATCTGCTGACGGGAGTCAGTGAATCGCCCACCGCCGATGTAACGCCGGTGACGCTGGTCGCCAACCTGGAACGCGCCCTCTACGCCACCGGACCTTACGGGCAGGTTTACTACACCATTACGCGCGACGGCATTCCCCTCGAAGCTCCCATCAAAGTCATTCCCGACCCGATGGATCACAGCCTCGAGTTCGGCTTGCGCGTGATCGGCCTCATCTACCTCATCATCGGCTTTTACGTCCTCTTCCGCCGCTGGGGCGCCCCGCGGGCTACGCACTTTTACCTTTTCTGTTTGGTTTCATTTGCGTTCTACGCGCTGAAGTACACGGGGAAATTCGACACACTGGACTGGAGTGTCTTCTGGACAAATGTGGTGGCGGAAGCGCTGCAGCCCGCACTCTTTCTGCACTTTGCACTCAGCTTTCCAGAAGAACGTTTTAAGAATCTTCGCCGCCGCTGGCTGCTCCCGCTGGTGTACGCTCCGGGCGCCGGAATGCTTGGTTTGTGGCTTTGGTCCATCGGCACGCGCGAGGCCACCAAGCTCTTACTCGACCGGTTGGACCAGATTGCCACCGCGTACGACGCTCTCTTCTACGTGTGCGCTGCGCTGCTCTTCCTGCGCAGTTACAGCCGCGCCACAACACCCTTGCTTCGCCAGCAGTTGAAGTGGGTCACGCGCGGCACTCTATTGGCCGTTCTTCCGTTTACTTTCTTTTACGCCATTCCTTATTTGCTGCACTTGAACCCGCCGCAGCTGCTCACGAATCTGGCCGGACTGTCGCTGATCTTTCTGCCGCTCACATTCGCCTGGGCAATCGTCCGATACCGCTTGATGGATACCGACCTGATCTTCAAGCGTGGCGTGGCCTACACGCTGGCCACGGCGCTCATTCTGGGCGGATACTTCGGCATCATCGCGTTGATTACCGTCGTGGTTCACAACGCCATGCCGGAAGCACTCAGTGCGTGGGGGTTAGCCGCCGCCATTCTGATTACGGCAGCCGTCTTCGATCCCCTCAAGCGGAGAATCCAGAGCTGGGTCGACCGCGCCTTCGACAGGCATCGCTACGACTATCGGAGAGCTCTGGTCGAATTCGGCCGCGGCCTTAGCTCTGAAACCGATCTCCAGGCGCTGCTCAATTCCATTGTCGAGCAACTGCCGCGCACGCTTCTGGTTGCCCGCGTGGCAATCTTCCTGGCGGAAGAAGGCGGGCGCTTGCGTTTGGCTGCCTCGCACGGTTTGCCGGGCGAAGTCAGTTCAGGGTACGGCAATCTTTCGCTCGGCTTTCTCGATTTCGATCAGACCAAGGACCACTCGCACATCTTTTTCGAAAATGCCCAGGCGGTCCTGCACCTTCCGCCGGACCAGCAGCGCGCCGCGGCCTCGCTCGACCTCAACTACTACCTGCCTTGCCGCGTGGCGCCGGTGCAACTCGACAATGGCGAGGCCGCCAGCCGCACCATTGCCGTCATCGGGCTCGGCCGCACGCTGGGCGGCGATTTTCTGTCCAGCGAAGACGTCGAGCTTCTGGAATCCCTCGCCAGTTACATCGGCATCGCAATCCAGAATGCAAACCTCTACGCGCGCCTGGAAGAGAAGATCGTCGAATTCGAGCGGCTTAAGGAGTTCAACGAGAACATCGTTGAATCCATCAATGTCGGTATCTTTGCCATCGACCTCAACGATCGCATCGAAAGCTGGAACGCGCAGATGGAGGCCATGTACGCTTTCAGCCGCGCCGAAGCACTCGGCCAGGAACTTAGTTCCGTCTTCCCTCTGGAGTTCATCGAGGCTCTTGAGGGGTTCCGCAACGACCAGGGAGTGCACCACCTCTACAAATTTCGCCTGACCACGCGCGCAGGTGAGTTGCGCATCGCCAACATTGCCATTGCGCCGCTGCTCTCGCGCGACTTTGTCCCGGTGGGCCGCATCATCCTGGTCGACGACATCACCGAGCGTGTCACCCTCGAATCGCAGCTTGCTCAGGCCGACAAGCTCAGTTCCATCGGGCTGCTTGCCGCCGGTGTGGCTCACGAGATCAACACCCCGCTCGCGGTTATCTCGTCCTATGCGCAGATGCTGGCCAAGCAATTGCGCGGCGACGCGCGCCTGGGCCCGGTGCTCGACAAGATTACGCAGCAGAGCTTCCGCGCCGCCGAAATCGCCAACGGCTTGCTGAATTTTTCCCGCACGTCAACAACCGAGTTTCGTTCCACCGACCTCAACCAGGTGGTCCGGGACACGCTTTCGCTTCTTGAGCACCAGTTCAAAACGGCGCAGATCCTGGTCGATCTCAATCTGGCCGACGAGCTGCCGCCGATCCACGGCAATCCCGGCAAGCTGCAGCAGGTTTTTCTTAATTTGCTGCTGAACGCCAAGGATGCGATGCCCGGCGGCGGACGCCTGACGATCGCAACGCTGGTCAACGGCCATGTTGAGGCGGTCATTTCCGACTCCGGCTCCGGCATTGCGCCTGAAAACTTGAAGCGCATCTACGATCCCTTTTTCACAACCAAGAACATGCCCGGAGATCGTCGCGGCACTGGCCTTGGCCTCTCTGTTTCCTACGGCATTATTCAGGAGCATGCTGGCAAAATTCACGTCGAAAGCGCGGTCGGCTCCGGCACAACGTTTCATCTCCAGTTTCCCCTCTTAAGGAATTCCGTCCATGCCTGAGCCCACCACCGAGGACGCACCGCCCATGAATGCGACTCTCTCCGCGCCCGCTTTCGAAAGCACCTCGCCTATTGCTTCGATCCTCGTTGTCGACGACGAGGCCGGAATTCAGGAATCGCTCGAGGTGCTGCTCTCGCTTGAGAATTACGCCGTGAAAACCGCGGCCAATGGCGAGGAAGGGCTGCGTATGCTCGACCAGTCGAACTTCGACCTCGTCCTGCTCGACCTTGCATTGCCGGGCCAGAGCGGTCTGGAGCTTCTGCCGCAATTCAAAGAGCGCCAGCCCGATGTGCCCATCATCATGATCACGGCTTATGGCACCGTCGATAACGTTGTCGAGGCCATTCGCGCCGGCGCGGAGAATTTTGTCCAGAAGCCCTGGGACAACGAAAAGCTGCTGGCCGACATTCGCTCGGCCGTCGCGCGCCGCCGCGCCGAGGAAGAGAATCTTCAGCTCAAGCGCACGCTTAAGCAGCGCTATAACTTTGCCAATATTGTGGGCAAAAGCGACTCCATGCTCCGCGTCTTCGATCTGGTGGCGCAGGTTGCTCCGAGCCGATCCACGGTTCTGATTCAGGGCGAAAGCGGGACAGGCAAGGAAATCATCGCCAAGGCGATCCACGCGAACTCGCCCCGGAAGGACAAGCCTTTCGTCCCCATCAATACCGGGGCCATGCCTTCGGAGCTGCTGGAGTCCACGCTCTTCGGGCACGTTAAGGGCGCGTTTACCTCCGCGGTCGCATCCAAGAAAGGTCTTTTCGAAGTTGCGAACGGCGGCACGCTGTTTCTGGACGAGATTGCGACCATGGGTCTGGACACACAGTCCAAGATTCTCCGTGTGCTGCAGGACAAGCGCTTCATGCACCTTGGCGGGATTCAAGAGATTCAGGTGGATGTGCGCATTCTTGCCGCCACGAATGTCGATCTTCGCCAGGCGGTGCGCGACGGCCACTTCCGCGAGGATCTCTTCTATCGCCTCAACGTCATCACCGTCGATCTTCCACCCCTCCGCTCGCGCCGCGAAGATATTCCGCTGCTTGCCCAGCACTTCCTCGATCTGTATGCGAGCGAAAACAACTTTGGGCCGCGCAAGCTTTCTGCTGACGCCATGCGTGCTCTCATCGATTACGATTGGCCGGGAAATGTCCGTGAGCTTGAAAACGCCATTGAGCGCGGCGTGGTGCTGTCGTCTGGTCCGATCATTGGCGCCGAACTCCTGCCGGGCCACATCACGGGCCGCAGTTTCCAGGACGCGCTCCTCGAACACAATCCGAACTCCTCGCTCTTCGACATCCTCGAAGTCATTGAGCGCCGCATCATCATCGAGAAGCTTGAGCGCTGTAACTGGAACCAGACCGATGCCGCCGAGCAGTTCCGGATTCCGCTCTCAACTCTGAACCAAAAGATCAAGCGGCTCAATATTGAGATCCGCAAAAAGGGCAGGGAATAAAAGGCAGGGGCTAGGGAATAGGGACTAGAGAAACCTTGCTTGGCTTCCGTTCAGTTGTTCGCTGAAAACTGGCCACTGGCCTCGGGCAACTGTGAACTACGAACTACGAACTGTGAACTGCGTATGCCCTACTTCCTCTTCAAATCCGAGCCCGGCGTTTACTCTTTCGACGATTTCCTGCGCGATGGCGAGACGGTGTGGGATGGCGTGACCGCGCCGGCCGCCGTAAAACACCTTCGTGAGATGAAGCCGGGAACGAAGTGGATTTTTTACCACACCGGCGACGAACGGAAAGCTGTGGGCACAGGCTCAGTCCTGAGCGTCGACGCGACGGATCCCAAAGTCCCAGTCGTGCGAGTCAAGGCCGGCAAACGCCTCAAGCACCCGAAAACGCTTGCCGAAATCAAAGCCCAGAAGCTCTTTGCGCGCTCGCCGCTGCTGCTTATCGGACGACTGTCGGTAGTCCCGCTGACGAAAGAGCAGTGGGAATGGTTCCTGGCGTAGATTGCGCGAAGGAAGCGATCAAGCGATTCGCGGAATGAGTAATTCCTGTATCCCTCGCATCGTGCCGCTATCCGCGCGCTACAGGCCCGAGCGGCCAAACGGTTTTGCCATTCACCTCGTTTAATACCTGCGCAAGACCCGTGTAAATAGCCGACGCTCCACAGAGCAGACCGACCCAGCCTGCAGCCTTGCCGATAGTCGCGCTGCCCATTGCGTCGCCCGCAGCCAACATGAAAAATAGGATGGTGAGCGTTGCAAAAACAACTTGCAGCGCACGATTGAGCCGCAGCGTTCCAATAAACAGGACGAGCGTGAAGACGCCCCACGCGGCGAGGTAGAAGGGGACCGAATACCCGGAAGGCCCGGCAAGGCCAAGCCCCGCGTGCGGCAAAGCAATGAGCGCCACCAGCGAAAGCCAGAACATGCCGTAGCTGATAAAGGCCGTGCAGGCAAACGTGTTGCCTTTTTTCCATTCCATGATGCCGGCGATGATTTGCGCGAGACCACCGTAGAAAATCCCCATGGAAAGGATCATCGTATCCAGCGCGATGAATCCTGCATTGTGCAGATTGAGCAGCACTGTGGTCATTCCGAAGCCCATCAGGCCGAGGGGCGCGGGGTTTCCTGTTTTGTCAGGGACAATCGTGTCGGGCATGGACTCTCTCCTAGGACGGGGAAGGGAAACAATCTGAACACAACAGGGCCGGGGAATACACAGCGTGTTCAGAATGGTCCTGTTGAATCGGAGGGAATTCTAGCACGGGCTTTGCGGCGCGCGCATTAACCTTCTATTCACTTTTTCCTTCGAGCCATGCCTTCGTATTCAGGAGCTGCCGCTGATCGAGCGCCCAAACTCTGCCCGTCAACTCGTCCGGCGCCCGGCCCTCGCGCGCCGATCGCTCGAATTCGCTGGCCATGGCCTGCATCTTCGCATCAAGATCGTCGACAAAGTTGAGCACCAGCGCCTCCGGAATCATGGGCAGCTTGGGCGAGCCGAATTCCAGTTTGCCGTGGTGCGACAGAATCATGTGCAGCACCAGAGTTCGCAGCCGGTCAGGGAATCCGGGTAGCCCCGCAATGGTCTTCTCCGCGAGGTCGACGCCCATCTGGATATGCCCGAGCAAAACACCTTCTACGGTGTAATCAAATCCGGTGTCCCAGCTGAGCTCACGGATCTTACCGATGTCGTGCAGAATCACACCCGTGACGAGCAGGTCGCGATCGAGCATGGGATAGTGCGAGGCGACGCGGTCGGCAAGGCCGAGCAGGCTCACCACATGCTCAAGCAACCCGCCCAGCCACGCATGATGCAGTTGCCGCGCGGCTGGCGCCAAGCGATATGCTTCGGCAATCGCCGGGTCATCGAGCAGGGCTTCGAGAAGGCGCTTCAGATCGGGATTCTTCACACTGGCGACGACAGCCTGGAGGGCCGACCACAGCACCGCTACGTCGCATGTGGTGGCGGGCAGCATATCCATTTTGTCCGCCTCGCCCTCAATCGCCTTGCGAAGCTGGTCCACTTTCACCTGGGCGCGATCATCGTAACGGGAAACAGAGCCCCGCACTTTCACGATGTCTCCCCGCTCGAATTCCCTGGCGATGCGCGGATCACCGAGTTCCCAGACGCGCCCCTCGATCTGGCCCTTTTTGTCGCCAAGCGTGAGGCTCAGATATGGCTTGTTCTGCTTGGTGGTTCGTTGCTGCTTGGCCAGCACCAGGAAGAAGGTGTCGAAACCTTTGCCCTCGTCAAAACCCAGAAGATCGTCGATATAGATGTCTTTCATTCTGCCGAGAAGATTAACGCAATTCTCCCCCTCTGCCAAAGGCGCCCTTCGAAACCAAAAAACACCGCGGGCCCGGGAGTGATTTCCCGGGCCCGCTCCATTGGCTCGCTGAATCTAAGCGCTATTGCTGATTCTATTGCTGCGGTTGCGGCGTCTCCGGATGGTCGGAGGGAGCGGGCGCGCCCGCCACGGGAGCAATGGGCGTAGGCTGGGGCGCTGGCTTCGGCTGAGATTCGTCCGGACTCTTCTTCTTGTTTGCGAGGCGAGTCTTGTCGCCTGTCGCGGTTGACGTTTTCTTCTTCTTTTTCGTCGAGGAGTCGCCCGAGGCAAGGGGCGCCGACTGCGTCTGCTGGTCAGCCACCTCCGCGGCACTCGGCGGAAGGGGCCCAGTAGCTCCTGCCGTTCCACCGGCGCTCTGTGGCTTCGGACTTTTCGGTACGCGCGCACGAGAGCTGAAGCGTGTCTTCTGTGTGGGTGCCGTCGGTTCCAGAGGATTAGCAGGCTGGTTGGTGTTCGAAGCCGTCTCAGGCAATGCGCCCGCATTTTCGGTGGCCGAATTTACCGTCGGGGAAGGAAGCGTTTCGCGCGGAGCCTGTCCAAAGCGGATTTTCTCTTTTTTGCCTGGCTTCTCCGTGGATGCTTCTTCCTTCTTGCCACTCTTTTTCTTTTTAGTCGACGCAGGTGTGGCCGGCGGTGCGCTGTTCTGTGCCTGGCCAGCCGAGTCGGCGGGTGGCGCCCCAGAACCCGACTTGTCGCGGAATGTGTGAGTGCTCTCGCGGAAACGAGTTCTTTCTACTTTGGCTTTCTTTTTCGGCGCTGGCGGCACATAAGCAGTGAAGCTTACGGTTTGGTGCAACTCGTCGTATGTGGCGCCTGAATCTGCGTAGCCTTGCTGGATCCAGATGTAGGCCTCATTGCGCATCTTGCTCAAATAATCGCGAATGGCCGGGTCCATGAGGCTCATGTAATATGCCTGTTCCACGTCCTCTTCCACATCCTTGTAGGGTCGCGGCCCACCGGGCGTATGCTGCACGACCTTCAGAATGATGTAGCCCTGCCGAGTGAGAATCGGATCGGTATACTGGCCCGTCTGCAAGTCAAATGTCTTGTCTTCAAGCACCTTGCCAAGTTGGCCCTGCTTGTACTCGCCGAGGTCGCCGCCCGAGGCCGCTGTTGATCCGTCGCTGAAGCTCTTGGCCAGCTGCGCAAAGTCGCCGCCGGCATGCAGCCGAGCTTCAAGGTCATCGGCCTTCGCTTTGGCCGCAGCAACCTTCGCCGGATCATTGGTCCCATCGGGTCCGGTCGAGATCAGGATCTCGCTCAGCCGCTCGCTTTCCGGCTGCGTGTAATCCTGTTTGTGCCCCTCGTAATACCGCTGAAGTTCACCCGGCGTCATCTGGATGTGTTCACCAACTTCCTGCCGCATTACCTCCTGGGTGATGATCTGATTGCGGATATTGGCCTTGAAGTCTTCGAAGGAAACGCCCTGCTCTTTGGCCGCTTTTTCCAGGTCTTCAATCGATTCCAGGTTGTATTGCTTGCGTATCTCGTCCAAGCGCTTCACCAGCTCAGTTTCGCCGGTAATGTCGAGCTCCTTGCCCTTCGAAAGCCACAGTTGCTGGTCGATCAGATTGCGCAGCAGGTCGCGCCGCTGAGCCGCCATCTCCTGCATCGTCGCATCGTGTTGCTTCCCATCCTGCTCGAGTTCGGTCTCCGCGCGGTCGTAGTCTGACTTCGTGATGATTTCATCGTTGACGCGGGCGATAATGTCCTCAACCACGGAGCCGCCATAGGGGCTTTCCGGTTCGTTCACCTGGCAGAGGGCCAGAGTGGGCCATGCGGCCAGCAACGATCCAAACGCGATCAATCCAACTGCTCGAAAAATTCTCAAATTCATAGAATCGGCGCCCGGCTGGGTGGCTGGCGCTCGCTTTCCTGCCGCCTGATGCATAGACGTCATTGTAAATGCCGGGAGAGCGAAAACGGAAAGCAGGCGCCCCGATTCCCGGCGCACCGATTGGATAAAATCGCGCCCGTATGAACCGACACGGCGGTAACGTCGCTACCCGGTTTGTTACGCCAGCGTCAAATGCTTGAGTGCTATACTTTAGCCGAAGATGGCATTGTGGCCGCAGCGCGAGCGGGGTCTGTTCCATCAGCCTGGCATTTCCCAAGCCTTGCCGGTAACGGGCAAGGTCAATTTTTATCGGGCGAACATCCAGCAACGACCGGATTCGCTCGCAGGTGATGGAGTTAACGTTTCCGGGCGCCCGCCGCACGTGCTGTCTGGAGGTTCGGTTTGCCCATGAGTCCCCGCGCCCGTCGCGCTTTCTTCGCCGTCATTGTTTTCTTCACTGTCTGTGGTGTGGCCGGCACCGTCCTCGAACGCCGCGTCGGAGCCCAGTCGTCGCAAGACGAAAGCCAGCTCCGCGACAGCTTGAAGCAATTCACCGACGTGTATGCGGTCGTCGAGCAGAATTACGCCGAGCCCATTACCTCCGATAAAGCCGACGACGTGATCTACGACGGCGCCATTCCCGGCATGTTGCAGGTCCTTGACCCACATTCGCATTTCTACGATCCGAAGGCTTACGCTCGGCTCCGCGAAGACCAAACCGGCCACTATTACGGCGTGGGCATGGTGATCCAGCAGCAAAACGGAAACGACGGCAAAAGCAACGTCTACGTTGTGACCCCTTACGAGGACACGCCTTCATTTCGAGCCGGCATTCATCCCGGCGACCAAGTGGTTGCTGTCGACGGCAAATCGACCGACGGCTGGTCTTCCGACCAGGTTGCGAAGGCGCTTAAAGGACCGAAGGGCACACATGTTCAGGTCACCATGGTCCGCTACGGCCAGTCGAAGCCGCTTGTTTTCGACCTTGTTCGCGATGAGATTCCGCATCCCTCCATCGATCTCAAATTCGAGATTCGTCCGGGCATCGGTTACATCCACCTGACCCAGTTTCAGGAGACCACCGGCCAGGAGATGGAAGACGCGATCAATGGCTTCGGCGATCTGAAGGGGCTGGTTCTCGATCTGCGCGAGAATCCCGGCGGCCTCTTGAGCCAGGCAGTCGATGTGTGCGATCACCTGCTGGCCAAGGGCCAGACGATTGTTTCGCAGCGCGGCCGCGCCTACTCCGACCAGAACTACACCGCGACGCACGGCAACGATGGCAAGACGTTCCCCATCGTCGTACTGGTGAACCGCGACACCGCCTCTGCCGCAGAGATTGTCTCCGGCGCGCTACAGGACCACGATCGCGCTCTCATTGTGGGCGAAACCACCTTCGGCAAGGGCTTGGTGCAGACGGTCTACAATCTCAGCGAAGACTCCGGCCTTGCGCTGACGACGTATCACTACTACACCCCGTCGGGGCGGCTCATCCAGCGCAACTATGCGGGCGTTTCGCTCTACGACTACTACAACCATGCAGGCTCGGGGCCCAGTCCCGATTCTTCAAGCCGCGAGGTTAAGCTGACTGACTCGGGCAGAACAGTTTATGGCGGCGGCGGAATTACGCCCGATGAAAAAATCGAGTCACCCACCACCAACCGATTCCAGGACGAGCTGGTCTACAAAGACGTTTTCTTCCACTTTGCGCCGGTTTACGTGGCTAATCACGCCGTGGACAAAAACTTCCAGGTCGACGACGCTGTGCTCGGCGACTTCAAGAAATATCTGACCAGCCAGGATGTCGACTGGACTGATGCAGACATGAATGGCGTCTCCGATTGGGTGAAGGCGCAAATCAAGAGGGACATTTTCACCATTCAGTTTGGGCAGCTCAGCGGCCTGAGAGTGATTGCCGATTGGGATCCGATGGTGCAGAAGGCGCTTACCTTCATGCCGGAGGCGCAGGCTCTGGAAGACAATGCGCACAAAGTTCTGGCGGAGAAAGCGCAGGCGCGCGCTGACGGTAACCCCGGAGTCGGGACCCAGCCCTGAGCGACCAAGCAGCTTGCGAGAAAACGAAAAAGGCCATCCAATTGGATGGCCTTTTTCGTTTGAATCGGGTGCGAGGTTTGATCGGCGGCGGACCGGCAAAGTAATTGTGCAAGGCAAATGAGTTTCGCTTGGAGACACGCTCACGAGCCGGCTCGGGAACCGGGGCGCGAATCGAAACTCTGAGCCTCAGCTACTTTGGCGGAGGCGGCGGCGTGAACATTTCGCGCTTGCGTCCAGGTTCCGGTTTCGGCTTCGGCTTGGGAGCCTTCTTGACTTCTTTCTTACCCCTGTCTTTGTTTCCCATGGAAGCAAGCATGACACAGAAGGTCGGCCTCTGAAAAGTATCAAATCGCGCGCGGCCGCCCGTTATTCTTAAGGAACCATGACTCGCACAACCAAGCCTCTTCGCCGCGTTGCCGTCTTTTGTGGATCGGCCTTTGGAAACGATCCAGCTTTTCGCGCCGAGGCGACAGCTCTTGGCACAGCGGCCGCCAAAGCCGGAATTGGAGTGGTGTATGGCGGGGCCTGCCGCGGGCTGATGGGCGCAGTGGCAGATGCTGCGCTGGCAGCGGGAGGAGAGGTGATTGGCGTGCTGCCCGAGGCGCTTAGCGGACGCGAGATTGCGCACAACGGTCTCACTTCTCTCGAGCTCGTTTCCACCATGCATGAGCGGAAGGCTCGCATTCACGAACTCTCCGACGCCATCCTTGCGCTACCCGGAGGGTTCGGCACACTCGATGAATTGATGGAAGCGATTACGTGGGCGCAGATTGGACTGCATGCCAAGCCGTGCATCCTGATCAATACGCTCGATTACTGGAACGGCCTACTGGCATTTATTGACACGGCGGTTGCCGCTGGCTTTATTGAAGCGAAGAATCGGGCGCTGGTTCAAGTGGCGGCAGATGCTCGTGAAGCGCTTGACTTGGCTGTCAAACCTTCTTAACTTGCAAGCTCACCGCGCGGCGTTATGATGCGGTTATGTCGACGAAACTTCGTATTGGCGTACTCAGCACTGCCAACATCGGCGTAAAAAAAGTGATCCCCGCAATGCAGCGGGGCGAGCTTACCACCGTCACAGCCATCGCGTCACGGGACTTCGACCGGGCGCGAGAGACGGCAACGAAACTCGGCATTCCCAAGGCCTACGGCTCATACGAGGATCTGATCGACGATCCCGACATTGACGCCATCTACAATCCGCTGCCCAACCAGCTCCATGTTCCGTGGACCGCGAAGGCTGCAGATGCCGGCAAGCATGTGCTGTGCGAGAAGCCTTTGAGCATGACGGTCGCGGAGGCCAAAACCCTGCTCGATGTACGCGCTCGCACCGGGGTGAAAATCTGCGAGGCCTTCATGATCCGCAGCGCACCGCAATGGAAGCGCGTGCGCCAGCTTCTCGACGAGGGACGCATTGGCGAATTGCGCGCAGTGGCCGGCGTTTTCAGCTTCTTCAACATCAACCCTGCCAACATCCGCAACCAGGTGGAGACCGGCGGCGGCGCACTCTACGACATTGGCTGCTACCTGGTGCAGTCGTCCCGCTACGCGTTCCAGCGTAATCCGCGGCGCGTGGTGGCACTTGTCGATCGCGATGCGCAGACGGGCACAGACCGGTTGACTTCAGCGCTGCTTGATTTCGGAGCGGGCCACGCCGTCTTCACTTGCAGCACGCAGCAGATTCCCTGCCAGAAAATCCAGTTTCTCGGCTCGCGCGGACGCATTGAGCTTGAGATTCCGTTCAACGCGCCCAGCGACCGGCCGACGCGGCTCTTCATCGATTCGACCGGGGACCTGACGTTCAGCGGCATCACGATGGAGACTTTTCCAACGTCGGACCAATACACGCTGCAGGGCGATGCATTTGCGCGAGCCGTTCGCGACAACACGGAGGTTCCCGTGTCGCTCGAAGACTCGATCGGGAACATGGCCGTCATTGAGGCCATCTTCCAGTCGGGAAAATCGGGCCAGTGGGAGCAGCCGGAGAGATAGGAAATTGGTCGTGGGCCCCGCGCTGCTCTTCGACCCGTCGCGCAGGCTAGGCGGCAGTTGCGCAGGCGCGCAAGTCGCGGATGAGTGCGTCGATGCGGGTCTTGTCGCTGTCCCACGCAAACATGAAGCGCGCTGCTCCGCCGATAAAGGTGTAGAAGCTCCATCCGCGCGCGCGGAGCTGGTTAAGCACTTTCTCCGGAGCCTCAACGAAAACCGCATTCGCTTCGACGGGCTGCGCCAGGTGGATGCCGGGAATTCCGGCGATTTGCTCTGCGAACTGACGAGCGCAGCGGTTGGCGTGCTCGGCGTTGCGCAGCCAGGCTCCGCTTTCAAGCATTCCGACCCAGGGCGCTGAAAGAAAGCGCATCTTCGAGGCCAGTTGTCCTGCCTGCTTGCAGCGATAGTCAAAGTCGGTGGCCATGGAGCGGTCGAAGAAGAGCACGGCCTCGCCCATCGCCATGCCGTTTTTAGCGCCGCCAAAACAGAGGACATCAGCGCCGCTCTTCCATGTCATCTCTGCCGGCGAACAGCCGAGACTGGCGCAGGCATTGGCGAAGCGCGCTCCGTCCATGTGCAGCGAGAGGCCACGCGAACGACATTCCTCTGAGATTGCGCGCACCTCGGCGAGGGTGTAGACGCGGCCCGTTTCAGTAGACTGCGTGATCGACACGACGCGCGGCTTGGGATAGTGAATGTCGCTGCGCTTGGTGGCGAGCTCGTGGATCGCGCTCGGCGTGAGTTTGCCTTCCGGACTCGACGCAACCAGAAGCTTTGAGCCGTTGGAAAAAAACTCGGGCGCGCCGCACTCGTCGGTTTCTACGTGTGACTGATCGGAGCAGATGACGCTGTGGTACGACTGGCAGAGCGAAGCGAGCGCGAGGGAGTTGGCCGCGGTGCCATTGAAAACGAAGTACACTTCGCACTCGGTCTCAAAAAGTTTGCGAAACGCGTCGGATGCTTTGGCAGTCCATGGATCGTCGCCGTACGAGGTGGCGTGGCCGCGATTGGCAGCCTCCATGGCAGCCCATGCTTCGGGACAGATTCCCGCATAGTTGTCGCTGCCGAACTGCTGCAGGTCGCGATGATCGATTTCCACCATAGAACAATTCTCGCTCACTAGGGGCGCGTTGTGCTTCAGGTTTCAAGCCGCTGCGGCCGCGAGGCGTCGATTGACCACAATTCCAGCGGCGATCACGGTGAAGATCAGCACGGCGAACGCCACCAACCAGCCCCAGTTTTCGCCTGGATGGCGCAGGATACGGATGAAGTGGCGGCCATAGTGATCGGCGATGAAGGCGATGAGCGTATAACGCGCGCCGCGGCAGATGGCCACGACGGCGAGAAACTTTCCGAGGCGATAATTTGAAGCGCCTGCCGCCATGAACAAGAAACTTGTCGGAAACGGAAACGGAATTGCCGTTGAAGCGATAAGAGAGCCGGTGCCCCATTTCTTGAACAGATAGAGCATCGAATTCACTTTCCGGCTTCGAGACTTGCTGTGCAGGTACGCATCGCCGGCTTTCCGGGCGATCCGGAAGGTGAGCCAGGCCCCAATGACCGACCCGGCCGTGGCGCAGGCCGCGTACTCATACCATGGATTGCGTTGCTGGGCGGCGAGAATGGCTGTGAGGATGTCGGGTCCGCCGAATGTGGGCAGTGGAGAGCTATCGATGATGGCGACGAAGAAGAGTCCAAGCGCCCCCAGGTGGAGGAACATCGACGTTACGCTTCGGCCCGGAGACTTTGAAGCTTTTTGGATAAGGACGTCGAGCATGATCGGACTATATCAATCCCAGCGTGGTGACAGCGGGGCAAGCGGCTAGCTGTTTGCGAAGGGCTCGTTGCACTGTTGGGGATGAGGCGGGAGCGCAATGCGGGCCCGTCTGGCTCTCTACTTCGATGAGGAAGAAAAGGTGGAGGTTGGCACGAAGAGGGTGAAATGAGCTAGCCGCAGGAGAAAGAATTGGAGGCGCGGGCCGGGATCGAACCGGCGCATAAAGGTTTTGCAGAC
>CAZHOO010000028.1:0-36560 GCA_964533905.1 uncultured Occallatibacter sp. | reverse complement strand
TATAAGGGTGCTGTCTACGAGAAAGGTGAGGACGGTCAATGGCATCTCCAGAAGAACTAACTCCGCTGCTACCTGAAACGCTTCCCGACGATTTCGGCGAATGGGATGGTGAGGCTTCCCCGGAAGCGTCGCCGGTTAAGGCTGGCGAATGGGAGGCATGGGAAGCGGCTCATTCATTCGGCGAGCCCAAAAGCCCGCAGGGACAGCCGGCCGACCGTGGTTCGAATGCTGCGCCGCCGGCAGAAAAGCCGCATGGATCGGATTCGGCACCTTCCGCACCAGTCGTTGTCGCTCAGCAAAAGCATTTCGTCGAGTGGGAGGCCGAAACCCCTCCGACGCCGAAGCCTGTGGATCTGAGTGAATGGGAAGCGTGGGAAGCGGCTCACGGCTTTGGCAAGGGTCCGATTCCGGAGAAGCAATCCGCTGTCCGCGAAACAAACTCGTCACCCGTGGTGGAAAGGCCTCGTGTTTCCGGTCCCGTCCCGTCCGCACCGTTCCCGGCAAAGCAGCAGGATTTGAAGAGCAAGCCGTCGAATGGATCCAACGGCGCGAACGGCCATGCTTCATACAGGCCGGAGGCGAAGCCGTCGACGAATGGAATTGCAGGGACGCTGGACCTTCCGAAGCCGGCCGCGGTCAACGCAAAACTCGGCTCACCAGAAATTGCGACGGCTTCACCCCGTCTGGATGACCGGGCTCTCTTCCAGGTGTTCTCCGATAAGAATGTCGAAGTTGAAGAAAAGCCGAAGACTGCCAAAAAGAAGTGGATGATTATTGCGCCCGTGAGCGCCGCCGCTGTTCTGCTCGCGGCCGCTCTGATGTTCCAGCTGTTCCATCATGGAGCGAGTCCGGCGGCGAAACCAGCAGTTCAGGCACCTGCGCAAACAACCGAGACGCAGCCGCAGGCCGACAATTCGAATCCGCCAGACGGCGCTCCCGCAGCTCAAACCCAGCCTGCGGCAACGACCGAAAAGCAACCGGCAACCGCCGCACCGGCGAGCAACGAGCAGGGTGGAGTGAAGCCTGCGCCGGGGCTAACGAAAAAACAGACGAAAATGATGGACGATCAACTGACGGCGCCGACCGTGATTCCGCAAACCAATGGGAAGCTGGCGGAGAATGCGCCACCCCCGGTGAACTTTGGTTCGGGTGGCGCGGATGGCCTGGGCGGCGCGAGCGCGAATGACAGCGTGCTGGATGGACATGCACAACCTGCGGTTAAAGTTGTGTCGTCCAGACCGTATGCCATTTCATCGGGCATTGCCGCGGGAATGCTGATTCGGCAGACGGCGCCTATTTATCCGACCATTGCGAAAGAGGCTCGGGTCTCCGGCACCGTGGTGCTGCACGCAACGATTGCCAAGAATGGAACGATTAAGGATCTCCAGGTTGTGAGCGGTTCGCCCATGCTGCAGCAAGCGGCCCTGGATGCCGTGCGGACCTGGCGCTACAAGCCTTACAAGCTCAGCAACGAGCCGGTTGAGGTCGAAACGGCGATCAATGTCGTCTTTTCATTGACCAAGTAACCCTGGGGCGGCATAAACGTCGCTGAAGTCCTCGGCGCTTGCGCGCGGATTGCCGGACCGGGAGCGTCGCCAATCTCCATCCAGATCGTTTTCGGTCGTGTCTCAGAGCTAATGACTTTGCAGCTTCGTGAATCCGCCAGCGCTTGGCAGGTCTTGATCCGATTCTCTGCGGACTGTGACTCTCTCAACAACCACAACATGGGCAGCTGTCGACGCTGGATCCAGACCCTCGCTGAGTTTTAGGGTTTGTTGGCGTCCCCGACGGGATTTGAACCCGTGTTATCGCCGTGAAAGGGCGGTGTCCTAGGCCGGGCTAGACGACGGGGACGATTGGGAGAGCATTGCGCAGAGGTGAGATTGGCCGCGGGTGCCCTTAACCAAAAGGCTATCAACTTGATGATAGCGTGTCAAAAACAGGAAGCCGATCGTCGCGGGCTGGCTAGCGAAAACTGTCCCTCAGGGCTAAAGACCACAAGCATCTTGCGGCTCGGATGCCGTGGATGAATCCCCGGCCTGCCAGCCCGCACCCCTCAAACTGACCCGATACCAAGGACGATGGGACCCGGAGCACAACAGCAGACACTGATGAAACGACCCGGGACGAGTCAAAGAGAAGAGGAATCCCGGGCAAAGCGGCGGAGGGAATCGGCGACGGAGCGGCGGAAAGAACGACGGATGGAAGCAGACGCTGGTCGGAACCAGAAGCATCACCGCTGGGGAGCCCTGGAGTGCGCTATCCTCGATGAAGATTCAAGTCATTGCGCGCGTGTTGAGCCGATGGCGCGCTGTTTTTTTGTATCGATGACCCAAGTCGGCGTATCAGATCATCAAAGCGATCACGGTAAAAAAGCATCGCAGAGACGCACCACAGCTTGCGCATCAGCCTGTCTGCCCCGGTTCGACGGCAGAGCACGGCGATGACTGCGGCCAGAGGAAGAATCGAGTGATCCAGAGCAGATTCCAGCGCATTCGTGCGGTCGGTTGGGTGGTCCTGGCGGGATTGGCAGCTACGGGCTGCCAGAAAAAGCCCGCGCCGGGAGCCGGGGGGCCGCAGATGCAGGCGCTGCCCGTGCAGACGGTTACAGTGGCCATGGCGCCGGTGGCACAAAGCAGCGAGTATGTGGCCACGATCAAGTCGCGCCGGTCAGCCACCCTGTTGCCGCAGGTGAGCGGCCAACTGACGGCGATTACGGTTCACTCCGGCGAAGAGGTGAAGGCCGGACAGTTGCTGATGCAGATCGATGACCGGCAGCAGCAGGCCACCGTGGATTCACTGCGCGCAACGGAGCTGCAGAAGAAGGCGCTGGCCGACTACGACACCGTCGAGGAAGATCGGCAACGCAAGCTGTTTGACGCGGGCGTGACCAGCCGCGACGCGTATGAGCAGGCGCAGCAGGCATTCGAAAACGCCAAGGCGGATTATCAATCGGCGGTGGAAGCACGCAAGGCCGGGGAGCAATTGCTGGGCTACTACACGATCCGCGCGCCATTCAACGGCGTGGTCGGGGATATTCCGGTGCATGTTGGCGACTACGTTTCTCCAAATCAATCGCCGGGCACCATGCTGACGACCGTCGATGACACGGGTCAACTGGAGGCGTACATCTACATTCCCACCGAACGCGGCGGCGACGTGCACCAGGGGCTGGCAGTGAACCTGATGGACAACGACGGCAAGCTGCTGGAAAAGACGCGGCTTGATTTTGTTTCGCCGGAAGTGGACAGCACGCTGCAGGGAATCCTGGTGAAGGCTCCGGTTCATGCGCAGGCAGGAACCCTGCGCAACGCGCAACTGGTGAAGGCCGACGTTATCTGGAGCACGAAGCCGATGGCCGTGGTTCCGGTGCTGGCGGTGACGCGGCAGGGTGAAGAGAGCTTTGTTTTCGTGGTCAAACAGCAAGGGGCCATGGCGATGGCGCACCGCACCTCGGTTGTGCTCGGTGAGGCGGTGGGGAACAACTACTCCATCGTCTCCGGACTCAGCACGGGCGACAAGGTCATCGTTTCAGGAACACAGTTCCTGGTGGATGGCATGCCGGTGATGCCGCTGCCTCCGCAAGGCCCGCCCGGACAGGCACCGGGGGGCGCGCCGCAGAGCAAGACGGAAGGAGCGCAGCCAGAGAGCAGTGGCGCGCTCCGCACGGCAGCCTACCATCCTCACCACAGAAAGCACCATGGGGCTCGGGTAAGGAAGAGCAGTCACCGGAAGCCCGTAGCGGTCGCGTAGGAAAGAGGGCTCACAAGTGTTCGTTGACTTCTTTATTCATCGCCCGGTCTTCGCCACGGTTTGCGCCCTGCTGATCATTCTTGCGGGAGCCATTTGCATTCCCAGTCTTCCGGTTGAGATGTATCCCAACCTGGCGCCGCCGGTGGTGGTGGTTCAGGCGGTCTACGTTGGCGCCGACGCGGATACGGTTGAGAAAGCGGTCACGATTCCGCTTGAAGAAGCGATCAATGGCGTGGAAGGGATGCGCTACATCAGCTCGCAGAGCACGAATAGCGGCGTGTCGCAGATCAGCATCACCTTCCAAACGGGATACAACCTCGATATCGCGGCGGTAGACGTGCAGAACCGCGTGTCGAGCGTGGAGGGCCGTTTGCCCGGCGAGGTGATTTCATCGGGCATTTCGGTACTGAAATCCAATTACAACTTCGTCTTCGGCGTGGGATTCTTCACGCGCGACGGGCGCTACTCGAATGAATACATCTCCAACTACCTTGATATGTACGTCGCGGACGCCCTCAAGCGCGTTCCCGGCGTGGGCGATGTAGAGAACTTCAGCGCGCGCAAGTACGCGATGCGCGTGTGGCTGGATCCGGTGAGGCTAGCTTCTCGCGGCCTGACCGCAACCGATGTTGTGAACGCGCTGGAAGAGCAGAACGTGGAGGTTCCTGCCGGGCAGCTGGGGCAACCGCCGGCCGACACCAAGCAGGCTTACCAGATTCCCGTGCGCGTTGTGGGTCGACTCACCAGCCCGGAAGAGTTCGACAATATCATCGTCAAAAACTCGCCTAACGGCCTGGTGCAACTGAAGGACGTGGGACACGCGGAGATTGGCGCCGAAGGTTACAGCACCGCACTGAAATACGCGGGCCATGACGCGATGGGCCTCGGCGTGGAGCAACTATCGACAGCGAACTCCCTCGACGTGGACCGCAAAGCCAAGGCTGCTTTGGAGCAGCTCTCCAAGAACTTTCCGCCAGGCCTCGAATACGCGATCGCATTCGACTCGACCACCGCAGTGGGCGAATCGATTCACGAAGTGCTGGTGACGCTGGCCGCGGCGATCGTAATCGTTATTGCGGTGATTTTTCTTTTCCTGCTTGACTGGCGCGCGACGATTATTCCCGCCGTCACGATCCCGGTGTCGCTCATCGGTACCTTCGCCTTCATCCGCATTTTCGATTTTTCAATCAATTCGCTCACGCTTTTCGGCATCACGCTGGCCACCGGCCTGGTGGTGGACGACGCGATTGTGGTGATCGAGAACGTGCAGCGCCACATCCATATGGAACACTCAAAGGCGCGAGAGGCGACATCGCGGGCCATGAAGGAAGTGACCAGCGCGGTCATCGCCACTTCGCTGGTGCTGATCGCCGTCTTCGTGCCGGTTTCGTTCTTTCCCGGAGCCACCGGAATTCTTTACCGGCAGTTCTCGCTGACCATCGCGTTCTCCATTGCCATTTCGGCCTTCAATGCGCTTACGCTTTCGCCGGCGTTGTCAGCTCTTTTCCTAAGGGGCGAAGAGGCGCGCCCGCGCCAGCTCGATTTCCTGCACATCAAGCTGGTATCGCGCGCATTCTCGGCATTTATTCATGGCGCTGACAACTTTGTGGGTTGGCTGGCCAGCACCTATGCGCGCGTGATTCATGTCGCGCTGCAATTGCGATACATTTTGCTGCTGGTCTTTTTTGTGGGTCTGGGCGCCACGGTTTGGATCTATCGCACGGTGCCCACCGGCTTTATTCCGCAGGAAGACCAGGGCTACTTTATGGTGATCGTGCAGGCGCCGCCAGGATCGTCGCTTGCATATACCACGGCTTTGGCCGACGAGGGAGCTGCGATCATCGGGCAGAATCCTCATGTGAACGGATTGTTTTCGATTCTGGGCTTCAGCTTTTCCGGCAGCGCGTCCAACGCCGGCATGATGTTTGTGGACACAAACACCACGGACGAACACAGCGGAAAAGCCTACACGTCGGCGGACATCATCAAAGATATTTCGCCCAAATTGCAGATGCTGATGTTTGCGCCCAACGGAGGCCTGGTGGCCGCAGTGCAACCGCCAGCGGTCTCGGGTGTGGGCGCTTTCGGCGGATTCCAGTTCATGCTCGAGGACCAGGGCAACAACACACTCAGCGACCTGGACCGCGTGGCGCATCAGATTGTGGGCGCGGGCGCAGCGCAAAAGGACCTGACTGGCTTGTTCACAACTTTCTCCGCTAACGATCCCCAGGAGTTGGTGACGATCGACCGCGAAAAAGCCAAGGCGATGGGCGTCTCCATCACGCAGATCGCGACCACGCTGAATGTGTTCATGGGCTCGGAGTACATCAATGACTTCGACTACAACAGCCGCACCTATCGTGTTTATGTTGAAGCTGACCAGCCATTCCGCATGAAGGCCAGCGACCTGCACAGCTATTACGTGCGCTCCGATTCCGGCGAGATGGTTCCTCTCGACAACCTGGTGACGGTGGCCGCCAGCGCGGGACCGCCGGTGATTACGCACTACAATCTCTTCCGCGCGGTGGAGATCGACGGCTCGGCTGCTCCGGGGGTGAGTTCCGGGCAGGCGCTCAACAGCATGGTGAAGCTGGCCACAGCGAACATGATGCCCGGCATGAGACCCGAGTGGACGGGACTCACTCTCGACGAGATTGAATCCGGCGGCAAGGCTCTCGTGATCTTCGCGCTGGGAATTTTGGTTGTTTACTTGACGCTTTCAGCGCAATACGAGAGCTTCGCGCTGCCATTCATCATCCTGCTGGCGGTGCCGATGGCGGTGCTGGGAGCTTTGGGACTGGTTTCGCTGCGCGGCCTCGCCAACGACGTCTATTGCCAGATCGGCCTGGTGATGCTGATTGGGCTTTCGGCGAAAAATTCCATTCTGATCGTCGAGTTCGCAGAGCAGTTGCGGCGCAAGGGGCGCACTATCGCCGAGGCGGCAATCGAAGCCGCGGAGCTGCGGCTGCGGCCAATCCTGATGACATCGTTCGCCTTCATCATGGGCGTTCTGCCGCTGGTGTTCGCGTCGGGAGCGGGCGCACAGGGCCGCCAGTCGGTTGGAACGACAATCGTGGGCGGCATGTTGCTCTCGACCATTTTGAATCTCGTCTTCATCCCTGTGCTTTATGTGATTCTGAGCCGCGTGCTCCGGCGCGGCGATGTGGCTGCGGATCCGGCTGAAGCGTAGCCAAGAAAACCGGTCTATGGCTGCTTGTTCGCCTGCGGCTGCTTGACCACTTGCACCGGGCCTACCTGCGTGGCCGTTGCCGTGTAGAGATGGCAACTGTCGGCCGTTTCCTTGAAATGAAAATACGGATGCAGAAACAACGCGGCCCGTGCATCGCCCGAACCCTCAGCCAGATCGGTGAGCCAGACGCCATCGGGTCGGGGCTGATTGTGGATGTGCAGCCACAAGCCCTTGTGGACATTGGCCACCAAGCCGCCGCCGATCTTCAAGTCTGCCACCGATGTCACGTTGATATCGATCAATTCGCCGGTCTGCTCGTCAATGGAGACTTTGCCCTGCATCACCTGGGCTAAGTGCTGATTGAGGTTCTTCGCATCGAATTTCGGGTTGGGCACGATGTCATAGAGAAGCACGCTGCGGCCATCAACTATCCCCCTATGCCCGTTGGCCAGCATCATGGCCTGCATAAAGTCTTCGAGTTCCTGGTTATCCTTGTCCTCTTCCTTCTGCGCATTGGCCTGGTTGGAGTATTTGAGTGTCTCCTTCATCACGCGATCGTCCTGCTTGTGCTGATCGTCGGCCGAGAGATCCTTGCCGTCTTTCTGGAGGGTTCGCTCGACGGGAATTCCGTTGACAAAGAAAAGATCCGAGACCGCCGATGTGTCTTTTTTGGTATTGCCTCTGCTGTCGGTCTCGATGGTCCGGTCGGTGATGCGGCAATCGTATTTTTCCCGCGCAGCCGCCTGCTTGCGCTCATTGGCGAGGGCCCGCTGAAGCAGATCGTTGGCATTGGGGAGCGGGGCTTTGGGCGCAGGGGATTGCGCGGCGGCCGAACACTCGCCGGCCGAGAGTCCAGCGGCCGCGATGAGGACGATAAAGGCGCTTCGAATCATGAGAGGTTCATCGGGCAGCGTGCCTTTGTTGGACGCGCTTGAGACTTAGCCGATTATCTGCGGTCCTGGCTGGAGCGCGGGCATGGCGCCGAGTGTCCTGGCCTCGGCCACAACAGCATCGAGGTGATTGAGGACCTCATCGACCGTCATCGTGTAGAGCTCACGCCGCGAGTCGTACCCCTCTTCGACCAGTTCCTTTAGATAGCGCCCTGCGACCTGGGCAGCCAACTGGTCGGTAATGACCTTGCCGGTGCGTTTCTTCTGCTCGACCCATGCGGTGCATGGCAACGCGATCCACATGGGGCGGCCGTTAACGTCAAAGCGGATGTCTACGGCATCGGCATGGCGCGTGGCGATCGCGACCATGTTCGCTTTCCAGCGGCAATGAAGATCTTCGCCGGTCCAGCGGTCGGCGACGTGGAAGTCCTCGTACATGCCTTAAGGGTACCGTTCAAGCCGTGCGGCGGCAAGCGCGACGGCTCTCGCAGAAAGGTCATCTGCCCTGGCTAACCGCTCTGGTAGACTGGCACAACTCTCGAACATGGGCACGGCATACAATCCGGCAGCCTGGTCGGGCTTTTTCACTGCGGAGGTTGGCGCCTCGGCGGGTCTGGCAGGCTTGATCTTTGTTGCCGTGTCAATCAACCTCGCGCAGATCGTAAAGCTGAAACAACTGGTTTCGCGTTCGGCCAAGGCGCTGCTCAGCCTCATGGGTGTGTTGTTCTCGTCCTCTCTGTGCCTGATTCCGGATCTGAACCGGTTGGTTCTCGGTTACGAGCTGACGGCGCTGGGGGCTGTGATCTGGGCGGGTACGACGTTCTGGCAGTACGGTGCTGCGCGCAAGAACCCCTATGTCGGCGCGAAGGAAAAGGTCTTTCATTTCGTGCTTACGGAGCTTGCCTCGCTTCCGTTTATTGTGGGAGGACTTTCGCTCGTGTGGGGATGGGGCGGAGGCCTGTACTGGCTGGCGGCGGGAACGGTTTTCTCGCTCGCCAACGCGCTTTTCGATGCATGGGTTTTGCTCATCGAGATCCAACGCTGACGCGGCCTTGGGGAGGCGATGCTTTATCTCTCTCTCGGTGGACTCTGCTCGAACCGCGCTGATACACTAAACCGGTTGCAGTGGCACCGTTTTCTTCAGTACTGACCCGCCTGCAAGGACACCGGAAAAGGACAAGAAAGACCTCGTGGATACTCGAACACGTCACGCCCTGAAAAAGGACAAATTTGCACAAGCTGCGGCAAGCAGCGCCAGCTGGGTCGGGGAACACCGGACCGCCGCGGTGCGCTGGGCCATCGTCGTTGGCGTCGTTCTGGTAGCGCTCATCGGCGGGCTGGTTTTCTGGAATATACGATCGTCGGCCGCAAATGCCGCGCTGAGCGCGGCACTGGACGTGTATACAACGCCGCTGGCCATCCCTGGCGCTCCTCCTGAAGCCGGGGCCTACACAACGACTGCCGCGCGCGCCACGGAAGCCAATCGCGAGTTTGTGGCGATTGCTCACGACTACAGTTGGCTGCCAGAAGGGGCGAAGGCCCAGTATTTTGCTGGTGTTACGTATGAAGATCTGGGGCAGAACGGCAATGCCGAGACCGAGCTGAAGGGCGCAGCCGGCGCCTGGGATCGCAACGTGGCGAATCTGGCCAAGCTGGCTTTGGCTGGGCTGTACAGGCAGAGCTCTCGCGACAGCGATGCGATCGCACTCTACAGCGAGATCATCGCCAAACCTTCAGCAACGGTTTCAGCGAGCGTGGCCCAGCTGGATCTGGCCGATCTCTATGTGGCCGAGGGCAAGCCGGACATGGCGCGCGTGCTGTGGGCCAAGGTGAAGGACGCCGACAAAGACGGTGCGGCGGGGTCGATTGCATCGGAAAAGCTAGCCGCCAAGTAGGCCGGCAGGACGCGATCAGGCCGGGGTTTGAACTGCCTTTTCCGGCCAAGAGGCAGGATTTGGGCTGACCTGAGCATTTTCTTCCCAGTCTGCGTCTGGTGAGTGATGAGCACCAGCCAGGCCATTGTCGCAGGCATTGCCGCAGAGTGGATGGAGAATCCCACGAGCGCCGTGAATGACGAAGCCCGCAGGCGCGCGGAAGACAGTGCGCTAGCGGCCATGGTTGACCAGTACGCCAGCGCCTTGTACCGCGTGGCCTATTCCGTCCTTCGCAATCAAGCAGACGCAGAAGATGCCGTGCAGGAGGCGTTTGTGCGTGTCCTGCGCCATCGCGATTCGCTGGGCGAAGTGCGCGATCAGCGCGTGTGGCTGATTCGCATTGTGTGGAACATCGTGCTCGACCGCAAACGCCGCGCCAAGACACGGCCCGAGACAGACGATGTGAGCGAGCTGGCACGCGTGCTTCCCTCCACCGGGCTTTCGGCGGAGGAGATTGCAACGGCGGCGCAACACCATGCCCACGTTCTTGGCTGCGTTGACCGGCTGCCGGCGAAAGAGCGGCAGGTGCTGATGCTTTCGGCCTTTGAAGAGCTGAGCAGCGTGGAGATCGCAGCAGTTCTGGGGATTTCCGAGTCCAGCGTCCGCTCGCGGCTGTTCAGGGCGCGGAACCTGATGGCCGAGCTGCTGGAACATGAGAGGAGTTTGCGATGACATCGAACCCTCACGATCAAAAAGCTCCAGGGGCTTTGAGCCCGGCGGAAGAGACGTTGCGGCTGATTGCAAAGCTGCCCGCGCCCGAGGGATTGGAAGCGCGCGTACAGACGGTGCTCGATGCAGCACCGCATCGCGGACGTGTTCTGGCGTGGCCGAGAACGCTGTGCCGCGAGAGCAGCTGGATGCGCTCGGCGGCTGCCGCGGTCATTGTTTTTGTAGTCGCCGGAGGAGGTTGGGGCGTTTACACGAAGGTGGAGCAACCGCGTTTTGATCCGAACGGGCCTGCCAGGGTGATCGTGATGCCGGCGCGCATGCCCGCAACGGGAGGCTTCACGGGAGCAGGTGCGATTCGAACCCCAGTAACGTTGCCGGGGCCGAAAGCGCCGCAAGTGATCAAGACACCCGTTGCGAATCCCAAGGCGGCCAACAAGCCGATCGCGAAGCTCAAAGCCCCGCCCAAGACCGGCCCTGTTCTTCCCTGACCTTACGCATCCCTGACTACTGCGCGAATCAGCATACCCAGAAGTGCGAGCACCAACGCGCCCCAGAAGGCCGGGACGAAGCCGGAGACATGGAATCCGGGAACGATCGCCGAGGCCACGAGAATCATGATGCCGTTGATCACGAGCAGAAAGATTCCCAGCGTAAGGATGCTCAGCGGAAACGTGATGATCTTCAAGAACAGGCCGACGGTGGCATTCAGCAGGCCAATGACCACGGCGGCGATCAAGGCCGGAATCAGACCATTGACGTGAAACCCAGGCACAAGACGGGAAACAAGCACGAGCGCGAGTGCGCTCAAGATCCAATGCAGTAAAAGCCTCATTCGGTCTTCCTCCCCAGAAAAGTCAGAGCATTCACCCTATCGATGAAGGCAGCGGTTCGGCAAGTTGCACGATCCCGGCTTGTGCACAAGGCGGCTGAGGCAATCTAGAGTAGAGCTATGTTTGCGCGGCGCATTGATGTGAACCGAATCGATGCCGAGGGCCGGCGCCACGCGTGTCCGATCGCCCAGATCGATAACTTTGCCATGAGGAACTTCACCAACGACGCGGTTTTTGACGATACTTTTCCGGCGGGCGACGGTGTTCTGGAAGTTGGAAACCGCGTTCCGCTCGATCGGCTCGCAACCGCGATGGAAGACTGGTTCCGGCGCAAGGGCTACCTGAAGGCCGACGAGCGGCTCGAAGTGCGAGACGAGAGCGCTGGCTAAACCGCATACTGCACTCGAATTGAAGCGCGTCCCCCCTTCACCACCTTGGCCTTCTGCGGAAAGTACTCATTTCAAACGAATTGCGATTGTGCTTCAGTCCAGAATATTGATTTGAAACAAGTTAGGCGCAAAAACCGCAATCCTTACGGTTTGGCATTCTCTCCTTCTGAGCGCTTTCATGCCGCGGCGGCTTTGGCGCCGGCGCATCCCGTCCAGAGTTGGAGCTCGGCTTCGCGGCGAACTCTGAGACCCGCCACGACCGCGCCTCCGGCATGGTCCCAGGCGAGCAACTGCTGGGCTGCCGCATCGTGGTGGCCGGCGTTCAACTCGCGCAGAAGAGTTGAGGTCGCCAGGCGCCCGGCGCCGAGGTTGAAGCAGAAGTCGACCAGCGCGTCGAACTGGCCCTGCGTGAGCGCAACCTTGACCACCAGGGCCACAGCCTGCTCGGCTACCTCAACATCGGTGGCCAGAATTCCAGCGGCCGTCTGCTCGTCGATGCCGCTTGGAAACGACTCGAAGGGCTTGACAAGGTGCCCGTAACCGATCGTTGGGAACCCCGCAACATCGAGATAAACGTGGTCGCGGAAGCCTTCGGACTTCTTGATAAGCTCCAGACCTTCTTGGCTTAAGTGCATGAAAAGCCTCCAATTACGCTACAAATGGCTAAGGGCCTGGCGAAAGCCTCTCGTGAGAAAGGAAGGCTTTCGACAGACCCTACTAAAAGGCTAGCAAATTTCGCGAATTAATCGGCAAACTTCAAAAATTTATTTTCAGCGCGCTGAGACCGGCAGCTTGCCCGCGACCGCGAGGAACTGGTCGAGGAGGTTCGTGATTGCCTCTTCGAAGTTCTTATCGCGGTTTTTCTGCAGGTTGGCGGGCTCGATGGCCTGGGTGATTGTCCAGAGGACGTAGTGGCTTTGGCTCCCGTAGACGACGAGCCGAAGCTCGGCCAATGGGCCTGGTGCGCCTAGCTGCGGGGCGGGGTGAGCGCGAAGCTGTAATTCGAGGACGAGGTCGGCCTGGGATGGGTCAGCCGCGAGTTGATAGTCGCGCGTGGCGGCCAGCGCGGAATAGAACTCCGAGTAGGGGCGGCTTTCGTCCCCGTTGAACAGATAGGGGAGCTGATGTCCTTCGGAGTAGATCCCGGGAAAGAGGTCGATATCGGAACCGGAGTTCGAAACAAAGACGGATTTGGCCTGGACGATTGCCGGCGGTACCGGGCCTGACGGCGCAGGGGCCGGATTTTGAGCGACAATGCCGGCCGCCGAAGCACATCCGACGGCCACAAAAAGGCACAGGTTCGCGCGGAGCGATCTCATCGTTAACTCCTTTAGTTTGTGAACGCTGACAGGTTGATGCGCACGCCGCATTCCAAGTTGCCTGTTTATGTCTGGTTTTCCACAGAAAACCGTGCCCAAATTAGGAAAAGTGGCACAGTTTTTGGTGCAGTTTTGTAACCTAAACGTAATAAAAAGCTTGCGGCGCGAAGGGTGGCCGGACCGCGATTTTTCAACAAAAGGCCCGTTGTCGTTGTTGACAATACGACCATCTTACTAGTGTCGGTCTAGTAAAATAGGCAGATGGTTATGAAAAGGAAAACACGCAACTTAGGACGAAAGGCACCGCTATGGATTTGCCTCGCGGCTGGTGTCTCCGCCGTTGCAATGGTGGCGCTGGTGGTGTTGTATTCAGCGCGTACCGTGCAAGCGGATGCGAGTCTTCCAAGACCAGCCTTCACCGCGCCTGCGGCTTCCCCGGCATCGAGCGCAACACCCCCATCGCTCAGTGACCAGGAACCCACAATACCGCAGAACGCCCCAACCCCTGCCGCCAAGAGCTGGAAGGACAGAATCCAGGGAGTAGCCAGCTGGTACGGCGGGGTATTCAACGGACGGAGGACGGCAAGCGGCGAACCCTACAACATGTACGCCATGACGGCTTGCCACCCATCCCTTCCCTTCGGCTCGATTGTGCGAGTGGTCGACCTGCGCAACCACCGGTCGGTTGTGGTCCGGATCACAGATCGCGGCGACCTGGTGGAGGAGGGGCGAATTATCGACCTTTCCTACGGCGCGGCCCGGAAACTGGGGATGACCCAGTCCGGCCTGGCGAGGGTGGATTTGCAGGTTTTGTCGCTGGGAAAGCAGCAGAAAAAGCCTGACCCGCCAGTTGACGGCGATCAGTAAACAGCAGATAGCAGACAGTCAACAGAGTCCGGGCCTGATGGCCCGGATTTTTTTCGGCCGAACGCCGCCCCTCCGCCAGCGCGGTAACTCTAGTGCGCGCAGACGCCTTCGGGTTGGGTGAAGGGTTTCTGCAGGTACTGGCGGGCTTCGTTGACCGCACCCTGGGTGTTGTCGTTGGTTTGGACGGCGAGGCGGTATTCGCCTACCGCGCGGTCGCGCTGGCCGGTGAGGTCGAAGATCTTGCCGATGGCGATGTGGCTCCAGACCTCGGTCCAGGGGGGTGTGTCGTCGCCGCGAAGGGAGTCGCGGAAAGCGTTGACGCTGGCCTGGTAGTTGCACTGGGTGAAGAGCACTTCGCCGATGCGATAGCTGGCCAGGGAGCTGAGGGAGTTGGCCTCGAGAGCCTTCTTATACTCGGCGATGGCGCCGATAAGGTCGTTCTGGGCCACTAACTGCTGGCCTTTGAGGATGGAGATGCGGACCTGCAGGTCGGGGCTCGATTTGAGGACCCAGTCATTGGGATCGACGCTGATGCGGCGCGGACGGCCGAATGTGTCGACGATGTACTGGGTATCGTCGCCCACCACTTCGACTTTCTGATTCACGGTTTTGCCGTCGGTTTCAATGCGCAGGTCGACCGGCATGCGAAAGAGGTCGAGATCCTGATTGATCTCGCCGATGGTGCGGAAGCCTTTGTTATTGCCCAGCCGGTAGACGGCGTACTTGTTTGTGAAGGTGGGCGCACCGGTGCCGTCAATCCATTGGGAGAAGAAGGGCAACAACTGCTGCTGGCTCTGCTCCTCGGCAACCTTCTCAAAGTCCTGTGTGCGGATGGAGCCACCGGCATACTGGCTGAGCGCGGTCTGAAGGATCGATTCAAAGGGCTTATCGCCGACCTCCCAGCGGAGCATGTGGAAGATCATGGCGCCCTTTTCGAGGGTCATGGACTGGAACTGGGGTGTAAAAGGATCGAGATGGCCGACGCTTGACAGTGGAATAGTGTCATAGGCCAGGGCGCCGGCGGCCACATCTTCCATGGCGGTTTTCATCGCCGATGCGCCGCTCTGGTCTTCGAGGTACATAAGCTCGGCATAGCGGGACATGCCGTTCGTGATCCAGGCATCGTCGAGGGCTTTGGGACTGATCTCGAGCCCCCACCACTGGTGGGCGATGGTGTTGGCAAGCAGGCGGATGCCCGATTTGTCGCCCGTGCGCGAACCCATGATGGCGGCAATCTCGGGCGCGTAGACGGCGGGAAGAGTGTCGTCGGGCAGTTCGAGGATATTGATGCGAGGCGTGGGAGGCAGACCGAAGGTGTCTGTGAAGTAGTTGTATTCGCTGGTAGCGGTTTGCGCGAACTGGTTGGCCGTGGCCTGATGGGCGAGAGTCGTATAGACCTTGACGTTGCCGGCGCCGACCGAGACGGCCGGGAGATAGCGGCCTGCGATGACGGTTCCGGGGAAACCCGGCTTGGTCCAGCTGAAGTCGTACTCGTCGCCGGGCTTTCCATCGGAGAGCTTGACGGATTTTGACGCGCCTGTTGAGCCGCTGGCAAAGACGCGCATGCCCTGAGGCACGCGGATGTGCAATTCCGCGGTGAAGCGGTCGGTCATGAAACCGGTCATGGGAAACCAGCGGGCCGGATACAAAAGATAGCTGATGGGCTCCTGAATGGCTGCGAGCTTGAGCCCCTCGACGGGCCCGTCTTCGTTGCCGGTGATGATGCCGTCGTAAACGAAGGTCCAGTGTGCGGTTTGGCCGTCGGTGAAAGGCGTGTTGGTGGTGACGCGAATGGAGCCGTCGGCAGTGCGCTCGCCCTCGAGGAGCTTGCCCGCGTCGTCCGTGATTTTGGTGACTTTGAGCGCAGGATGGAAACCAAATGTGACGACGTCAAGGTTGGCGGGTGCGATAAAGCTGACCTGGGCCGTGGCGGTGAGGTGGTGCGTCGCCGTGTCGAGCTCAGCGTCAATGACGTAGCCCGTGATATTGAGGGCCGGACGGACGATCTGGGCTGCGGCGGGGAGGGCGGCAGTTGCGGCAAGGGCTAATGCGAGGAGGAAAAATACGGCGCGGGTTGCGGGGCGCTGGCCGGCTCGCTGGAAATCTTTCTGGAATCTCTTCATTCGTTCGCTCATGATTTTGTTGCTCGTTCGACCTCTTCGACTACGATGGCGGCGACCCTGTCGATGGCGTCTTTCCCGGGGGCAGCCTTACCCTGCTGATTGGTTGCCGGTCCCCGAAGCGCCTCCCGAACGGCTTTCAACTCTATTGTCATGGACTGCCGAGCCGGGCCGTCGGGTAGCAGGGGCTTGAGATGTTCCACGATATTTGCGGCGGTGAAGTCGTTCTGGATGAGCTCCGGGACCACGCGTTTGCCTGCGATGAGATTGGCCATGGCCACGTGCGGGACTTTGACCATGCGCTTCGCAATAGCATACGTGAGCGGCGAGACGCGATAGACGACAACAAAGGGATTGCCCATCAGGGCGGCCTCTACGGTGGCTGTGCCACTGGCGACGATGGAGCCGCGGGCGTGGAAGAGGGCTGCGCGGGCGTCATGGCCACCCCCACCCGTCGCAACAGAAATCGTTGCGTGGGGACCCCGGCCTGCGGTGGGGCTTACGATTCTTGTTTTGCCTTCGGGGCCTTCGGCGCCTTGATCGCCGATCAGTCGGACTTCGATGTTGGTGCCATGATTCTTGACGAGACGCTCGACAGAGGCACGCTGCAGGGAAGTGAGCGTGGGCGCAAGAGGAAGGATGTATTCGTAGCTGTCGCCGAGGAGAGACGCGGCGGCGAGCATCTCGGGGAGGTTTGCCTGGACTTCTTTCATCCGGCTGCCGGGAAGAAGGCCGATCCAGGAGCGAGCCGGGTCGAGATGGTATTCGGCAGCGAACTCGTCGCGGGTGATGGAGGGCTGGGGCAGATCGGCGAGGGGATGGCCAACAAATTCGGCGTCGACGCCACGGGCGCGGTAATACGGTTCTTCAAACGGGAAGATGACGAGCATTTTGCGGACGTACTCACGGACGAGCTTGATGCGATGCTGCTTCCACGCCCAGAGCTGTGGGCTGACAAAATAGATAACGGGGACGCCGAGGTGGTGGAATTCGCGGGCGAGGCGGAAGTTGATTTCGGGAAAGTCAATGAGGATGGCGACGGCGGGTGGGTGCTCGTGGATCGCCCGCTTGAGCTTTCGGAACTCGCGATAGATGCGGGGCAAATGAAGAACGACTTCCGTGAGGCCCATGACCGCCATGTCTTCAGCACGGACGATGAGCTTGACGCCGGCGGCCTCCATGCGCGGTCCCCCCATCCCCCACCGCTCCGCGGCTTCACCCTTTGGAGCAGATTTGTGGGAGAGAGTTGCCGCCAGCAAGGCGCCGTAGTGCTCGCCGCTGGCTTCGCCTGCCGAGATGAAGATGGAAGGGGTCATGACACGCGTTCAGACAAGTTCATCATAGCGGCGTAGAGCAGTTATCAACCTCCAGCCCGATAATCGTCAGATTTTGAATTGCTTCGCGGCATGGGCCCCTTCGCATCCTGTTGCGCCTGACGCCGAACAACCTGTGCAAAGGCGTCCTGCATCGAAAGAACGATTAGATAGATGTGGAAAAAGCAAACTCGATATAGGTATATAGATTAAGAATCAATCTGGCGGTTCATCTCTTGTCTTGCCGCGTTGGTCAAGTGCAGCAAGCCCCGGTTGTTCAGCAGGTTTCTAAGCAATCACAGACAGGGAACCGCAAAGCGGCCGATTCGTGTCTCCTGCCGAAGATGGCAGCTGCAAGATTATTTTTCCGGATCGTCGAAGCAAGGGCAAGTCTTCAGCAAGGGTAGCGAGCCGGAGTAGCAGCAAGCAGGAGTGGACAGCGAGAGCAGCAAACCAGGAAGATTGCAGGTTTCCTTTTATGAGTGTTGTGGTAATTCCTGAGCTAATCAGAGCGAGCATCGCAGGCCAGACCGATCGCGGGAATGATCGCGACGAAAACCTGGGGACGGTGCAGCATGCCAGCACGAAGTTTGGCGACCTGATGGTGGTGGCAGATGCAGTGGGCGACGCTGCCACAGGCAGCCAGGCCTCGCGGATGGCGGTGGATATCATCTCGTCCCGCGTTGCGGGCATGCTGGCGTTTTTCCCTCCTGAGATCGCGGTTGAGGAAGCAGTTCGCCAGGCGAACACGGAGCTTACCGAAGCATCGTCACTGCCCGAGCGCGGGCAAAGCTCGATGGGCGTTGCAATGGTGGTTGCACTCCTGCGCATGGACACCGATCGGGCGCATGTGACCATCTGCAACGTCGGCAACTGTCGCGCATACCTGGCGAGCCAACGGAAGTGCAAATTGCTCACGGGCGAACCTTCCGCAGAGCCGGATAAGCTCGACTGCAAATGGACGACGGCACACCATGAAGAGGCGCATCCAGATCAATCGGCGTGCCTGGGACAAGAGCTCAACATCAAGGTGGCAACGAGCGAAGTCGAGCTCGAAGCCGGCGATACCCTGCTGCTCTGCTCCGGCGGTCTTTGGCGATCCGTTTCAGAACACGAGATTGAGCGCGTATTGGCCGACCAGACAAAAAGCGTTGCAGAGACTTGCGGGGCACTGCTGGATCTGGCCCGCGATGCCGGCGGCCACGATCATGTTGCGATAGAGATTGCGCGCCTGACTCAAAGCGGCGATTGGCCGGAGGGAGTTGCCCGCGCGGTTCAGAATCAACCTGAAGTGCATCAGAACATGGCCGTGGCCCTGGCAGTCCCGGTGATTGAGTGGCCGGCGCCGCAACCCATCCGTTACGGCACCCCGTTGAGCAACACCCAACTGAACGCGACCGCAACGGTGCCGGGAACTTTTGAATATAACCCCGGTCCGGGCGCAATGCTCGTCGCGGGTGAGCACCTGCTGTCGGTTGTGTTCACGCCATCGGATCCGTCTGATGCGCCGGTGCGAGCCACCGTGCCGATCGGCGTTGCGAGGGCGACTCCTTCGATCCGCTGGCTGGTTCCGGACTCGATCAACAGTGCGACGCCGCTGGGATCGGCGCAGCTCAACGCGAAAGCTTCGGTGCCGGGAAGTTTCGACTATCGTCCGCAGGCGGGCGAGCGGCTTGATGCCGGCGTTCACACACTGTTGGCGAACTTCACCCCGACCGATCGTGCGAACTACACGTGTGTGCAAGCCAGGGCTCCGCTAGCGGTCATCGAATCTAAGCCAGCCGCGATCACTTGGGAGAGCCCGCAACCGATTTCTTACGGAACTGCTCTGGGCGATGAGCAGTTAAGTGCCAGATCCCCGGTTCCTGGGTCCTTTCTCTATGTTCCCGAGCGTGGGAACGTTTTTCCACCAGGCCGGCACGAGCTCGAAGTCATCTTCACCCCAGAGGACAACATAAAGTACACCGAGGCGCGGGCCAGCATAACGCTCATCGTAGAAGAGTTTCCGATGGTTGCTTCGCCGTATCGCGAAGCTTTGCCCGCGCCGCTTGCCGCTGGCTCCTCTAACGAACCTGCCGCGGAGGACAACGGAGAATCACATGAATTGCCCGGGCTTGTCGTGGATACCCGAGAGACCACGGATGCAGCGAATGAACCTCCCATCTCCCCGCATGACGGCGACGGGTCCGTATCCGAACCGCTGGCCGACGAACCCGTTCCGGCGGAGATCCCTCTTTTCCGGATGTTTCAATCCGACCTCGAAGTTGAGCGAGGGCATAAGAGGACGAGCAAGTGGTTGACGATTGCTTCGGTCGTACTCGCGATTCCGATCCTGTGTGTGCTTGCCTTTCTGGTCGACATGGCCCGGTCGGGAGACCCGTTTCATAAGCATCAAACAACCCAGCCAGCTCCAGTGGCCGGCGATGCTCAGCCGCAATCGAACACAGAGGACCCGGCCGATCAGGTAAAGATGACGATCGACCAGGCTTCGACAGGAACCGGAGCGCAACCGGCGCCGAACAGTGAGCCCGGCAACAACCAGCAGGTAACAACGCCGACACAGGCGCAAACGGAAACTACATACGATCAGCCCGTTGCGCCGACCGAAACTCCAAACGATAGCAGGAAGCGGGACGCGGAGAACTTGCCCGTTCCTCCGCGATCTCGCAGGGCTGATGAGGCCGAGCCGCGCGGCAATATCGGCGCCACTGATGGAGACAGAGACGCGGCGTCAAGCGCCATCCCTGTTTCCGCAGATGCCGCGGCAGGACGGCTGATGGAGTCGAGTATTCCCATTTACCCGCCGGCCGCGAAGGCAGCCGGCATCACGGGCACTGTGGTGTTGCAAGCCATCATCACCGCGGACGGAACCGTGAAGAATGTGCGCGCGGTGAGCGGGCCGATCGAGTTGCGGCAGGCTGCCGTGAATTGCGTTCGCACCTGGCGTTACAGACCGTTCCTGGTGAACAACCAGCCGGCAGAAGTTCAGACGGCCATCAACGTGGTTTTCTCTCTCAACGAATGAACGGGGCATTGGGCCCTGCTCCCAAGACCGGCGCGACACTAACGGTTACCATCACGAATGCGGTGGCCAGCTCGGACGGTATGCATCCTGGCGGGCCCATATACGCGGCGGGCTTCTCAACAATGAGGGCCCGCCGATTTCTTGGCGTTCATCCTACGAAAGCGCAGCGAGCGCGAGCGGTGGTACCCTTCCCGATGGAGAAAAGATTGGGGGCTGGTGTGAGTGTCTCTTGGGGATGGATTCCGGTTGCGGTGGTGGCGATCGGATTGGGCAGTGCGGGATTGACGCGGGCGCAGACGGCGCAGGGGCCGGGCGGCGCGGCGGGGACGCCAACGGCGAGCCAGCAAAGAGGGTCGCAGGCGGACGATCCCGTTGCAGATTCAAAAGCGGTGGTGACGGTTGGACACGCGCGGTTCACGGTGCTGACGCCGCAGCTGATTCGAATGGAGTGGTCGGCGGACGGAAAGTTCGAGGACCACGCGTCGTTTGTGTTCATCAATCGAAGGCTGCCGGTGCCGAAGTTCGAGCAAACTTTCTCGGTCTCAGCCTCCGACTACGGGCCGCCAGAACCGGGTACTGTCGCACGGCCGCACGCAGACGTAGGGACAACGAACAGCACCATTATCAAGACCGATGTTCTGACGCTGACGTATTCACCGACGGGCGACGGCCATTTCACCGCAGACAATCTCTCGATTACGTTCACCCTCGACGGCAGGCCGGTGGTTTGGCATCCGGGCGATCCTGATTCCGAAAATCTGCAGGGCACCACGCGTACACTCGACACCGCGCGGGGATCGAAGACCGAGGAGCCAATCGGGGAAGGTTTGGTTTCGCGGGCCGGGTGGGTCGTGGTGGATGATTCGACGCGACCGCTGTTTGATTCTGCGGATTTCCGATTTCTTCAAGGGGAAAAGAGCGAGTGGCCGTGGGTGATGGAGCGGCCTGCGAACGAGACGCCAGGCTCGTACAGCGACTGGTATTTCTTCGGCTACGGGCACGACTACAAACAGGCGTTGGGCGATTTTGTGCGTGTGGCGGGTCGGATTCCGCTGCCGCCGCGATTCGCGTTCGGAGTGTGGTGGTCGCGCTACTGGGCCTATACCGACGAGCAGTTCGACGAGCTGGTGAAGGACTTCAGGGAGAATGACACGCCGCTCGATGTGCTGGTGATCGACATGGACTGGCACATCAGCGACGAGCAATTGATGGCGATGGGCGAGACGGACCAGTCTGGGCAAAAGCTGGGCTGGACGGGTTACACGTGGAACAAGGTGCTGTTTCCCGATCCCGGAGCGTTCCTGAAAAAGCTGCATGAGGATGGGCTGAGGACGACGATGAATCTGCATCCGGCATCGGGGATTCAGCCGTGGGAAGAGGCGTATCCGGCGATGGCGCGCGCGTTGGGGATCGATCCGGCGACGAAGAAATATATTCCGTTCGATCCGACCGACAAGAAGTGGGCGACGAATTATCTCAACCTGGTGCTGCATCCGCTGGAGAAACAGGGCGTGGACTTCTGGTGGCTCGACTGGCAGCAGCAGTCGACGACGGATTTGCCGGGCGTGAATCCGACCTGGTGGCTGAACTACGTTCACTTCACCGATCAGCAGCGCGAGGGCAAGCGGCCACTGTTGTTTCATCGCTGGGGTGGGTTGGGAAACCATCGCTACCAGATTGGATTCTCGGGCGACACGATTTCAGTTTGGGATTCGCTCGCGTTTCAGCCGTGGTTCACGGCGACGGCGGCTAACGTGGGCTACGCTTTCTGGAGCCATGACATCGGCGGACACATGCCGGGCGCGGTCGATCCGGAGCTCTACACGCGCTGGATCCAATTCGGCATTTTTAGCCCGATCCTAAGGACACACACAACCAAGAATCCGGATTCGGAGCGACGGATTTGGGCGTATCCCGAACCATATTCCCAGGTGATGCGCAATGCATATCAATTGCGCGAGGCGATGCAGCCCTATCTCTATACAGAGGCGAGGCGCACGTATGACACCGGTGTCGCGTTTTTCAGGCCGCTCTATTACGACTGGCCAGAAGAGGACGCCGCGTACGCGAGCAAGAACGAATACATGTTTGGCGATCAGATGATTGTGAGCCCGGTGACTGCGCCTGCCGACAAGATTTCCGGCCTGGCTACGGAGCAGGTGTGGCTGCCAAAAGGCGAGTGGATTGAACGGCCGACGGGAAAACACTTCAACGGGCCCACAACTGTGGAGCGGAGTTTCACCATCGATCAGATTCCCGTGTATGTGAAAGCCGGAACGATTGTGCCGATGCAGCCGGCAATGCTGCACACCGGCGAGAAGCCAGTCGATCCATTGATTGTGAATGTGTGGCCGCTTGCGTCGGGCGCGACATCGAGCTACTCGGTGTACGAGGATTCGGGCGTGTCGGTCGAGTATCAGAAGGGCGTGTTTGCGCGCACGCCGATCAAGGCGACAGAAGACGGGGATACTCTGCGCGTGGAGATTGGGCCGGTTGAAGGCAGCTATCCAGGAATGCTGAAGACGCGCGGGTATGAAGTGCGACTGCCGGCGGATTGGCCGCCCGCAAGCGTAACCGTGAACGGAAAACGGGTTGCGTTCGCAAAGCCGGGTGAACCGGGAGGGTGGACCTTCGAGGGAAATACGCTGACGACGGTTATTCCGGTGTCCGCAAGCAGCGTGACTGCAAAAGTAGTTGTGGAGGTCGAGCGCGCGAAGGGCCGCGTTGCCGAGCGCGCGGAACTGGATGGATTTGCCGGCGCGATGACGCGGCTCCGCGGAGTGGAAGATGCGCTGCAGCAGACGGGGCCGGTGGCGGGACCTTCAATTGCACTGAGGGATGCGCTGCAGACCGGCGATCTGATCAGCTACTACCCCGAGCGGATCGTCGGCGCGCTGAAACATTTCCACGAGCAGGTGGCGAAGGCAAACGCCGACGTGGCCGAGCTCGACAAGGAGTTTGAACAGCGGCTCAGTGACGCATCGCGGCGGATCGGCGGCTCAACCTGGGCTCCGGCGGACGTTCCGAGCGAAAAGCAAAAGCGCCGCGACGCTCTGCATCGGGCTGAGGCGCTGCTGGGAGAGATGGCGAGGTAGTTACGCGGGTTTTGCTTCGGCTTTGAAGTACTTCTTCATGGGCTCGAAGTAACACTCGCGCCAGCCGGATTTGTAATCGGACTGGCCGGCGGGAATGTTGGTGTGATGGAGTGTGATTTTTGTGCGGCCCGGAGCCTTCTCGAGCAGCAATTCAATCTGCGAATCGGGATCGGAGGGGGCAAACTCGGTGGTGCGCCACGACTGCACGATTTGCTTTCCGGGTTTGAGCGTAAGGTTCTTGCCGGAAATGTAGCCATCCCATGCCGTAAATGTGCCGCCGATATGCGCAGATACTTTGGCTTCAGCTCCGGTCATCGCCGCGTGGCCTTTGCTTGAAAGCCACGCATCATAGACCTGCTTGGGCGACGCGGGGATGGTGGCGGAGACGGTGAATTCTGTCGCCATGGCGCCTCACCTTTGCAATGCCAGTTCCCTTTTCACCTTTTCCTTCTTGTTGGGCTCGCCTTTTCCTGTGGCAATCAGGTTCCTGAGACTCCCTGTGACATAGAAGCCCCATGCGCTTGAGCAATCTTTGAAGCATTCGACATGGGGTGCTAAGCCGACGTGAGTGAAACGCACTTCGGACTTGTTGCCCTTCTTCGATATTTCGAACATGACTTTTGTCCCATTCCACTCGG
This sequence comes from uncultured Occallatibacter sp., assembly GCA_964533905.1. Taxonomy (GTDB): domain Bacteria; phylum Acidobacteriota; class Terriglobia; order Terriglobales; family Acidobacteriaceae; genus Telmatobacter. The sequence continues at coordinate 12,528 of CAZHOO010000028.1, read as the reverse complement.
TCTTATCCTCAACGAAGGACAAGTAGCTGTCCAAGACAAGCCAAACGACCTTCTTCCCCGGGACAAGCTCAGCTATCTTCTGCTTGCTGTAGTGGATGTCTTTGTAGCGATAGGAGAATTCAGCGCCGAGCTTGTCGGTGGTGCCCTCAATTTCTCCTGACCACCATCCACGAACATTGTTGATGGCAGCGAACGCTTCGTCGGGAGTTTGGTCAACCGTAAACGAATGGGTGAGATTCTGATCCTTCATCGCTTCTCTCCTTCTTGTCGTTCAGTCATTTGAAGTGGCCGGAATGATCGCCGACGCTTCGATTTCGCGCGCCGATGTACGTTTCAATTCCCGAAGTAGCGGTCTCAGTCGTGGCAGCACGAACCGCTTTCTTTGGACTTGACGACCTCTGGCTGGACATAGGGCTGGCTGGGGTCGACAAAGTAGCCTTCGCCATACTTGTCGTGATGGCGAACCCAGGCCATGGAGTGCTTGAGCCCAGCCTCGTCGCGGCCCTTCGGAACCAGGTCAAGAAAGTTGTAAGCGCCGACCAGGATGTCGAGGCCGCGCGCGTAGCTGGAGTAGGTGTGGAAGATCGTTCCACTCGCGTCTTTCGCAAAGACGCTCAGGCCGGGACGTTCCTCGGCGGGAAATTCCATCATTTCGTAGTTGTAGTAGACCTGCTTCTTGCCGGCTTCCTCGGGCGTGATCGAAACCTGATAGTCGAAGTTGAAATCGCTCGCGTTCGAGGAGACCCAGCGGAATTTCCAACCCATGCGGTGTTTAAAGGCTTCGATTTCAGAAATGGGCGCGCGCGAAACTACGGCGAGCGTCACGTCGCGATTGGCGAGATGAATGGTCATTCCGTCGAAGTGATCGGAGATGTAGGCGCAGCTGGGGCAGCCTTCTTTCCATCCCGGGCCGAGCATGAAGTGATAGATGACGAGTTGGCTGCGGCCGCCGAAGAGATCGGAGAGCGAGACTTTGCCGGCGGGACCCTCAAACTCATAGTTCTTCTCGACTCTTTCCCAGGGCAGGGCGCGGCGCAGGCGGCTGATCTCATCGCGCTGCCGCGTGAATTCCTTTTCCTTCTTGAGAAACTCCTTGCGCGCGGCGATCCACTCGTCGTGCGAGACGATTTTGGTGCTCTTGATTTCTGTCGCTGTGGTTGCCATGTCAACCCTCCTTTGCCTCGATGTGATTAAAAGTCGACGTCCCGTTCACTTGCCGCGGTGAAACAGTCTGGCGAAGAACGCGGCGATTCCGCCCGTGCCGGCGGTACTGCCGGCGACAATGGCGGCTGTTGTTGCCACGCATACTGGGCACATAAGAACCTCACTTCGATAGCCAGTAGCTTCCAGCCATCAGCTTTCAGCTTTTTCGTGCTGAAGTGACTGCGGTGCCGCCCCACCCTAAAGTTCGCCAGCAGGCGACGATCTTTAGGGTGGTGCACCCCTCTTTCGCAGGAGCGATGCCAGACCTTTACGCCTTGGGTTTTTCGGCGCGCTGGCGAACGGCTTCGTGAATCTTTGTCCAGCCGCCCTTCATTCCCTTCTTGAAGTCCTCGGGAACGTTTCCGAAGCCGGTGTGATGAAACTTGATGAGCGTTTCGCCGTTTTCTTCGGTCAAGCGATATTGCACGTTGTTGGCGACGGGGAAAGACATCATCAGCGGTCCGCTGAACTCGAGCAGCGTGGGGCGCTTGATGGCCTGCACGGTAGCCCAGCAATGGCCGTTGTTATCGCCGAGGTCGCGGAACCAGCGGCCGCCGGGCCACGCCTCAAGCTTGAAAGGCATCGCTGTGCCGTCGTCTTTTTCGAAGCCGGAGCCGAGCTGATCGATAAGCGCTGCGAACGTGACTTCGAGCGAGGCGCGCACGCGAATCTCCTGTTCGATTTTGAAGCTGAGAGATTCGAGATCGGGAACTGTCATTGTGGTCATACATCCTCCGTGGGAAAGTTGGGAATCCCGGGTTCGAAACCGGGCCGTTCAGGACTTCTGATTCAGATTTGTTGGCTGCGATGGGCCGCGGTCGACCTCAGCCTGAACGCGCTCGGCGCGCTCTTTCACGCGGTTCAAATTGTGCTGCCAGTAGCGTTCGAAGGTTTGAGCGAACTCGTGCAGTGGGCGAATCGCCGCGGCGTTGGTGCGGTAGAGACGGTGGCGGCCGTTGCGGCGAACGCGCACCAGGTTGACGCTGCGCAGAACGCCGAGGTGCTTGGAGACCGACGGCTGGTCGAGGCCGATCGCGGTGACGATCTCGCCAACCCCGCGCTCATCGTGCGCCAGAAAAAGGAGAATTTGCCGGCGCCGAGGCTCGGCAACGGCGTTAAAGGCATCGGAAGTGGTTGCAGCCCTGGCCATGAAGAAGACATTACATGCTCATATGGGAATATGTCAAGAGAAAAATTCGTGACTTTCGTTTTTTTGTTAATCGGAGCGCGTTTTGCCGGTCGTAGGCGCGCAATGTACTATCCGTCGCATGACGTTCGATCGCAGGGTTTTTTTGAACGCATGCACGAAGGCGGGGATTGCGTCGCCGCTCTTGCCGGGGATTTTGTACACGCTGGCGGCGCAGGCGCAGGAAGGATCGCCGGGATCTGCCGCCCCCAGTGCAAGTGCCGGGGCTCCCGCCGCCGGCGGTGTTGCAAAAACGCCCGCGCTTGCGAAAATCACGCCGGCGATGATTGACCGGGCCGCGGAACTGGCCGGCGTGGGGCCATTTACCGACGCGCAGAAGAAGATGATGCTCGACGGGCTGAACGATCAGCGCGATGCGTATGCGCAGATTCGCGCGCTGAAGATCGCGAACGATGTGCCGCCGTCGTTTGTGTTTCATCCGGCGCCGGCAGCGAAGCCCGCGGAGAGCAGCGTTGTGTTTCAAGGCACGACGCCGCAACTGGTCTACGACGACGCTGAATCCGGCGCGCCGCAAGCCCCTGCGAAACTCGACGACCTGGCGTTTGCGTCGATTCTTGAGCTTGCCAACCTGATTTTTCATCGCAAGATCACTTCGGTGGCGCTTACGCAGATGTATATCGATCGCCTGAAGCGCTATGATCCGGAGTTTCACTTCGTGATCACGCTGCTGGAGGACCGGGCGATGGCCCAGGCGAAGGCGGCCGACGATGACCTGGAGGCCGGGCTTTATCGCGGGCCACTGCAGGGGATTCCGTGGGGCGCGAAAGATTTGCTCGCAGTGAAGGGCTATCCGACGACGTGGGGCGCTGGAGGGTTCGAGCAGCAGACCTTCAAGGATGATGCGACGGTGGTCGAGCGGCTGGATGCAGCAGGGGCCGTGCTGGTGGCCAAGTTCTCGCTGGGCGCGCTGGCCATGGGCGACAAATGGTTTGGCGGCCGCACGCGAAATCCGTGGAATCCTGCGCAGGGATCGAGCGGTTCGTCGGCAGGTTCGGCGAGCGCGGTGGCCGCTGGGTGCGTGGGATTTGCAATTGGGTCGGAGACGCTGGGGTCGATCGCGTCGCCCTCGACGCGATGCGGCTGCTCGGGGCTGAGGCCGAGTTTCGGCATGGTGCCAAGAACCGGCGCGATGGCGCTGAGCTGGACGATGGACAAGCTGGGGCCGATTTGCCGTAGCGTGGAGGATTGCGCGTTGGTGCTCGACGTGATTCACGGGCCCGACGGGAAGGACCTGTCGGCCGGAGCCAGCATCGACTTCCATTGGAATCCGGACTTCGATTGGCGCGATTTGCGCATTGGCTACTTCAAGGGCGAGTTTGATCCGCTGCCGCCGGTCGAATTGAAGGACGCCGTGCCTGGCGAGTCTCCTGAGGACCAAAAGAAGCGCGAGGATGCGAACGCGGCGGCCCAGGACGAATACGCGCGGCGGAGTTACGACAAGAAATACGAGCAGGCAGCGCTGGATGCACTGACCAAGATGGGCGTGAGTCTTATCCCTGTCGAGTTGCCGAAGATGCCGTGGGGCGCAATGGTGCCGCTGTTGACGGCCGAAGCCGCCGCAGCATTTGACGACCTGACGATGAGCGGGCGCGACAAGCTGCTGACCGAGCAGGGCCCGGAGGATTGGCCCAATGACTTTCGCATTGCGCGCTTTTATCCGGCGGTCGAGTACATCCAGGCCAACCGCGCGCGGACGCTCGGCGTGCGGGAGTTTGCGAAGCTGTTTGAGAAAGTGGACATCATCGTGACGCCTTCGACCGATGAGCAGTTGATTGCGACGAATCTGACGGGCAATCCCGCGGTGATTGTGCCCAACGGACTGCGTGGTCCGGATGCCCCGGCGCCGCCGCCGATCGACGATGGCAATCACGACAATATTGGCGGCCCGGGAACGCCGGTATCGATTACTTTCCTCGGCGCGCTTTACCTGGACGCGAAGCTGGCGGCTTTTTCGCATGCTTACCAGCAGACGACCGGGTTTCAGAAGCTGCACCCGAAGCTCGACTAGACGACGAGCCCTTCGTTGAAGCCTTCGTGGAACCTTTCGTTGAGGGCTTCGATGAAACTCCGGCTGATACCGTGTGGTTGCCGAGATTGAGAGTGAACGAGTCAATGCTGCTGGTCGCGGGTGGCACCGTGGTGTCGGTACGCGCGGCACTGTTGACGGCGATGGATTCTACCGCGATTGACGCGGCGCTGAAAGTGATGCGCAGGAACCCGAACTGCGAGTCGCTGTAGCTATCGAGAGTGATGGTGTTCCCGGCCCCATCGGATTCTTTCTGCTGGCCCGCGACTGGCTTCTGCCCCTGATGATTCTTCTTCAATCCGGATAGATCGTAGTAGCCGCCGTTGCCCGCAACGATGTACGGAATCTGGCGGCCATCGCTCTTCATGATCCGGGTGTAGCGCTCGTAGAGATGGGCGTGACCGGAGAGCACCATGTCTGGCCACTGACCGGCCTGCGTGCAGCAGGTGTCCATGGCCTTGAGCATGGCCGCGCTTGGCATGTGCTGGCTGCTGCCGGTGAACGGCGGATGATGCACAGCGATGACGAGCGCCTGGGGGTTCGCATTCTTGGTGTCGGCCTTGCGATCGCTCGCGAAGCGCTTGAGTTCGCTGGTGAGGAACGTGAGTTGAGCCGTGCCGATGGTTGAGTTGCCGAGCGAGCCGGCGGTTTCTCCAGCATTCGAGTAGAGGCCGATGATGCGGACAAAGGGCGCATCGAGAGTGAAGTAAACTCCGGGCTGCGTCATGGTGGTGCGGTCGAAGCCGGGCGCGCCCTGCGTGGGGCTCGCGGCGCAAAAATTGTCGACGAAGGCTTCGCACGAGTAGCCAGCCGGCTCGCCCTTGAACATAAAGCCGTCGTGGTTGCCGGGGATGGCGAAGATGGGACCGGGGTAGTTGCGATAGGGCTCGTAGAACTGCTCGGGATAGTAGGTCTCGAGGCCAAAGAAGTAGACAATGTCGCCAAGGTGATAGAAGAAGGCCGGCTGGCCGCTGGACCAGGTCTTGCCTTTGACGTCGGCAGTGAGGGCGTCGGCAACGGCGAGCTGCGGCTCCGCGCGCTCGATGCCGCCTGTGTCGCCCACGCAATGGATGACGAGTTGACCCGTGGCGGCGATCGCGTTGACGGTGGCCTGAGGGAGCACGCCGGCAAGAGACATGATGGGCGGGTTGACGCGCGGCTTGGGGATGGGCTCGAGAATCTGGATCTCGTCGGAGGTTGGGACCGAGGCGTCGGCGTTAATCTGCGCTGCGCTGTAGGTGACGAAGTTGTCGGCGGTGAATGTCGGGTTGGCAAATTTAAAGCCGCTCGTCGACAAGGCAATCCTGCTTTCCGCCGGGAGGAAACGCCGGCAAACGAATCTTGAAATTGTCAGAGGCCGGGGAAAAGGGAAAGCGTTCCGACGAAAGTTCAGGTGGTCGAATTGTAGCGAAGGCGGGAGAACTGAGGAGGAGAATTTTCGGAAAAATTCGGAGCGCGCGTGAAGGATTCTTTCGCCCGCTCAAGCGGGCTAAGGGCCGGATTCTTGATTTCGAACCCCAGGCTGGCGCCGTGGGGCTACCCTCTCACGCCCGCTTCGCGGGCTCGAAAACGGAGCCAGCTTCGCTTCGCTCCAGATCGCGGGCTCTGACGAAAAACCAGCTCCCCAACGCGAGGGGCGGGGAGCTGGACTTTCCAAAGGCCAGCTTTACCGTTGCGGCGGTGTCGACGGCTGAGTGCTAGCCGGCTGCGCAGGAGCCGCGGGTTGAGCAGGGGTGCTTGTGCTAGGCGCAGATTGAGTGGCCGGCGCGGTCTGCGATGTTGGAGGGGGCGCGGCCGTTTCCGGCTTCGGCGTTGGCGCCGCGTTAGGCTGAGCGCTGCCGCCTGGAGGCGGAGTTCCAGCGCCGGGATGCGGAGCCACCGGCGGCATCGGACGATTACCTGGCATCATGGGGCGCTGTGGCGGTGCGGGCATCTCGGTGACGTCAACCAATTCAACGTCGAAGATCAGGTCTGACTTGGCGGGAATCCCGGGATGCACCTGGTGCTCGGCATCGGTGTGGTCGGGAATGGCGCGTGTTCCATAAGCCATCTGCCAGGGAATAAAGATGCGGCGCTTGCCTCCGATTTTCATCCCTTCGAGGCCGTAGTCGAAGCCGGGAATTACACGGCCCATGCCCTGCGGAATTGCGATCGGCTCTGGATCCTTCATCACGGGCTTTCCGTCAGGACCCGTCTTGGGCTTACCGTCGGACCCGAAATCGGGCTGGCGGTGGTCGTCCCACGAATCAAATTTGACGCCGTCAGCCGCGCGCCACCCTGTGTACTTGAGGTGCCAGAGCTTGCCGGACTCACCTAAAGCGCCGGGGCCGACCTTGATGTCTTCATAGCGGAGCGCGATCGGCATCTTGACGAGACCGTGCACGACGCGAGGCACGCCGGGAGGCAGCTTGATCCAAGGCTCAACCGCGACAGGTGTTGCGGCAGCGGCTGGCTTGGTAGTGACCGCAATGGAAGAGCCGGTTCCTGAAGTGAGGGACTTTGAAGCTGGGGCTCCCGGCTTGGCAGGGGTGGTTTGCGCGGTTGCGGCAGCAGCGAAAGCCGCGAAGGACAGGAAAAGGACAAAGCGATTCATAGTGAAACGTCTCCCACTGAATTCCACAAGCGAGTTTATCAGGCGGAAGGGCGCGTTAGCCCATCAGCATTGCGGCCAAGAGCGCGGTTCGCGGGGCGAGATGCTCGACGAGGACGGACTCGTGGCGTGCGTGCGCCCCTTCGCCAACGGCGCCCATGCCGTCGAGCGTGGGGATTCCAAGAGCGGCAGTGAAGTTGCCGTCGGAGCCGCCGCCGGTGGAGGCTTCATCGAGATCAAAGCCCAACTCGCCGGCGAGCGCCTGCGCCTGGCGCAAGAGGCGAACCGTGCCGCGGCTGCGCTCCATGGGAGGGCGATTGATGCCGCCGGTAATCGTGAGACGGCAGCGCGGGTCCTGCGATTGGAGGGCTGCGAATTTGCGCTCGATACGCAGGCCGTCTGCGCGGCGCGCGATGCGGACGTCGACCTCGGCCCAGGCTTGAGCGGGAACGACATTCGATTTTGTTCCACCACCGGCCACCCCGACGCTGACGGTGAGACCGCGCTTGAGGTCGGTCCACGAACTGACTTTTTCAACGACGCGGGCGAGCTCGCGGATGGCGTTTGCACCCTTCTCGAAATCGACGCCGGCGTGCGCGGCAATGCCCGCGACGTCGATGCGCCAACTGCCGATGCCCTTGCGGGCCGTTTTGTAGGCGAGGCCCTGCGCAGGCTCAAGAACGTAGACGGCTGAACATTTTTTGGCGAGTGATTCTACGATGGGGCGTCCGGCGTGGCTGCCGACCTCCTCGTCACCAGTGAGGAGGAGGATTATTTCGCGTTTCAGGCTACCGGTCTCAGCAAGCAGTTCGATGGCGGTGAAGGCCATGGCGACGCCGGCCTTCATGTCGAGCGTTCCCGGGCCCCAGAGGCGGCCGCCGCTGACCTTGCAGGGCATGGATTGGAGCGTGCCGAGTGGCCAGACCGTATCGAGGTGACCGAGGAGAAGGATCGGCTTTGAAGCTGAGGTGCGCGGGCCGAAGCGGGCTTCGAGGGCATTGCCGAGGCTGTCCGCCGCGACGGAGCGGTGGATTTTGACGCGGCCGCCAAGGCCTCGTGCGCCGATGGCGGCAAGGGCGAGGCATGCGTCGACGGCGGATTTGACGTCGGAGGGAGATTCGGAGGAGACCAACTGGCGGGTGAATGCGATGAGCCTGGGCTGCTTGCGGCGGGCACCGGCGAGCAGGGCGCGCGTGGGAATCTTCGAGTTGGCTGGCGACGCCATGGGTGGCTTTTCCGCGATCGAAATTGCGGAGACGCTCTGATTCTACGACACTTAAGGTGGTTTGGAACAGGAGTTATCGGAGAGGTTCGGGAGGGTAAATGGCCGCATGGTGTGGCAAAAATGCCACACAACTCGATTTGGGCATGCCGTCTATTCTAAAGACGCCAAAGGGTTTTGAGGACAGAGAGGCAGATTGGGTCAACCAGCGCACCAGGAACAGACGATTGCGGCGCCGCTCGAATTCTCGGGCGTGGGACTGCACTCGGGTGCGCCTGTGACCATGCGGCTTCTTCCCGCTCCTGCGGGTTCGGGAATTGTTTTTCGGCGCACAGACCTGGACAACTTTGAGATTCCCGCGAATGGCCGAAACGTGGCCAAGGTGAGCTACGCAACCAGTTTGATGCGGCAGAGCGTGCTGATTTCGACGACGGAACATTTGCTCTCAGCGTGCATCGGCATGGGCGTGGACAACGTGATTGTGGAGCTCGATAACCTGGAGCTGCCGATTCTTGACGGCAGCGCGTTGCCGTACGTGGAAGCGATTGAGAGCGTGGGGATGCGCGAACAGCGGCGTAAGCGCGAAACGCTGCGCGTGCTGCATCCGGTAGAGGTGCGTGAAGGCGAGAAATTTATTGGCGTCTATCCGGGGCAAGGCTACCGCATCTCGTACACGATCGATTTCCCTGCGCCGATCGGGCAACAGAAGACGTGCGTTGACCTTGCGGCGGAGACGTATGGGAGCGAGATTGCTCCGGCGCGAACGTTTGGTTACAAGGCAGACGAAAAGAAGTTGCGCGACATGGGGCTGATCCGCGGCGCAGGCCCGGAGAACGCGATCATCCTGGGAGCAAGCGGGCCGGAGAATGGGCCATTGCGCTTCCCCGACGAATATGTGCGGCACAAGGTGCTCGATCTGATTGGCGACCTGGCGCTTGCGGGACGAAGGATCGAAGGGCATGTGGTGGCTGTGCGAGCGGGACACGCCATGCATACAGCATTTGTGGCGCGGCTGTTGAAGGATCGTTCCGCATGGGAGCTGGCGCATGTGCCGGTTGAAGCGGAGCCAGCCGTCGAAACTGAGCCGGAAGCAAACGGTCGCATGGGCGAAGCTGCGCTGGCCGGGGCGTAGAGAGTTTTCGTTCTTCCTCGTTTTTCTCCAAAGGAAAATTTGACTGTTGGGATTGTGCTATCCCAGGTTCGTGCGAATGCTGCATTAGCCAATCCGCTCGATCGCGACGGCGGTTGCTTCGCCGCCGCCGATGCAGAGCGACGCGATGCCGCGGGTGAGCTTACGTTGCTCGAGAGCCGCGAGCAGCGTGACGAGGATGCGCGCGCCAGACGCGCCAATGGGATGGCCAAGCGCGCAGGCGCCGCCGTGGACGTTGACTTTGTCGTGCGAAATGCCAAGATCGCGCATCGCGGCCATTGCGACGACGGCGAAGGCCTCGTTGATTTCGAACAAGTCAATTTCCGCAAGAGACCAGCCCGTGCGGTCAAGCAGCGCGCGGATGGCGCCGATGGGCGCGGTGGGAAAGAGCGAAGGCGAGCTGGCGAAGGTGGAGTGGGCGGCAATCGTTGCAAGCGGTTTGAGTCCGCGCCTTTCAGCTTCGGACTGGCGCATGAGAACGAGTGCGGCCGCTCCGTCGGAGATGGCGCTGGAATTTGCGGCGGTGACTGTGCCGCCATCGCGAAAAGCCGGCTTGAGATTCGGGATTTTTTCGGGGGAGGCTTTTAGCGGGAGCTCGTCGTGCGCGATAACCTTCTCGGTCTTTCCGGCAGCGACAGTAAGCGGAACGATTTCCGCGGAGAAACTGCCGTCGGCGGTGGCTTTTTGCGCGCGGGTGAGTGAAGCGAGCGCGAATTCATCCTGCTCGCGACGCGAGAAGCCATAACTCTGGGCGCAGTCTTCGGCGTACGTGCCCATGAGACGGCCTTTTTCGTACGCGTCCTCGAGGCCATCGAGAAACATGTGGTCGAGAACGCGGCCGTGGCCCATGCGATAGCCGGAACGGGCGCGATCGAGCAGATAGGGTGCATTGCTCATGCTCTCCATGCCGCCGGCGACGATGATGTTGGCGCTGCCCGCAAGGATCAGATCGTGCGCGATCATGACAGCCTTCATGCCGGAGCCGCACATTTTGTTGATAGTGACCGCGCCGGTGGAGGCGGGCAATCCGGCGCCAAGCGCGGCCTGTCTAGCAGGAGCCTGGCCGAGGCCGGCGGTGAGAACGCAGCCAAAGAGAACTTCGTCGACAGAGTCGGGAGGAATTGAGGCACGTTCGACCGCGGCGCGAATGGCGGCTGCGCCGAGTTGGGGAGCGTTGACGTCCTTGAAGTCCCCCTGGAATGCGCCGATGGGCGTGCGCGCGGAGCCGGCAATCACGACTGGATCAGATAAGGGCATTGCAGCTCCTTCATCAACTGACGCGGCCATCAGCTAGCGCGGGGCCATGCGCAGCGCACCGTCGAGGCGGATGGTTTCACCGTTGAGCATGGTGTTCTCGCAAATATGTTTGACGAGCGCCGCGAACTCCGCGGGCTGGCCGAGACGCGCGGGAAACGGAATGCTTTTCCCGAGTGCTTCCTGCACCTCGGGCGAAAAGCCGGCGACCATGGGCGTGGCGAAGACTCCGGGGGCGATGCTGACGACGCGAATGCCGAATCGCGCCAGCTCGCGAGCGATTGGAAGCGTGAGGGCGACAACGCCGCCTTTTGACGCTGCGTAAGCTGCCTGGCCGATTTGTCCGTCGTAGGCCGCGATGGAGGCGGAGTTGACGATGACGCCCCGTTCGCCATCGGGGCCGGGCGATTCCTTTGAGATGGCCGCGGCGGCGAGGCGGATCATGTTGAAGGCGCCAACGAGGTTGATGTTGATGGTTTTTGCGAAGCTGTCGAGGCGATGCGGACCTTCGCGGCCAAGGACGCGCTCGGAGGGAGCGATGCCAGCGCAGTTGACGAGCGCGTGCAAGTGGCCGAAGGCGCTGAGTGCGAGATCGACGGCGGCCTGCGCGTCTTGCTCGCTGGTGACGTCAGTCAGGGCGAAGCGGGCGGCTGCGCCGAGCTCGGCGGCGAGTGCTTCGCCGGCTTCGCGATTGGTATCGGCGATGATGACTGATGCGCCTTCGGCAGCCAGCAAACTCGCCGTGGCTCGACCGAGTCCCGACGCACTTCCGGTTACGAGGAAAACGTGGTTGCCGATCTGCATAGAATGAGCGAGACCGCAGCGGTCCCGAGCGCAGCATATCATTCAAAAGAGCATTCGTGGCGGCAGGTCACGGATCTTCGGAGGCATGCGGCGATGAAACCAACGTCCCCAGGCGCGCCGCTCACGCAATTGAGCGAAGAAGAGACGCTTTTCAGCGAGACGGTGCGGCAGTTTGCGCGGGAGGAGGTCGCTCCCCTGGTGCGCCGCATGGACGAAGAGCAGCATTTGAATGCGGGATTGCTGCGCAGGCTCTTTGAACTGGGATTGATGGGGATCGAAATTCCGGAGGAGTTTGGCGGTAGCGCGGGGTCATTTTTCGACTCCGTGCTGGCCGTGGAAATGCTTTCGGGCGTCGATCCAGCAGTCGCGCTGGTTGTTGATGTGCAGAACACTCTGGTGGCAAGCGCGTTGCTGCGATGGGGCACCCCGGAACATAAGAGGAAATATCTGCCACGATTGGCGACGGATACTGTCGGCGCGTACGCGCTGAGCGAGGAGGGCTCGGGATCAGATGCGTTTGCGTTACAGACGCGCGCGGAGAAACGCGGCGATGAGTATGTGCTGAACGGTCGCAAGCTCTGGATCTCAAACGCCAAAGAAGCCGGACTGTTCATCGTTTTTGCAACAGTGGATACGAGCGCAGGCTACAAAGGCATTACGGCGTTCCTGGTGGAAGATGGCGCGCGTGGATTCACTGTGGGAAGGAAAGAGGACAAGCTGGGAATCCGCGCTTCAAGCACGTGCGAACTGATTCTGGATGCGTGCGCGATTTCGGCCGGAGAAGTGCTGGGCGAGGTGGGCCAGGGCTACAAGATTGCGATGGAAACACTGAACGGCGGACGGATTGGGATTGGCGCGCAAATGCTCGGCCTGGCCGAAGGGGCATTGGGCCACGCGGTGAAACACGCCAAAGCGCGAAAGCAGTTCGGAAAAGCGATCGCGGAGTTCCAGGCGATGCAGTTTCAACTCGCGGAGATGGCGACGGAGATTGAGGCCGCGCGATTGATGGTTTACAACGCGGCGCGTTTGAAGGACGCGAGCATGGATTTCCGCAAGGAAGCGGCGATGTGCA
>CAZHOO010000027.1:19330-36963 GCA_964533905.1 uncultured Occallatibacter sp. | reverse complement strand
GTGGCGATGTAGTGCCAAAGCGTGGGTCGTGTGAGGTAGAGCGAACCTTTGCTGTTGAGCAGACCGGGGTCGAACGGCGGAACGGGCCCGCTGGACGCGCCAAACAGCACCATCATGCCGCGGGGATGGAGGCAGTTGAGGCTCTTGTCGAAGGTGGTCTTGCCCACACCGTCATAGACTACGTCAACGCCTTTTCCGCCAGTGAGGCGCTTGGCCTCGGCTTCGAAATCCTGCTCGGTGTAGAGAATCACGTCGGAGGCGCCTGCCTCGCGAGAGATTTCGGCTTTCTCCTCGGTGGAGACAGTAGTGATGACGCGCGCGCCGATGCGTGCAGCAATCTGCGTCAGTAGCAAGCCCACACCGCCGGCTCCCGCGTGTACCAGCGCTGTTTCGTCCTTCTTGAGCGGATAGGTGGATACGGCTAGATAGTGAGCGGTCATGCCCTGCAATAGGACTGCCGCTGCGCTTTCAAGGCTCAGACCCTCGGGGACCTTCACCAGTTGAGCCGCGGGAACCAGAGCGTATTCCGCATAGCTGCCGATCACGCTGGTTGACGCAACTGCATCGCCATCCTTGAATCCGTTGACCCCGGGACCAAGCTCTTCCACCGTGCCCGCAGCTTCGCTGCCCGGAATCATGGGGAACGAAGCCTTGTAAACGCCTTTGCGAAAGTAGACTTCGATGAAATTGACGCCGGTGGCCTCGATACGGATGAGAACCTGGCCCGGACCGGGCTGAGGGATGGGCAGATCGACAAGCTGCAGGGCTTCAGGCCCACCGGTCGACTGGATCTGGATGGCTTTCATGACTTCGTCAAGAATGAACCTTGAGGGTGGGCCACCGCAAGGAAATAGACAAACCCGCTTTTCCGGCTAGAGGTTATCGTCCTTGCTCCCCGAAAGCAAAGTCCGCTCGTCAGAAGATTCCAGTCGCACCAGGCGGTCGATGGTGTAGGAAGTGGGTCGCTGGCTGCTGTAGTAGTGGCGCACTTGCAGTTCGCCCAAAAGGCCGAGGGCAAGCAACTGAATGCCAGAGACGATGAGCACGGATGCAATGACGAACATGGGGCCGTGTAATTCCATCAGATCGAGATGAGGGTTAAGCAATTTCATACCCAGCAGCATCGCGGCCATGACACTGCCTGCAAACATGGCAAGAACTCCGCAGCCGCCAAAGAAGTGCAGTGGACGGCTCATGTGCTTAAGCAGGAAGCGAATGGTCATCAGATCAAACAAGACCTGGAAGGTCCGGCTCAGACCATAATGGCTTTTGCCGCGGACGCGATTCAGGTTGCGAATCGGAATCTCACAGATGGATGCGCCGTAAAGACTCGCGAGAGCGGGAATGAAACGATGCATCTCTCCATAAAGAGGAATGTTCTGGATCACCTCGCGACGATAGGCTTTAAACGTGGTGCCGAAGTCGTGGATAGGAACTCCGGACAGACGCGCCATGATCCAGTTGGCGCACGCGGAAGGAATGCGGCGGAAAATGAAATTGTCAATGCGCACCTTGCGCCACCCGGAAACGACGTCGTATCCCTCGTCGAGTTTTTCAAGAAAAGCGGGAATGTCATTCGGGTCGTGCTGCAGATCTCCGTCCATGGCCAGCACAAACTCTCCCGAGGCGTGATCGAAGCCGGCCGCCAGGGCGGAGGTCTGGCCGAAGTTGCGGCGAAGCTTGACGATGAGGACGCGGCTATCGACGGCTGCCACTTCCTCCAGAAGCTTAAATGTCCGATCGCTTGAACCGTCGTCCACCAAAATCAATTCAAAAGACTCATCCACCTGTTCCATCACTTGCTTCAGGCGGGCATACAGGATGGTTACGTTCTCTTCTTCGTTATGAAAGGGGACAACGATCGAGTATTTCGACATATCGCTCCTTTTGACGCCTTAGATGCGTGAGGGATGTCTGGGTCATCCCCTGGAATCAAATGGATGCAGTTCGGCGCCTGAATTCGGAGCTCACCGCGAAGAGGAGAACCAATTTGCGCTCAAGCCGATTCGCTAATCCCGAATCTCGATCTCGCCAAGCATCGTCTGCATCTCACTAAGGGCATGCGTGTTACCGCTTCGCGCGGCACACGCTATGCCAGCTCTGAGCCGTCCAGCAGCCTCCGGCTTTTTGCCCGCGCCGGCCAACGTCTGCGCAGACATGAAATACCCCGGAGTGTAATCAGGATCGTTGGCCAAGAGTGTATCAAATTCTGAAATCGCAGCATCGATTTCGCCGCGTCTCGCCAATTCCATGGCGATTCCGTAACGGGCGAAGCTGTTCTTTGGGTCGAGCGCGAGAATCTCTCTCAATCCTGCGACTTTATCCATTGTGCCTGTTTCGGGCCGATTTCGCTGGATCGGGCCGTTGGATTTGCGGTTTTGCCGCGGATTGTCCCACACTGGAAGATAGAAGAGCGGGTTTCCGGGCGAAAGCAGCCGCCAAGCTTATTCTAACTGGCGCGCAATGAGGACGGCGAAAAGAAAAGTGGAAATGGAGCAGGCATGAATAGCCAGGAGATGCACCCAAAGGTGCGCACTGTGGCCAGCACCCAGTCAGAGAAAACCGAGATCGTGCTGCCCAACGACACCAATATGCTGGGCCATTTATTGGGTGGACGGCTCATGCATTTCATTGACCTTACCGGCGCCATGGCCGCTTACCGGCATGCGAGAAACAATGTCGTAACAGCGTCCATGGACCACATCGACTTCATCCGCCCGGTGCATCTGGGTGACTTGGTTACGCTGAAGTCGAGCGTAAATCGCGCGTTCACAAGCTCGATGGAAGTCGGCGTGAAAGTTTGGGCGGAGAACACGCGGACCGGCGAAGTGGTACACGTGGCCAGTGCATACCTGGTGTTTGTGGCGGTTGACGAGCAGGGACGTGTGCAGAAGGTCCCGCGGTTGGAGCCGGAGACGCCGGACGAAGTACGGCGTTATGAGGACGCTCTGCGCCGCCGTGAACATCGCGAACGGGAGAGCGTGCGGCGCACGGCAGGCAAGGCAGCGGTTGCGGCTCTCGCCAGCGAGCAGGACAAATCTGATTGAAGCAGCGAAACAAACGGATTCTCCAAGGCGCGTTTTCGAAGGGCAGGAGCCCGAAGCCGGTGCGACATATATGACGGATTATTCTGTGTCAGCTTCCCTTCCCTCGTTGCCGAACAACACCGAATTTCCTCAACGCATCGTCTGCCTGACCGATGAGACGACGGAGGTTCTGTACTTACTTGGCGAAGAGGACCGGATCGTCGGCGTTTCAGGTTATGCGCACCGGCCACCTGAGGCGCGCAGCAAACCGCGGGTATCGGCGTTTCGCGATGCTAATTTTGAAGCCATTCTCGATCTCAAACCGGATTTGATTCTTACCTTCTCCGATGTGCAGGCAGAGATTACCCGCGAGCTGGTCTTGCGCGGCGCAACCGTCATGAATTTCAACCAGCGAAGCATCGCGGAGATTCTCGACATGATTGCCGTGCTCTCACGCATCGTCGGAAAGCCGGATGCTGGACTTGCCCTCATCCAGAATCTGAATCGGGGTCTGGAGAAGATTGCGGCTGCAGCAAGAGCCTTCCCGCGACGGCCACGCGTCTTCTTTGAGGAATGGAATGACCCATTGATCAGCGGCATTCAGTGGGTCGAAGAACTGATTGAAATTTCCGGCGGCGACACGCTGTTCCCCGAGCTGCGGCGCTGCGGCAAGGCGAAAGATCGCGTCGTCGATCCGGCCACCGTAGTCGAGCGCGATCCCGAGGTGATTCTCGCGTCGTGGTGCGGCAAGAAAGTGAAAAAGGACGAGATTTGTTCGCGAACTGGATGGGAAGAGACAAGCGCAGTTCGAAACGGACACGTCTATGAAGTGCCGTCGGGAGCAATCCTGCAACCGGGCCCCGCCTCGCTGACCGACGGCGTGAAGCAACTGCACGCTATTCTGTCCCGAGTAGTGGGCGCCGCCGCGCCGACTCTCGAACCTGCGAAGGCGTGACGCATCGGTCCTGTAAAATTTTAAGGAGAGGATTCTTGCTCGCTGTGAGCCGCGAACGCGCGGAGTGCGGGTAGGCAAGGCCCCGCGAAGCGGTTTGCGGGAAAAGGAGTAACTCTGTGGCACATTCGCATACCATGCCTTCGCCGGTGGCGCTGCCCGGCGTTTCGAAGATCGTCGCGGTTGGTTCGGGCAAAGGCGGAGTCGGCAAAACTACGGTGGCCGTGAACCTGGCCATTGCGCTCTCGAAGCTCGGCCAGCGAGTGGGACTCATGGACGCCGATGTCTACGGGCCGAACGTGCCGCTGATGATGGGGAGTTCGCAGTCGCCGAAAGTTGGCGAGGGCAACATGATCGAGCCCAACCTGACCCATGGACTGAAGACCATCTCCATTGGCTACATTTCGCCCGGCGACAAGCCGCTGGTGATGCGCGGGCCAATGCTGCACCAGATCATCCGGCAGTTCTTGCAGCAAGTGAACTGGGGCGAGCTCGACTATTTGATCGTCGATCTGCCGCCGGGAACTGGCGATGTGGCCATTTCACTGGTGCAAACGGTGCCGCTGACCGGCGCGATCGTGGTGTCGACGCCCAGCGACGTGAGTCTGGAGGATGCGCGTAAGGCGCTCGAGATGTTCGCGCAGGTGAATGTTGAGGTGCTCGGCATTGTGGAGAACATGAGTCACTTTACCTGCCCACATTGCCACCATGAGATCGACATTTTCTCGCGTGGCGGCGCCGAGCGCACCGCGAAACAGTTCAACGTTCCGTTTCTGGGAGCGATCGAACTGATTCCGGCCATCCGCGAGGGCGGCGACAGGGGATTGCCCGTAGCGCTCGCCGGGCCCAAGAGCCCGCAGGCGGTGGCGTTCTACACCATTGCGGAAAAAGTGATGGAGCAGGCCGAGAAGGCAGCAGCGGCAGCGTCCGATGTTATCGAGATCAAGTGAGCGACGACTCGCGAGACTCGAAACTCAATTCATGAGAGGAAAAGGCGGGACTTGCGCCCCGCCTTTTCTTTTCTGAACTGCCTTCTACTGCCAGTGACCTTCAACCAGGACCCAGCCGTTGCCGCGATGCTCCCAGTGATGGGCGATCCAGACGGCGTGCTCATGCGGTGGATGAGCCCAATAGCCATGCACCCAAACGTAATGGTGGCCATCCCAGCGGTGATAGCCGTCGACCCACACCCATCCAGGATGCGGTGCATGTTCATGATGTTCAACGATGGGCGGCGGCGGCGCAATGCGGACGATGACTTGCGCCATCGTGACCGCAGGAGTGAGACAGAAAGCGAGAAGCCCAGCTAGCAATGTCTTCTTCACAGGAATCTTAAACCTCCGTGGTTTAGATCTGCCGGAATGGGGGGCCTTTCCCTGGCGACTAACAGTATCAACCCTTTGGCCCGGCGTTCGTTGCGCATTGTTGAAAAATGCCAACTCCGGCTCCACCTTGATTACGATGCGCATACCAAGCCAAACGGCTAGCCGGCAATAGCAACCGATTCTCTGGGCGCAAAAACGTTGCCCAGTCGCTGAATCTGGGCACCGACTCCGATCAGCTTCTCCTCGAAACGCTCATATCCACGATCCATGTGATAGACGCGGTCGATGATGGTTTCACCTTCGGCGACAAGAGCCGCCAGCACCAGCGAAGCCGAAGCGCGCAGGTCAGAACACATGACAGCCGCGGAGGTGAGCCGGGCCGGCCCCCGCACCGTGGCGGTGCTGCCGTCCACCTTGATGTTGGCGCCCATGCGGACCAACTCCTGTACGTGCATGAAGCGGTTCTCGAAGATGTTCTCGCGGACCTGGCTGACGCCTTCGGCCTGCGTGGCCAGGGCCATGTACTGCGCCTGCATATCGGTGGGAAAACCGGGATACTCCTCCGTGGAGATGTCTGCGGCGCGCAGTTCGGAGGCTCGCACGCGAACCGAATCGGGACCGAGCACCTCAATGCGCGCGCCCGCTTCCTGAAGTTTGGCCATCACGGCGCCAAGATGAGACGTGCTGCAATTGGCGACAATGAGGTCGCCGCCCGTGATCGCGCCGGCGATGAGAAAGGTTCCTGCCTCGATGCGGTCAGGGTTTATGCGATAGCGGGCTCCGTGCAGGTTCGTGACCCCGTGCACGCGGATTGTGGCCGTGCCCGCACCCTCGATTTGCGCGCCCATGGCCGTGAGCAGCGAGGCCAGGTCGGCGATCTCCGGCTCGCGAGCGCAGTTTTCCATCACCGTGTCACCCTCTGCAAGCACGGCTGCCATCAGCAAATCTTCGGTGCCCGTAACGGTGATCTTGTCAAAGACAAGATGCGTGCCTCGCAGGCGATCGGCGCGGGCCTCGAGATAGCCATGCTCCTGCTCGATCACCGCCCCCATCTTTTCCAGCCCCTTGATGTGCAAATCAATGGGACGGCCGCCAATGGCGCAACCACCGGGCATTGCCACTCGCGCCACTCCGGCACGAGCGATAAGCGGTCCCAGCACGAGCGAGCTTGCGCGCATGGTCTTCACGATCTCGTAGCGGGCCACCGGATCGGAGAGCGTGCGGCAACTGATCGTTAAGCGATCTTTCAGTTCACCTTCGCGGAGCTCCACTTCGGCGCCCATCGAAGCCAGCAGCCGCCTCTCAGTCTCAATGTCGCGCACCTGTGGAATATTTTCGAGAGTGACTTCATCCTCGGTGAGGATGGCAGCGGCCATGCAGGGCAATGCCGAATTCTTGGCGCCCGAAACGCGAATGGTGCCGACCAGTGGATTGCCGCCGCGAATTACAAACTTATCCATAGATGTGCGGGCCTTGAGCCTTCAGACGTGGAAGCGCTTGCAGCTTTCAGCTTCTAGCTCTCGGCTCTAGCGTGTCAATGCGGAAGGAAGATGACTCGAGGTACTAAGGATTGCGTGGGCGAGCGGTCGCCGGTGGGACAATCACTCGATAGCCCACCGGGATGAGCAGACTCTTGACTTGCTCGCGCTCGCTTCAGATCGGTATGCGAGTTCTGGCGCGCTGCCGGTTAGTGCGATCCCTTGAAGGATGGCGCGAACCGGTTGGCGAACGTTTGCCCAACCGAGGAGAACCTTACCGCGCTCCAGCGATAACTCTCCGTGGATTGCGGCTCGGGCCTCTCGGTGAAGTTGCGATCGGTTTGCGCAGGTCTTTCCCAATTCGTTGCGGTGCGCCGTTCCAGCAGTTGACTACAGTTCATTGCTTACCTCCCGGATCAGGAAGACCGGCTTTCGCCGTGCTTCCGGTTGCTGTGGCAGAACCTAGTTGCCGGTTTGAGCCGCGGAAACGAGACGTAGCGGCTCATTAAGCGTGAACAGAAGGACCGTGCCGTCATCGAGTGTTGCTTGCGGATGATCGACCAGCAGGTGAACCGTGATGACGCTGGCGCCTATGATTCCACCTGCAAGCGCCCCACCGGGCCCGCCGATGATCGCCCCGGTTACCACGCCTGCGCCGGCCCCAGCGCCGTATTCGACGCCGACTTTTTTCAGGCGAGAGCCAGGCGTGACGTTACCCTCGCCGCCGACGCGGTCGTTTGAGCCTGGCGCGCCCGAGGTCTGGGCATAAAGGTGGAAGCGCGAACCGTCGCTGAGAATCACGAATTCAGGCTGCAGCCGCATCGATCCGTGGCCCGCAAAATGACCGGTCGAAACCGAATCAACCTTGCCGTCAATCTCTGCCCCTGCAGGAATAAGAACCTGACCGTCCTGCATCACGTCGGATACAACCCGCGTGCGGAACGGATCGCCGCTCTCGTTCATGGCGCTCGAAAGACGATCCATCAAACGAACGCGAATGACTGCGCCTTCGCCCAAGGTGCCTGGAGGCAGCGGTGCCGGATGAACGATGTCGCCATCGGGATCGCTTGAGATTCTCCGTTCATTCAAAGCGGGAGCAGCAGACGCGTCGGGCGCCACTTGGACGATGCCATCGTCGGTGCCGTCGGCCTGGTTGTAGGAGTTTGTTCTGGCAGCCCTGTTCTCGGCCGGACCAGCATTCATGGGACTGTCGCTCGTTGGAACCGTGTAGAGTGACCCGTCGAGAGAGCGTTGCGCCTGCGACGTCTGTGCCGGAAGCTGCGAGGGCGCGTAATGGCTGGGGGAGGGCTTGGCTTCGGGCGCAGCCTCAGGGGCCGGGGTGGAAATGGTGTCATCGGGTGGCGGATTTGAAGTCCCCGTATACGGAGAAGGCTGGCTTGCCTGCTGCGCTCCAAGTAGAGCTGCGGTAGTGGCCAAAACAACGTAAACAAAAACGATCCGTTTCATCCAGATCTCCTCTCCCGGAGCAAAGATCTCCTTACCTCGGTTAGACCCTGCGGGGACGGGAAAGTTCTGCACCCGCCAACCCTCTTCGGCCACGGGCGTAAAACCAGCCAATGTAAGCGTAGCGCGACATTAGGCAATGGCGCATTGGTGGATAACCGGTGCGTGCCGAGAGCGGTAAGAATCAAGTTAGTAATCGTTTGCGCCTAAAGCATTGACTATTCGACGTGTGACCAGCGCCACAAGGGCAATCCACACCCTGTTTGTTAAACTCGAATGGATCGAAACAATTTTTCCAACAGGTACTTCTTCGCTGGACGGAGATATTTTTTTGCGCGGATCAGGGCTTTTGGACACCATTCATAGTGCTGCCGGAGAAGCCCTGGCCGTCGATCGCCGTCCCAAACTGAATGACCGGCTGCAGCACCGCATTTTGAGGAGCGATATGACTGAGATTGTTGCCATTCGTGCCCGCGAAGTCCTGGACTCGCGCGGAAACCCGACCGTGGAGGCTGACGTCATTCTGGAAAGCGGCGAAATGGGCCGCGCGATTGTGCCTTCGGGCGCTTCAACCGGTGAGCATGAGGCCGTGGAGCTGCGCGACGGCGACAAAAGCCACTACCTCGGCAAAGGCGTGCTGCAGGCCGTGGCCAACGTGGAGACGGTGATTGCGCCGGAGCTGGAGGGCATGGACGCTGCTAATCAGCGGCTCATCGACCAGTCCATGATTGCGCTCGACGGATCGCCGAACAAAGGCAAGCTGGGCGCGAACGCGATTTTGGCCGTCTCAATGGCGACAGCGCGCGCTGTTGCGCAGACTCTGGAGATTCCGCTCTACCGCTACCTGGGCGGCGTAAATGCCAGCGTGCTGCCTACTCCGATGCTCAATGTTCTGAATGGCGGCGCGCACGCCGACTCGAACGTAGACTTTCAGGAGTTCATGATCATGCCGGTTGGCGCGGAGCGCTTTAGCGAAGCGTTGCGCTGGGCAGCGGAGACCTTCCACACGTTGAAAGGCGTGCTGAAGAAGAAGGGCTATAACACCGCAGTGGGCGACGAGGGCGGATTCGCACCTTCGCTCAAATCGAATGCCGAGGCCATCGAGCTGATCCTTGAAGCCATCGAGCAGGCCGGTTACAAGCCGGGCGAGCAGATCGCCATTGCGCTCGATCCGGCGTCGAGCGAGTTCTATGACACAGAAAAGAAAAAGTATGTGTTCAAGAAGGGCGACAAGAGCGAGCTGACCAGCGAGCAGATGGTCGACTTCTACGAGAACTGGATCAAGCAGTACCCGATCGTTTCGCTCGAAGACGGCCTGGCCGAGGAAGACTGGGCGGGATGGAGAATCCTCACCGACAAGCTGGGCAGCCGGATTCAGTTGGTCGGTGACGACATCTTCTGCACCAACATCAAGCTGTTGCAGCGCGGGATTGAAGAGGGCGTGGCCAATTCCATTCTGATCAAGCTCAACCAGATCGGCACCGTGACCGAAACGCTGGAGGCGATCGACCTTGGACGCCGCTACGGCTATACGTCAGTCATTTCGCACCGCTCGGGCGAATCCGAGGATACTTTCATCGCCGATTTGGCAGTGGCTACCGGCACAGGCCAGATCAAGACCGGCTCGGTGAGCCGCACCGATCGCATCTCGAAGTACAACCAGTTGCTGCGGATTGAAGAAGAGCTGGGATCGGGCGCGGTGTATCTCGGGCTCGAAGGGCTGAACTACAACGAGTAGGCAATCGAACATCGAAAGAAAAACAGGGCGAAGCTTGATGCTCCGCCCTGTCTCTGTTTGCCTGCATTGGCCTGTGACTCGGGCGTTGCTGCATTTCTTTAATGGCTCGTGCCCGTGCTCTTCGCTTTATTCACTGCCTGCTCAATTGCCGCGGCGTCGCCCAGATAATAATGACGAATCGATTTCAGGTTCTCGTCGAGCTCCTGCACCATGGGCACGCCCGTTGGAATGTTGAGATCGACAATCTTGTCGTCGGGAATGTCCTCGATATACTTCACGAGCGCGCGCAGGCTGTTGCCGTGAGCCGCGATCACGACTTTCTTTCCCGACCGGATAGCGGGCGCGATCGCTTCGTGCCAGCAAGGCAGAAAACGGTCGACGGTGTCCTTCAGGCATTCGGTCAAGGGAAGCTGCTGTTTTGTGAGGTCGTGATAGCGCGGGTCCTTCCCCGGGTAACGCGGGTCAGTCTCTTCGAGTGCCGGCGGTGGAATGTCGTAACTGCGCCGCCAGATTTTCACTTGATCCTCGCCGTACTTCGCAGCCGTCTCCGCTTTATTCAGGCCTTGCAGCGCGCCATAATGGCGCTCGTTCAGCCGCCAGTCGCGCTCGACTGGAACCCACAGCAGGTCCATCTGGTCCATGGCGATCCAAAGAGTGCGGATCGCCCGCTTGAGCACAGAAGTGAAAGCGATGTCGAAGGTGTATCCCTGCTCCTTCAAGGTCTGACCGGCCCGCGTGGCCTCTTCCCTGCCCTTGTCTGAGAGGTCAACGTCCGTCCACCCCGTAAACAGGTTTTCCTTGTTCCATATGCTTTCTCCATGACGAAGTAAAACGACTTTATACATACACAACTCTCTTTCCCGGATGAAATCTTCTCCTGTTGATGAGTCGCTCCAATTATACGGAATCGCGACTTCGCGTTCCGGCTGAACCAGCGCAACTTTCGAAGAGATCCTCAAACACGAAAAAGCCTCCCGCATTGGGAGGCCTTCGTGTGTTGAATCCAGTTCGGAGTTAGCGCGGTCGAAGCGAACGTATGGACGCCACGCGCTGTTCGATCAGCCGCGCACGCTCGGCGGCGATGCCGCCCAAATACGACGGGGCAGGCGTGGCCATCAAGACCAACGCCAATGCGATCAGCGAGAAACAGAACCCGGCGATCCCTGCCGAAATCAACATGTGGTACATGTCGAAGATATCCAGGCCCAAGACCTTGAAGGCTACTTTCTCCAGCGGCTTGATGTGCTCAAAGACCGCCAGCGCGAAGAGAAAAAATAGCGCGGCAGTTGACGTCAGGACAGCCAATGTCACATCCAGGCTGCGATGAAACTTCTGGCGTCCACGGCAACGGGCGCACTCGGCAAAATGACTTTCGTAATCACGACGCATCTCCGGCGAGATCCCGGAAATGTCGTAGCGCCAGCTTGCCAAGATCGCGCCTACGACCCTGTCGGTACACTTATTGGCCAGCGTAGACATACTGAATCACCCTGCAAAGGAAGTCAGTTCAACCACGGGAGCTTCCAACCAGAGTTCGATTTTGGAAGCTACCAACTTGGACGCCCAATCCCTGGTCACAGATGCAAAAACGTCCTATAAAAGCGTTCCGCCAATCGAAGCATGTAGGCGGTGAGTTGCGGCCCATTTTCTAGCTCTTTTTACCGTAACTTGCTTTGATTGTATTCTTTT
The DNA here is from genome assembly GCA_964533905.1 of uncultured Occallatibacter sp. Classification (GTDB taxonomy): domain Bacteria; phylum Acidobacteriota; class Terriglobia; order Terriglobales; family Acidobacteriaceae; genus Telmatobacter. Next base: position 25,291 of record CAZHOO010000027.1, on the reverse strand, counting down.
TGGCTAGAAACGGATAGCTGAAAGTGGCTGGTGTTGCTCTGCAAGGTACAACCGGTTGGCCAGGAGACTTGCGCGGCCTAGCAGGGCGCGTTCGGCTGCCACCCGGGCGAGCTCAGGAAGATTATTATTTTCAGATAGATGCGCAAGAATTATGTACGCGGCCTGGCCATCGTAAGCTGAGGAAAGAAACTCGGCCGTGGCGTCGTTGGAGAGATGGCCGACTCGGGAAAGCACCCTTTGCTTGACTGACCATGGATATGGGCCATCGCGGAGCATTTCCAAGTCATGGTTGGACTCTAGCAGAAGCAAATCGAGGTCGCGGAGCTGCTCTTTAACGTTGGGAGGAATGTAGCCGAGGTCGGTCGCAAATCCCATTCGGACGCCTTCCGAGCTCAAAACAAAGCCCACCGGGTCGGCGGCGTCGTGCGGAATCGTAAACGGGCTGAAGGTAATGTCGCCGATCGAAAACGGCTCGCCGGCGCGGAAGTACTCAACCGCTGGTAACCACGTGGGATCTTCCTTCAGCGTAGGCGGCTTCGTCGACCCAGACTTCCCGGTCGGGCCGGGCCCTGCGGCCGCCGGCTCCAGGGTTCCAGAGCCATTGGTCTGATACTCGATCTGGATTTCTTCTTGTTCGGCTTCTTCCGGATCGCTTTCTTCGGCTGCTGTCTCCAGGTTCGAAACCTCCGGCTCGGCCTCGCGTTCGGCGGCCTGCTTCCTGCATTGTTCGAGCCATTGAGCGTAGGTCATTTGGCGGCGTGGAGTCAGCCAGCGCATCCAGGCACGGTGGGTAGGCTCAGTAAAGTAAACCGGAATGCCGAGTTTTCGCGCGGTCACGGCCAGGCCATTAACGTGGTCCTGGTGCTCGTGAGTAATCACGATGGCGTCAAGAGTTTCAGGGTTTTCTTCTGCGAGCCTCATGCGCCGGAAGAGTTCGCGGCAACTCAGCCCAGCATCGACCAGGATGCGTGTGCGTCCACCGCAGACAACCGTGCTGTTGCCTTTGGAGCCCGAGGCCAGCACCGTGAACCGCACCATGCTCTGAGGATAGCGCGGATGGTTCCTTTCTTCACATCTGAAGAAAACAATGGCTTTCGGAAATCAAAGTTCGGGCTATATTAGTCGCAATCACCGGGGCCGAATCGCCGGATTCAACACGATCGCCGCGCCGAGAATATAAGCAGTATCCGGCTGGAAATCCCTGAATCGCAAGCGGGATGAACGTGAATGGCCGCGGGGCAGAAGGAGGAATCCATGGCGATTATCGCCTATGTTGTGGCCGCTGCGATCGGCTACGCCCTCGGGCATTATCTTCTGGATGGGGAGGCTGCGGCTTACGCATCGATCCTCGTTTCCTACCATCTATTCCTCGGCTTTTTGGTTTTTGCCGCCGACCAGAAAAAGGGCTTCTCGATGCCGATTATGCAAACCATCCTCACGCATTCGGCGGTCCTGGGTCTCCTCGTCGGGTTAGCCTACATGCGCGCGCACGTCCCATTCTCCGGGTTCATCAGCTTGCTGGTTCCGGGCCTGGCGCCTTTTGAAACGAAGTGGCTCTTCAGTGGGGACGGAAGGGTGACCAACGATCATGCGGCGGACGACGATATTCCGATGCACAATGCTTCAGCCGACGAACATGAAGCGTTTCGCGCGTATTTGATGCAGAAGGAACGGCCCTTCCGGAAGCCCGGAATGTCGTTGAATCAGGAATTCAACCTGTGGATCAAGGCCCGAGCCGAAAAGAAAGCGCCAGCCAGCGTTTAGCGCGCAGTGGCTGCCGGGGCTAAGCGGATCACGGAAGGTTTGCTGGGATTTCGATCGAGACCTGCGTGCCGCGCCCAGGATTGCTGACCACGTTGAAAGTGGCCTGGTTGCCGTAGAGAACCTCCAGCCGTTCCTGCACATTTTTCATGCCGATACCCGAACTGGTTCGACGAATCGCTGACTCGGGGCGACCGGTCATTCCTACGCCGTCATCGGAGACTTCGATGGAGATCCTGTCGCCGTCCAGGCGGCTGCGCAAGGTGACCGTACCGCCGTGAATGCGCGGTTCCAAGCCATGCTTGATGCTGTTCTCGACGAGCGGCTGCAGCAGAATGCTGGGCACCAGAACTTCCAGCGTGCGCGGATCAATGTCTTTTTCAACCCGTAGTTTGTCGGCGCCAAAACGGACCACCTCGATATCGAGATAATCGTCGGTGAATTTCAACTCCTCGCGGAGGGGCACGTAGGCGTCGTGATCCTTGAGCAGCGCGCGGAGGATGCTGGCAAGCTTGACCGTCATCTGCCGCGCCATCTCCGGTTTGCTGCGTACCAGCGAGGCAATGGAGTTCAGCGTGTTGAAAAGGAAGTGGGGATTGATCTGGCGCTGCAAAGCATCGAGCCGCGCCTCGAGCACCAGGCGTTTTTGTTCTTCGAGCGACATCTCGACGCGCAGAGCGTTCCACACCTTGATGGCAACGCCCACCGAAATCGGCGCGCACAGCCACACCAGCGCCTGCAGCCAGAGATTGCTCGCGAGCAAGGCGAAGAGGCGATGCGGAAATGCGTGGGCGATCCAGTCGCGCGCCATCTCCATGACCGCGATGAGGACCAGCAGGAGGAACTGCCGGTCGATGCGCGGCTTAATCAGGTTGCGGCGCACCCAGCGGTAGAGGCTGAGGTCGATAAAGGGCGTAAAGGACCAGATCTCTTCCTTCTCAACGAAGCGACCGATCATGCCGGCAGCGAGCCCCAGAATCACATCGAACGGCAGCGCCAGGAATTCGCGATGAAAGACCGCGGGGACTGAAAGGACCGCACCGCTGAGCATGGCCCAGCCCGGCCCGATCAAAAGGCCGAGAAGAATGACAGTTTCAAAGGAGATGTCTGCGGCCTGAAAGTTGGGAACACGAAATCGAAGCCAAACCCCGAGAGTGAGCGGCACCAGAAAGAAGGCCAGTAGCGCAAGAGTTTGCCGAGGACTCCTCGTATCGGCAAAAAACAGGCGCCGGAAAGTGCTAACGCGCGCCAAAACGCTGGCCACCGAGGCAACCACGCCCAACTTCACCAGGAGCGTGATCCAAATAAGGTTGTCGGTCACAGGATCAATGTATCGCGGCAAGCGTGCTGAAAGCGAGAATCGTTGGGGCCTCTAAAGCTCCATGCGAATGAAGATCGCACCTTCGGTGGGTTGCGCCGAGTAGGGCTCCGCGCGCCTGAAGCCCATGCGGTCGTAGAGAGCCAATGCCTCATGCATTGCCGGCATTGTGTCGCCCACAATCTCTCTGTAACCAGCTGCACGGGCTTCAGTCATTACCCATTCGAGCAGGGCGCGCCCAAGGCCTGAGCCTCGAAATGCCGGGCGAACATAAAGGCGTTTGGCCTCGGCGCGACGCTCATCCACGCGACGCAATGCAATGCATCCTGCCGGCTCGCCATCGACAGTGGCCAGAGCGAGGCGCCCGCTGGGCGCTGCATAAGCGCCGGGGAGAGTTGCGATTTCGTGATCAAAATTCTGAAAGCAGGGCGTGAAGCCAAACGAATCCCAGTACTCAAGCAGCAGGGTGCGCACGGTTGCAAGCGCGGCTTTGCCTTCGGCCGAAAGGATGTTTGTATTGGGAGTCATACGAGACCCTCGTTTTGATGGGTATCGCGCTTGCTGGGTTCTGTCAATGCTTGAGTCGCCCTGACTCGTAGAATAAAGGTATGGCATTGGATAGCGTAAAAAAGGTCGCTGAAGCCGATTTCCCCACCCGCTGGGGGAACTTCCGCATCCAGGGTTTCGAGGGGACACGGAGCGAAGGAGCACCGGGCTGCGGGCCTGCACGAACAGTCGAGGGCCTGGTGGCACTGGTGATGGGCGACATTTACACCGCGCCGCCGTTGGTCCGCATTCACTCGCAATGCCTCACTGGCGACGTCTTCGGCTCCCTTCGCTGCGATTGCCGGTTGCAACTGGAGATGGCATTGTCGAAGATCGCCGAAGAGGGCGCGGGAATTCTGCTTTATGAGCAGCAGGAGGGCCGCGGTATCGGCCTGATGGCCAAACTAAAAGCCTACGAACTGCAAGATCACGGCCGCGACACCGTGCAGGCGAATGAAGAGCTAGGCTTCGCCGCCGACTGCCGCGATTACGATCTGGCGGCCGGAGCATTGAAGCTGCTCCATGTCTCGAGCGTGCGCCTGATGACGAACAATCCCGACAAGGTTGCCGCATTGGAAGCCGCCGGGATCGCTGTCACCGAGCGCGTCTCGGCTGAGGTCGAAGCCCAGGAGAGCTTTGAGCGCTATCTGCGAACGAAGCAGGAAAAAATGGGTCACATTTTGGAACACCCGAGTGCGATCGACCGGTAGCAATTCCGGCGCTGGAAAACATCGATCCTCCGGCGAGCCGCCCAGTGCTCTAGCCTGTGGGAAACGTGGCAGTTATCGCTCAGGTAACCCTTTTGGGGCATATCCACCTAACACATTTTTCCGTGTATTCTGGATGTGTTAGCCGCTTGCTCGATTCGCGGCGACACTCCGATTTGCGCTAACAGTTTGCTGCTGAAGAGAAGGAGTTCCGAATGACTCGCCGCTACGCTCTTCTCCTGGCCCTGATGCTGGCCGCCGTTGTTCTTCCGCTGCGCGCGCAAACCGGTTGCACCGACTCGCCGGAGGATCCGACCATCGTGCTGGCTTTGCTGGGAGGCGCAGGCGCCCTCGCGGCCAGCGCTCGGGCAGCGCGAAGCCGCAAGCGTTAGCCCTCAACCAGCGGCCCCGTTCGCACTTGGATTGGGGAATACGACGGTGAATCGTCCCCACATTCTTCTTTCAGTTCCGATTTTCGCCAGTCTGGTCGCACTTTGTTCTGCCGCATTGGCCGGCTGCGGCGGAATTGTCACCACGGGCGGTGGTGGAGGCGGCGGTTGCACTCCAAGCCTCAGTTCCAGCACACCTGCTTCCTGCCCCACAAGAACTCCGGTCGCAGGCGTAGCAATTTCCGGCAAGGTCTTCGCTGATACGTACCCTGTTGTTGGCGCCTCCGTCCAGCTCTATGCAGCCGGCAACTCCGGTAACGGCTCAGCGCCCACACCGCTCCTGACCACAGCACTGACTACTGCTGCCGACGGAAGTTTCGCGATTCCCGCTGGCTACACATGCCCCTCCGCGCAGACTCCCGTTTACCTGTTGTCGAAAGGCGGCCAGCCCGCCACTGCGGGTTCGCCAAACTCATCACTATGGCTGATGACGGCACTCGGGCCCTGCGGCAGCATCAACTCGGGCAGTTCGTATGTAGTCAATGAAGTCACAACCGCCGCGTCGGCCTGGGCACTCGCCCCCTTCATGGCCGGCGGAGGAAACGTCGGCGCCAGCTGTACCAATTTGACAGGCCTCGACAATGCCTTCTCTTCCGCTAACGGGCTCGCAAATACTTCTACCGGTGCGTCGCCCGGCCCAGGCCTTCCCCCCACGCTGACCGTGCCCACAAGCAAGCTCAACGCGATTGCTGATGCGCTGACCTCATGTACCGCGTCTGCCGGCGGCAGTGCTTGCTCTTCGCTCTTCAACACTGCAACCGGGACCGCCGTTCCAACCAACACACTTGACGCTGCGCTCAACATCGCGCGCGCTCCGGCGAAAAACGTTGCGGCAATCTACACTCTTGCCGCAGCCAATCCTGTATTCTCACCTGCCCTCACCACTGCGCCACCTGACTGGATGCTGCATAACACGGTATCCGGTGGGGGAATGGATTCGCCCGCATCGGTCGCGGTCGACGCATCCGGCGAAGTCTGGACTTCAAGCTACTTCAATGCCGTTTCTGAGTTTTCTCCGGCCGGCACTGCGGTTTTTCCCGCCGGAATCGCAGGCTCCGGAATCAACCAATCCTATGGCATGGCGCTCGATGTTCAGGGCAATGTGTGGATCGCTAACGAGCAAACCACCTCGAACAGCGGCAACGGCAACGTGACTGAGCTCAATTCCTCAGGTCAGGCA
>CAZHOO010000027.1:0-19230 GCA_964533905.1 uncultured Occallatibacter sp. | reverse complement strand
ACAAATTACAACTGCGATTGCAATGGAGCCTCAGGCGTGGCTGCCGATCAGAAGGGCAATATTTGGATCGCCAATTACTACGGCAACAGCATCAGCGAAGTGAACACTTGCGGAACGCTCGAGCTCGACGCTGCAACCGGCGGCGGCATCTTGCGGCCTCAGGGAATCGCCGTCGACGGAGCGGGAACGGTTTGGGTCGCCAACTACCAGGGCAACTCGCTCTCTGAACTTGGCGGCGCGTCCAGCACCGCGCCCGGCACATTTCTTTCGCCGTCGAGCGGATTCGGCACAGACGCTTCCCTCCTCGATCCATACGGATTGGCCGTCGATGCCAGCGGAAATCTCTGGCTTTCGAATTCCGGCAAGAACACGCTTACCGAGTTCATCGGTGTTGCGGCTCCCGTAAAAACGCCGCTGGCTGGACCGCCGGAAACGCCTTAGGGCATGCCGGCATATACCGGCGCGCAGCGGAATGCGATGATATCCAACGAGGGACGGTCAGTTCAAGAGATGGCACTCGCGACACCGCATGCCGATCAAGCCGCGCTCGAACCGGTTGCCACTTCCGGCCGGCCCTCTGCGCAATCGGTTGCGTTGTGGTGCGCCATCGCTTTACTTGCCGCCGCTGGCTGCCTCGGCATCGAACGCGAGCTGGCCCTGCTCTGGCGATGCTGGACTACCGATCCTTTGCGCTCGATCGGCATGCTCATCCCGCCGGCCAGCATCGTCCTCACACTTCGCGTTTGGCGGCAACATGGCTGGCAACTGCGCGGAAGCTGGTGGGGCCTGGTTCTAATCGGCGCTGCATTCTTCGTCAGCGTCCTGCATCAAACGGCCGAACTTTTCTTGACTGCCGGCAGTGCTCTCGTCTCGCTTATCCCGCTCACCTTGCCTGTCTATCTTTATGGCAGCGGAATCGTCCTGTTGTTCGCCGGCTCGCACGTCTGGCGCAAGGCCTGGTTCCCTCTCGCGCTGTTGTTGCTCTCGCAGCCCGTGCCTGTCCTCACCAGCAGCATGATCGATATTCCCCTTCAGAACATCTCCGCCCGCGTCGCGCGCGACTTTGCCACACTCATCCACTTCGCGCCCACCACTCCGCAACTGCGTCTGATGTTTTCGCCGGACTTCGGTATGTTCATCGCGCCTGGCTGCGACGGCATTCGCGGCGCGGTCACTCTGGGATATCTGGCTCTCATTCTCGGTTATCTCAAGCGTGTTTCGCTGCGCCGCTGGGCGGCTTACGTTGTCGGTGGCGTTCTGCTGGGATATCTCTTCAACTTCATCCGGCTCTGCATCCTCGTTGTTTACTACCGCATCGCACTCGGCCATCCCGCGCTCGAGGGCGTTGCCAGGCAGGCAGACTACGTCATCGGAAGCTGCCTGTTTCTTCTGGCGATCTTGATTTTTATCCGCCTCGCAAGCATGAAAGAAAAGCCGGGTCCCATTGACCCCGCGCAGGATGACCAACGAGGCCAAACCCGCAACGAAAATCCACCGCTAAGCCTGCAAAAATTGTTCGCTCGCAGCGCGGCCTTCGCTGCGTTGCTTCTCGCGGTTCTCGTTCTGCCTTCATCCGCGCTTCGATCGAGCCAAAGGGCGCAGGAGCCATCTCAGACGTCGAATGCTTCTCTCTCCCGCTTCCCAAAGCAAATCGGCAGCTATGCGCTCACCCGAAGCTGGTACGAACAATCGGGCGGACAAACGCTCGTCGAAAGCGGAGCCTATTCCGCTCCCGATTCAGATGAGGTCATTCTCGCCGTCTGGGTGGCTCCATTTGTTTATTATCACGACGCCAATTCGTGTTGGCTGGCGCGCGGCCTCCAACCTGAGCGAGTGGCTTCCCTGCCATTCGTCACCGCGCAAGGCAGTTCTCTCGATCTCAGCGCTGGTTATTACAACGACGGCGTCACCGACAGCATTGTCGTGAGCGTCGCCTGCACCCCGGGCTCCTGTTCGCAGTCACAACAGGTCGCCACCAAAGGCCATGTCAGCTTTTTCGTTCTCAAGCCCCAGGTCAACGAGCTTGCAGACGGCGCAGCGCATCCGGTTCCTATCATGATTCGCATCGATCGCCCACAAACCGGCGCGCCCAGCGGCATTACCCAAGCTGCGCTCACCACCGAGACGCGGAAATTCCTCTCAGGCCTCGATGCCATGGGCCTGAGCCGGGCCTTTCAGTGAACGTAAGTCGACGCGATCCGCTGAATGCAACCGCAAAAAGTCCGGCACCGGAGGCGATCTCGATGTGGATCAGTCGCTGCCTGAGCCTTGCCAACATGAGGTTAGCTGACGGCCCGCGCAAGGAAAATGCTAAGTGTATAAAAGTGACCAGAAATCGCTGACAGTCGCGGAGAATACTGCTACTACATAGCTTTTTCCAGACGATTGTGAAGTTTGATTGCGCACATATCAACTTCAAGCGACGTCAAGCCGGGGCTCACACATTCAATCAATGTTGGCAGTCAAGTAGAGGACAAAGCCACAGAGCAGCCGAAGACAGTCGCATCCATCGAACCTTGCATCTGGAGCCCGCGAAAGGAATTCGCCGTGGAACCATTCTTCCGAAAGAACGCCACCACCACGGTTTCTGCGAACGGCTCAGGCATCCAGGATGGCGAGAGGGCGGCGCCAGTTGAACGGCTCACCACCGGGGTTGTTGGCCTTGACGACATTCTCGGGGGCGGCGTTGCCCGCAATCATCTTTACCTGCTCGAAGGTGACCCGGGAACCGGAAAGACCACCATTGCCATGCAGTTCCTGATGGAGGGCGCCCGCCTTGGACAAACAGGCCTTTACATCACTCTCTCGGAGTCGAAGGCTGAACTGCTCGAGATCGCAGACTCACATGGCTGGTCGCTCGATGGGATCGAAGTCTTTGAATTGGTTCCCGATGAAAACCAGCTCAAGCCGGAAGCCCAATACACGGTCTTCAATCCAACCGAAGTCGAGCTGGCCGATACCACCAACGCGATCCTGGAGCAAGTGGACAGGCTTGCGCCGGCGCGTGTGGTCGTTGATTCTCTCTCTGAATTGCGCCTGCTGGCCCGTGACTCACTCCGCTATCGCCGGCAGATTCTTGCCCTGAAGCAATATTTCTCGGGGCGCAAATGCACTGTGTTGTTGCTCGACGATCGCACCGCCGAACGCCACGATCTGCAACTCCAGAGCATCGCTCACGGGGTCTTTCTCCTGGAGAGTGCGGTGCGGGAATACGGCGTCAAAAAACGCCACCTTGAAGTTAAGAAGCTGCGTGGCTCACCCTTCCGTGAGGGCTCACACGACTACACCATCAAGCGGGGCGGCGTGGAAGTTTATCCACGCCTTGTTGCCTCGGAGCATCACCTCACAGTCCCGCTGACACAGCTAACCAGCGGCATCACCGCGCTAGACGCGTTGCTGGGCGGGGGGCTCGATAGCGGCACAAGCACACTTCTGCTCGGGCCCGCCGGCTGTGGGAAGTCCACGATCGCCCTTCGTTATGCGGTATCTGAGGTCGAGCGCGGCGGCTGCGCGGCGCTTTTCGCCTTCGATGAAACCTTGGCAACCCTTGAGATTCGCTGCAAAGGCCTGGGGCTCGATATCAGGAAACATGTCGATTCAGGGAAACTGATCCTTCGCCAAGTCGATGCCGCGGAGCTGTCGCCCGGTCAACTGGTTCATGAAATCAGGCAACTTGTTGACAATCAAAATCTGAAACTGCTCATTGTCGACAGCCTCAACGGACTTCTCAACGCGATGCCGGGCGAACAATTCCTCGCGATGCAATTGCACGAGTTGCTGGCATACCTGAGCCAGAAGGGTGTTTCGACGTTGATGACCGTTGCTCAGCACGGTTTTGTCGGGACCAATATCGATACGCCGGTCGATGTGAGCTACCTGGCCGACACCGTTCTTTTGTTCCGGTACTTCGAGGCGGCAGGCGAGGTTCGGCAAGCGCTTTCCGTCATCAAGAAACGCAGTGGAGAACATGAACGCACCATCCGTGAGTTGATGATGAAAAACGGGACCATCGCCGTCGGAGAGGCTCTGACGGACTTCGACGGTGTATTAACCGGAGCTCCCAAATATCGCGGCCAGGTTCAAAGCCTCCACGCGTAGAGATCGTAAGCAAGGCCCCTATGAGACGGCATGACCAGTCTGGAACTTGAATCTCGGGTTCTTGTGTTTGCCCCAACTGGGCGAGACGGCCCGCTGATATGCAATCTGCTTACCAGCAAAGGCATCTGCTGCGCCCATTTGCCGACCGCGGAAAACGCCCGGCTTGAATTGGAAAGGGGGGCCGGTGTCGTGGTTCTGGCGGAAGAGGGCCTCACTCTGGCGGACATCGCCGAGTGGGCGACGCAAATTGCGGGGCAGCCTTCCTGGTCCGATTTTCCTGTCATTCTGCTCACCGTCACCGGCGAAGTCGATCGGGAGAGTCAAAGGAATATGCGCTCTCGGCAGCCTCTCGGAAACCTGGTATTGCTTGAGCGGCCGGTTCGGCCAGAGACGTTGGTCAGCACCGTGCAGGCTGCGCTTCGCAGCCGTCTCCGGCAATACCAGATGCGCGACTTTCTGAACGAAAGGCGCGCGACCGAAGAAGCATTGCGTCGATCAGAAAAACTCGTGGTGGCCGGTCGTCTGGCCGCCAGCATCGCCCATGAAATCAATAATCCGCTCGAGTCGGTCACCAATCTCCTCTATCTCATCAGCACCTCAACTTCATTGGACGATGCAAAGAAGCACACAGAGGTGGCAGAAAGCGAGTTGGCGCGGGTATCTCAAATCGTCACACACATGCTCAGGTTTTACCGGGAGCCAAGCAAGCCGGCATACGTGCAGATCCCCGAGATCCTCGACTCGGCCCTCACTCTTTACCAACCGAGATTGGCGCAGTCCAAAATCGTTGTTGAAAGGGACTTTCGGGAATGCTCGCCGATTCTCGCCGTGGGCGGTGAGCTCCGCCAGGTGACCCTGAATCTGATTGGGAACGCTTTGGACGCCATAGGACAGGACGGCACGCTCAAGCTTCGCGTGACCAACACGCACGAGCGCAGCAACGGCTCGCGACCCGGCGTTCGTTTGACCATTGCCGATACCGGCTCCGGAATTTTACCTGAGATCAGGAAGACGCTGTTTGAGCCGTTCGTCAGCACAAAGGGCAACCGGGGAACCGGACTCGGCCTCTGGATCAGCTCTGAGATTATCCGCAGGCACGGAGGCACCATCCAGGTAAAAAGCAGTGTGCTTCCGCCGTCAACCGGATCGGTTTTTTCCGTCTTTCTGCCGTTGAACCGAACTGATGCCCCATCTTCAGCTCTCGCAGAAAACGAGCTTTCGGACGCCTGATTTGGCGAGATCCTTCCTGATTCCAAGCCTGAAGGAAATGGCGGGCGCTTACCGGATCAGAGGAAGGGCAGGCTTCTCTGCATTGCGCTCGGGCAGTTGATCGAGCAGAACAACATTCAGGAGCGATTTGTGTACCTGGATGCGGCCGTTGTAACTGACAAAACCGAGCTTGCGAAACCGGTTCATAAAGAAACTGACACGGGAGCGGGTGGTGCCGATCATATCCGCCAGCGTTTCTTGTGTGATCGGCGGGATAAAGGTCTCCGGTTCTCCCGGCTTGCCGAATTCGGCCATTAAAAGGAGAATCCGAGCCAGACGCTTTTCACTGGAGTTGAACAACTGATCGACAAGGTCAGCCTGGGTCCGCATGCTGCGGGTCAGCAGGAATTTGAGAAGGAGATCGGCGAATGCAGGCTCGTCATGCATGACTCGGATCATTTCGTCCCTGCTGATCTTGAGCCCGGCACAGGTGTTCACGGCTGTCGCGGTTGCCATTCGCAGACCGGGGATTGCTGCGAGCGACTCTTCTCCGACAAAATCCCCGGCGGATAGAAGGGTGATGGTGGCTTCCTTGCCTTTCTGCGAGACAACCGTGACTTTTGCACGCCCTTTTTGCAAATAGAACACTGAATCCGCGGCGTCTCCCTGGCAGAAAAATGTCTGCTTTGGCTTCAGCTCGATCATGGTGCGGCCGAGGCCGGAGTTCGCAAGAAAGGTTGCGGAATCGAATTCGGTGGCTTTTTTGCTCATAAAGAACGCCGCTTCGTGGCGGGATGTAGTTTGGGCCGACGGCTCAAGCCCAGGAAACAGGCACTGTGAACCTCGCTCCATCATCGCCCGGCTACAAAGCGGCGGTCTGTATCGTATTGCTCACTCAACAAAATGCGTTGGAAGTCCGGCACAATCGGCATTCACACATCGTTTCGTTCATTCTGTCGGATGAGCACTATGGCTCAGCAATTTCCCCAGCGACTTGGAAGAATGGCAGTGAAGCGGAGCATGGGTTCTCCTCTTTCCGATGCCTCCCATGCGAAGCGAATCGATCGCCAGCAACCTCTCGACGATGCCGCGGGGGGTGTCGTGCCTGAATAAGGAATGGAGAACATGAAATGCCGCTTACCACCGTCCTCATCACCATCGTTGCAGCCGGGCTTCTGTTGTGGCTTGTCAACCGGTTCATCCCCATGCAGAGCCAAGTCAAATCGATCCTGAATGGCCTGGTTGTGATTGTTTTGGTCTTGTGGATCGCAAATCTCTACGGGGTATTCGGTCACCTCCATCAATTCCGCGTCGGGCGTTGACAGCTCACATCCGTTTGAAGCCTGCGCAGCTTCGCCCGCCAACCTGAGAAAACAACGCAACACGCAGTCTTGTGACTGCAGGAGACATCGTGAAGAACACGTTATTGCTCGTAATGGGAAGTGTACTCAGCCTGGGCACGTTTGCTCAGGCCAGCCCGCAGGAGTCGACCGCACTTGTACCTGTTGGCAATTCGCCCGCCTATTCCGTCAACGAGACCAGCCGCACAGTCGATGCGGTTGATTATCAACATCGCGGCGGAGCCACGGATGTGGATCTGGCCGGAACCAATCTGCTGCCCACAGCCGACGGGAAAGCCAAGGTACGCAGCAAACGCGGCACCATGGAGGTCGAAGCGACCTTTGGAAATCTCGAAAGCCCAACCGGCTTTGGCACCGAATATCTTACCTATGTGATGTGGGCGATCTCCCCTGACGGCCACGCGGTCAATCTTGGAGAAATCCTGATCGGCGGCAACGATCGCAGCAAACTGACCGCCACTACCAACCTTCAGGCGTTTGCGCTGATCGTCACTGCGGAACCCTATTTTGCGGTTCGCCAGCCCAGCAATGTTGTTGTGCTCGAGAATGTCATCCGTGCCGATACCGAGGGAACATCCGAAGCTGTTCACGCGAAATATGAGCTCATGGAGCGTGGTGGCTATATCCCGACCGGGTATAAATTCGACCCCGTAATCCTGGATGCCAAATTGCCCTTGGAGTTTCTGGAAGCGCGCAACGCAGTTCGTATCGCCAAATCTGAAGGAGCGGAGCAATACGCCGGCGAAAGCTTCCAACACGCTACCCAGTTGATGGATCGCGCCGATGCATACGCGATCGAAAGAAACTCCAATCAGAAGCAGTTGATCGCGGACTCCAGGGAGACTGTGCAGACTGCGGAAGATGCGCGGGAGATAGCCGTCAAGAAGATCGAAGACGTTCGCAGAGAGAACGAACGCCAGGCTTCCGCGGATGCGCAGGCACTGGCACAAACTCAGGCGGCCAACGCGACCCGTCAAAAGGAACAGGCTCAAATCGATGCGGCCAACGCTCAGACTGCCGCAGCAACTGCTCAGGCAGCGACAGCAGATGCCCAGGCAGCCACAGCCAAGGCCCAGGCGGACGCGGTCGCCAGCCAGAATGCTTCGACGGCTGCCGTCAATGCGGCTCAAGCCGACGCGGACCAAGCTCGTCAGGCCGCTCAGCAAGCGCAAGATAACGAACACCAGGCGGATCGCGACAAGGCTGCCATGCGCGCGCAATTGTCTGAGCAACTCAACACCATTCTTGAAACGCGCGACACGGCACGAGGATTGATCATCAGTATGTCCGATGTGTTGTTCGACACTGGGCAATATTCATTGAAACCCGGCGCGCGGGAGAAACTGGCCAAGGTCGCCGGAATCCTGGTTGCATATCCAGGTCTAAACATTGCAGTCGGCGGATACACCGACAATGTCGGTGGCGATGAGATGAATCAGAAACTCTCAGAAAACCGTGCGGGAGCCGTCCGCAATTACCTCGTGCAAGAGGGTGTAACTGCCAACTCCGTCACTTCCCAGGGATTCGGCAACAGTCTGCCCGTGGCCTCGAACGATAACTCAGCAGGAAGGCAACAGAATCGCAGAGTGGAACTGGTCGTATCGGGCGAGGCAATTGGAAGCCCGGCCAATGCTACGACTGGAAGTCTGAACTGACTCGAACTCATGATCTGCTGCGGCCCCATAAAGGCCGCAGTGGATATGAAGAGAGTGACCGGAGCGCCGGATGGCCCTGATCAAAAAGATCGATGTTGATAGGTATTTCGCAGAGCGGCGGGCCATGAGGCGCGGTCGGATCGCGTCTGGGAAACAACCCGATGCCGCCGGGATCAAGCTCAACACTAAAACCGCGAAGACCCCAAGCTCCGTTGGGAATTCCACACCCGAACATTTGTCTGCGAACGCTTCCGCCGCTTCGATTCCGATTGCGTCCGATTCCGGCCGGAACCGGTTGCTCAGGCCGCCGCGGAGCCGGCAAGATTAAGCGGCGAACGGCCTAAACAACAAACATCGCGATGCCCGCTCCGAACATGGCTACGGTGGCAATGGCCACAATAATCCAACCCAGGCGAGAGCTCGGCTGCCCTTGCATCAGCTTTTTGTCTCCTGCGACGATGAGAATCGCGATCATAAGGAACGGCGCCAGCAATCCGTTGATCACCGCTGTCCAGTAGAGCGCCTTTACCGGGTTGATCCCGATGAAGTCCAGCACAACGCCCGCTCCTGTCGAGCCTAGAATCAGGGCATAAAACCAGCGCGCACCCGTTAGTTTCCTGTTCAAACCCTGCCGCCAGCCAAGCGTCTCAGCGAAACCGTATGCGGCAGATCCCGCCAGCGTGGGGATGGCAAGAAATCCCACCCCAACAATGCCGAGTGTGAACAGGGTTGCAGCGAAGTTTCCGGCAAACGGCCGCAGGGCCTCGGCTGCCTGACGAGACGTTTCAATATTCACGATGCCGTGCCGATTGAGGGTGATGGCGGTGGTGAGGATAATGAAAAACATCACCATATTAGAGAAGAAAGCGCCGACACCGACATCGATGTTTCTTAACTCGAGTTCCTCGGGTGTAGCGCCTTTGCGCGAGGCGAGCGTAGTTTGACCTGCCGACTTCTCCTCTTCAACTTCCTCACTTGCCTGCCAGAAAAACAGATAAGGGCTAATGGTGGTGCCAAGAATCGCCACCAGCGTCGCCCACTCGTTCCGCGTGTGCGGAATGGAGGGGACCAGAGAATCGCGTAATACCTGGCCCCAATCCGCCCCTACTACAAAGGCGGTAATTGGGTACGCGACAAGTACGAGAACAAGCCACTTGAGCACATTCGCGATCTGCTTATACTGCAGCCGTATGGTGGCCCAGGAGATCAGAAGCGCAAACACGACGACAAACCAGCGCGAATTGATCCCCGACAGCATCGATGCCGCGTCCGCCATCCCCGCAAGGTCCGCGGCGATGTTAATGGTGTTTGCGATCAAGAGTGCGATGACAACGGTGAGCAACAGCCATTTGGGAAATCGATGCTTGAGGTTGCCCGCCAGACCCTGACCCGTGACCTTGCCGATGCGGGCGCACATCATCTGCACGGCGGCCATCAGGGGCCAGGTCAGAAGCGCCGTCCAGAGAAGCCGGGTTCCCAGCTGCGCACCGGCTATGGAATAGGTCGCAATCCCAGACGGATCGTCATCGGCAGCGCCAGTGATGATCCCGGGCCCAAGCGAACGCAGCACCGCTCGAATCCAGCGAGATGGGACGGATGTTGGCAAAGCAGATGGGTTCGCAATCCCTCCGGATCAATCCCTGCCCGACTCAGCCTCGCGCGCCCGTGAGTAACTCCATTTGCGGGCGTGTGTTTTGTTGCGCCTTAGTTTCCCGGTTGGCTCCGCGCACTCTATCCTTGGCTTTCCCGAGGGTAGTTTCAGCTTTTCCCTTCTACATACCGGGCCAAGTCTCTGACTTGAAGCGGCGTATTGCCAATCAGCTCGCCCGCATTCCGTTTGATGCTTCCAAACCCTGCGGTGGCTGGTCTTTCAGGAAAACGCACATATCTGCGTTCCAGATTGGCTTTATCGACCCTTTCGGCAGCTGAAGGCGGGGCGCTAAGTATCGTCGCCAACGAGCGGTCATGCTCAGGTAAAAATCAATCGTGGAGAATCACATTAAGCAGCGACTTATGGACACGAATGCGGCCGTCGTATTCAACAAAGCCGAGCTTGCGAAAGCGGTTCATGAAGAAGCTGACGCGGGAGCGGGTAGTGCCGATCATCTCTGCCAGGGTCTCCTGCGAGATTTTAGGGAGTGTCGATTCCGGCTCATCTTTCGATCCGAATTCTGCCATCAACAGGAGAATTCGCGCCAGCCGCTTTTCGCTTGAATTAAAGAGTTGATCAACCAGGTCTGATTGGATACGCATAGTACGGGCCAGGAGGAACTTCAAGAAGACGTCAGAGAAGGCATGCTCCTCATGTGTCACGCGGATCATCTCATCCCGCGCAATCTTGAGTGCGCTACAGGCCGTAATCGCCGTGGCTGTCGCCAGGCGAAGGCCAGCCGGGGCCATAAGCGAATCTTCACCAACAAAATCCCCAGGCGTGAGAAGCGTGATCGTAGCTTCCTTGCCGGTTGTCGAAACTACAGTGACCCTTGCGCGGCCTCTTTGAAGATAGAAGACGGAATCCGCTGGATCTCCTTGGGCGAAGAAAGTCTGCTTGGGCGCCAATTGGACGATCCTTCGCCCCAGTCCCGCGCTCGCCAGAAACGCGGCCGCGTCAAACGCCGGGTTGGCTCGCAGAACCACCGATCAGAACTCCTTACGAGCGAAGCAACCGAACGGGTCTGTAGGGCAGATAAATAAGATGAAAAGCGATTTCCAGCGCGGAAAAGCATCGCGAAGGCTCATAGCGAAAGGGACTGCGGAGGGTTTTCCGGCTTGACCCAGCACAACCTTGCGAAACTGTGCCAACCAACGCATAGAAGTCTCCCGCGGCATCGATGTGATTGGCCGCCATCCACTTAGAGAGCCCTATTGCTCAGACATTGGCCAGTCAGCACCTCTAGAGTGAGGATACCCTGTGCGCCTTAGTGCGCGGAAAGAAATTGACGCTGTGCACGGGTAGAAAAGGTGGATTCAGTGAAGAGATTCATGACGTTATTAGCATTGGTTGGCATGGGAGTAGCAAGCACTGCCTGGGCGGAGACTCGCGAAGAAGTGCAAAACCGGATCGACAATGCAACTCTGGTGCTGCACCAGATCATGTCTGCGCCGGATAATGGTATCCCGGAAGAAGTGCTGGAACATGCAAAGTGCATTGCTGTCGTACCGCACATGATCAAGGGCGGTTTGGTGTTTGGCGCTGAAAACGGCAAAGGAATCGCCACCTGCAGAACTGAAAACGGATGGAGCGCTCCGGCGTTCTTTGCTATCACCGGCGGAAGCTGGGGATTGCAGATCGGAGTCGAAGGCGTGGATGTGGTCATGGTTTTCCAGAGCGACAGGGGCATGCTGCGACTGGAAGACGCCAAGTTCCAGCTTGGAGCTGACGCTTCCGCGGCGGCCGGACCGGTTGGTCGTCATGCGACCGCCGATACCGACTGGAAGCTGAATACCGAAATCCTTACTTACTCGCGAGCCAAGGGCCTGTTTGCCGGCCTTACTTTAACTGGCGCAGATATACGCCGCGACGATAGCTCCATGGACGCGTTCTATGGTGCTGATACCTCAACACACCGCGTTCTGCGCGGCGAAGTGGCCACGCCCCCATCGGCCGATCGGTTTATCGATGCCGTGAGAGATGCCAAAGCTCAGGCAATTGCATCCAACTAGTCATTGCTTGTGAAACCCTTGTTTGCGCCTGGGCCGGGTTTCCCGCTCAGGCGTGCGCAATCGAGAAAGATGTGTCGTTTATGCTTTGGGCAATTTTCGTAATCCTTCTTGTCTTGTGGCTTCTTGGCTTCAGCTTTCACATAGCCGGTGGTCTGATCCACATTCTGTTGGTGGTGGCGCTGATCGTCCTGGTAATCAACTTGATCTCTGGACGCCGAGCCGCCTTATAAAGCGTCGAGGGCCTCATGGGGCGCCGATCGGCCCTGGCGCCCTCGGATCCGACCCCGGGGCTTCGATCTTTCCCAGGAAATGTTCCCTATTGCACAGTTTTCCGGCTCTCCATGGAGCAATCTGTTCCGGAGGAAGTGCGCCGGAGCGCAGCCGCGCTTGTTTGCGTTGCGCTGAAACCAACTGCAGCACCCTTCTGCTGATTCGTGTACGCGGCGCACTTCTTCCTGGAGAAGCTCTCTCTTGATTCGCTGCTGATCTACCCAAAGCTTCGTAAGACTTTTAGGAGGCTTCAAGGACGTGCGCAAGTTCTTGGGCGCGCGGGCGGTGCAGGCCATCACGGGCCTCGTGACTGCGGGGCGGAACGGCCTCCGCTCACCAGGAAGAAGCCCCTGGTAGATACAAACACAAACACCCTAGGCGATCGCGACCTGGTTCAAGAATGTCCGAACGAAATGAAAGCGGCGGAGCTGGTATGCTCCGCCGCTTCTTGTGCAGGCTGCTAAGTCAACCAGCAGCTACGGGTTAGTTCCTTCCCCCGCCGCCTTCACGTCCTCCGCCACCGCCACGAGATCCGCCGCCTGGTGCTGCGTGCGAAGCCGAAGCGCGGGGCGCGCTGGAATGGGACTCCGGGGCTGGACGTGATGTGCTGGTGCGGGTTACCTCGGCATGACCGGCGCTGGGTCTCGCGCCGCCGGAACGAGAGTCCACATTGTTGCTGCGTGACTGCCCCCCGCTGGAGCGATAGGACGCTGGGCCGGGCCCACCATGGTAGCGGCCTCCGCCTTCAGCCACAAAGCGATGGCCGCCCCAGCCGTGGCTGTAGCCCCATCCTCCCCACGGGCCCATGCCCAGGAAGATGCCGTTGTAGAAGTACCCCGGCCCGTAATAGCCATAAGGCGCGCAGGCGTAAGGCGCATAGCCGTAGTAGCCGTACGCACAACTGGGTTGAACGCCAACGCTGACGTAGATCTGCGCCTCAGCCTTTGGCGCTAATGCCAGGCCGACGAGTAGTGCCGTCGTTCCCAATAGAATCTTGATTCCACTCATATGAGACCCCCTTAAGGTGTCTGCGGTTCCCTTGGTTGGGGTGGGATGCTTTGATGCCGTTCACATCAACACGGCAACAGCAGCCTACATAAGGGGTTGAGTCAGTACATAGATACTGGTTACTTGATGGGGACCATCGACGATCGACCCTTACACACCACAAACTAGTCCCAGCCATGACGGCTGTCTGAGCAATAGGAACCATGTGCTTTAAATCCGTTGCAGGTTGAATTCCAGCGAATCGAGAACTGGAAAGCCGTCACAACTCCCAGGGCATTACGGAGGCGCTTCTCATGTTTCAAAACGCCGCACGGAGTTACCTGCCGCAGCCGTTTTTGCCCGCTTAGCCATGATTTCTCCAATGTCTTCCAACAGCTTGACCGGCTCACTCCTGATGGTCGCGTCAGCAAAGCTGTCGCATTCGCTGGAAGAATCCGCAACGCAGACCACCGGTGTTCGTGCATGGGATGCTCGAATCAGGAATGCCAGCCTTTCCCTGCTAACGGCCGAAATGGAATAGCCGATAAGGACCAGATCGAAGTCACCATCCCTGATGTGGATGATCGCTTCACTGATTGACCCTACGGACGTGACGAAGTATCCGGCGGATTGCCAGACCGAACCACGATTTGCCAGGATCGACGAATCCAAGCCAACAGCGAGGACGACCGTTTGGGGCATGAAGTGCTCCAGCGTCGGCAAACGTATCCTGACCGGCCAGGGGAAGTAGGTCAGGTATATCCTTAATAGCTATTCTTCAGCGTGCAATCTGATCAATATTGCACACCCTTCTATTTTCATTGTCTTTTAGGGGCGCTCGTGCGCTGGTCTCGCCCTCCATATGAGCACATTCAGTTCCGGCGCCCAGAATCGCCCCATGTGTAGGTAATTCGCACACCAGCAAATTCGATTCGAGAGCAGTCTCGGGCGCACGATGCAATCGAATTCGGCGGCACGCGTCCTCTTGTCGGCGTATGCTTGAGTTAGTAGTTTGTATCCCCCTTCTCGCCTTCAGCATTCCATGCTTCGCTCCAGACGAGTGTCTTTCAGGCACGCAACCAAACGACTGGAGCCGCTATGAGTAATATCAAGCGGAGCGATGTGAAGAACCACATGCGTCCCCCGTTCCTCGCGAAAATCCATTTGGACCCGCCTGAAAGCCAGCCAGATGCCACTGGTTTTTCCGCGCCCGAACCCGAGGCAACCGAGACGCAACCGTCGGCTTTTTCTTGCGATTTCGTGGTTGAACACTCCTCGCCGGGCTCAATGCAGGAACCGCCTGGATTACCCGCCTCTTCCATTCACCTTGAGGCGTCTGCAGCATCGAAAAGCGCCCGAGCTTGACGCCGCATTCCGTATTCCTGCGCAAGTCGTGCGTTCTTCCAGAACCATTGGATCCCCTCACGGAGCCGATCGGCGAGCATTGGATGCGCGTCGAAGAGATCGCCGCGCCGGTTTTCGAGACGATGATTCGCCAAAAAGGCTGGCACTTCATGCCGGTCGACAATCTCTGTAAGCGAAAAGCGTTCGGGTTCTCCGAAAATGCAGCGTTCGAGCGGGCATTAATGCGGACCCTCAATCGCGTGGCGGGGCGATTCAACGCCGCGGAGCTCGTTTCCATTGAAACCAGGAAGCATCTGGGTATTTACTTCGCCAGCGTCACCTTGCAGCCGCGTCAGCTCCAGCACTACACATGGCTTGAGATTGCAGGCGACTGGCAGCAACTGCCGGTGCCCGTCGTATAACCGGGCGTCGCCCGGAGCCGAGGGCCAGGAGTTGAAACCTGTGTCAGGCTTTCGCGCCCTGCATCAGGCTGGGCACACATCAAGCGAGGATCGAATCGCGACTGAAAAGAGGACAGAATGTCTTTCTCCGAAATGATACGTTCCGAGACGCGTGCCGGCAGAGCTGGTAAGCCGGCTTCTTTGTCCGTCGGACCGAAGGCAAGCCGACTGCCTTTGCCCACGCGCATCGCTGTGATTGGAAATTATCTGCCGCGCGAGTGCGGCATCGCTACCTTCACAACCGACCTCTGCAATGCGCTCGCTACCGAATACGGAGAAAAGCGCTTGTTCGCCATTCCGGTCAACGACCCCGATTCCAATTATGACTATCCCGAGCAAGTCCGGCTCGAGTTGACCCAGGAGGATATTGGCTCCTATGAGCGGGCGGCCGATTTTCTGAATTTCAACAGCAACGATCTGGTTTGCCTGCAACATGAATACGGCATCTACGGCGGGGCCGCCGGTCGCTACATTCTGGCGTTGCTGCGCAGATTGAAAATGCCGCTGGTCACTACTCTGCACACTGTTTTGCGCGAACCCGATGCGGATCAACGAATCGTGCTCGAAGAGATCGCGCAGCTCTCGGATCGTCTGATCGTCATGAGCCAACTGGCGGCAGAACTGTTGCGCGAAGTGTATTCGGTTCCCGGCGGAAAGATCGATGTGATCCCGCATGGCGTGCCCGATATGACCTTCATGGACCCCAACTATTACAAAGACCGGTTTGGTACGGAAGGCAAGTCGGTTCTGTTTACCTTCGGCTTGCTATCGCCCAACAAGGGAATTGAAAACGTGATTCGGGCTCTGCCGGCGATCCTGGCGCGACATCCGAACGTGGTGTACATCGTTTCCGGAGTGACGCATCCGCATATCCGGCGGCGCGAAGGCGAACGCTACCGCGAAGGGTTGCAGGCGCTCGCCGAGGAACTCGGCGTCTCGTCTCAATTGATTCTGAACAACCGCTTCGTAAGTGCGGAAGAGCTTGTGGAGCACGTAGGCGCGGCCGATATCTACATCACCCCCTATCGGCAGGAAGCGCAGGTTGTCTCTGGCACGCTGGCGATTGCGCTCGGAGCAGGCAAGGCAATTATCTCTACGCCCTACTGGCACGCCAAGGAGTTGCTGGCAGAGAAGCGAGGCGTGATTGTACCGTTCGACGATTCGGTTGCCATCGCCGAGGCAGTTATCGCGTTGCTTGAAAACGATGCGGAGCGCCACGCGATGCGGAAGCGCGCCTACCTGCACTCTCGCTCAACGACATGGCCGAAGACGGCTCGCGCATACATGGCGACATTTCAGCGGGCACGTTTCGAGCGCTCGCTGCAGCCCAGGCCGGCACAGCCGGACGATGATGCGGCGAAACGATTCGAAACGATAGAACATCTGCCGGTTCTGAACACCCGCCATCTGCGCACCATGACCGACGACACAGGCATGCTGCAACACGCAATCTTTTCTGTTCCCAACACACGCGAAGGATATACAACAGACGACAACGCGCGTGCGCTGATTGTTTCTACACTTCTGGATGAGCGTGTTGGGATCGAGCACCGGGAGGAACAGCTGAACCTCTCGCGCAGGTACCTGGCATTTCTCTGGCTCGCATTTCATTCCGATACCGGAAGATTCAGAAACTTTCTCGGCTACGATCGCAAATGGCTGGAAGACGTTGGCTCGGAAGACAGCCATGGACGCGCGGTGTGGGCCTTGGGATCGGTTCTGGGCCAATCGCAAAATCCAGGATTGCGGGGAGCAGCAGGCAGATTGTTCGAGGCTGCCGTGGCTGCGGTCCTTAAGTTTAGTAGCCCACGGGCATGGGCATTCAGTGTTCTCGGTTTACAGGCTTATCTCGACTGGTTCCCCGGTGACCGGGCGATGCAGGGGGCGCGCAATTTACTCGCGAATCGCCTGCTTGATGTTTACGAGCGCAGCCACTCCGAAACCTGGCATTGGTTTGAGAGGAGCCTCTCCTACTCGAATGCGCGACTGCCACAGGCGCTCATCTTGGCTGGGCAGCGAAGTGACAACAAAAGGATGGTGGAGGCGGGAATCGAATCGCTCGAATGGCTCGTAGCTGCTCAACACTGCGGCGACAAAGAGATCTTTGTGCCCATCGGCTCCAACGGGTGCTATGCCGAGGGCGCTGAGAAAGCTCGATTCGACCAGCAGCCCGTGGAAGCCTGCGCTACGATCTCGGCTTGTCTTGAAGCATACAGGTTAACCAACGAAGAGCACTGGATCGAGGAAGCCCGCCGCGTCTTCGGCTGGTTCCTGGGCAAGAACGATCTGCAGGTGCCGCTCTACGATGCAGCGACCGGCGGATGCAAAGACGGACTTCATCCTGACCGCGTCAATGAAAATCAGGGGGCAGAATCAACGCTCTCCTTCCTGATGGCGCTCCTGGAAATGCAGCGAGCGAAAGTTACCTACGCAAAAGAACTGCACCAGGAAATGAGTTTCTCTTTTTGAATCCACTAACGCTTCCAGAGGCCTTCTCAAAAGCTATCGCTCCCGAACCGAAGCAGTCTGCGTGTGGCGAACATGCCCTGCTCACGCGTTCTGCGAGCAACCCCATCCTTACCCGTCAGAATTGGCCCTATGCCATCAACAGCGTCTTCAATGCGGGAGCGGTGCGCTTACCCGATGGAGACACTCTGCTGCTTTGCCGCGTGGAAGACCGTTGCGGCCTGTCGCACTTGAGCGCGGCTCGCTCCAGGAATGGAATCGACGGATGGCGTATTGACCCGGAGCCAACGCTGATCGCAAATCCCAAGAAATATCCCGAGGAAATTTGGGGCATCGAAGATCCTCGCATCACCTATGTCCCGGAGCTCGAGCAGTTCGCTGTGGCCTACACCTCGTTTGCACGGGGCGGCCCAGGGGTTTCGCTGGCCCTCACCAGGGACTTCCGGACCTTCGAGCGATTCGGCGTGATCATGCCGCCGGAAGATAAGGATGCCGCCCTGCTGCCGCGGAGAATCAACGGTTATTGGGCCCTGATACACCGGCCAATGACCACGACCGGCGCTCATATGTGGATCTCGTACTCTCCTGATCTGCAGCATTGGGGCAACCATAAAGTCATCCTGGAAGCCCGGCGCGGGGGCTGGTGGGATGCGAATAAGATCGGCCTGTGCTCTCCGCCGATCGAGACGTCCAAAGGCTGGCTGATGATCTACCACGGAGTGCGAGTTACCGCATCGGGAAGCATCTATCGCTTAAGCCTGGCGCTGTTCGATCTTCAAAACCCGGCGATCTGCCTGCAACGGGGAAACTCATGGATGTTCGGTCCCGAAGCCTCATACGAGCGCGTCGGAGATGTGAATGACGTCGTGTTCCCCTGCGGCCAGACCATCGGTGAAGACGGCGACACGATCAACCTGTATTACGGTGCGGCTGACTCCTGCATAGCGCTGGCCACCGGTAGTATTCGCTGTCTGCTCGAATGGCTCGACACGAATTCCAGCGCAGGAGTTGGATCCGGGCTATGACGCACGCCAACTTTTCAAGGATAGGGAGTTCTGGATGAATGGAGAATCGATAATCTGGCCGAGCTGGCTACCCCGCGTACTGTGGCCACGGCGAATGTGCCCTCGATGCAACGGCTCTCAATTTAAGCCGGCCGAGTTGCGTTCCTTCGATTTTATCTTCGAACTGTTTTTTCTTCATCCGATCAGGTGCATGTCTTGCTGGCGGCGGTTCTACTGGTTTTCATTGAAGCCGGCGGAATGAGCAGCCAGAATCACTGCTCCGGCAACACTTCGAACGATCTCCTGGAAAGCCTCATCGCAAAACACGCTGCGCCAGTGCTGACATATCAGATCGTTGCACAGAACATTTTGGACTTGCAGAAGATCGAGAATGCATCGATTATTAGTGTGGGACCGCACCGTGGTCCAGCGAAGCGCGGCCCGGAGGATGCGTTCCTCCACATGGAGGATGCGTTCCTTCACACGCCGAGTGGTGAATGATAAGCGAGAGTGGGATTGTGGGTTGAGACGACTGACTGTTGAACGCCGTTGAGTCTATGTTTCTAGATTCAATGGCGGGGACGACGGGGCTCGAACCCGCGACCTCTGCCGTGACAGGGCAGCGCTCTGACCAACTGAGCTACGTCCCCAAGATTGTTTTCAACAACTTGGTTATATGTCACATAGAATCAAGCGTTTCGCAGCTTTCGCT
>CAZHOO010000026.1:0-37109 GCA_964533905.1 uncultured Occallatibacter sp. | reverse complement strand
CATAGCCGGTCTTCTTCTCAATCAGCTCGGCGAGCGCTTCACCGATGCCGGAAAGGCGCACGTGACCGAAGGAGTCCACTTGCTGCGAGCCGATGACCTGGCCAACTTCAGGGAGATGGCAGCCTTCGGCGACGACGACGACTCCGTAATGCTTGCCGTGGTCGTAGTTGTATTTGAGCAGCGCGCAGACGTGGTCGATGTCGATTTCTTTTTCAGGAACCAGGATGACGTGGGCTCCGCCGGCAACTCCACAGGCGTAGGCGATCCAACCCGCATCGCGGCCCATGACTTCAATCACAATTACGCGGTTATGCGAGTCAGCCGTGGTGTGGATGCGATCGACGGCTTCGGTGGCAATCATGACCGCGGTGTCGTAACCAAAGGTTTGGTCGGTGCCACTGATGTCGTTGTCGATAGTTTTAGGCACGCCGACGGCCTTGACTCCGTGTTCGCTCAGGAAGAGAGTGACCGACTGCGTGTCGTCGCCGCCAAGCGCGATGAGCGCGTCGATCTTATTCGCCTTGAGGACTTCCTGCACTTTGTCGATGCCGCCGGGAATCTTCTTCACATTGGTGCGCGAAGAATGCAGGATGGTGCCGCCTCTCAACTGGATGCCATCGATGTTTTCGAGCGTGAGCGGAATGAAATTGTTTTCGAGCACGCCCTTCCAGCCGTTGAGGAATCCAATGAACTCGTCTCCGTAGTGATTGATGCCCTTCCTCACGGCTGCATAAATGACCGCATTCAATCCGGGGCAATCGCCACCACCGGTCAGCAAAGCAACTTTCATCGTAGAGTCTCCTAAGAAACAGTTCGCAGTTCTTCGTTCACAGCTCACAGTGCACAGTTGTCAGTATCGGCTGGTGCGCTGGAAGTTTGAGGCGTGGTGCACAGTTCTTACCGGAGGCGGGGACGATCACCGGCCTTAAACAGTGTATCGCGCGGCTGTTCGTGGGAATCGTGATGCGGCTCACGGGGCAGGCGAATAAACATCGGGAGAGCGGCGCTACGATAGGGTATGCCGGAAACTGGCGCTGGATTCCTGCTCGCATTCGTCGGCCTGGTCGTCGCGGTGCTGCTCGTGCTGTTGCAGTTGACGCGACTGGGCTACCTGATCCGCGCCACGATACCCGACCGGCCTCGGCAGCGCATGTTCATTGCGTCGGTTGCGTTTTTGATTACCTTCGCCGGTGTGCGGCTGCTGGTTCATCGAATCGCAAATCACGAGGGCCACTTGCAATGGGTGGTCGTGCGCGGGATGCACATTCACCACCTGGTGTGGGGCATCTTGATTCTGCTTTTTGTTGGATATGGGTGGCTGCTCGATCTGGGATGGTCGCACTCGCCGATGTCGATCTTTCTGGGAAGACTCATGGCGGTGAGTTATGGCGTCGGAGCGGCCCTCACGCTGGATGAGTTCGCTTTGTGGCTGAGCTTGTCGCCCGATGTCTACTGGACACGCGAAGGACGGCTGAGCATCGACGCCGTGATTTTATTCGGAGCCGTGCTGGGAGTAGGCGCATGGGGCGCGCCGTTTTTCAGGGCGCTGCAACGGCTGTGGCACAGGCGGAAGGTTGTGCACGAAGGGATTGGCAGGATCAGCCAGCCGATTCGCCGCGGGCGGTTGCTTCGTCGGCGTATAGTTCGTCGATTACCGCCGCGTACTGGGTCATGAGGACCCGGCGCTTGATCTTCATGGAAGGGGTGAGTTCGCCGGATTCCTGAGACCATTCGTCGGCGACGATGCGGAAGCGCTTGAGAGATTCAAAATTGGCCAGAGAGCCGTTGACCGCGCGCACAATCTCGGCATATTGAGCTACGACGCGAGAATCGGCCACGAGCACGGACCGGGAAGAAGCTTCGATTCCATGATGGCTGGCCCATTGTTCCAGTGCGGCAAAGTTAGGCGAGATGAGCGCGCAGATGAATTTGTGACGATCGCCAACGAGCGCGGCCTGGGCCACGAACACGCTGTTCTTCAACTTGTTTTCAATCGGCTGCGGCGCGACAAGCTTCCCACCAGAGGTTTTCAGCAATTCCTTCTTGCGATCTGTTATGGAAAGAAATCCGTCGGCGTCGAAATGGGCGATATCGCCGGTGCGGAACCATCCGTCGGCGTCGAGACACTCGGCGGTCGCGGCAGGCTTGTGCCAGTAGCCGGAAAAGACCGACGGTCCGCGAACGAGCAGCTCGCCATCTTTAGCGAGCTTGAGTTCGATGTTCGGCAGTGGCATGCCAACCGATCCCATGCGGTGGTGAAGGGGCGTATTGAGGGCGATGACTGGCGAGGTTTCCGTGAGGCCGTAACCCTCCCAAAGAGCGATTCCCGCGGAAGCGAACCAGCGTGCGGTATCAATGCCGAGAGGCGCGCCACCGGAGACGAAGATTCTTACTCGCCCTCCGAAGGCCTCACGGACCTTGGAGAAGACGAGCTTGTTGGCCAGATTCCATAGAACGGAGCCAGGTTGACGGCCGTCATACACCGTGTCGGCGAAGCGGGAACCGAGATGAAGAGCCCCCGCCAGCATCCGTTTCTTGACCTGCGACTGCGAAGCCTTTTGTTCGACGGCCTGGCGAATCTTTTCAAAGACGCGAGGCACGCCAACGATGACTGTAGGGCGGACTTCTTTCATGGCCTGCGGAAGCTTATCGAATTGCGAACAATAGGCCACTTGCGCGCCGTGGTTGTACATCACGTAATCGAGGGCGCGGGCGGTGACGTGCGAAAGAGGCAGAAAGGAGATGCAGGCGTCGCTTGAATTGAAACCGAAATCGACGGCGGCGAAGTTCTGGTTGGCCGCGAAGTTTCCGTGGGTGAGGGCGACGCCTTTGGGTTCTCCGGTGGTTCCCGAGGTGTAGATGAGCGTGGCCAGGTCGCCGGGATCCGCGGAACGGACGAGAGCGTCGAAGACGGGGTCACGTTGAGTAGCGGCCGTATCTGCGCCGGCAAGGAGTTCGCTCATGGCGATGGCGCCGGCGGGAGCGGGCGCGTCCATCATGATGATGCGCTGGAGCACGGTTTGCGCGCGGACGGATTGCAGCTTGTCGAATTGCTGCCGCGTGGAGACGACGGCGATGCGGCATCCTGCGTCACTCACCTGCTCGGCGATTTGCTCGCCGGTAAGCGTGGGATAGAGAGGAACGTCAGCGGCGCCGACGGCCAGCGTGGCGAAATCGGTGACGGCCCACTCCCAGCGGTTCTCGCTTACGAGGGCGATGCGATCACCCTTCTCAACGCCGAAGCGGAGAAACGCCGTGGCCAGAGCACGGACGCGCTGATAGATCTGGTCAGACGAAATTGGGTGCCACTGCCCGAATTCGTCCTGCCAGAGGACGGCACGCGGATTGCCTGCCCCGGCGACACGAACAAAGAGGTCGTTGACTGTGGAGATCGATGAGGGGTTCATTACGCTCTCTATCGGAGCGGGCAATCGTACCACCCGAGCCTTGGAGAGTGTACCAAAGAGCAGCTGTTAGCTCTTAGCTTTCAGCCGTAAGCTTTTCGTGCTCGACACTCAGCCGAGGCATTTCTCCAGGCCGGTCTCTGATCTAGACACAGCCCCGCGCACTTCCCTTGAAGCCAGGGGGGCATCACTTGTACGCGGATTCTGCGAACGAAACCCTTGAATGCGAGGACGAGACGAGGAGTCCGGCGGGCGCCGGACTCCTCATAGAGCGCTACGGCAGGGCATAAACGGATTGAAGAACCTTCTGCTTGAGGGCGTCAGGGAGAGGCGCGTAGGAGAGCGTCGAGACCTGGCCTTCTCCAGAGTTAATTGACCAGCTCAGCATGTCCTTGATGACCTTTTCCTTGCCCCCATCCTTCGGCTGCGTGGGAATGAGCAGATAGGTGAAGCTGGAGATGGGATAGGCATTGGGACCGGGAGCGTTGGTGATGGAGACGCGGTAGTCGGCGGGGATCTTGGCAGTCGCCGCGGCAGCGGTCACGCCGTCGATCGAAGCCTTGAGCCAGTTGCCAGACGCATTCCTGATGGCACCGAAGTTGATGTGGTTCTGCAGGGCATAGATGAGCTCGACATAGCCGATGGCGCCAGGAAATTCGCGCACCTGCGCAGCCACGCCCTCATTGCCTTTGCCTCCCACGCCGGTTGGCCAATTGATCGCCGTGCCCTTGCCGGGACCGCTGGCCCAATCGGGGCTGACCTTGCTGAGATAGTCGGACCAGATGAAGGTGGTGCCGCTGCCATCGGAACGGTGGATCACAATGATCTTGTCACCGGGCAAGTTCACGCCGGGATTGTCCTTCGCAATGCGCGGATCGTTCCAGGTGGTGATTTTGGCTAGATAAATATCCGCCAGCACGTCCGGGCTGAAGCGAAGGTCGCTGACACCGGTCACGTTAAAGATGGGAACGACGGCGCCGAGCACAGTGGGAATGTGGATGAGTTTAACTCCACAAGTCTTGAGCAGATCGTCGGTCATGGGCATATCGGATGCGCCGAAGTCGACAACGCCAGAACAAACCTGCTTGATGCCACCACCGGATCCGATGGACTGATAGTTGACTTCAACACCGGGATGCGCGGCGCTATACTCCGCGAACCACTTGGAATAGATGGGGTATGGAAACGTGGCGCCGGCGGCGGTGATTTTCTGGGCCTGAGCCGCGCTTAGCGCGCACATCAAAAACGCAACGAACAGTAACGATTTTTTCACGGTTTGCTCCCTTTCAGATTTCCTGCCGTATCTATTGTCCGTGGCGAATGTTACGGGCGATTGAAAACAACGGAGAATCGCAGATCGCGGCCGAGGAAAACTGCCGCTGCAATCAGGCAGGCTCCAGCGATAAGGGGACGCAGACATCGTGGCAAATTGCAGTGGCGAATATGCAGCGGTGGCACCCCGGCTCCCCTCGATCTTTATAGCCAAGTACGTGCAAGCTAAGGAGTTAGGGGAAAGCACTTGCCGTAACTACCTGATTCTAAAGGATCGAGTTTTGTAAAGACGTCATATCATTGGGGTTCGTCGCTTGTTTTGCGAACGGATCAAGGCATTTCCCCGGCAACGCCAAGGGGCTGGCGCGGGGCGGATTGCCTGGTTTTTGATCGATGCAACGATTATGCGGGAAAGTGGCTTAATTATCGGCAAACTTGGGGACAAATATTTCTGGTTCGCAAGAAGCGAGGGATCATGGAGTTAGGGGTGGAGCGGTGCAGAAAATTTTGCAAGAGAGGATTGACAAGGTGGGGAGTGGGGGACGAGGAGCGGTTCTCAAAATCGAGATTTGGGACACCCGCTATCCCTGGACGGCCAACGACACGAACAACATCCGCAGATCCTTCACTTCCCTTTGCTCCGCGCCGGTCGTTCAGGATGGCAGTTTGAGGTTGGTCGATTCCGGGTTTCGAAGTCGAGGCCTAGGTCACCCGTTCTTTTGGTGAGGTGATTGAGGCGGATTGAGGCCGGCGGTATCCCAGGTCCCCAAATGCGAGGGACCCTAGGGCACCCGTGATTTTGGGACGGGCAAGGACACGAAGAGCAACCGCAGATCTGAGTGAGTTCAGGATGCGGCGGCGGCGTGAGTTGGCTGTGCAGGCGCGGGCTGGGGAGCGCTTTGTGGCGCGGGAGCCATCGGCAGCGTGAAGTGGAACGAGGCGCCCTTGCCGAGTTCGCTTTCAGCCCAGATGCGTCCGCCGTGCGCCAGCACGATGTGCTTGACGATGGCGAGACCCAGGCCGGTGCCGCCGGACTCGCGCGAGCGGGCTTTATCGACGCGATAGAAGCGCTCGAAGATGCGCTCCAAATGCTCGGATGAGATGCCGGGGCCGAAGTCCTGAATGGTGAATTGCACCTCGGAGGCAAGAAGGCGTGCACCGGCGCGGATTTTCTTACCCGAGCCGGCATACTTGAGGGCGTTCTCCATAAGATTGCCGAAGACCTGGTGCATGGCGTCGGGATCGGCCATGACGATAGAGTCGGGGGCGCCGGCTGACTGGAGCTGAACGCCGGAATCGACAACGATGCCGCCGATGGAATCGATCGCGTCCTGAAGCAGCACACTAGCGCGAACCGGCTGCATGCAGAGTTTGTAGTCGGGGCTTTCGACGCTGGCGAGGGCGAGCAGATCCTCTGTGAGGCGGTTCATGCGGCTGGTGTTTTTGAGAATCACGCCCAAAAATTCGAGCGTGGTTTCGGGACTGGGATGAGGATCTTCGATGAGCGTTTCGACGTAGCCCTGGATGGAAGTGAGCGGAGTGCGGAGCTCGTGACTGACGTTGGCCACGAATTCGCGGCGAGATTTTTGCGCGGCTTCGATTTTGGTGACATCGTGAAGCACGACGAGCGCACCGCCCGCGGGCAGTGGAGCGGCGTTTACCTCAAAGACGCGGCCGGGAGCAAGCAGGCTGGCTCGGCCCACGCAAAGCTCGCCGCGCTCGAGCGCTCCACGCACGCAGGCCAGGAGTTCAGGATCGCGGACGAAATGGACGAGCGGGCGGCCGGGAGCCATCTGCGATCCGAGAATGCCCTGCATGACAGAGTTCGACCAGCGGACAAAGCCGGAAGAAGTGATGGCAACGACCGCCTCCTGCATGGAGTCGAGCATGACGGCGAGTTCGTCGCGCCCGCTTTGGAGCTCGGAGAAATCCCTGCCGAGGCGAACTGCAGTTTCATTCAGCGCGGCTTCCATTGAAGAGAGCTCGGCGATACCGCTGAATGGGCCGGTTGTGGTATCGAGAGCGTTGATGCGGGCCGTGAGATCGCCGTCGGCGATGCGGCGAGCGAAAGTGATGACTCGGCTCAAGCGAGCGGAGAAGCGTCGAGCGACCAGCGCCGCCAGGGGAATGGCGACGATCAGCGCGAGCAGGGACCCCAGGAGCGCCTTGCGGCCGAGAAGCTCAAGATCGATCTGACTTGAGGGCTCAAAAAAAACACGAAAGACCAACGCGCTCGCCACCGTGTAGATCACGAGCAAGGCGATAAAGAGACCGAGCAGTCGGGCAAAGACTTTGGAGGTCATGGAAAACAGCTTTCAGCTTTTAGCTCTCAGCTTTCAGCCTGACTGTGGGACGTGGAGCAATGTTGGCTCCTGAAAAGGAGGAGCCGAAAGCTGAGGGATGAATGCCAACGGCTTGTTCTTACTCGCCTTTCGGCAGTTCGAAACGATAGCCGGCGCCGCGCACGGTCTTGAGGTAGCGCGGATTCTCCGGGTCGATCTCGATTTTCTCACGGATACGGCGCACATAAACATCGACAGAGCGAGGAGTGACAAAGCGGGCGTCGCCCCACACCGCGTCCAAAAGGTGGTCGCGGCTGAAGACGCGGCCGGGATGGCGGGCCAGATAGTCGAGCAGGCGAAACTCGGTGGCGGTGGTGGTGGTGAGCTCACCGCGAACCTTGAGTTGCATGGCGCCGGCATCGATGATGATTTCTTCAAAGCTGATGATGGAGGGCGACGTGGGGCGCTCGAAACGGCGCAGCACGGCCTTGACGCGGGCCACCAGCTCGCGGGTGGAAAACGGCTTGGTGATGTAGTCATCGGCGCCGAGGTCGAGGCCCAGGACGCGATCGTTTTCTCCGGCGCGAGCCGTGAGAAAGATGATGGGGATGGTGGAGAGTCCGGCGTGATTGCGCAGGCGGCGACAAACGTCGAGACCGTCGCCGCCGGGAACCATGATGTCCAAAAGAAACAAGGCGGGAGGCTTGCGCTCGGCGTCGGGGATGAGGTTGGTGGGAGTGTGAAACAAGCGAGCTTCAAAGCCAGCCGCTTCCAGATGATGTTGCACCAGCCTAGCTATATCGGAGTCGTCTTCCAGAACAAACACGGATTGGCTCAAAACCGTCAGTCCTCGTCCCGCGGCCGTTTGGGTTTTCGGGAGCAGATTGACCGCTGGAATCATTAACAGGTTAAAGCACGGGAGCAAAGAGAATGCAAACGTTTGATGAATTTGGCCGGGGCGTGAGAGCCGGCTCGGGCTGGACAAGGGAGCCGGATGGATGGACAATGGAGGCGAAATAGAGAAGGAGTCTTCCCGTGAAGCTGGCTGGGGTTCTCGGATGCGCCATTTTGGCGGCGCCCTTTGGTCTTGCGGCGCAGAACGCGAGCTACGGCGTCGCCGGCATGGAGAATATAACCACGGTTGGGCCGGACGGGCGGACGATTGCGACGACGCAAGCTGTCAAGCTGCCGAACCCGTGCCCGGTTTCCGTCGAGGCTTCGCATCTTTCGGATGGGAATATCGTGAGGACTGGCAGCGGTCAGTTCCAGATCGGTCACGACCAGGTCAATCCGCCGCAAGGTGAACGGCTCCCGGTCGACGGCACCAAAGGCGTGGGACAGCGGCTGCATCTGAAGCTGAAAAGCCCCGACGAGAGGACGATTGATCGTGCGACGGTGAGTTTACGGGGCTGGACCGCGACGGGCCGTACCGAACAGCTGAGTCTGGCGAACCCGAGCAAGGAAACGACTCTCAAGATGCAGACGCTGACGGTGTTTTTGACGCCGGTCGCAGACCGCACAGCCACGGTCGACGTTTGGGCGCCAGGACTAACGGCAGTCGTATCGGTCGAATTGCTGTCGGTGAAGTATTCTGACGGATCGACATGGACGCCGGCGCAGGGCAAGACCTGCCGCGTGACGCCCGAACCTCTGATGCTGATCACGCAACGATAAAGGATCGACAACAGGGCTTTGATTCATAGCGGACGGCGCGGAAAGCGGGCACTTCATTGTGCTTGCCGCCGCCTTCTTCAAGGGGCATGCACTGGACGCACGATTCTCCCGCAAACGGAAGATGCAGTCTAGCGCTTCTTTTTGCCTTTGGCGGAAGGCTTTTTTGCGGCCGGCTTCGCAGGCTTTGCGTGGGCTTTTTTTACCGGTTTTGGAGCGGGCTTCGCCTTCGGTTTAGGGCGGGCAGCCTTGGCCGGGGCCTGTTTCTTCGCAGGCACCTTGGCGGCGACCTTCACTGGCTTGGCAGCAACCTTGGCCACCGGCTTGACGATGGGCTTGGCAAGCGGAGCTGTGGGTGCGGCTTTCTTCGGCGCGGAAACCGGCTGAGCCTTTGCTGGAGCCCCTTTTGCAAAAGCGGCGACTGTAGAGGCCTTGGCTGCGGTCGGTTTGGCGGGAGGAACCGGCTTGCCGGAGGCGGCAGGCTTCTGGCCCTTCTTGCTGGCGGCCTTTTTCGCTGACGGAGCTTCCTCTTCCCCGTCCAGATCTTCCTCTTCGTCGTCTTCCGAGTCGTCTTCGATGCCATCGGCAAGCGCGCCTTTGGGCAGAATCGCGAGATCGAGCTCTTCGTCGTCTCCGCCAATCTCCAGATCCTCTTCAGGCAGGGCGTCCTCGGACTCATCCTCTTCGATTGCCGCCTCTTTGACTCTGGCGCCAACACGCTTCGCACGCGAGCGCTTGATGGTGACCTGCGGAGGCGGCGCGGGTGGTGAGTATGGCTCGAGGAATGCGCGCATTTCCTCCGGGGTGGTCAACTTGCCATCGATCAGTTCGAGGAAGATCTTCTGCTTGAGCTCTTCGAAGATGGGCAGCTCAGCCGTGATGCGCATCTCCTGCATGAGCACATAGGGGATGCGCTGATTCGCCTCGGGCCATACTTTGAGGAAGAGATGATAGCGTTCCTGAACGGCTTTATCCTTGCTTGTAAAACCAAGCCAAAGAATAGCTTCTGGATCATAGCTCATGAATAACTTGAAACATGCAGAAGGCTTGGCGTTCTGCTTGGAGAGCAGCGTTTTGGCGAACCCAGAAGCCAGCGAGTCCAACTTGTTCCACTCTTCGACGAAGCCCGGCCTCAGCAGCGATTTTTTGAGCGCCGACAGGTCGCGTGAGGGCAGCTTGGCGGTGAGCAGCTGCATCTGGGCGGCAGACATGTCGGCGTGGACGCCCTGTAAGAGGAGTTGAACCGCAAGATCGTGAAGAGCAGTCAGCTTGGCCTCATCCGCTTTGGCGGAAGTCCATGCCGGAAAGAGAATCTTCATCCAACCTTCGGCTTCGAGGGCGCGTAGAACCTTCAGGCCGTCTTCTTCGTGGCCGATCTGTTCGAGTTCCTCTTCACGAGAGTGGGCAGACAGAAACTCGATCACGCCTTCAGTCTTGGCATTGTCGTAGCGGGCCTGGGTTCTGGGGTCCATCTCCCAACCAAGGCGAGCCCGGAGCCGAGTGGCGCGGATGAGGAGCGAAGGATCTTCAATGAATCCGTAGTTGGAGACCAGGCGCAGGGCGCGCAATTCGATGTCGGCGGCGCCATTCAACGGATCCATAAGAAGGCCGTAGGAGCCCTCGTTGAGCGAAATGGCCATGGAGTTGACCGTGAAGTCCCGGCGGCGGAGGTCTTCATGGATAGAGGCGGGAGAAAAAACGGGCTTGCCGGGCTTGGGATACTCCACACGGTGCGTGCTGACCACGTCCACGCGCACGGTGCCCGGGAAACAGAGATAGAGGCTACGCGATGCCTCATCTTCGCCCCAGATCTTTCCGCCGAGTTTCTCCAATGGTTTCTTCAGCTTAAGGGCATTGCCATGGATGGCGACCTCGAGCTCGCGGACGGCGTGTCCGCTGGTTAAATCGCGAGCGGCGTCCCCGGTAAGGAAAAGGATGGTCCCCGCCTCGCGGGCGGCAGTTCGTAACTGCGCAAGGGCGTTGCGCTGGTCAGCCGAGAGCCGGTTCTCCAGGAGGTAGATATAGTCGGGCATGTTCTAACCTGATTCCGCCGTCTGGACCGCAGCCCAAGTGACTGATGATGCTGGCGTTATGGTGAGAGTCACAACAACTTGCAAACAAAGACATTAACACAACTCGCGACGGAAGGCCAGCCAACCGGTGGGCGCCGGGCAACTTTCGAAGCTTGGAAAGCGGAGCAGCTTCTTCTTCGTTGCGCGGAATGGTATCCCGATCGAGCAACAGGCGCCAACGGCGCTTTGGTGCGGTCCGTGCGACAATCCAGAGCGATGGCCTCGGCACGCAAACCTGTCATAGTGCGCAAGTTCTCCCGAGATTGGATCGCGGGGTATGCGGGTGCGGAGTTCGGGCAGAACAAGCCTGAGCTGGAGTTTCTTGATCTGACCGGCAGAGTGGTGCGGATCGGCTGGGAGCAGGTGAAATGGATGTGCTTCGTGCGCGCATTGCCCTCGGGCGCTGCCGAGGCAGATCCTGAGCGGATGGTGCGCAAGCGATTTTCATTGCGGCCTCGCACGGCAGGGTTGTGGATGCGACTCACATTGCAGGATGGCGATGAGCTGGAGGGCCTGGCAGCGAATGATCGCAGCCTGGTTGACGGAGCCGGATTGATGCTGACACCGCCTGACACACGATCGAATACTCAGCGCATCTATTTGCCCCGACAGGCGGTTCAGACGCTGGAGGTGCTGAGCCTAATCGGAGCTGCCGGACGAAAGCATGCCGAAGCTCCGAAGCCGACTGGCGAGCAGGCCGATTTGTTTGGAGCCGACGGCGAGACGTGTTGAGGGAACGCAAAGGATGCGAGCGCTGCTGCTTGAGAAATATAACGAATTGAAGCTAGAGGATGTCCCCATGCCCGAATTTGGGCATGAGGATGTGTTGATCCAGGTCAAGGCGTGCGGCATTTGTGGCAGCGATGTGCATGGCTACGACGGCAGCACTGGACGCCGGATTCCGCCGTTGATCATGGGGCACGAAGCCGCCGGCATTGTTCACAGCGCAGGACGCGGCGTTCAAAGTTTCAAGCCTGGCGACCGCGTGACTTTCGATTCGACCATCTCCTGCGGCGCGTGCCGGTTTTGTGCGGCGGGCGCGGTGAATCTTTGCGAGAAGAGGCAGGTGCTGGGAGTTTCGTGCGGCGAGTACCGGCGGAATGGGGCCTTCGCCGAATTTGTGTCCGTGCCCGCACGAATCGTTTACGCCCTGCCGGATGAATTCTCGTTTGCCCATGCGGCTCTGATCGAAGCCGTTTCGGTCGCGGTTCATGCGGCGAAGATTACTCAGATTCGGGCGGGCTCAACTGCGGTGGTGATTGGAGCCGGGATGATCGGCCTTTTGAGCGTCCAGGCTTTTCGCCATTATGGATGCGATCGCGTATTCGCAGTCGATGTGGATGAGACGCGATTGAAGATGGCGCGGGACCTGGGGGCGACGCATACATTTTCGGGCTCGGCGGCTGAGATCGCTTCGCGGGTGCTCGGAGTTACGGATGGCCGCGGCGCAGAGATCGCGGTTGAGGCAGTTGGCGCGCAGGAGCCGATCAACACCGCGATCGAATGTGTATGCTCGGGAGGAACTGTGACGCTGATCGGCAACGTCTCGCCCAAGGTGGAGATTCCGCTGCAAAGGGTCGTAAGCCGCCAGCTTCGGCTGCTGGGATCGTGCGCTTCGGCTGGAGAATATCCGGAGTGCATTTCTCTCATGCAGAAAGGCGCGATCCGCGTTGAGCCTTTGATCTCAGCGGTGGCCCCTTTGAGCGATGCGGCTGGATGGTTCGAACGTCTGCATGCGCGTGAACCGGGGCTGATGAAGGTGGTTCTTGAGCCGTGAGAGGAAATCGATGAGCACGGGTTTATTCGATTTGACTGGCAAGACTGCGGTCGTGACGGGCGCCAGCCGGGGACTGGGCCAATTCCTGGGCCGAGCGCTCGCGCGCGCCGGCGCGGACCTGGTGATCACCAGCCGTCACCTGCCCGACCTTAAACCATTTCAGGAAGAGATCGAGGGGATCGGGCGAAAAGTGTTGCCGCTCGAATTGGACGTGCGCGATGTAGATGGGATCGGACGCGCGGCTGAAAGCGCCTGGAACCACTTTGGCAAGATCGACATTCTGGTGAACAACGCCGGCTGCAACGTGAGGAAGCCAGCGCTGGAGATTACCCCCGACGATTGGGACTTGGTGCTCGAGACCAACCTGCGCGGAGCATTTTTTGTCGCACAGGCGTTTGCGCAGCATATGGTGAAGCGCGGCTACGGGCGCATCATCAACATCGGTTCAGTCACGAGTGTGTTTGGATACGCGGGAATCGCCCCATATTGCGCCAGCCGAGGAGGGATTAAACAACTGACCATGAGCCTGGCAGACGAGTGGGGGCCGTCGGGTATCACTGTGAACTGCCTGGCGCCGGGTTGGTTCCGAACAAAACAGAATGCGGTCCTCTATGAGAATGAAAAGTGGGTCGAGTACATCATCGACCGCATTCCGCTGAAACGTCCAGGACAGCCGAACGACCTGGATGGCGCGGTGGTCTTTCTGGCGTCAGACGCGAGCGCATATATTACAGGCCAGATTCTGCTAGTGGACGGCGGTATATCGACGGGCGCAACTCGAGCGACGGTATAAGAGGTCGTTTTGGCCGGAGAACCAAAACAGGCGCAACAACGGATTCCCATGCACCGATGGCGGATCGCCTGGCTGCTGGGCGTTGGCGTGCTCGTTAACTACTTCGATCGAGTCAACCTCTCCGTCGCTCACGGCGCTCTCATTGCCTCGTTTGGCATCTCCGATATCGCCTTTGGGTATCTTTCGGGCGCTTACAACATCACGTACGCGGCACTCCAGTTGCCGATCGGCATCATCCTCGACAAGTTCGGAGTGAAACGTGTTGGCCGAATTGGGACGTTGCTCTGGAGCGTGGCGACATTCGGCGCAGCAGCGACGCCTTCGATTGGCGGTTTGTTCGCCGCCCGCTTCCTGCTCGGTGTTGGTGAAGCTCCCACGTTCCCCGCGAATGCCAAGGCCATCGGCGCATGGTTCCCGGAGAATGAGCGCAGCTTCGCGACCTCATTGTTCGACGCCGCCGCCAAATTTGCGTCGGTAGCCGGCATTCCCCTCATGGGCTTCGTACTGATTGAGGCCGGCTGGCGCTGGAGCTTTGCGCTCACAGGCTTTTTGAGCGCGCTCTATTTTCTCTGTTTCTGGCGGATCTATCGCGACCCCGACGACGAGCCTCGCCTCAGCAAAGCCGAACGCCGCCATATCGAGGGCGCGAGAAAAGAATCCGCGAAGGACAAAGCTGCCGATGAACCCGCTTCATCGCTGTTTCATCTTCTCGCCGATCGCAAAGTGCTTGGGCTCGCCCTTGGCTTTGGCTCCTACAATTACGTCTTCTATCTGCTGCTTACATGGCTGCCCAGCTACCTTTTGTTCGGTCTTCGCCTCGACCAAATGCATTCTTTTGTCTACACGAGTGTGCCATGGCTCTTTGCGACCATCACCGATCTAGCCATCGGGGGCTGGCTTGTGGACCTGCTGATCAAGCGCGGATGGAGCGCAAGTGCGGTGCGGCGAACGGTTCTCATTGGTGGAACTGCATTCGGCCTCGGCATCTTTGGCGCCGGGCATACACACAGCACGACGCAGGCGCTCATTTGGATCAGCATCTCAATCGGCGGTCTGTCGGCTGCGGCTCCTGTGGGATGGTCGTTGCCCTCTCTGATTGCCGCCCGCAACGACGTTGGCAAGGTGGGCGGGATCATCAACTTCTCCAACCAAATCTCGGGAATCGCCGCGCCCATCGTTACCGGGTATCTGGTTGCGGTTACGCATTCCTACGTATGGGTCTTCCGCGTCGCAGCAATTTACCTGGTTATCGGCATCGCGGCATACATCTTCCTGCTGGGAAAAATCGAACGATCAGCGCCCCGGGCGTCGTAGAGCGCTTTCCGTTGGTTTTCCAAAGATCGCTTTGGATGAGCGCACAGAACTACGCGTTCTGAAACTGCGTCACCGGTCCTGCGGCCAGCAGTCTCCGGCGGTACTCCGCAGTCAGGCCAAGGACCCGCTCCTCGGAGTAGATTTCCGTGACCCAGGCACGCGCAGCGCAGCCCATGCGGAATCGGCGCTCAGGATCACGGAGAAGATTGAGCGATGGTCTTCCTGAAAGAAATACTGTCGCAGGATGTGACCCAGCCGGCCCTCACTTGTCGTATAACTCCTGCTCGTCCACCACAGAGGGGAGATTCTCGCCGCGGCTGGAGCGATGGGCGGCGGTGAACATCGAGCCGCGGGCAGGAACGACGGGAGCGAAAGACTTGAAGCCGATTTTTGGCTCGATGTCGTCGTAGATGGCTTCCATGCCGCCACGGATGGTGTAGGTTTCATGCCAGAAACCGGTGCCTCCGGAATCGCGAAGAAACTTCTTCCACCACTGGCGATGCGGATCAGAGCGCGTCCATTTCAGAAGAGAATCCATGTCGCGCCAATACTGACGCATGCCCGCGTGCATGGGGAAAAACGAAAAGACGAAATTCTCGTGGCAGAGCAGGCCGTCGGGCCGATCGGCGACCGACTTTGAAATCTGCGGCCCGAAACCGATAAGCGTTTTGAAACCTGCGATGCGGTTTACGCGCATGCCCAGGTAGACGATGACAAGATCGGGATATGGCTTAAGGTCGACGGTGAGACGATTGACGGGTGTGGGCACAGGAACCTCGTGTAATGCCGGAGTGAGCGCCTGACGGCGTCAGAATAGCACCGGCGCGTGCGTGCCAACGTGAGCAGTGAGGACAGCGTTCTCAGGCCTGAGAGTCGAGACCTCCGCCACAGGGAAGACGACCGACCGGTGGACCTAGGGCAAATCAAGTTGCGGTGAGTTTGCGGAGCCAGCAGCCGATCCGTTCTGGAGAGATTGGATCGCATTCGGTTCGAGCAAAGTGAGGTAGTAATCCGCGGTCAGTCCCAGAACCCGCTCCTCAGAGTAATGCTCGGTGACCCAGGCACGCGCAGCGCGGCCCATGCGGAATCGGCGCTCGGGATCGCGGAGGAGCTTGACGACCGACTCAACAATGGCCTCAGGAAAGCCGGGTGGAATCAGAAGGCCTGTGACCTCGGCGACGACAGCGTCGCGGGCGCCGGTGGATTCGGTGGTGACGACTGGAATACCGGTGGCTGCGGCCTCAAGAACGGCGTTGGGAAATCCTTCGCGCCATGTAGGAAGGACCATTAAGTCCATGGCCCGGTAGAAAGGAGCGGTGTCTGGAACGAAGCCGGTGCAACGAATACGCGGATGAGCGAGAATGCGATGGCGCAACGCGGCGCCAAGCGCGTCCTCTGCGTGATCAAACCAGCCCACCAGCAGCAGATGAGTGGCCGGCTCGGCCCGGAGAATCCGGTCGAAGGCCTGGATCAGCTCTGGCAGGCCCTTGTCGCGTGTGAGCCGGCCGACGAATCCGACGACGAGAGCGTCATGCGGGATGGAAAACTGCTCGCGCACCGCACTGGGCCCTGGCGTGAAGCGGTCGACGTCGACACCGTTACTGCTTCCCTCCCCCAGCACGAGCAACTTGGCGGCGGGAGCGAGGCCGAGAGCCAACGCCTCCGCACGGAGACTCTTGCTGTTGCAGAGCACTCTGTGTGCACACGAACAGGCCACACGCTCGGCAGTGATCAGAATCCAGCGCTTAAAGCCGCGCGATCTTTCGAGCTTGAGGCCGCGCAGCATGTAGATGCGGCGGGGAACGCCGCGCAGCGAGGCTGCAACCATGCCCAGCAACCCGGCCTTTGGTGTGCTGAACTCAACAATCTCGGGTTTCAAGTCGCCGAGGATCCACCACATGCGGATCAGCGAAATTAAATCAGCGAGAGGCGCGATCGAGCGGCGCATGGGAAGCGCGATTGATTCCACGCCCGCACGAGAAGCCGTGCGTTCGAGCAATTCGCCAGGGCCGGAGACGAGGGTGACGTGGAATCCGGCGCGCCGCAACACGCGCAAGCGAGCTCCGAGAATCAGGCATAGCTCCTGCGTGGTGACGCCGACGACCATCGTGGGATGTTCGTTGAATGTTGCAAGAAGGCGGAAAGGAAGAGTCTCTGAATCTGCCATTGAGCCCTTTTGTTGCACGGAGTTCCCCAAGCATTCGGGGGTCGTCAGCAGATTCTGGTGGGATTCGACGGACAGTGTAGCAATTTGAAACACCAAGATTAGAGAAATTAAAGAAACATTCAGTGATAGTCAGCACACTTCCTGTGGTCAGTTTTGGACGAGAATGGTTTCCCTCACAGGAAAGTCGAGTTCTCAAAGAAAAACGATGGCGCGACGAACCAAGATTCTTCTGCTTCTTTCGCACTTGGGCGGCGGCGGAGCCGAACACGTCATCACTCTCGTGGCACGCGGTTTGTCGCAGGACAAGTACGAAGTTCATTTAGGGTTGGTGGGAAAGAGCGACCGAAGCGGAGAATCGTTGCCGGCCTGGGTTGAGGTGCATCCGCTGGGAGCTGCACGAGCTCGTGCGGGAGCATGGCCACTGCTGCGCCTGGTGTGGCGGCTGCGGCCAAAGATCGTCCTTACTGGAGCATCAGAGGTGAGTTTTCTGGCCTTGATGCTGCGGCCGCTGTTTCCGCCGAACACCTCGCTATTGATACGCCAGAATGCAACTGCAACGTCCGTCATACGATTTGGACGATCGCCGCGCCTCACGCAGCTGCTCTATCGCGTGCTTTATCGAAATTCCGATCAGGTCATTTGCCAATCGCGAGACATGGCACGAGATTTGGCGCGGGCGGCCGGAATAGGCGGGGAGCAGATTACGGTGTTGCCAAATCCCGTGGATGTTGCAGGAATCCGTGCGGCAGTGCGAGAACCAGCGGCGGCAATGGACGACGCCAGCCTTCGATTGTTGGCAGTGGGAAGACTGTCGAGCGAGAAGGGGTTCGATCTGCTGATTGAGGCCCTGGCCTTGGTGCGGGAAAGATTCCCTGAAGTGAAGCTGACCCTTGCAGGCGCTGGCCGGGAAGAATTGACTCTTAAGTCTCTTTGCCGAGATCTGAGATTGGAAACAGCAGTCTGCTTCGCCGGCCGTGTCGATCCGCCCTACAAGCTTTTCAAGGGCACGACGCTCTTTGTGCTTCCGTCGCGCCATGATGGCATGCCAAACGCGCTGCTGGAAGCTGCGGCGGCGGGATTGCCAATTGTGGCTACTCCGGCATCGGGAGGTGTGGTGGATTTTCTGCGAGACCGTTCGTGTGCGTGGCTCGCGCCGGCAATCTCCGCCGAAGCGCTCGCCTCGACAATCGTTGCGGCCCTCGAAGCAATCAAGCCTGGAGAACGATTTTCACAAGCATTCTTCCCATCATCGGGCAGCTGCGAAGGGAACCGCGCTGCGGAAGCTGAGAAAGAAGATCTTCGTTTTCAGAATCAAGGTTCTGCACTGTAGTAATCAACCGACCCTTCTTTTCCTGTGGAAATTTACCTCTTGACATTTTTTCCGATTGGATGTTTCCTTTGGGTACAGATTCAGCACCATTTTTCCACACACCCACGTAGGGACCTGTTACCAGGGTTACTCTCGCGTTGTCGAGGGAGCTTTGCTCAGACGAAGAAGAATCGGGCGTGCCGGGCCGTCGAATCTTAGGGCTTTATTTATTTAGCGCATCGCCGGAGTTCGTCGAGAAAGAATCCCGCCAAAGCAACTCGCAAAGCAGTCGTCACGTTTCCAGCGCACAATGAGGCCGCATTCGCCGCGGTCCATGGCGTTCCAGTTGCGCCGAACCGGGGCAGACCCATCACGAAGCTTCTTTGCCGGTCACCGGAGCCGGATACGGCCCGGGATTTCGCAGTTGTGTCACTGGAGAAATGCAGTGTTCCGACCTTGGTTTGGTTTTGCTCTGACAGGGATTCTGTGCGCCCTGTCGCTGCCATTCATTGCCCTGTCTTTACTGATCGCCGGCGCATGCACAACGACATTCGCGCTGGGTGCTCCGTTTCGCGAACGGCAACGGACTCGCGAATCCGAGATCGAGAAGAAGTGGCAGGCGAACGAGTTTGCCTTCGAGCGCGCGATCGAGTCGTATGAGGAACTAATCGATGCGCACGCGTGGAGGCGGACATGAGCCACGCTGCGAT
This sequence comes from uncultured Occallatibacter sp., assembly GCA_964533905.1. Lineage (GTDB taxonomy): Bacteria > Acidobacteriota > Terriglobia > Terriglobales > Acidobacteriaceae > Telmatobacter. The sequence goes on along the minus strand of CAZHOO010000026.1, from coordinate 18,338 downwards.
TGCGATCCCCGGCCTGAACCGAATTGGCGGGGCGGAACGGCAGGCGATGCTGCTGGCCAAAGGCCTTCGCCGGCGCGGCTGGCGCGTGAGCGTGGTTGTGCTCTCGGGCGATGGCGGCGCGGCAGGCGCGGAGCTGCGCGTATGCGGGATCGCATTCATAAGCCTGGAGATGAGACACGGGCTGGCGGATCCCGGCGGGTGGATTCGGTTCAATCGATGGCTCGAGCGCGAACAGCCGGACGTGCTGCACGCACATCTGCCACATGCCGCATGGCTATGCCGGTGGTCGCGTTTGGCTGCGACAGTTCCGGTGGTGATCGACACGCTGCATAGTTCGAGCACGGGAAAGAGAGGCCGCCGCTTCGGTTACTCGATTAGCCGGTGGCTGCCCGACCATGTGACCGCTGTCAGCCGTGCGACGGCGGTGTCGCATCTGACGGCGCGGATGGTGAACGAGAAACGTCTTTCCATTCTTGCCAATGGGATTCAGGTGAAAGCTTGGGCTCCGGATATGCAGGCTCGAATGGCTGCCCGGAAGGAACTGGGTTTATCGGATGAGTTCCTCTGGATGGCCGTCGGCAGGTTAGAAGCAGTGAAAGATTATCCGACCCTCCTGCGGGCCATGGCACGAGCACCCGAGAATACGCATCTTCTCATCCTGGGCACCGGTCCGCTGGAGATGGAACTGGTAAAGCTGGCGGCTCGACTCGGGCTCAACAGGCGTGTCCGATTCCTTGGTTTTGAGCCGCACGTCGAGCACTGGATGCAGGCGGCGGATGGATTCGTTTTGTCGTCGCGCTACGAAGGCTTACCGATGGTGTTGCTCGAGGCCGGGGCCTGCGCGGTGCCCGCCGTGGCCACTGATGTGCCCGGAACACGCGAAGTGGTCATTGAGGGTGTGAGCGGGTGGCTCGCCAAGGCGGCGGATCCGACCAGCCTGTGTGATGCGATGAAGAAACTTATGCTCATGCCACTCGACAAACGCTTCGCGATGGGCGAGTGCGCACGGCGTCGCGTGATGAATGAATTCAGCATGGAGACTGTGCTCAATGATTGGGAACGGCTTTACAAGTCGCTCCTCGATCAGAAGGCCGTGAATTGGCGCACGCGCCTGACAGCTCGCGAAGCCATGAGACGCCACAGCGCCGCTTCGGCGTAGAGATATTCAGCCAGGGTCAGGGTGGTGGGCTGGCAGTTAAAGAGAACACGATCGACGGAGGTGAATTGATCGGCGTGGGTGGTTAGAAATGCGCGCAGGGAGGAGATGTCTGCATCCGAGGCAGTATTGGCGTGAACGCAAATGGTCCAGAGGCCCTTCGGTTTATCGATGGGGCCCCAAAGCTGCTGTGGAATCCAGGTAGCGCCGCCACGGCGGAATGGGACGCGCGCGAATCCGTCGGAGAGAAGTGAGATTCCTTCCGCGCTGAGCGCGTCGAGAGTGTTGCGATCGAAGCCATGCCGCGGCGCGACCCATATTCTCGGGTTGAGTCCGTGCGCGCGGAGAATCCGGAGGCCCTCACCGATCCACGCGCGCTGGGTTTGTGCATCCACACCGGCGAATTCTGACGTATCGGCGAGGCGCAAGAACCCACGGCCTCGGCTGGTGCAAAGATGACGATAACCATGCAGGCCGACAACGGCCCCCGCAACTTCCATCGCGTGTATGCGCGGCCAGAATCCAGGGTCTTGCGTTGCGGCGCAGAGCTCGGGATCGCGGTTATCGGGAACGACGGCAAGGATTGGTTGAAGACTGAATTCCTCGATCAGAGCTTCGATGCGCCGCCAGCGGCCGAGCGGGGTGGTCGGGCAGAGGTCATCACAGCGGAGAAGATACTCGGCTGGTGCAGGAATCATGCTGCAACCTCCCTGGTGAAAGCTCGCGCAAGCAGTTTCCTGCTCCAATACCAGAGATAGAAGAATGTGCTGACGGTCCAAAGCGAAGTCGCAAGCGCGATTCCGGCAACTCCAAACCAGTGCATGAGGACGAGATTGAGCACGATGTCGAGCCCGAGGTTGAGGATGCCGCAGTAAAGGACCAGGTCAGTGCGGCGCATGGCGACCACAAAGCGGTAATAAACTCGGCTGACGACGAAGAATGGGATCTGGACGGCATACATCGCCAGCACGGAGGCAACGACGGCGGTATCGCGAGGTCCAAACCGGCCGTGCTGGAGGGCGAAGCAAACGAGAGGGCGCGCGCCAGCGATCAGGATTGCTGCGATCGGTACCGAAACAAGGGTCGTGAGCCTTACCCAGGTTCGAAGCGTGTGGCGGCATCCATTCCAGTCGCGGAAGGCGATCATGCGCGACAGATAAGGAACGATGGCTGCGGAGAGGGCGCCCGCCAGCAGCGTGAGGACTACGCTGACAAAGCGGTTGGCGTAGACGAGAGCGGAGACACTACCGGTAACGAGCGTGGCAGCCATCGATTGATCGACGAGCAGACCACCAGAAGACACAACGCTTGAAAGCAGGACCGGGCCGTATTGACCGGCGACCTCGCGGGCAGAATCATCGAAGCCGTGCCAGCGCAGACGGAATCGATAGCCGCGCCTTTGCATCATCCAAGCGACGATGATGGCATGAAGGAGCGAACCAGCCAGCGTGGACCACACCAAGGCCCAGATGCCGAAACGGACGCCGCAACCTAGCGCGCCGACGATGACCGCGATGGAGATCACAATGGGCGCGAGAGCCGGAACAGCGAAGCGGTCAACCGTATTGAGGACAGCGGTGCAGTTGGTGGCAATTCCCGTGATGAGAACGATCGGCAGAAGGCCGTAGAACAAGTGCACGGCCAGGGTGAGCTTGGCCGGCGCAAAATGCGAAGCGATGAGCGGAAAGAAACCGCGTGCGGCAAGAGCCATGGCCACGCTGGCAGCGGTAAGCAACAGGCACATCGACAACATGGAACTTGAGAGAAGCTGCTGAGCGCGCTCGCGGCCGCCCTGTTCCCTCACCCGAACCAGCGTGGGCACAAGCGCCTGATTCATCGATTCCGAGATGAGGTTGACGAGCAGGCTGGGGATGAGGGCGGCGGCGAAAAATGCATCCATGATGTCGGAGCGGCCATAAATGGAGGCCACCGCGACTTCCTTGAAGGTGGCGAAAACTTTGACGAATATGCCTGCGGCGCCGACGGAGACAGCGGCGTGGAGGATGGCGCGATTGATACTAAAGTTCCGAGAGGGCGCGGCGATGGACGAAGCGATCGACATGGCTGCGAAAGCGTCCTCTAAGATTCCGGTTGCGGCGTGAACTGCACCTTTTGGGGGCCCGCAAGAAGCGGCGGATGCGCGGAGAAACACGCAGCCAGCTCTGCAGGATCTTCATACGCGAGACGGCCGGCAACGACGATCATGGCAAGTAGCAGCCATGTGGTGCGATTTTCCTCTACAGTAGCGACGAGCGATGTGAGAACCCAAACCAACAGCGAGGTAATGAGCGCCAGAAGCAGAGGGCCCCTGGTTCGAAGCGCGCAGCGAACAGCGAGCACGAGGAGGGCCATTGCCAAAAACAACCCACAAAGGCCTCCGCTCACGGCGATGGAGAGGGGGGTGTTATGCGCGGTGTCGATGGGGGAAAGATGCGCAGCGATGACGAATGAGCCCGCACCCGTGCCAAGGATTGGAGCGTGCGCAAAGGCGCGCCAGCCGGCGAACCATATGTTCATTCGCTGATTCAAATCGCCGCTTTGGATCTGCTCTGGAATTGTGGCGAGACGCGCCAAAGTGCCGCCAGGAACGACGACCCAGAGCGCAATCAGAAGTGGCGGTAGCGCGAATGCAGCGGCGACAAAACGTCGGGCACGACCCTGTGTGAGCAGGAGGATGGAGCCGACGATTCCGACGATGGCGGCCAGAAAACCTTCGCGCGAAGCCGTTAATAGGACAGCAAGAATCCCCAAAGGGAAAAAACCGAGAGCCAGAAGGCGCGGAGGCCAGCGGCGCTCGCAATGAACGAGAAGCGCTGCCAACGGAAAACCGAGATCGAGAAAGCGCGCGACTTCGTTCGGATCCTGACCGTAGGCAGCGAAGCGGACCTGGCCGGCAGCAATGGCTTCAGGCGAGCTGAAGGCCGCCAGGGTGAGAAGTGCAAGCACCCAACTGCCGGCGACGGTCGCACGCAGCAGAGAGCGCAGATCGGCCGGTGTGTCGGCGAGCTCCCACATCAGCCAGACGATCATCATTTCTTGAAAATAGCCGCGCATTTTTTCCAGAGTCGCGACGGGATCGATCGTCCAGAAAAACGAACCGCAAAACCAGAGAAAGAAGGCTGACGTGAGCCACCAAAATACGCCGGGAGTACGCATTCGTCCTGCTTGCAACACCGCCGGAACCGCAACGAGAAGCGCAGTCAGACCCGCGATGCGAGCCGCATTGCCGAAGATTCCGCCGAGATCGAGAGAGTATTCCCATGGAATCGTGAAGGCGAAGAGGAGAAGCAGAATCCACGCGGTTCTTCTCATCGTCGCCTCACTTTTTCCAGACAATTAATATCGCTGCGAGTAGACCAAGGCTGAGTAAATGGTGACGCCAATTGCGGACTGGATGGCGGATTCAAGGGTGCGATTGAGGAGGTTTTTAGCGACAGAATCGGGAACGTAGAGAATGTCACGGTCCTGCACGGGTTGGTCGGGATCCTGTCCGCGCAGCATGCGCCGAATATTGAGCGCGATCATAGCGCGGCCTCCCTTTTGCTCGCGAATGAGAAGAACCTTGCCGACGGCGGCGTTCTGCGAGGGTCCCCAGGCGAGAGAGAGCGCCTGCACAACGGTGAGTCCCTGAACGGGATCGACCGGGAATCCGCCGGGGCGGATCACATCGCCGACTACGTAGACCAGGCCGGCGCGACTCACCTGGACGGTGTCTCCGGGGCTGAGTTCAGGATTGTGGTCGGAGGACGTGTCGATTCCGCTCGGATCGAGTGCAACAGGGTGCGGCGTTTTGGGATCGCCCTGGTGGAACACATTCACGAGGCGGCCGGCGTTGGGCGAAAGACCGGATGCCGCGGAAAGCAGATCGAGCAAGCGATGATGGACGGTATAGGGATATACGCCGGGGCGCGTAACTTCGCCAAGGACGCTCACATCCTGACCGGAATAGGTAGTGATCAATACTGAAACGAGCGGATGCAGGAGCATTCCTTTCGACAAAAGCGCCGCCTCAATCGCGCGCCCGGCAGCTTGTTCGTCCAGACCGACGAGCTTGACCTCGCCAATGAGGGGCAGCGAAACGGTGCCTGATGGCGAGACGCGCACTGTGGAGTGGAATTCCGGCGTGTGATATTCGGCTATATCGAGACAGTCTCCCGGGCCGATGGGTGCAGGCATGGGAGCAGAAGCCTCCACACCTGAAGATGGTGAAACGCCGGACACGGGCGTGGCGCTGCTCGCGTCGTTCCAAATCGCGGGTGCGTCCTTGGGATTGGGAATGCTTCTTGTCTCCCGCGTCTGTGGAAAGCTGGCGACGCCGGAAGGCAAACCAGAGGTGTTCGGCGTTGGGGCTTGCGCGTGAACCTGTGCGCCAGCGCTGGAAATCACAACGAGGGCGAGCAGTACAGAGGCCACCGACGAACCGAACGTCTCGCGCAACAGCGCTGCGGCCAGAGCGATCCAGAGACCCACAAAAAACGTGATGGCGAGATAGAGAGCAAGATCGGGAGCGATCGGTTTTACCGGCTGGCGAGCGTAATCGACGACGGAAATGTTGGACGAGCGCACTCCAGCGGCGAGGCCGGCTTCTTCGGCTTTCTCCTGGACGCGCAGATACAGGTCGTGACTGGCATTGGCTTCCTGGCGCATCACAGCGTATTCGGTGGCTGCCTCGTTCAACTTCATGCCTTGATTGGTGGCCTGCGCGAGGCTGTTGCGCACCAGCTGCTCGCGATCGAGAGCCGTCTGCCAGTTGGAGCGGAAACGTTCGACGAGCTTCGCGTCCTCTGCTGACTTTTGCCGATCAAGATCCTGCATTTGACGGCCGATTTCGACGACGCGGGGAAAACCTGGGCCGTGTTCGGCGCTGAGCTGGGCTTGTTCCTGCAGGAGATCGCTGCGACGCGCGTGAATCTGCTGGAGAAGCGCGGTTGCGAAGTTGGCGTTATCGGCCTGGAGCCGAGGATCGGAAGCGATGACCATCTCAGGATCGCCCTGCGAGGCGGCGCGATACTGGGCTTCGGCAAGAATGCGGTCAGTTGTGGCCGCGACGAGCTGACGGCTGAGCTCGTCAATCTGGAGAAGTGCCGAGCTGTGTTCGGTTTCGCCGGGCTGGCCGTTTGCCGTAATCTCCGGCGCGCTCACAATGCCGTGTTCATCCTCAAATTGCGCAAGACGCTGCTGGTCGCGGTCAACGCCTGCCTTCAAATCAGCGAGCTGCGCATTGAGCCATCCCGAAGCCTGCGCGGTAGCTTGAATTTGCGACTCAGTCTCCTGGTCGCTATAGGCGGCGATGAGGGTGTTGACAACAGCGGCCGAGAGCGCGGCATCGCGCGAACGGAAGCGAATCTCGATGAGCATGGTGCGGGGAACCGATTCCACATGAAGGCGGCGAGAGAAGCGATCAAGAAGCCAAGCCTGAGCAGCTGGTGTGGGCTTTTCGGAATTGAAGCCAGGGAAGCGGTTGCCAAAATTGCCACAGAAGCCGGGAGCGCTCGCCAGCTTGAGCGCAACAATCACGCGCCAGGCAAGCCGGTCGCTGCGCAAAACGCTGGCCAGCGTTTCCAGAGCGATGGGCGCGGAGAGAATAGACGTGGGAACCTGCACCTCGGCGCCATCAAGGCTGAGCGAGGAGACAGGAGCGGCGCGAAGCTCGACGCGGGCGACAGCTTCGTATTGGTTGGGAGCGATGAGGCAATAAAGGACGCAGGCAACGAGCAAAGCCGCTTGGATGATGATGACGAAACGGCGACGACGCCAAATGACCCGCGCGAGGCTGCGAAAGGAAGTGGATGTGGGCGGGGCTTTGCTCGAGTACGCGGATGTAGATGGCTCGGTGACAAAGACTTCGTGGATCGACAGAGCGTTCGGCAACGGAAGACAACCTCAATCAGAACGGCCAAACACGCAGAGTTGCAGCTCAGAAGGTTTCAAGCCGGATTGCCGGCAAAGGACACGGAGCTCTGTCGCCGCGCACAGCAGCGAAGTCTCGTCATGAGTCTCGCTCTTGCCCGCGCCATTGGGGCGAAGGCGATGGCCCTGGCGTTCAAAACGAACAGCTATTCTGGGGAAAATCCCTGACAGTTTCGTTCATCGTGCACCGTTCGTCAATGGTCTGGATCACACAATCGTGATTGCGATCACAGAGCTGGCAAGCGAACCTGCGCGGCAGATGAATTATTTAAAAGCAAGGAGTGTTTTTGCACGCGTAGATTGCGATCAAAACTGGCGGCCGCGGCGACTGGAGTTTATCCCTCTGTGGTTCGATACCAGTCGACGGTTCGACGGAGGCCCTCGCGAAAATCGACGAGCGGGATATAGCCGAGCAGTTCCCTGGCCCGGCTGATGTCGGCCAAAGAATGTTTGATATCGCCGGAGCGCGGCTCCGCGTAGACCGGTTTGCCGCGGTATCCGGTGAGATCACTGAGAATCTCAACGACCTGATTGAGCGTGATGGCCGAGCCGGTGGCCACATTCATCATTCTGCCAGCGACTTTTTCTGCCGGCGCGGATGCGGCGAGCAGGTTGGCGGCGACGACATTCTCAATAAAAGTGAAATCACGGCTCTGCTCGCCATCGCCATAGATTGTGGGCTGCTCGCCGGCGAGAAATTTCCGGCAAAAAATGGCCAGTACGCCGGAGTACTGTGAAGTCGGATCCTGAAAGGGGCCGAAGACATTGAAGTAGCGCAGGGTGACGGTTTCGAGCCCGTAGACGCGTGTGAACGCGCTTAGATAATGTTCGCCAGCGAGCTTGGCCACGGCATAGGGGCTTATGGGATTGGGCAACATGTCCTCGCGCTTGGGAAGCGTGGGCGTGTCGCCATAGACCGACGAAGAACCGGCGTAGACGACACGGCGGACGCCGGCGGCGCGGGCGGCAACCAGCAGGTTGAGAGTGGCATCGACACAGTTGCGATTGGTGGCTGCGGGATCGGCCACGGAACGAGGAACGCTGGCCAGCGCTGCCTCGTGAAAAACAACCTCGACCCCGGCGCAGACTTTGGCGCAGACAGCCGGGTCGGCCAAGTCGCCTTCGATGAACTCCATGGCGTCAAGGCCGGCGAGGTTTGCGCGTTTGCCAGTGATGAAGCTATCGACGCCGCGGACCTGCTCACCCCGTTTGAGCAAGGCGGCGGCGATTGAGCGACCGATGAATCCGGCTGATCCAGTGACAAGATACTTGGCCAAGCGTGTACTCCGAAAGAAAGAATACTGCGCGGCGCCATCAGCGGCGCCAGCACCGGCTAGGATACTATTCGAAGCCGACAGTTCGCGGGATACGGCGCCAAAATCACCGATGTGCGTGGATTGCGGTTCATTTTCAACTCAATGATGACAGTGATTCTCCCAACTTTGGCTGAACCCCAGCACTTCTTTGCCTGGGAGAGATGGCTGTTTGCGATCCTTGCGATTTTGTCGATTTTCGGCTTCTGGCTTCGGTTTGGGCCTATTCTCAAAAAGATTCTTCAATCGAAGAAGGACCCCGACTTTCATTTGTTTCCCATCGGAAGGCGTGTTCGCGACTTTGTCTGGGAGGTGATGCTCCAAGCCAAGGTCATACGCGAGCGGCCGCTGGCCGGCATAGCCCATGCGCTGGTTTTCTGGGCGTTTTGCGCATTTGCCCTGGTCACGCTGAACCACTGCGCGGTGATCTTCGGGTTGGGTTTTCTTGATCCGGCAGGGCGCGCAGGGCGGGTGTTCTTCGATTGTGCAGCGCTGTTTGCGGTGGCGTGTGCGGTTGGAATCCTCGGGCTGGGTGTACGGCGATTTGTTGTGCGGCCCAGGTGGCTTGGCGCAGTTTCCCGGGAATCGGGAGTGATTGCGCTGCTCATCTTTGTGCTGATGATCACGTATCTGGCGGCGTTTTTTTTGCCTGCAGCCGGCGACGCAGCGCACGCGCTCTGGTGGGCGCATACCCTAACGCTGCTCGCGTTTCTGCCTCTCATTCCGCATACCAAGCACCTGCATTTGGTCCTGAGCCCGTTCACGGTTTTCCTTTCGCGGGGCGGATTCGCGGAGATTCCGCCGTTGTCAGGCGACGAAGATTTTGGACTGGTCGCGGGGAAGGACCTGACGCAACTAGTCAGCCTGCAGGCGTACTCCTGCGTGGAGTGCGGCCGATGCATGGAGCATTGCCCGGCCAACAACACAGGAAAACTGCTGAACCCGAAGGAAATTGTGCTGGGGCTGCGCGGGTATCTCAATGAATATGGGCCAACGTCCGAGGAACTTCTGCTGGGAAAGTACAACTCGCAGGAGGCGGCGTTTGAGTGCACTACTTGCGGGGCATGCGAATTCCAGTGCCCGGTGGGAATCGAGCATGTGCCGATCATCGTGGGGCTTCGGCGCGGCGCGGTGAACACAGGTGCTTGGGACGACGACCACGGGGCGAAACTTTTTCTGGCGCTGGAGCGGGGCAGCAACGCATTGGGCATGAGCCCGGCGGAGCGCGACAAGTTTGTGGAGAAGAATGCGCTGCCCATCTTCGACGGAACACAGGAGTATTGTTTGTGGCTCGGCTGCATGGGGGCGTACGACCCATGGGGCCGCGAAATTGTGGTGGCACTGGTGCGCGTGATGCGGCACCTCGGCGTGAGTTTCGGTGTGATGCGCAAGGAGCGCTGCACGGGCGATCCGGTGCGGCGGCTGGGCAACGATTTGCTCTTTCAGCAACTGGCAGAGGCGAACCTTGAGGCGCTGGCTCAATCCAAGATCAGGAAAATAGTCTCGATTTGTCCGCATTGCGTGCGAACGATTCAGGAAGATTGGAAAGCTTACGGCACACCGCCCGAGGTGGAGCATCACAGCGAGTTTCTGGCACGGTTCGCATCGCAATTGCCCTCAGTCCAAAACCAAGAAAGAATTGTGTTTCACGATCCGTGCTATCTGGGGCGGTATCGTGGCGTGTACGAGGAACCGCGGCGCGTGGCAGCGCTGGCGGGTGACTTGGTGGAAGCGCCGCGCTCGCATGAACGCAGCTTTTGCTGCGGCGCCGGCGGAGGGTTGGTCTTCCTCGGCGAGGAGAAGGGCGAGCGCGTGAGCCACGTGCGGGCGGAAGAGCTGGCGGCGACCGGGGCGAGGGTGGTGGGCACGGCGTGCCCCTTCTGCAATACGATGTTCCGGGACGCTTTTTCCCAGGTCTCAGAATCGAGCCCTGGGGCACCCGCGCCGGAGCTGATGGACATCGCGCAGATTGCGGCGCGTGGGTTGCCGGAGAGCGAGTGAGCTTGATCTTCGTGCTATCCCAGGCCTCAGAATCGAGACTTGGGGCACCCAGAACTTATGGAAGGAAGATATGAAGATCGTGGTTGCCATCAAGCAAGTTCCGGAGCGCGACGCCCAGGTGCGCATTGCTTCGAATGGGAAATGGATTGACGAACAGGATTTGCAGTGGGCGATGAATGAGGCGGACGCCTACGCCCTGGAAGAAGCGCTGCAGCTCAAAGAGAAGAACGGCGGCGAGGTGATTGTGGTGAGCGCCGGGCCAGAACGCGTGGGTTCGACGATTCGCGAAGCGCTCGCCAAGGGCGCGGACCGCGCAATTCATGTGGTCAGCGATGACCTGAATACGCGCGATTCGCTGGGCGTGGCACGGCTTCTGGCAGCAGCCGTCAAGCTGGAGAATGCCGACCTTGTGCTCAGCGGATTGCAATCGGAAGATGTGGGGCTGGGACAGACCGGCGTGATCGTCGCCGAATTGCTTGGGCTGCCACACGCGAGCATGATCCTCCACGTGGAGAAAACCGAATCCGGACTGAAAATAAAGCGCGAGCTGGAAGAGGGATGGTTCCAGTGCATCGAGCTGTCGACGCCGGCTGTGCTCACGATGCAGTCGGGCGGGAATAAGCTGCGCTACGCAACGCTCATGGGGATCAAGAAGGCGAGGACGAAAGAGCTGCGCGCGGTGGACGCGGCCGACCTGGGCGTGGATGCGGCGACGGTCGTCGTGCTCGAACAACTCTCCGCACCGAAAAAGCAAAAGACCACACATATCCTGCAGGGTACGGCTAAAGAAGCAGCAGCGGCGTTGGTGGAAAAGCTGAAGATGGAGGCGCGGGTCCTATGAGTATTTTTCTGGTTTTGGAGGAGAGCGGTGGGAGGATCAAAAAAACCAGTTGGGAAGCGCTTGCCGCCGCGCACCGGCTGGGACCTGCGGAGAGCATCACTGCGGTTGTGATCGGCGCTCAAACCGAAGCGCTGGCTGCGGAAGCTGCAGCCAGGCCAGTCGGCAGGGTGATCCGCGTGGAGCATCCACTGCTGGCGAATTACACACCCGACGGTTTTTCTCTGGTTTTGGAGCAGCTCATCGCAACGGAGAAGCCGGCGTACGTTGTCTTCCCACACACATATCAGGTGCGCGATTATGCGCCGGCGCTGGCTTGCCGCTTGGGTCAAATGCTGATCGGCGACGTCGTGGCGATCGAGGAGGGCCCAAGGTTCGTGCGGCAACTCATGCAGGGACGGCTCAATGGGAGTTACCGGCATTCAGGCGATGGACTGTGCTTCGTTTCGGTGCAGGCGGGAGCGTTTCGGCCGGATCCGAGAATTGACGAGCTTGCGGCTCCGGCTCCGATTGCAACATTCACGCCAAAACTCGACGCGGCGCAGATTCGCACGCGGCCGGGTGAGCCGTTTCGCGGCTCGGAACAGACGGTGGATCTGGGCTCGGCGCTGAGAATCGTCAGCGTTGGGCGCGGGATCAAGGATGCGCAGAATCTTCCATTGGTGCAGGAGTTGGCGGCGGCGTTGGGCGCCGAGCTGGCTGCATCGCGACCCATTTGCGATAACGGATGGCTGCCGCTGGAACGGCAGGTGGGCAGTTCTGGGCAGACCGTCGCGCCGAAGCTCTACCTGGCGGTCGGAATCTCCGGTGCGATTCAGCATCTTGTGGGCATGAAGGGCTCGCAGTGCATTGTGGCCATCAATAAAGATCCCGATGCGCCGATCTTTGAAGTGGCCGATTACGGAATTGTGGGCGATTTGTTTGAGGTCGTGCCCGCACTGACTGAGGCGGTGAAGGCGGCGAAGCAGTAAGCGGCCGCGAGGGAACGAAAGCATCGCCGGCCCAAAGGATAGGATTCCTCGAAATGCCTTCAACTTCACGCGCTAAACAATTGCGCTGCCCGTGTGTTATCGTTCCATTCTTGCCGCACGCTCCGGCGTGAATGACGTGAAACCAAGATGCTGATTCCAGAGACGTACACGGCCGCGCTCTGCCTCACGATCCTGACCATGCTTTGCTGGGGATCTTGGGCCAATACGCTCAAGCTCTGCCCAGGCTACCGTTTTCAACTCTTCTACTGGGATTACCTGGTGGGGATGGTGGCGGGCGCGGTGTTATGGGGTGTGACGGCTGGGAGCATCGGACCTGCGGGACTTCCCTTCGTCGCCGACGTACGGCAAACCGCGACCGGCCCAATGCTGTATGCGATTGCGGGCGGAGCCATCTTCAACGTTGCCAACCTGCTGCTGGTGGCTGCAATCGATGTGGCCGGATTGGCGGTTGCCTTCCCGGTCGGGATTGGCTTGGCGCTGGTGATCGGCGCGGTTTCGAACTACGTTCTGAAACCTGTGGGCAATCCGCTGCTGCTGTTCGGCGGCGTCGCGCTCGTCGTGGTGGCTATCGTTCTGGATGCGGCGGCCTATCGCAAGCGCGACGCTTCGGCCAAGGCGACGACCGGGCGCGGCATCATGATCAGTCTCGCGTGCGGCGTGCTGATGGGTTGCTTTTATCCTTTTGTGGCACATGCTCTAAACGGATCGCCGGGCGCACCCGCGCCGGGACCTTATGCCGTGACCCTGTTCTTTATGATTGGCGTGGTGGTTTCGGCTATCCCGGCGAACTGGCTCCTCATGAAGAAGCCTCTGGACGGAAAAGAGCCCGTTGATGGCGCGGGCTACTGGCGCGCGCCTCTCGGGTGGCATCTGGCGGGAACGTTGGGCGGAGCCATCTGGGCAACGGGCGGAGTTGCGAATTTCCTCGCGTCGGGCGCACACCTTGTGGGGCCAGCGGTTTCCTACAGCATCGGGCAGGGGGCGACGATGGTTTCGGCATGCTGGGGCGTGTTTGTGTGGCGGGAGTTCGCCGGCGCACCGCGTGCGGCTATCACGCTGCTGGTGCTCATGTTCATCTGTTTTCTGCTGGGGCTAGGGTCGGTGGCGCTGGCGCCGCTCTATTGAGATTCCGTCATGAGTGACTCGCGCAAACCAATCGTGATTGTCGGCAGTATCACCATGGACCTGGTGACGCGCACTCCGCGCATTCCTGCCATCGGGCAGACGCTCATCGGTACCGGATTTGAAACCAACCAGGGCGGTAAGGGCGCAAACCAGGCCGTCGCGGCGGCGCGGCTTGGTTATCCCGCGACGATGGTGGCCAAGGTTGGCGACGACGCGTATGGGCCCGAGCTGATTGCAAGCCTGGAACGCGCGGGAGTCGATACCACTGCCATGGAGCAGGTCGCGGGCCCATCGGGTCTCGCACCTATCTACGTCGCTGACGACGGGCGCAATGCGATTGTGGTGGTTCCGGGCGCAAATGGGAAAATGGATCGCGCAACGGTCGACAGACACGCGGACCTAATTCGCTCGGCAGGGATGGTCCTTTGCCAGCTTGAGATTCCGATGGACACGCTGAGTTACACGCTCGACTTCTGCGCGCGGGCAGGCGTGCCGGTGATGCTCGACCCGGCACCGGCAGCGGATTTGCCGGATACGGCGTGGAGTCAGGTCGAGTGGTTCACGCCCAACGAGACCGAGGCGGCGCATTATGTTGGCGATGGCGGAGACGTCGAGGCAAGCACGAAGCGGCTGCATGAAAAAGGCCTGCGGGGGCTGGTTCTCAAACGCGGCGGCGAAGGCTCGTACGTAGCTATTGCGGGCGGAAAGGCGGGATGGGTGAAGCCGTTCAGGGTTGACGCCATCGACACCGTTGCCGCCGGCGATTGCTTCAATGGCGCATTCGCAGTGGCACTGCTCGAGGGCAAGGATCCGTGGACGGCGGCGCGATTTGCCAATGCCGCGGCGGCGATTTGCGTCACGAGAAAAGGCGCGGCCGCGTCCATGCCGATGCGCGCTGAGGTCGACGCGTTTTTGGCAGAAAATTACTAGTCGGCCTTCCCAATCGCCTTCGAATTGCTTCAAATAGAAGAGAGCTTTGCGTTTTCCCCGATTCGCTGAGGAGCATTCTTGAGAAATCTCTGCGTATCCCTTCCGCTGTTTTTCGCCTTCAGCGCCGCCACGGTTGTCAGTGCCCAGGACAACTATGAGATTCAGGTTTATCCATCTGAGACCATGGCGCCCGGAGTGCTTTTGACCGAGCTTCACAGTAACTACACCGTCGAAGGCACTACGACGACGCAGTATGGAATGCTTCCCACGGAAGGCCAGGAACATGAAACGGTCGAATTCACACAAGGAATTAACAACTGGTCAGAGGTTGGGTTTTACATCTTCACCGAGGAAAGCAGCGGAACAGGCATTCAGTGGGTGGGCGACCACATTCGCCCTCGCGTTCGCGCGCCGCTCTCGTGGCATTGGCCGGTCGGCGTCAGCCTTTCGAACGAGATCGGCTATGCGAGGGCGGCCTACGCCAATCCGACATGGTCATGGCAAATCTTGCCGATCGTCGACCAGACCGTGGGCAGATGGTACTGGTCAGTGAATACCACGATGAATTGGGGAATTCATCCCACGGGCCTGCCGGCGGGAACCACGGGGGCTGAGAAGCAGTATTATTACCGCGATGTGTCACCTCGCGGGGTCACCTTTGGTCCGGCAGCGACGGTGACCTACCAGCCTGCGAAAACATTCAACATCGGTATCGAGTATTACGGATACTGGGGCGAATTCGGCCACTTCGTCAACCTTCACAACCAGCAACACCAGATCTTTCCGGTTGTGAATTTATTTGTTTCTCCCAAGTGGGAAATCAACCTTGGCGCCGGCTGGGGAGCCACCGCGTCAACCGACCATCTCATCGTGAAGGGTATTCTGGGCTACTATTTCGACTGGCGCCGCCCGCAATCGAAGAAGTAAATACTACTCGCGCCGTTTACTCGGGGCACCCAGGCCTCGGTTTTTAGACCTGGGTGAGCACATGTCTCAAATCTCACCAAACGTGGCAGGCATTGTCGGGCATCATGGGCTGGCCCGCTTTGCATCCGAAGGCCTGGCCAAACTGAGTGATATTCTGCACCACGCCATTCGCACGGATAGGATCCGGAGAGTGTGGATCGGTCTGCACGATCAATCGTGTCAGCTGCGGCCGCCACCCTCCACACCAATCTTGGCCGAAAGCGATGAAGAATTGCTGCTGTGGCGTGTAGCCGGAGTCATCCTTCGCAGTCAGGTCGATTCCCTTGCGCTTGGCGTCGGCAAGAAAGGCCATATAGGCAAGACGGAGGCCGCCGTTGTCGGCGGTGTTCTCGCCCAGAGTGAGTTTTCCATTCACCTTCACATCATCCACGGCGATGAAGTTGCCGTACTCGTGCACTTCGCAATCCGTCATGGCGTCGAATTTCTTGCGATCGTCGGCGGTCCACCAATCCTTGAGATTCCCATAACCATCGAACTGGCTTCCCTGGTCGTCGAAACCATGGGTCAGCTCGTGGCCGACAAAAAAGCCCATATGCCCGTAGTTTTCCGCATCGGAGGCCTTCGGATCATAGACCGGAGCCTGCAGAAACGCCGCGGGAAAATTGATGTCGTTCATCGACGGGTTGTAAAACGCGTTCACGGTCGCGGGAGTCGTAATCCATTCCGACCGGTCCACCGGCTTCCCAATTTTGGCCAGCTGGCGCTTGTTTTCGAATTCCGCAGCTCTGAGAGCATTGCCCAGAGCATCGCCTCTCACGACGGACAACTTCGAGTAATCGCGCCAGTGATCGGGATAGCCGATCTTGTTGGCAACCATGCGCAGCTTGGCCTTGGCCTTGGCGCGGGTTTCGGCGCTCATCCAATCCTGCTTGTCCAGTTCGCCGTCCATGGCGTTTTCAATGTCCTCAACCATTTGAGAGGTAAAAGCTTTTTGCGCAGCGGAGAACTGGGAGTTCACATAGACCTGGCCAACCGCCTCGCCAAGCCCGTTGTCAGTTGCAGCTACACAGCGCTTCCAGCGCGGCCGCTCCACCTGTTCACCACTCAGTTCGCGGCCATAGAAGTCGAAGTCCGCATCGTATATGGGCTTGGGTAGAGCGTAGGACGGAGTATTGTTCACCAGTTGCCAGCGCAGATAGATTTTGATTGTTTCAAGGTCAGTGGAATTAAGAATGTCCTGGAGCCCTTTAAAGAAATCCGGATTCGCGACATTCAGATCGGCGATGCCCGGGACGCCAGTGCGCGTGAAGAATTGCGGCCAATCGATGGCCGGCGTGAGCTGGGCCAATTGCGACGCGGGCATCATGTGATAAACCTTGTGCGGGTCGCGGCGATCGGTTACGTCCATTGACACCTTGGCCAGCGCGGTTTCAAGCGCCATGATTTTGCCGGCGTCCGCGGATGCTTTATCGGCAGGTTCGCCCAGCAGTCCCAGCACGGTTGCGATGTGGGCAATATAATCCTTGCGTGTTTTTTCCGCAGCGTCGTCCGTCCGGAAGTAGTAATCGCGTTCCGGCAGGCCGAGGCCGCCCTGGTCGACGGAGGCAATCTGTTTGGTCGCATCCGAAAAGTCCTGCTGCTCGGAGTAGTTGAAAAATGCGCCAACGTTGATCATCTGGTCATGCGCCAGCAAATCAGTCAACTGCTTTTTGCCGGTCACGGCGGAGATCCGGTCGAACTCGGGTTGAAAAGGTTTCAGGCCGGCGTCGTCGATTGCTTTCTGATCCATGCAAGTGGCGTAATAGTCACCGATTTTCTGCTCGTTCGGCGTATGCTGCGCGCTTTTTTCAGCCACTTTATCGAGTAATTGATGGAGCACAATCTGCGTATGGTCCTGGATCCTGAACAGGGTGTCGTAGCCCGGCAGGTCGGCGGGAGTGGGATACAACTTAGTGAAGTTGCCGCAGGCGTATTGCACAAAGTTGGCACAGGGATCGGCCGAGGTGTCAATGAGCTCTTTGTCGAGTCCCGGACTCAGCTTGACGGCAGCACTTGCATCGTCGGGCGTAGAGGACGCCGCTTGAGCAAGGGCGGCGGGAACCGGAACCGCAAGAAAAAGGGCGCAGGCCAGCGGGAGTGCCGCACCAAAGAGTCGATTCATTTTAAAAGCCTCCAGGAAGTGATGTGGATGGATCTCTCTCCAGAAACAATATCAATGATTGTAGGGTCTCGGACGAAACCGCGGTGGCCGTGGGTGGGGCTTTCTGTCACGCCGATTTGCATCTTGTCACAAAACATTCGCAGGGAGCCTCGAGCCCGGCTGTCTGGACGAGGAATCGGTGATGCTGACCAAGAATACGCACTGGAAGCGGACCCGGTTCCGGACAAGGCGAATCATTGCAACGAGGACGCACCTCGCCGGGTGTGCAGACTCAAGAGAGGCCTAGGCGACCAGCGCCATCTCGCGGATGGTTTCTTTGCGGGCGGTCAGGCGCTCGATTAGGTCTGAGCGCACTTCATAACCGCGGCCAGGCGTGTCGGGGATCGCAATCTCACCTTGATCGGAGACGGTGACTGTGGGCTCAATGATGTCATCGACAAAGTAGCGGGCCGAAGCGGAGACATCACCGGGCAACGTGAACCCCTCAAGGGTGGAAAGCGCGATATTGTGCGCGCGTCCGATGCCGGACTCGAGCATGCCGCCGCACCAGACGGGAACTCCGCGCTCCATGGCTGCGTTGTGGACCGCGATGGCCTCGGAGAAGCCGCCCACCCGGCCCAGCTTGACGTTGATGATTTTGCAGGACTCCATCTCGATGGCCGCCAGAGCGTCGCGGCGGTTGCGAATGGACTCGTCGAGGCAGATGGGCGTGTTGAGGCGCCGTTGCAGCACCGAATGGAAGTAAAAGTCATCGTGCCAGAGCGGCTGCTCGATCATAAGCAAATCAAAGGCGTCAAATGAAACCAGGTGATCTTCGTCGCGCAGGCGATAAGCCGAATTGGCGTCGCAGCTGAGCAGAATACCGGGCCAGCGGCTTCGGACCCGCTCAAAAACCTCCACATCCCAACCCGGTTTGCACTTGAGCTTGACGCGCTGGTAGCCGGCAGCCAATTCATGCTCGATTACGGAAAGCAGTTCCTGAATG
>CAZHOO010000025.1:0-37634 GCA_964533905.1 uncultured Occallatibacter sp. | reverse complement strand
CTGTGGCTCAGGATGTCGTGGGTTCGATCCCCACTAGCCGCCCCAATGTCCCCCCGAAAAAGCCAAAGGATGGGAATGATCCCACGTACGCACTTAGGGGGTATTGGTCTGTGACAAAGGCTGACGCGCTGGCCCAGACGTGCGAGACGTCTCCGGCTTGGCTAACGAAGTTTGAGCCCCACCCCTGGCTCGCGAACGGTCATCTCCAAACCATTGTCGGCAATTTTCTTCCTCGCCCTGAATTTTGTTTGTCCTCCGAAGTCGAGGCCGTGGAAGTGGATCCCACCGATGGCAGTCGGGTGCTGTGCCATTGCCATTGGCAGCCCGAAGCCGTGCGCGCGGGCCGGCTCACTGCAGTGATCGTGCACGGGCTGAACGGTTCCTCCGACTCGCGTTACATTCGCGGCATTTCGACTCTGGCTTGGAATGCCGGGATGAACGTGGTCCGCATGAACATGCGCGACTGTGGCGGCTCCGATTCGCTGACGCCGACGCTTTATCACTCGGGCCGATCAGCGGATGTGGGCGCCGTGGTTTGCCACTTTAGCGAGCGATTTGGACTGGAGCGCGTAGCACTGGTCGGCTATTCGATGGGCGGAAATCTGGTGCTCAAGCTTGCCGGCGAATGGGGTAAGCGCGCGCCTCTGGTCGCAGTGGCAACGGTATGCCCGGCTATTGATTTGGCTGCCGGCGCAAACGCACTCCACGAACCGAGGAACCGGATTTATGAGTGGCATTTTCTGCATGCATTGATGCAGCGATTTCGCCAGAAAGCCGAAATGTTCCCTGACGTCTATGGGACCGGCGATGTTGGCCCCGTACGATCCATTCGCGAGTTCGACCAGAAGATAGTCGCGCCTCATTGCGGCTTCCGGGATGCCGACGACTACTACTTCCGCGCCGCCGCTGCGCGCGTCATCGACCGCGTGGCTGTACCGTCACTGGTCCTTCTCGCCCAGGACGATCCATTTATCCGCTTCTTCCCTGAGACAAAGGTGCGGATCGTCGCCAATCCCCATATTGACTTCATCGAACCGCGCCACGGCGGTCACTGTGCATTTCTGAGCCGCCGTTCACCTGGTGGTGTGCACTGGGCTGAGGCCACCGTGATTCGCTATCTCCAGGCTGTCAGCGAGGGTACAGTTCCCAGGGTCGAACCGCGTGAGATGGCAAGTTCGCAGATACAATAAACAGCGTGGGCGAGTAGCTCAATCGGATAGAGCACCGGCCTTCTAAGCCGGGGGTTGTGGGTTCGATTCCCGCCTCGCCTACCAATTTAGAATCAATAGTTTACATGACATTTTCATTTTTCCTGATTTCGCTCTGTGGGTGATTTTTGGGGCAGTCTCCTTCAGTTTTGTCCTCAGTGAGCAAATCCACTGCGCGGCGCTTGGCTTCGATCCTGACGTGAGAGTATGGCTCAAGCATCTTCTGGCTCATCCACCCCGAAAGGGAGGTGAGTGTTGAGTCTGCCACCCGGCCTTCTCCAAGCCTGGAGACAAAAGTGTGGCGAAGGTCGTGAAGGCGGCATTTGACCTTAGCCGCCTCCCGACAAGCGGTCCATGCCACTTTCCAGCTGCCGATCGGCTTCTGCGGGTCGAGGTTCCACACCACAACCGCGCCTCTCTTAACGCCCTCATCGCCGTCAAGCCCATATCGCTCTGTGGGGAAGACAAAGTGATCCGGAGCTGGGTCCTTGAACTTTGCGCGCCATTCCACCAGGGCATCGAATGCATATTGGTTGAGGGGAATCATGCGCCCTTCGCCACCCAGGGTCTTAGAACGGCCAACGGTAACGCAGCGCTCGAGCAAGTCCACTTGCCGCCAATGCAGCATGCGCAGATCTGTCACGCGCATTCCGGTATTGAGAAGAAGCACGTGCGCAGGATAGAGGGAGCGGCTTCGCGTGTTTTTTGCGGCTGAGAGCAACCTCTGAGATTCATCTGCGGTGAGTGCGCGTCCGACTTCTTCCCGTTCTCGCAGAGGCCTGTAATCCGGCTCGACCAGATACCAAGGCCGATGCTTACGGAGGATCATTCTCAACACCGCCGTCTCCATGTTGACCTCTCGCCCGGAGGCGCCAGCTTTTTGCCTTGCACGCTGGAACTTCGAAATGTCGGACGCCGAGATATCACTCAGGAGCAGTTTTCCGAAAGCAGGTTTTAGGTGCACAAGTTTTGTCTTGTAGATCTCCCGCGTGGCGAAGGAAGCGAAAGAAAAGGGCGAAACGCGCTGGCGGTTTTGGTTTCAAGATGCTGGTTATCTCAATAAAGGCACGAACGGCAGCGGGATGAAAGGAGAAAGGAATCGTGGACAGCAGCGGGCAGATGCGAACGATGAAGCAGCGAGACGCGCGATGGATGTCCTCACTGGTAAATGCGCTGAAGAACCTGGCCGAAATGCGCCAAGCCTCGGTTAGCGCAACTACACTTGTGCTTTATGCGGGGAGGCTGTGGACTACCAGAAGAAACTCACCGGCGAGACTGAGCAAGAGGTACTAGACCAAATCAACACTCCGGGCTTCACGGGCAGGTGGGCAAGGCAAGAGCGATCGGGGGATAGCGGGTTCGATAGTATTCGCCCCCCATCTGCCTCGACCGTAGCGTGATGAGATTTCCGAGTCTCCAAAATCCGAAATTGGGGCGCCGAAGCGAGAAATTGCCAATCTCCGGTTTTTGCGACGCAGGCGGCCCACCCTGGCTCTCAGAGGCCGCTACAAGAGGTGCACTGGGGGTTAGGAGATCAAATGCCTGGCGTAAAGCGCGAAGCGAACCTTGGCACTGCGGCGTTTTCGAGCACTGACCGTCGCGGACCCGAGCTCGCGACGTGCGCTGGCACGATGGTGTTCGAGCGGAACTAGAATAATCCCGGTTTGGAAGGCTAGCGAATGATAGCGTCCTTTATAACGCACGAAGTTGGGCGCGAGCCGGCATTCAAGTATCTGGCGCATTTGGCCGAGAAGCCGGTTTCACGCCCAGGTGACTGAATTTGTAGACACTAGCCAACACATGGAGACCAATCTGCCGCCGGTCTTTTGCTCAGGGGAGTGATCCAGCTGTGAGCGCAAATTATTAGGTTTCCGCACACTTCACCGCGCCTTATTGTGCAGAATCTTGGCGATTCCTTGCTCCCCTACACGGGCGACCGGGAAAATGATGGCGGGCCTACGAACGCTACGCAGTCGGACGTCGCTCACCTCGAGCAATTCCCTTCGCCCATGGACTCCGCGCATGAACTTCGCGCGTAGCCTTCGCGCATCCTCACTGGCCGGGAAGGGTCGTCGCGTACCATACTCTGGACTGGCCGCGTTCTGAATCGCGAGATGATACGCGAGTTGTTGAACCCTGTCGGAGTTCTCCACACATCCGCGCTGTCAGCCGCCAGCTACCGATCGCAGTGTCAAAAGCGTTACTTCAGGAGGATTGTCGAGCCGGATCGGCACGATAATGGTCCCCAGGCCACGGTTCGTATACAGGCTCATCGAATCGAGCTTGCGAAATCCCCAAGGGTATTTCCTTGCCAGCGGAGGAAGATAGGGAGCCCCGATGAGCGGGAGCCGAATCTGCCCGCCATGGGAGTGTCCTGACAGTTGCAGGTCGACAGAATATCGTTTCGCCACATCCGCGTAATCTGGCTCATGCGCCAGAAGAATGGTGAATCCACCTTCCGGAATCGATTGCAGCGTCTGTTCGATCAAAGGGCGACCAAACATCGCGTCGTCCACGCCGGCTACCCAGAGTCGCTTTCCGAGCCTCTCAACATAGATTGCGAAATTCTTTAGGACCATGATTCCGTGCGCTTCAAGAGCACGAGTGATGAAGGAAGGATTGCATTGATCGTGGTTCCCCAAAACGGCGAAGATGCCAAGCGGTGCACGCAGGTCGGAGAGGACCTCGGCGCACGGGATCGCTTTCAGCGCCGCGGAGCGATCGGACCTCGACGTCACAGTGACATAGTCGCCCGTTAATACCACCAGATCGGGTTCGAGCCCATTCGCAATGCTTACGGCGTCTCCAATCAACTTTCCATCATCCGTTGTCACGTAGTGGAAATCGCTGAGCTGAACGACCTTCAGCCCATTCCACTCTGGCTCAAGCCTCGCCAGAACAACATCCCGGCGCGCCACGATAATTCGCTCGCGCTCTATGAAGTAACCCTCGGCACAAATCGCTGCGCATCCAGCCGCTCCCAGGCCGGCGGCCCGAATGAAACTGCGGCGCGAAATGATCGGCGTCTTCACACTCACAGGCGATATCTCATAATACGAATTCGCGAATGCTGCCAAGTAACAAAGTTCCGGGACTCACTACCGCTCATCATAGCTGCATAAGCGGGCGCAAAGATTCTCACTCCGTCGCAATGCGTGCGCAGTGAAGCAGCACGCATTAGGATGCCACGCCACACACGCCTGAAATCATGCGCCGTTAGCCGGATCAGCAAACCATTTGCAAGCGATACGCTATGCCATTTGTTCCATTTCACAGGGAACAAATGTACCTATTTCTATTCGCGGAGTACCTACTCATTCATTGTGGTAAATACGTCGCCTTGTACCTGAGCATTTCGTTTCCTTGCGCTCGAAGACGCGCGCACTTACTTTTGAGCCACAGAAGTTTCTTGCGGAAGGAATGAGCCACACGCTCTTTTCAGCCACGGTTTCAGGAAAGGAATCATTGAGACCGGTGCGTTATGACGGAATGGGATCTGAGGAGCGCGCGACGTTATCAAATGGCTGCTCCAACCGACTTTTGGTGGCTGGAACCAAGCGGAGCGACCCGCGAAGGTCACGGGATCACGCGGGATATCAGCAATACCGGCGTGATGATTATGAGCGAAGAGTGCCCGTCTGTCGGAGTGCGGGTCCAAATGAGCGTATTTGTTCCCCGACGTCAAGAGAGCCGCAACCATCTCGAGCTGCACGGAGAAGGCAGAGTCGTTCGTGTTGAGGAAACCTCAGCGACACCACAGGGTGAATCCACAAAGGGATTTGCAGCGTCGGTACAGTTTTATCCGGAATCGTTCAGCGATGTTGATCAATTAAATGGGGACGGTAGTTGAACTTCAGAAGATCTCCCTGTTGCTTGAGCTAGACAAGAAAAGCTCTTGCGAGAAATTTCCCACTCCACGCTGTGGATAAAGGCGTTTCCGAGTGACGGTGGCGAAGCCATGCGCGAAGACAGAGAAGACGCGATTGCATCATCTCCTGGCGATCCGGCGCCCGCGGCGAAGTGGTTCGCGGCATATACCGCGACGCATCACGAAAAGCACGTGCACCAGCAACTCACCGATCGCCATGTTGAATCCTTTCTCCCTTTGTACAGCACACGCCGGCAATGGAAAAAGCGAAATCCAGAGAATGTTGAATTACCGCTTTTTCCGAACTATATCTTCGTTCGAATAGCCCGTCGTGAGCGCGCTGCGGTGCTTGGAACGCCTGGCGTGTTCTCAATCGTAGGCTCTCAACAGATGGCGTGGGAGCTGCCGGAGCGCGAGATCGAAGCACTGCGTAGCGGTCTTCATGAACGCAAGATCGAACCTCATCGGTATTTCGTTATAGGCGAGAGGGCTCGGGTGAAATCCGGGGTGCTGGCCGGACTTGAAGGCGTGGTTGTCCGCAAGAAGAATAACCTTCAGATTGTCTTAACTCTCGAACAGATCATGAAAAGCGTTGCTATTGAAGTGGATGCAAGGGAACTGGAGTCGGTTTCTGCGGAACCGAAACTCGCGTTGGCCTAGGTTGACCCTCGGTTTAATCCCTTCGCCTCTAAGCCTTGATAAGGTTGCTGCCTTCCAGCCGGCGATTGCTTCAATCTTTAAAGACCGCCAGGCAACGTCTGGGAACGATCCTCGCAACATTCATGCGTTGTGAGTGAAACAACTTCCTCCTCCCACGGAATAAACGATTCAACTTCTTATCTTCGCTTTCTCAGCTTGAGGAATCTGCCGTGAGCTCGATTGGCGTTGACACACCACAGTTCTCGAGAGAGACACTCGCTGACAATACAGCCAGTGCTCTCTTAGACCGTCGGTTGTCCATTCGAAACCGCTTTGAAAGAATCCTCACGTTTGTTGAAGTGTTGTTAGACGGTTTTACCGTGGCCCTTGCGGTGGTTGGCGGGTATGCAGTGTACCATTTCCTGCACCTCGGCAAGAGAGTCGAATATCCGTTCAGGATAATCTGCCTGGTGGCCCTCGCATGCGCAGTCGTATACGTGATCTTGCTCGACCGTGAAGGCGCCTACCAACTCGGAAACAGTCTGCTTCGCATCAAAGAAACTGAACGGTCGCTGCGGGTTTCGGCTCAGACCTTTTTGCTAGCCCTTCCAGTCACATTCTTCAGCAGTTTTCTTATCTCTCGCTGGGTCGTTGTCTTCGCATTCCTCGGCGTGCCAGTGCTGCAGGTAATGGAGAAGCAGCTCTTATTCTTCACAGTTTGCATCCTTCGATCGCACGGTTTCGGCATACAAAAAGTGCTTATTTATGGCGCGGGATACAACGGACGGCGCGTATTCTCCGCACTGATCCGATCCCCTAAGCTTGGTCTGGAGCCGGTTATTATGACCGACGACAATCCAGAGTTGGCCGGACAGGAGGTATTTGAATACGCTTACCGGCGCGATCATTCCATCCGAGTCAGCGCGGAGCCAATCACCAAGGAATTGCTCGACGCATATCAGTGCAGATTCGTGATAATCGCGATACCTAATCTCAACAGCGAGAAGTTCGACCAAGTTGTCGCGGTCGCCGGCGCTGCGAAAGCGAGACTTGCATTCGTGCCCGGCCACGCCGCCGATGCGGAACATTGGACCGAGCATGCGGACGTCGACGGCATTCTGCTCAGCCTGGTGGGACGGCCCGTGAAGGAGTGGTATTACGAAACCGCGAAACGGCCGTTTGATGCTGTTGCTGCTCTGGTGTCAATTGTGCTCTTGAGTCCGTTATTGCTTGTGGTTTCCCTTTTGGTCCGGCTTGACTCGCATGGCCCTGTGCTCTTTAGGCAGCAGCGTGTGGGAAGAGGTGGTAGATTATTCGATCTCTTCAAATTTCGGACGATGAAATTCGACGCGCCACAATATGCCTTCTCTCCCACAGACGTCGATGATCCTCGAATAACGCGGCTTGGTCGTTTTCTGCGCCGTACAAGCTTGGATGAATTGCCCCAGCTTCTCAATGTCTTGAACGGCGACATGTCGCTGGTGGGACCGCGGCCCGAAATGCCCTTTATCGTCGAGCAATATAGCGCTGTGCACCGGCAACGATTAGAGGTGACGCCCGGAATTACTGGCCTTTGGCAGCTTAGTGCTGACCGTAGATACTTGATTCATCAAAACATTCAATACGACCTCTACTACATTCGGAATCGTAGCTTTTTCATGGATCTTGCGATTCTTCTCCATACATTGGTCTTCGCAATGCGAGGTGTTTAGTCGTCTCGGTGGCGCCGTGCGTGCCGCTCTACCGAAATCAAGTCTGCGCGACCGCGCGATGCCGGCACATCGCAAGACCCCGACAACACTCAGTTCGCATCGGCACTGGCGATGGTATCCCATGTGCTGCGGATGGAGAACTCCAACCCTCTAGCGTTAGCCGCATTGAAACCTCAAGGCAGCTCAACGAATTTCGGAAATGGATGAGAACAGAATGAAAAGCTCATTGATCGCATTAACTGGGTTCATCATAGGAATCGCTATACCGGCGTCGGGGCAGGGCATTGTTGTATCCGCCGTCGCGTCGGCCAATCCTTCGTCAGTGTCTGCTCCTCCATTCAGAACCGACCTGAGACTTCTGGATCGGCATGACCGTTACCAGTTACGAAAAGGGGATAGTTTCGATCTCGATTTTGCGATCTCCCCGGAATACAACCAGACCGTTGCAGTGCAGCCTGACGGTTACGTCACGTTCAAGGGTGCTGGGTCCGTTTTTGTTGAGGGGCAGACCATACCAGAGTTGACCGAAACCGTTAAGGAAGCGTACGCGAAGATTCTGCACGACCCCATCATCACTGTTGATCTCAAAGACTTCGAGAAACCGTACTTCATCGCCGCAGGTCAAGTAGGCAAACCGGGCAAGTATGACCTCCGCGGGCCAATCACGGTTACCGAGGGTGTAGCGATCGCCGGAGGCTTCAACGAGAAAGCAAAGCATTCGCAGGTCGTATTGTTTCATCCAACAACGGACGGCATCTTTGAAGCAAAGCTTTTGAATGTTAAAAAACTCCTCGCGTCGCGCAACCTGTCCGAAGACATTTACCTGCAGCCCGGAGACATGCTGTACGTGCCCCAAAATGCTTACTCGAAGTTTGAACGGTACCTCCCATCCGCAAACATGGGCGCTTACGTGAGCCCCACAGCCTTTTGAAGCGAGAGACACATGAGATCAGATGAGCTGGTAATCGAAACCTACAATCGGCGGCCGCTACCGACCTTACGCGACGTCACTGCTGTGCTATTTCGACAGCGCTGGGTAATGTTGGCCGCATTTGTCATTGTGCTTCTGGCAGTCGCTATCTCCGGTTCGTGGAAATCGAAATACGAAGCGGAAATGAAGATTCTCGTTGAACGTCAGCGGTCGGACTCGATGGTTACACCCTCGGCCAATGCACCTGCCGAGTTCAGTGGGGACCAGGTGAGCGAAGAGGATCTCAATTCGGAGGTCGAACTCCTGGACAGCTACGATCTTTTGCGTGGCGTTGTCTTAACCACAGGACTCGCTCCCGAACCCGTGTCGGTTGCCGATCGCGACGGTGAAGTGAAAGTCGCGGTCGCGGTGGGCAAATTGCGCAAAGATCTGCAGATCGATCCTGTACATAAAGCGAACGTGATCACCGTCCGCTATGCCAACGGTGATCCCAAAACCGCAGCAGCCGTCCTCAGGGCAGTCGCAGCCGCATACATCGAGAAACACCTTGAAGTGCATCGGCCATCAGGAGAATTCAAGTTCTTTGATCAGCAGACAGACCGATACAAGAACGGGTTGGATGAAGCCCAGGCTCAACTTGCTAGCTTTACAAAGGGTACTGGAGTGGTTTCTGCCGATCAGGAGCGCGACGCGGCGCTGCGACAGGCCGACACCTTCGACGCGACTGCAAGTCAGGCGCAGTCCCAGGTAACTGAGACCGAAGAGCGCATTCACGCGCTTTCGGCGCAGCTGCAGAGCATCGAGCCAAGACTGACCACGGCGGTGAGAACCTCTGACAATCCACAACTTCTTCAGCAGCTAAAATCGACCCTCCTTGACCTGCAACTGAAACGAACAGACCTGCTGACCAAGTTCGCCGCCACCTATCCGTTGGTGAACGAAGTCGACCAGCAGATTGCAGAGACGCAAAGCGCAATCGCCGTCGAGCAGAACAAACCGATCCACGATGAGACGACCGACCGGAATCCAACCTATGAGTGGGTCCGAGGCGAACTCACTAAGTCCGAGACAGATCTGAGTGGCTTCAAAGCACAGGCTGAAGCGTCCGCCCAGGTTGCCCAACAGTATCGCGCGGATGCGCGTCGGCTCGAACAGGATGGAATTGTGCAGCAGAATCTTCTTCAAAATGCCAAAACACAGGAAGATAACTATCTTTTGTACGTTCAAAAGCGCGAAGAGGCTCGCATCAGCGATGCTCTCGACCAACGCGGCATTCTGAATGTCGCGCTCGCCGAGGAACCGGTCGTTCCCTCGCTTCCCAAGCGCTCTCCAATTCGCTTTGCCCTGCTGACTTTGGTTCTGGGATTTACAGTCAGCTTTTCGACAGCATTTACGGTTGACCTTATGGATCCAACCTTCCGCACGCCGCAGGAATTGGCCGGCTATCTGCCTACCCCTGTGCTCGCTGCGTTGCCCAGGGATCGGAGTTAATTCAATGTTCTTGGAGTATTTCGGGTTTAAGGAACAGCCGTTCGGAGCTACTCCGGATCCGCGATGGTTATATCGCGGGAATACGCATCGCGAAGCTCTTGCGGGGCTCCGGTGTGGCTTCCATATGAACCGCGGCTTTACCGCACTGATTGCGCCCCCCGGGATGGGCAAAACCACACTTCTGTTTCAATTCCTTCACGACCTTCAGAATTCCGCACGCAGCGTGTTTGTCTTCGAGACCCAATGTGAACCACTCGGATTGCTCCGGTACATTCTGCGCGACCTTGGTCTCGCCCCGGCACCCACAGGCGACGAAATGCACGAGCAGTTGAAAGACGTCCTGCTCAAAGAGGCTCGCGCAGGGCGAAAAGTTGTCGTCGTCGTGGATGAAGCACAGAATTTGTCGGATCAAGCGCTGGAAATGCTCCGGCTGCTTACCAACTTCGAAACACCACGAGCTAAGTTGCTTCAGATCGTACTTGCAGGACAGCCGGCGCTCGCCGATAAGTTAATGAAGCCCTCCCTCGAACAGCTCCGTCAGCGGGTCTCGACGATTTGCCGCCTCGAGCCCTTTTCGATGGTAGAAACAGCAGCATACGTACGTCACCGTCTCGAGCAGGCGGGTTACCACGGTGCGCCCCTGTTTAGAAAGGATGCTCTCGAACAGATCCTGACCGCAAGCCACGGAATTCCTCGCATCATCAACACGCTGTGCTTTAACGCCCTTTCGACGTGTCGCGCGCTGAATCACAGACAGGTGGACGGTGATATGGCGGCCGAAGTCATCGCCGATCTGGAACTGAACCAACAGGCACAAAGGATCCCCGGGCTCACTGAGGAGGCCAAGACCGCAGATTTCCCGCAGCCTGGGCTCCGGACTCGACCGGCAGAGCCGAAGCCGGCTGCGTCGATCAAGAAGCGCTTGGTTTCAGCAGCAGTAGTGTTGCTTGTTTCAGCGCTGTGTGCGCTAGGGGTAGCGGTGTCCGGGCGATCTTGGTCTCACTTCGGTGACTACACCCGCTCTTTTGACAAATGGTTGTCTTCCGCCGCGTTTCTTTCGCCATCTGCTGCAAACGCAGGCGAGGTCAAGGTTGCTGAGCCTTCTCCGGACGCTGAACCGCCGGCTACTGACGTTTCATTCTCGCCGAACCGCAAGTCAACCGTGACAAATACGCGCAGGGCCGCAACTCCCGAACCGCTGTCGAATTCCCAGCCGTTTCAAATTCAAGTTGCGGCCAATCAAACGCTTCGAGATATCGCTTTGCTCTATCTGGGGACTTGGGACGTGAAGCGTCTTCATGAAATCCAGGCGCTCAATCCCAACCTGACCAACCTCGATTACATTCAGGCAGGGCAGAAGATGTGGCTTCCGGCGCCTGAGCCGGCAGTAGTGGCAACTAACGTTGCTCTGCAAGCCAATGAGAGGAAAACACCATGAGCCGAAATTTCGATCTGCTTACACGAATTGAGGCTGAATTAAACGCAACGCCTGATCCTAAGCCGAGTTTCACCGACAGCCCTTCGATGCTCGAGGCTGCCCCAGACAACTGCGCCGTCACCTCAGGACAGGATGAAACGCTGCGCTTAGTTCAGCGGGTCTTCCTGTCGGCCAACGGCAGTGCTCCCCGGCGGGTTGTCTTCTGTGGCGTCGACGGCAACAATGGCAGCACCTCGATCTGTGCAGATGCGGCTCGCGCCCTGGCCACGAGCATCTCGCGCCCCGTCTGCCTCCTCGAGGCGAATCTCAAGTCGCCCCGGCTCGCGGGTGTTCTTAGAATCGCTGACACAATTCCCATCTTCGGAACCACTGCCAGCGCCCGCGCAGGGTGCGTACAGATTGGAATCAATCTCTGGTTCGGCGCCAGCAGCGTGCTCTCCGACAAAGGTGGCGTCCTCGCGTCAGTGAATGAAGTCAGAGACCGCTTGGCCAGTCTGCGCGAAATCTTCGAGTTCGTTCTGATTGACGCTCCGGCAGCCAACGTCTGCGAAGACGCGCTGATTCTCGGTCAGCTTGCCGATGCCGCCATTCTCGTCATCGAGGCCAACCATACGCGCCGCGTCGCCGCGAAAAGAGCCATGGAAAGGCTCGAAGAATCCCAGGTCAAGCTCCTGGGAACTGTGCTGAACAATCGCTTATTCCCCATCCCCGAGAAGATCTACAAAAAACTCTAATCCGCACGGGTCTCTGCATCCGGTCCGAGCCGTCCAGCGAAATCACTTCTACAAAGATCGCAACAACCGGTCGTCTGCTTGGGGCGGCTAACAGGTCGTCGGAACCTCTAACCTGCCAATTGCAAGGATCATTCACTGGAATGGGATCATCTGCCGAAGTCACCGCTATCCAGCCAGATTCGGATGCAGCCAAATTTATCCATGGGCTCGGTTGGGTCAAGAAGGGCTCTTGGGCAATCGCTGATCAGGGACTTTTCGCTGGCTCGAATTTCATCGCGACCTTGCTCCTGGCGCGATTGCTGTCGCCCGCCAATTTCGGAATGTACGCGCTCCTATATTCTGCAGTTTTATTCGTGACAAGCGTTCATAACCCGCTCATCATGGAACCGATGCTTCTTTTCGGTGCTACCCGGTATGAAGGTCGCTTCCGATCCTATTTCCAGCTCCTGCTATCGATTCACTGGCTTTTTACTTTTTCGGTATGTCTACTCGCATTGGTCACTGCGGGATGTCTTGGATACATCTCGTCGCGGGAATTATCAGCCGTCTTCGCCGCATTTCTGGCGGCACCATGCATCCTGTTTTGCTGGATGGGCAGGCGGTCTTGCTACGTTCGAAGCGTACCCAATATCGCCTCATTCGGCGGATTGGTCTATTTGCTGTTCTTCGTCTTAGGAACCCTCGGTCTCTCGCGGCTGGGGTATTTATCCGCGGCTACAGTATTCGGCCTCATGGCCATTGCCAGTGTTGCTGCCGGCTTGGTAACACTCCCAAACGCGGACGACACTGTCGCGATGCCTGTACGCTGGCGCCCTGTCGTCATCGAGCATTGGATCTATGGACGTTGGGCGTTGGGAGGAGGCGCGATGTACTGGGTTCCCGCGAGCTGGTACTATTTCGTCCTGGCCTCAGCGGCTGGACTAAGTGCTGTCGGCCACTTAAGAGCACTAACTCTTCTCATCGCTCCTGTCGCACAAGTCACCAGCGCAACCGGCCTTCTCATTCTTCCGAGATTGGCTCGCGAACGCAGCGATATAGGAAGATTCCGCCGGACAATTGCCTTATCGGTTCTCGTGTTAATGGTGGCGACCCTTACCTATTGGTTCGTGGTCGGGGCATTTGGCGCCTGGGCCGGCAATCTGCTCTTGTCTGCCAAATGGCATTTTCAGACCCACGATCTTATTCCTTTGGGGGCGATTCCGTTCCTGGCAGCGATAGGCTCAGTTTTCTGTCAGGCATTGCGTGCAAGAGGAGAGACAAAGTCGGTCTGTATGGCCTACGCAGCGGCGGCATTCGTTACCGTAACCATGGGAACATTTCTGGTCAAGCGATTTGGCATCGAAGGCGCAGTCTACGGAATGGTCTTGTCTGAGCTTGCGACGACCATTATGCTGGCGGCGATGCTCACTTATCAAATCAATCGGCTGAGTTTTGCCGCCCAGTTGATTCCGACGGTCGAATGAAAAGTCCCTTCGATTCTGAAGCGGTTCCCCACCGATTACCTCTGCGACGGTCAAAAGAATAGACTAGCAACTTGTCGCGCCAGTGGCAACACGACAATACCGGGACTCTCAATGCACTCACAATCGAGAAGCTCAGTCGCTTACCTCACGCCAAGCTTCGCGCCGTATCGCGCGCCCGTCTTTGATGCACTTCACCAAAGAATTGGGAACGGCTTCACCGTGGTGTGCGTAGGCAGGCAGCGTCAAACGCTGAATAAGTTGGCTTTGAGGCTAGGAAGCTTCCCTCGCATATTCGTCCATGGCGCTTGGCTCAATATTAACGGTCCTGACGAAGGGCGGAAAACTCCACTTGGGTTTCACCTGACGCCTAGCCTCCCCTTTGTTCTGGCGCGCCTTCATCCGAAGGTCGTGATCAGTAACAACTTCAATCTGTGGACACTGACTGCCCAACTAATGGGATACCGAACCGTAATCTTCTGGGAGGGCACAACCCACACCGAAAGGACCGTCCAGGCTTGGCGCGGGCGTTTGCGCCGCTGGATGATCCGGCGCGCCGGCGCATTTGTAGTGAACGGGCGGCTTTCCAGGGCATATCTCGAACAGCTGGGCGCGCCTCCACAAGCAATTTTCGAAGGGGGAATGTGCGCTTTCCCGTTGCCGGAGCGCCATAAGGATGCTGGACCACGGGTCTTTCTTCGGGGGCCGGTGCGCTTTCTCTTCGTAGGGCAACTGGTCGATCGCAAGGGGGTCCATTCGTTACTGCGGGCGGCCGCACTGCTCCAGGCCACCAAAAGTTGCACCGATCGGTTTGAAATCGTCATTGTCGGGGAAGGGCCCAAGAGAGCGGAGTTGCTGCAAATGACCTCGGAGCTTCATCTTGAGGCCATTGTCAAGTATGTTAGTTTCGTCTCTCCCGCGGAGGTCTGGGACCGGTACATCGAGTGCCACGTATTTGTGCTGCCAACGTTGCAGGACAATTGGCCGCTCGTTGTTCCCGAGGCAATGGCAATGGGGCTGCCGATCGTGATCTCGGAAAGAGCCGGTTCCGTCCCGGACCTCTTGCGAGAGGGACACAACGGATGGACGTTCAACCCGGAACGGCCCGCAAGCCTCGCCGAGATTCTCGCTCGTTACATAGAACACCCCGACTTGATTGAATCGCATGGGCTGCACAGCGTTGAAATGGTCCGAAAATATACTCCGGAGAATGCCGCCGAGGCGCTCCTTGGGGCGGTTAACTTCGCGCGAGAGTGCCCCAGAGCAGTCTTTTCTGCGGGCTCATAAAAGTTACAACCGCGCCGGCCATAATCTTAATTCGCTTCGTCAGCGAAAGGCATGAATCGCACTTTCGAAAGGTTCCCGGAATCCAACAATCTATGATCCGCGCTACTCCAACCTTGGCGCAGCCCGCGCTGCACTCAACTCAAATGAGGGGTCGCTCCTCTACAAAGCCTATCGCCCTAGCGGGCGGAGCGGCTTGGGCAGCTCTCATCGTGCTCATTATTACTCGGAGCATCCCATTCGAGGTTCGATCATACGACGAGTTAGCAAGGGTGGGTCTATCCCTCAAGAACTATATCGAGATAGCAGGTACTGTCGTCGTCGGCCTCTGGACCGCAAGATACCTGTGGGGAAATCGGATTTCAGTACAACGTCTCTACTACGGCCACT
This sequence comes from uncultured Occallatibacter sp., assembly GCA_964533905.1. Classification (GTDB taxonomy): domain Bacteria; phylum Acidobacteriota; class Terriglobia; order Terriglobales; family Acidobacteriaceae; genus Telmatobacter. The sequence goes on along the minus strand of CAZHOO010000025.1, from coordinate 22,479 downwards.
GGCGTTGGTTTCTGTCGCTATGCGCTGTCTACTTGCTTAGCGCCACGTGGTCGCTGATGCCAACGATGACTATCTACAGAGTTGCCGACCTTCTTGTCGCATCCATCCTCGTTCTCACAATATTCCGGTCGTCGGCGACACCGTCAAGGGGCTTTCTATTCCTCGCGTATGTTTGCATGCTACAGTGTCTCGTCAGTCAAGCTGCGCTTGCCTATATGTCCGGGGACTGGCCGAGCTACGTCGTAGGATTTCTGCGGTCAAACCCCGGTGGAGGCATAGCAACCGCAACCCTGGTATTCGCGATTTTCGCAGAACCAGGCCAAATTCGTTGGAGAAGCTTCCATATTGTCTCAGCTGTCACGGCGTCTATCCTGTTCGGGTCGCTAGCTTCATTTCTTGCGTTTCTTGTGGCTGTCATCTACGGTTTGGTCGCCGGGCGGTTTAGGCTCTTAGGATTTGCCATGATCGCGCTCGCGCTCTCGATCGTAGCCCTTGGCGCCATCGCCGACGTTTCTGTGAGTACACCGGAACGATATCTCTCGACGCTCTACGGTAAAAGCATGGACCAGGTACAGACGGCTACCGGCCGTGTGGGATTGTGGCACGAAGCGTTCAGATTCCTTGCAGATCGTCCAATGGGCGCCGGCTACGTCGCGGGGGAACGCCTAATGACCAGCATGGGCAACGTCGATAACTCAGAGTCGTGGGGCGCAATAAATTCCCATGACGGATATTTGTCGGCATGGATGGCAGCGGGTCCGCTTGGGTTAGGGCTGCTTATTGCCTTTCTGTTTAGCCTCTACCGTACTCTTGGGTTCTGCCGAGGAGGTACAGCGGTTTGGCGTGCAGTTTTGGTCTCGATCATGATGAACAATTTGTCGGTCCCTTCCGTTGGAGGACAGGTAGACGTATTCACCATTGTTGCACTGGCAGTGGCAGCAATGCCGCTTTGTTCCGGGTTGGCGTGGGAAAGCAACATTCGTGCCGCGGGCAGGCGAGAAGTTCGTCTCCCAAGCGCGATCGGCGGCCAGCCAACTGCGGGGTTAACGTGAATTGCGCGTACTAAGGGATACTCTTATCGCCACTGACCGTAACCCAGATCCAAGGACTTTCAAATGCAGCTCAAAACGCAAACCTGGATCGAAGAGCGGAGTGCCTCGTGAAAACCGCAGAGACACTGTCAAACCATTACTTCGGAACCGAAGGCGAGAAGTATTTTGAATGGCAAAGAATTTGTGGTGAGGCTGGAGCGAACATCGTCGCAAACACCTTCCGGAAACACATCAAACAAGATGATTGCGTTCTCGACTTTGGCTGCGGGGGAGGCTTTATCTTAAATCGCATCCGATGCGGCCGGCGCGTGGGCGTTGAAATCAACCCGGCAGCCAGGCTTGTGGCGGCAGATAACGGAATAGAATGCTTTGCTGATCTATCCGAATTGACTGGCCAGACATTTGAGGTCGCGATCTCTAACCATGCGCTTGAGCATGTGCCTGCACCTCTGGAGATACTCGCTCGGCTTTATCGGCTCATCAAGCCCGACGGATTGCTCGTCCTGATACTCCCTATAGACGACTGGAGGGCACAACGCAGGATCAGCCATCACGACATCAATCGTCATTTCTACACCTGGACGCCGCAGTTGTTGTTTAACTGCCTTCAAGAAGCAGGGTTCGATGAGAGCGGCGTTGACATTTCAGTTGATACGCACGCGTGGTTTCCCGGTTATGCAAGCGCCTATGCGACACTTCCAGGACCCTTGTTTGATTTCGGTTGCCGCCTGTATTCCATCCTCAAGAGGCGGCGACAACTCATCGCGGTCGCCAAGAAAACTTGATGCGTGCCGTTGGCTTAGCGATTGCGGCAGTTTGAGTGATTGGTTGCATTCACTGCTCTCCTCTTCAAAGGCGAGAATCACTGACGTCGAAGTATGCGCGTTCCAGCCTATCCGCCACATTTCAATTAAAAAGCTCGACTAGCGGTCGCGGGCCACGGAAACGACTAAAAGGCTATTGGATCATCAGGTCCGCCAATGCCGAGGCGGTCGCCGAGGCAAGATCTATCGGAGCCGAAATGCGCGTTTTGAGCGTACATAACAAGTACCTCTATCGTGGGGGCGAAGATGAATGTCGCGAGGCTGAGCGTGCACTCTTGCGAGAACACGGTCACATAGTATTTGAGCATGTCAGGGATAACCAGGAGATAAATCATAGTATTCCTCTAGGTGTCGGCCTTCGTGCAATCTGGAGCTCGTCGGATTACCACGCCGTTCGCCGAATCATTCGGGAGAATGGGATTGATATTGTCAGCGTGCATAACTTCTTTCCCTTGGTCTCCCCTGCGGTTTTCTACGCTGCCCGCAGAGAGGGCGTACCGGTAATTCAAACACTCCACAACTTTCGTCTGATCTGCGCTGGCGGTCTGCTCTTTCGCGATGGCAAACCTTGTGAGTTATGCCTGGAGCGCACGGTTCACCTTCCGGGAATTAAGCACGGCTGCTATCGCGCCAATTCGTTTGCGACAGCGGGAGTGGCAGGGATGTTGGCAGTTCACAACGTTTTGAGAACTTGGAGCCGTCTGATCACTGCATATGTGGTTTTCACTGAATTTGGGAAGAATAAGTTCATTGCCGGCGGCCTTCCGGGAGAGAAGATCCATGTGAAGCCGAACTTTGTAGACGACCCGGGGGTCGGAAACGGAAACGGCGGCTTCGCGCTTTATGTAGGTCGATTATCGCCGGAAAAGGGTATTAACGTCCTGCTGTCGGCATGGAAACGCCTGGGCCATCGGATTCAGCTTAAGGTGGTGGGTACAGGCCCGTTGGAAGAGAGCGCAAGGCGCACCTATGCCGGGACGCCCGGAATTGAATTCTTAGGCTGGAGACCCAACCCAATGGTTCAGGAGCTGATGGGGCGGGCCTCAGTGCTGCTGTTCCCGTCGATGTGGTACGAAGGAATGCCGCGAACGTTAATAGAGGCAATGGCCAAGGGTACCCCGGCGATCGCGTCGAATCTTGGCGCCATGTCCACCTTGATCAATCATCGCGGGAATGGATTGCATTTTCCTGCTGGCGATGAGGCCGCGCTGGCGAGCGAGGTTGAATGGATGCTCGATCACCCGGCCGAGTGGCATAAGATTCGTCAAAATGCTCGTCGGGAGTACGAGCTCCACTACACGCCCGATGCCAATTACTCCATGCTGATGGGCATTTATGAAAATGCTTTTTCTCAAGTGCACAAGCGGCGTTCCTCCGCTCTTGCCGGTGCTTCCCTTGGGGCATGATTATGCCGGAATCCTTCAGAACCCGCGCCAATGTCCTCGGGGTTGGAATCAGCGCTCTCGGGATGCCCGAGGCTCTGCGCGCATGTGAAGATATGATTGCCCGCGGTCGCGGCTATGTTTGCGTCACCGGAGTTCACGGCGTGATGGAAGCTCAGACAGATCCGAAATTTCGTTCCATACTCAACAATTCTTTCCTGAACGTACCAGATGGAATGCCGATGGTCTGGGTGGGATGCCTGCAAGGGCATCAACAGATAAGCCGAGTCTATGGACCTGACCTGATGACTGAGCTCTGCTGCCGATCGCAAGCAATGGGCTACCGTCATTTCCTGTATGGCGGTAAAGAAGGTGTCGCAGAGGAGTTGGCTGCGAATCTTTGCCGCCGTTTTCCTGGACTACAGATCGTCGGCACCTATACCCCACCGTTCAGGCCACTCACCACCGCTGAGGAAAGCGAGTTGCATTCAATAATCGCCGCATGCAAGCCTGACGTTCTGTGGGTCGGCCTGAGTACGCCGAAGCAAGAGCGATTCATGGCTGAACATTGGGACAGTCTGGACACAAAGCTGATGATAGGTGTCGGGGCCGCGTTTGATGTCCATACAGGCCGCATCAAGGACGCACCGCGATGGATGAAGAGCAGCGGACTGCAGTGGTTCCATCGATTGTCCCAGGAGCCTCGCCGGCTTTGGAGACGTTATTTGGTCAATAATCCCATTTTTGTGGTGCGGGTTGCTATGCAGCTTACCGGAATCGCGCGATATTCCATTTAACTTTCGCCGAGCGCTCCCCTCTCGGGTTTGATGCCACGGGAGCCTCACCGAACGTCCATTTCTTAGTCTCCGTTTCACTTTCACATCTGGTAGTGGAGGGAATTACATCTATGAAGAGGGCCCTTGTGTGCGGCGCAGGCGGGTTTATCGGTAGTCATTTAGTTAAGCGGCTCAAGGCGGAGGGCTATTGGGTTCGCGGTGCCGACTTGAAATATCCGGATTTTAGTCGAACCCTCGCTGACGATTTCATCATCGCGGACCTTCGGGAGCCTGCAACTTGGGAGACGATCATCGACTCCGATCTCGACGAAGCATACCAACTCGCGGCAGATATGGGCGGTGCTGGATATATCTTCGTGGGCGACAATGACGCCCATGTTATGCACAACTCTGCCATGATTAACTTGCATATGGCCTCCTTTGGTGTTCGGCGCAAAGTGAAGAAAGTATTTTACTCGTCATCGGCATGTATCTACCCAGCCTATAACCAGCTAGACTCCAAAAACCCTAAATGCGGGGAAGCAACTGCCTATCCTGCAGCTCCAGACAGCGAATATGGATGGGAGAAGCTCTTCAGTGAACGGTTATTCTTTGCCTTCTCTAGGAATCATGGCCTCGACGTGAGAGTGGCCCGCTTTCACAACATTTTTGGCCCCCAGGGCACGTGGAATGGAGGCCGCGAAAAGGCGCCCGCGGCAATTTGCCGCAAGGTTGCAGAACAGCCGGACGGAGGTGAAATCGAGATTTGGGGCGACGGTGAACAGACGCGTTCCTTCCTCTTCATCGATGAATGTGTGGAGGCCGTCAGGCGCCTGATGAAGTCTGATTTTCCCGGGCCGATAAACATTGGTTCAGAAGAGATGGTCACCATCAACCACATGGCCAGAATGATCATGGCTATCGCTCACAAGAAACTGACCATCAAACATATTCCGGGCCCCCTCGGAGTTCGCGGTCGTAATTCCGAGAACAGGCTCATGCGTGAACACCTTGGATGGGAACCATCAATGCCATTGGCTCTCGGGCTAGCGGCAACATACGGCTGGGTCGAGTCTCAGGTTTTTTCCGCCGCGCTTGAGCCACAGCTACTGCCAGCTAACTAACGGCGTCAAACACACCCGCTTCGGCTTCTCTATATTTAGTTAAACCTTCTCCTGGAATTTCTAAGCACAAAAGCCACCGCAATTGAGGTGTAGACGTGATTGATGTCGCTCCTTTGATCTCCGTGGTCATGCCCGTGCGTAACGCCGAGCGCTTTCTCGACGAAGCGATCAGCAGCGTCATAAATCAGACATTTGTGGACTTTGAGCTTCTCCTCGTGGATGATGAATCCACAGATAGCTCGCTCGATATCTCTGCAACTCACCAGAAACGTGATTCCCGATTAGTCGTAGTTCCGCAGAAGCATGGCGGAATCGCCAGTGCCATCAACCATGGCGTTCATCTCAGTCGGGGAGCCCTGATTGCACGAATGGATGCAGATGACCGAGCACTTCCTGAATGGCTAGAGGAGCAACGGCGCTTTCTGCTGTCATCGCCGGAATGTAGTGTCGTCTCGAGCTATGCTTATTGCATCAACGCAGCCGGCAAGAGAATCGGGCTCATGGGAAATCCAGTCGATATTGAGCTGGGACGGTCAGAGTGTAATCCCAGACGATTTCTAGAGATCATCCATCCCACCGTACTGATGCGGAAGGAACATGTGCTCGCGGTGGGGGGATACAGGGAGATGCCGTTGGAGGACCGAGACTTGTGGGGTAGGATCGTCACCGCGGGCATGTCAATCAAATGCAATCCGAAGCCGCTGATCGAATACAGGCTCCACGGTGAATCATCCACCCTCGCGCAATCGCGGGAGGCAGGGTGGAAATTGGGCCGAAATATAGACCTCAATGTCGTGCGACGAATGCGCGGCGAAGAAGAGCTTGCACCAGCGCAGGCTGAAGAGTGGTTCAAGAGTCGCCCTTTCTTCGAACGATTCACCGAATGGCGGCATCATATATCGCGCTTCTACTTTACCAGCGCCGTTAGGAGCTTCGCGGAAACAAGATGGCGGCAATCCGCCTGCACGCTCGCCATCGCGATCGCTACCCGGCCGCTCTACGTGCTGGGACGTTTCGGTCGCAAGGTTGTCGCACCAATGATAATGAAGAGTTCCGAGTCCCTCAGGCCCACGCGCGGCAGCGTCCCTGGCACTTGACTGTGACTTGCCCCAAGTCTTCCTTGCACAATCTCGGATGACCGTATTCCTTAAACCACATACTCGATTTGATGTCGGAGGTATCTACCATGATCGCTGATGTTTACGACGATAAGTTCTTCGCAGAAATATCTCTCGGCTCCTCCTCCTCCGCACGCACACTCGTTCCATATCTGATGGAGGTGTTCAAGCCCACTACGGTCATCGATGTCGGGTGCGGCGAAGGAATTTGGGCTGCCGAGTTCCTGAAGTGCGGCGCGTCACAAGTCCTGGGTGTTGATGGTGGGGCAGGTGGTACGGACTCACTCAGAATACAGGCAGATTCCTTTCTGAGCGCGGATCTCGAGGCTCCACTGCGAATGAATAGAAGGTTCGATATGGCAATATCTGTCGAAGTCGCAGAGCACCTCTCACCGACGCGTGCCGCATCCTTCATTGATGACTTGACTCGCCTCGCCCCGGTGGTTGTTTTCTCCGCCGCAATACCCTTTCAGGACGGCACGCATCATATCAATGAGCAATGGCCAAGCTATTGGCGGTCGCTCTTTGCTAGCCATAATTACCATGCTATCGATTGTATCCGCCCCCGCTTTTGGAGCGACACGACAGTCGACCTATGGTATCGGCAAAATATGGTCGTTTATCTCTCCCAGGAATACGCCCAAACACTCACGGTCCCCTTACCGACCATGTCCCCTGATGTTGTCCATCCGGAACTCTTTCAGTATGTATTGAAGAACTTATCTGTGCGCTTCATCTTCAAAAGTCTGCCCGGAGCGTTGGAGCGCGCGATCAGCCGGCGCTTGCCGCGAATGAAGAGCCAGGTGCCCTCCGAGACATTGACCCACGTCCTGCAGTGACGCGACCGCCGCACTATCTGAAATTGCTGTAGACTCCTCCGGACGTTCCCCTGCGACCAGCCCCTCTCTTCCGGGAGAGATCGCATGCCCTCGCGCAGGCTGGTCCAACACGTTGCCACATCATAATCATTTGTAAGCCAGACAATGCGAACCCGCGCCGCATCTCGGCGCAACCATGGAGTTTTAACGGCACTTCGACCACATTGTAACTATCCTGTTTCACCCACGGAGATCAATTTCTATGGATGTATCCTGCACCCATCGCGCCTACACCAACAGCAAGGGTACTCTGCCTGACTCGACGTCTCACATCTGGCATCGTCAGATAAGAACGGACTACATCTTGCGTATGCTTAGCCGGATACCTTTGTATATCAAATACCGCCATCGGACGATGATAACCCTCCAAGCATATATCGACGCTCTTGCCGTTACCGGCAAAGTGTTATGCAACCCTCACTTGCGCCTGGGCGCGATCATCGAGTGTGGAACCTGGAGAGGGGGCATGGCCGCTGGCATGATAGAAACGTGCGGCTTTGGCCGGCAGTATTACTTCTTCGACTCCTTCGCGGGATTGCCCCCCGCCCAGGAGCTTGACGGTAATAGTGCATTTCAATGGCAGGCCGACGAAACTTCGCCGAACTTCCACGACAATTGCTCCGCGTCGATCGAAGAATTCTATGAAACGATCAGGATGACGAAGTGCCCGCCGCAAAACGTACACGTGTACAAGGGCTTCTTCGAAGATACGCTGCCGCGCTTTGACTGTCCTCCCATCGCAGTACTTCGACTCGACGGCGACTGGTTTGCGTCAACGATGATCTGTCTCGATGCGCTCTGGGATCGGGTACTGCCGGGTGGTGTGGTCCTCATCGATGATTACTATGCCTGGGAGGGCTGCGCGAAAGCGGTGCATACGTTCTTGGCCAAAAGGATGGCCCCCGAAAGAATTTATCAGGGACTGGTGCGAAACACAGCTTTCATCATAAAGGGTCCCGACATCACCTAAATGAGGCCTTCATTGCACGCCTAGGGCTTGCGAGATACGGAGCGACACAGGGATTCGCATCTGGGCACAATGCGCTGACGGACGAATGTGCCCCAGTCTTTTCCAGCAGGTGAGGAACTGGCACAACAGGTACTAACTCGTTAGATTGGAGAATGTGACTCTATGCACACAAATGTGATTTATGACGTCGGTGCTCATGTTGGCGAAGACACCGAGTTTTATCTGAAGAAGGGCTTTAAAGTCGTTGCCGTTGAGGCCAACCCGGCTCTCGTCTCATACCTGAAAGAAAGGTTCCACGCGAACCTTTCCGATGGAAGTCTTGTGATTGTCGACTCTGCAATCGCCGACAAATCTGGCATGGTGAGTTTCTATGTCAACGAGCGCTCTTGTTGGGGTACGATTGACTTCGCATTCGCGGAGAGAAACGCAATGCTGGGCTGTCCCTCACAGGTAGATCAGGTGCAAGCAGTGACATTCACAGAGGTACTTCGGCAATACGGTGTGCCATATTACTTGAAGATCGATATCGAAGGTGCGGACACGCTATGCCTTAAGGGCCTCGCTGAATCTCCAGAAAAACCTAGATATATGTCCATCGAGAGCGATAAGCGTTCATGGAAAGCTCTGATGCAGGAATTTCAATTGCTAAAGAGCTTGGGGTATTCAAAATTCAAAATTGTCGATCAAGCGCTTGTCCCACAGCAAAGAACACCGAGCCCATCGGTCGAGGGTCGCGACGTCAGCCATGTGTTCGAGCCTGGGGCAAGCGGACTCTTTGGCGGTGAACTGCCTGGGAAGTGGCTGACAATGGGGCAAGCAATCCGTAGATACCGGCTGATCTATCTTAGCTATTACCTGTCTGGCGACTCAGGAATCCTGCATAGGGCTCGACTTAAATTCAGCGGAAGTGAAGACCGGAAGTCTGATCACTGTCAGAGAAGACGCTCGCCTCTCCGCTGCGCGCTCAACAAGATTGCGACAAATCCATCGATTAAGAGTCTACTCAAAGCTCACTGGTATGACACTCATGCGACTGTTTAGATATGACTTGGCGCAAGAGAACGGCATTACTCTCGTATAAGGCATTTGGGCTGCTCTCAATGCGATATTGAGTCAATAGAACATAGACAAAAAATAAAGTGGTCGAAACGAGGTCGGAACTAAGTCATCCAGCGCCGGCACTCAATCGTCTACGAGGAGTCCAAATGTTTAAGTCGGTTTCACAACGGATCGCAGAGTCAGCTCGATTTCGACCCGATTCCATCGCAATTGAAGATGGCGATCAGCAAATTACATATGCCGAGCTCGATCGGCGTGCAAGCGCCGCTGCAAGATATCTTGCTGAAGAGACAGGCTGCAGTGGCTCAGTCGTCGCGATTTGCATGGAGCGCTCCTGCGAATGGATAATCTCCGCTTTGGCAATAATGCGCGCAGGCGCCGCATACCTGCCCATCGACACAAGGTGGCCTGCCCCGCGGATTGGCCTCGTGCTCAAGGAAGCAAATGTGGCCGCGGTTATCGGCAGCTGCACGTGTCTTGAAAGCGTCGGGGAAGATACTTGCAAAATTCAGTTGTCAGCCTTTTTGGAAGCGGGCTTGAGCTCACCTTATTCAGAATGCAGCACGATAGAGCCCGAAAGCCTGGCTTATTTGGTTTACACTTCAGGTTCATCAGGCATTCCCAAGGGGGTGGAGATTACGAATAACAATCTCTCCAACCTTGTCGATTGGCACATCGAGGCCTTTGGCGTAACCAGCCGCGACCGGGCGAGTCATTGTGCCGGTCTCGGCTTTGACGCCGCCGCGTGGGAGATCTGGCCTAATCTTTGCGCCGGTGCGACGCTTTGCCTTGCTCGGAACCTGATCCGCACATCTCCGGAGGCGATGAAACAATGGCTAAGTGGAAACCGCATTTCGATCGCGTTTGTTCCAACGGTTCATGCGCTGCCAATGATGTTTCTTGACTGGCGAGAGAATGTCGATCTCCGAATTCTTCTCACCGGTGGCGAGACACTCCTGAAATCGCCGCCGAAGGGGCTGCCCTTTGCGGTAATTAATAATTATGGACCAACCGAGTGTACCGTCGTGGCGACGTCCGGCCTCCTTGAGCCCGGCGCGGATGGCGCTCCTTCAATCGGACTGCCAAGGAAGGGTGCTTTCGTTTACATCCTCGATCCTGCCGGAAAACCGGTTCCGGACGGCTCTTGCGGCGAAGTTTATATCGGTGGACCTTGCGTCGGCCGGGGATATAGGAACTCAGAGCTATCCTCCGCTCAACAGTTTCTCGAGGATCCCTTTGTTCCTCGCCCCGGCGGACGCATGTTCAGAACAGGTGACAGGGCGCTCAGAGAACCTGACGGTCAGCTCCGATTCCTTGGCCGCGCGGATCGGCAGGTAAAACTTTATGGCCAAAGAGTTGAGCTAGATGAAATCGAGTCCCTTCTCAGCAGGCATCCCAGTATCCAATTCACCAGCGTTCAGGTTAAACAGTCAGCGGGTCGTTCCCACCTTGTTGCCTATGTTCTGCCGAATCCTGAGTCGCCGACGCCAGTCGCAAAGGAGCTTCGGCAACACCTCGGCGAACTCTTGCCTCATTACATGATCCCAGAGTCGTTTGTTTTCATAAAGGAACCGCCGCTATCATTCAATGGGAAATCTTCATTCAACGTTTCTCTGGCAATCGAAGAATTCGAATCATGCTCAATCGTAGCTAGGGAGGATCCCTTGACCCCTAGAGAAGCGGAGGTACTTGAAGCGATTAGAGAACTACTCCCGACTTCACAAATGGGGCTGAACGATAACTTCTTTTTGTCCGGCGGAGATTCGCTTTTCGGCGTTCAGCTGGTAGTCATGCTCCGAGACCGTTTTAATGTCGACATCTCATTCGAGCAGCTCTTTGACGCGAACACCGTCCGCAAATTGGCACAGTTCATCGATGTCAGCCGGACAACTGCCATTAAGCCTCGCGCTGCGATGAGATCAGTCATCGTCGCCACGGCCGAAAACACAGATAACACCATCATGCGGGAGAAACCGGCGCCATTCAATCAGGCCAGTGACATCTATTGGCTCTATCAGACCAGCATGGCGTTGTCGCGTGCACTTCAGAATACGCATGGGCTTGTCCCCATTATGCCGTCGCATGAGGAGTTGATGGCACTTGGGTCATCGGTGACAATGTCTCACATCGCCTCTATATGCGCGAATAGGATTCTGGCGAGGCACCGTCATGGACCTATCTATCTTGGCGGGTTCTGCAGCGGTGGAATTCTTGCCTACGAGACCAGCCTCCAATTGCAAAAAGCCGGAAAAGATGTCTCGCTGGTAATCATGGTCGATTCGCCGGGTCCTGGAAGTTTTGGAAATATACATCTCTTTGGTCCAACTGTGAACAGTCCGGTGTATCTCTTCAGGAGATTGGCGAAAATTGGCGCACGGAATGCGGTATTGAAGGTCCGCAAGCGCATTTACGACCGAATCGGGTATTTACGAGATGCGGGCTCGGGGGCGAAAAGGAGAGATCGTCAAATCGACGAAATGATGAGATCAGCGCTTCGGTCATATGAACCGCCGGCGTACGATGGCCAACTTCTTCTCTTGCTCGCGTCTGATCACGCTCCTCATGTAAACCTGATGCAGGAGTGGAATTGGCTCATCAGCGAAAACTTCCGCACCCAATATGTTCCTGGGCACCATGACGAGCTGATGGAAGCAACACACGCTGGGCCAGTGGCAGACGCCATCCGCTCCATGCTGGAACGCCTTGAGACAGATTACTGTAAACGTGCGCTGCGCTCCTCGTTTCAATGCGGCGCTATCGTACGCCGGCCGCAGTCGAATGCTTTGGGAGAAAGGCCGAAACTCTCCTATGTTTTGTGATGATGAGGATGCGGGATCCGGGCTTACATGTCAGCCAAGGGAGTTAGGGAACACTGGATCTGGAAGCGCGATAAGCCTGATGCAGGTTTTGGCGCCAGAGAACTTTGTTAATCCACATGCGCTATATCGCAAATTGCGTGAACACGATCCTGTTCAATGGGACGACTATCTTCACGCGTGGGTCGTGACGAGCTACCGAGAAGCCGTGACTGTGCTCACGGAGTACTCCGCGGACCGAACGCCTAAGGCTTCGCGTCTGGACGAAGTCGGCCTATCCTCTCTGAAGCCGTTTTCAGAGATGATGACGCAACAGATGATGTTTCTCGACGGAGCGAAACATTCGAGGCTTCGGGCGATCTGTTCCGCCGTTTTCACACCCAGCAGAGTCCATGAACTGAAAGGTCATATCGAGGATATTGCGAACTCATTGCTCGGTGAGGCATGCAAGAGGGGAACGATGGATTTGGTAGCCGGCTTCGCGGCGCCCCTTCCTGCAATCGTTACCGCGGAGCTATTGGGAGTACCTAGCGAAGATCATGAGCAGCTGCACGCATGGGTACTGGATATAGCTGAAGTGTTCGGAAACTATCACCCCAACCCCAGGCGAGTGTCCGAAATAATGCGGAGCTTGGAGGATCTACGGCGATATCTTTGGAAACAAATGGAGTCGCAACGCATACACCCATCCAGTGGGCTCATGTCTTCCCTCATGAGTGCTGAGGTTGATGGCCATCGTCTTTCAGACGAAGAGGTTCTCGCGAACTCGATCATCACACTTATTGGTGGGCACGAGACGACGACAAATTTGGTGGCAAGCGGCTTCCTGACGCTTTTGCGGAACCCTGAATCGCTTGAAGAACTCAGGCTAAACCCGGATATCACTGCATCATCCGTAGAAGAATTGCTTCGCTACGAGTCGCCGGTCCAACATACGGCTCGTATAGCTCCCAAAGATGCCCAGCTTCGCGGAAAGTTGATTCAGGAGGGTTCACGGGTTGTGGTAGTACTTGCAGCAGCCAACCGCGACCCGGCACGTTTTCAAGATCCAGATCGCTTGGACTTGCGGCGAACAGACAACCGCCATCTTGCATTCGGCTGGGCTTCGCATTTCTGTTTTGGTGCGCCCTTAGCGCGAATAGAGGCGCAGATTGCATTCTCGATCCTCGTTCGGCGGCTCTCGAACCCTCGTCTCGCCTCGCAGGAGCTTGAATGGAGAGAGAATGCAGGTTTGCGAAGCCTGCGCGCGTTGCCAATTCGATTCGACTCGTGCACAGCCTGAAATGTGGTTTGCGGTTTTAGTATCGATGCAATCAGTCTGTGGCCGTAGCCGACTTTTCCACAGGGAGTACAGAAACCACCTGTTTGCGCCGCGTCGGATCTTCGTGAGGAGCAACCTTCGCATGACTGGAGGCATAGAGTGCAAGTTCGACTCGAGTCGAGACACCCAGCTTGTCGAAGATCCGAAAAAGATGGTTCCTCACGGTGTGCTCGCTGAGACCCAGTTCTTTCGAGATCTGCCTGTTTGTTAGCCCCTCTTCGACAAGACGCACGACATCTCCCTCGCGCTTGGTCAGAAGGCGTTCTCCGCTGACATTGATCACTTGAAGGGGCGCCCTTCGCGAGAACGAACTCAGTACCTGATGTAATTGGTCGCTGTTCGCCCAGACTTGGCCGGCGTTGACTTGCTGTACGCAACGGCAGAGGCTCTTAAAGTTGCTGCCATTCGTTATGGAGAAAACGCCTTTGGCGCCCGCGGAAAAGGCCGCCGGAATCACACGGTTTTCTTCGGTTTCAAGAAGGATTACCGAACGGATACTGGGACGAGCTTCCTGAATCATTTGCAACGCGCGCAGTCCACCCAGTGGTCCGTCCTTCAGAGCCAAACCGATCAACGCCACGTCTATTTTTGTTGTTTTCGCGGCCTCAAGTGCCTCGTGGGCGTCTTCGGTAAAAGCCACTATTTGAATTCCTGCTTTGCGGGCGAGGGCTTGGGAGCACAACTCGGCGACCATTCCTCGCCGGAATGCCAAAAGGAGACGGATCACCTCTTGCTTTGGTTCCACGGCTCGCACCATTCTGAAGAGTTTTAAGCGTCCTGGCCGGAATCAGCCCAACAAACGCTAATCGACACAGTAGCTTGCGTCTACTCTGCAATTGCAAGGATCGGGACTTGCGCCAACAAGAAGCTTGAAAAGTGGCCTCTTTAGGGGAATATGGCAGTGGACAGTTACGATCTACTGGCTTTACATTACTTTATCGCGAGAAAACTTCAAATAAATTACTTGTCATTGATTACCATAATTTATCTCAATGCCGCATTAGATTACTAAACGATCTAAGCAGAGCATTACCAAAGATGCTTGCTCCCTAATTACCGCCAGCCTCCCATCGTTTGACCTTACGATCGGGCCTGGAGCCGAAGCCTGATCCTGATTTTCTCCCGCGGTTTCGATTCATCCATCAATCAGCCCGCGTTGAACAAGGAAGACCGCTGAGGTCCTGCTTGTTCGGCGCGGGCCTCTTTGTCTGAGGTCACTTGGTATCTTTTCCACTGTGGTCCAAGGGCCAATTCGACGGAGCCGTCGCGGACATCGGGGTTTTTGAAAGCATACAAAGTCCATCTGCAGTGCCACTTCGCGGTCGATTGATTGGCTGTTACCTTTTCATCAACCAGTCTTTTCGGCTTGGAACGCTCGATTCGCTCGTCGAGAAAGATCGTACGGTGGCCGGGTAGCTCGGGAAGACTTCCGTTGCGTTCGCGGTCGGCGAAGTCCTTACGCACTGGCGCTGCGATCTGTTCGCCGCAACCCCCGTCAATCTCCTCTTTGAGAATCCATTTGCAAATCAGGTCGGCGCCTTGACCGGCTGATGTCGCACGGTGGGCTTCAGCAACCTCGCGTCGCTGTTCTGCACGTCGCATCTCTCTTAAGAGTGCGATAATACGGCCGATGAGTAACGCCGACAGACCTGCGCAGAGTCGCTATCACGTCAAGTGATGCAATGTTTGAACGCCGCCTGTTTTGAGATTCCCGCACAGTTGTTGAAATCTCCGCCCGCGATTGGCGCCTCTTACGCGTATTTCGCTGTATTTTGAGGGTCCTATAGTCGGCCTCTCGGACAAGTGACTGAGAAACCTTTTGCGCCCTGTTCACGCTGGCAGTGGACGTTGGGGGCCACTGACTGGCCATCAGCAGATCCCAGTCTGGCTGCGGGGATTGGGCACTATGGCGACCGGTTCCGGTATGCGAGAGGTGTGTTGCACTAGGGAGTCACGCTGCTGGAATACTCATGACAGATGTGCTCGCCCGGCCGAAGCAAATCCAGGATTCCCGACTTGCGTTCGTATATGCGGTGGCCGCGAGGAAGACACGGTATTCGCTTCGGACGAGGGCGAAGTAAGGCTTACCGGGTCGAGAGGAAGCAGGATCTATTCTCCAACTGAAAGGCAACCTCTTCTTCGGTAACTACAAAAAAGCTGCGCAGGTCTGCTTGCCCAAACGAAGTGGTCATAGCCACATCGGCCGCATCCCGACCCGTTGCCATGAGTACACGGCCAATCCGGGATTGGTTGTTGCGGGCGTCGAATGTCCACCATCGGCCTTCGAGATAGACTTCAAACCACGCACTGAAGTCCATTGGAAGGACCACGGGGACGCCAATATCGCCCAGATATCCCGTGGCATAGCGCGCCGGAATGTTGAGTGCGCGGCAAAAGGCGATGGCCAGGTGCTGAAAGTCGCGACATACTCCCACGCGTTCAGTAAATACATCGAGGGCAGTCTTTGTAGGCCGCGCATGCTGATAGTTGAACGTCACCTTGTTGTGGACCCAGTTGCAAATGGCTTGCACGCGGCCCCAGCCAGGATGGATCTGTCCGAACAGTTCAAACGCGATGCTTGCGAATCGATCCACCTCGCAGTACCGGCTATTGAGCAGGAATTGGAGCACTTCGTGGGGCAGATCGCCGACGGCGTGCTCGCGGGCATGCCAATTGACCTCGTCCGGAACTCCCGAGTCTTGAACGAGCGTGGAACCGCTGAGTCTGAGCTGCCCTGGAGGCGCGACGAAACGCGAACAACGATTCCCGAAACTGTCGATGTAACTGCTCACCGCAAGCTCCGGTTCGGTCCGCAACTCGTCCGGCTCCAGCAGATCGGCGTCGCGTGAAGGATGGACGTGAAGAAGCGTCACCATCGCGACAGTGGCCGGGATTTCGAATTGAATGTCATATGCAAGACGAATCAACATGGTGGCGCCTCTCAGCGTAAAGTCACCGGACTGGACAGCGTCCTGTAGAAGGAAGTGTGCTGCGGTATGAAACTGCCATCTCCGGGGTTGGATGCAAGATAACGAACGGAGGTCGCCGAGTGCGCCGGCGGATTCTCTCCGGATGCAAGCGTTTGGGAAAGTGCCGGTGACCACTTTATTTTCCGCGCCTGCGCTGTGTTTTTCTGTATCAGAATGGACATATTTCCGGCGGACGATATGTTACCGTATCTCTAACGCCCCGGCTACCACAAGACGTTTGGCGGGTTCGCGGGCAGTGTCGCCGAATGCCGGCGGCCCCCGGAATTCCAAGTGTGGGCGGCGAGGGGGCGGATGGGAATACAAGTTGCGCTGAATCACCGGACAACCTACCGGTACGAAAAGCCGATATCCCTTGGTCCCCAGGTGATCCAGTTGCGTCCCGCGTTGCACTGTCGGACGCCAATCCTAAGCTATTCCCTTGACGTCACCCCCTCCGAGCACATTTTGAACTGGCAGTTGGACCCCCACAATAATCGCCTGGCTCGTCTTCTGTTTTTGGAGAAGACGAGCGAACTTCTGGTCGAGGTAAACCTCGTCGCAGATCTATCTCCTTACAACCCGTTTGCATTTTTCCTGGAACCGGGAGTCGAAGAATACCCTTTCGCATATGCGCCGGGGCTGGCCAAAGATCTTGAACCCTATCGATCCTTTGATCCGCCTGGACCGCTGCTTCACGCGTTTCTTGAGAGTTTCGTGGGTCGGAAGAGCGGAACGATCACCCTTCTGCTTGACCTGAATCGAAAGGTGAGAGACGAAGTCGACTATGCGACGCGGCTCGAGCCGGGCATCCAGACCTGCGAGGAGACCCTTGAGAAGCGCTCGGCGTCGTGCCGCGATTCGGCTTGGTTGCTGGTTGAGAGTCTCCGAAATCTTGGGATCGCGGCACGGTTTGTTTCGGGATATCTGATTCAATTGCAGTCCCCCGATCCGGCGTCGGGAGGTCCGGAACTGGATTCAGCAGATCTGCATGCCTGGGCAGAAGCGTTCTTGCCGGGCGCGGGCTGGATTGGAATGGATCCGACCTCGGGCTTGCTTGCCGGCGAAGGTCACATCCCGCTGGTCTGCACTCCGACCGCTTCGCAAGCCGCACCAATCGGAGGCACTTCGGAGCCAGCCGAAGTGGAGTTTAGCCACTCAATCGAGATTCGCCGCTTGAATGATCCACGACGGCTATCCAGGCCATTTACCGACCCAGACTGGCTGCGGATAAGAAAGGTCGCGCATAGCGTCGACGAGGAACTGAAGGCGCAGGATGTGCGCCTGACAATGGGTGGTGAGCCAACGTATGTCGGCATCGATGACCCTGAGAGTCCTCAATGGAACATCGATGCCGGCGGATCGCTGAAGAGAGCCCGCGGCCTGGCACTCATTCAAGGCCTCCGCGAGGGGCTGGCTTCTGGCGGGCTTCTCCATTACGGGCAAGGCAAATGGTACCCCGGCGAGGCCGTGCCACGTTGGGCGCTGAGCTGCTACTGGCGTGTCGATGGCATTCCTGTCTGGGAGGATATCGGCCTCATCGCGCGCGAAGATCATGAGTACAGTTTTCGTGCTGCCGATGCTCTCAGATTCATTGAAGCACTCACGCGCCGCCTCCAGGTGAGTTCCGAGAATCTGCTGGCCGCCTATAACCCGGAAAGCGAAACGACGGAGCCGGTCGGCTACATACTGCCTCTTCGCCGCCGGCAGCCGGAAGGACAACTGCGCTGGTCGAGTCAGTTGTGGTTCCCGCGCCCGGAACGTCTGGTGTTGTCGGCTGGCGATTCACCAATAGGCTTCCGCATTCCACAGGAGTCCATGCCCTGGGTTGCGCCTGACGAAATTGAGTACGACTTTGATGCTGCGCCCTTCGAACAATGGGTCAAGCTCCCGGCAAGCCCCGCGCGCCGCATGGAACTCTTCGCGAAAACCCCCGCGCCAGATCCGCTGCCCGCTGTCTTGCCTGCAACCGATGCAGTGCCAGAGCTGATCCGGCCGTCGCTATGCGTGCAGGCTCGGGAAGGCCGCCTGCACGTGTTCTTGCCCTATGTGCCCAGACTTTCGGATTATCTCGACCTGGTGAGCGCGGTTGAGGACACGTGCCAGTACCTGAAAATCCCGGTTTGGGTGGAGGGCTACGCCCCGGCGCCCGATCCCCGGCTGCGATCGTTCAGCGTCACCCCGGACCCGGGCGTTCTGGAAGTAAACCTGCCGCCTGCGAGCAATTGGGACGAGCTGGAACGGATTAATACTTTGCTCGACGGAGAAGCCCGTCGCAATCGGTTAACCGCTGAAAAATTCGCCTATGATGGCAGCCGTGTCGCTACGGGAGGCGGCAACCACATCGTGATCGGTGGGTCAACCCTGCTGGACAGTCCCCTTCTGCGCCGCCCCGACCTGCTGCGCAGTATGGTGGGGTTTTGGCAGAATCATCCGTCGCTGTCGTACCTGTTTTCTGGCATGTATGTCGGTCCCACAAGTCAGTATCCACGCGTGGACGAAGCGCGCATGGATGCCTTGTATGAGCTCGAGATTGCCTTTCGCAATCTCCCGTTAGGCGATTGTCCTCCGTTCGTCATTGATGGATTGTTCCGTAATCTACTCGTCGATGCGACGGGCAATTCGCATCGCGCCGAATTCTGCGTTGACAAGCTTTATCCGCCTGAGGGCCTCGGGCTGCAACTCGGATTGCTTGAATTGCGAGCGTTCGAAATGGCGCCTCATGTGCAAATGAATCTTCTGCAGAGCTTGCTGATTCGTGCCTTGGTAAGTATGTTTTGGAAGACGCCTTTCGATGGAAGTCTGATTCGATGGGGTACCACGCTTCACGACCGGTTTATGTTGCCGGATATTGTCAGGAGCGACCTTCGCGAGGTACTCGCCCGGTTGCGGTTGTCAGGGTATAACTTCGAGGACGAGTGGTTTGATGCGCATGTGGAGTTTCGCTTTCCGAAGATCGGTTCGATCGCTGCTGACGGAGTTGTGCTCGAACTGCGTCAGGCCCTCGAGCCTTGGAATGTGCTCGCGGAGGAGACCTATTCCGGGCGCACAGTTCGTACAGTGGACTCGTCAATGGAGCGGCTGCAGGTGAAGGTATCCGGGTTCATAACGGAATCCCGCTACGTTGTGGCCTGCAATGGACGGACGGTGCCGATTCAATCTACCGCCGAGCCTGGCTCAGCGTTGGGAGGGGTGCGGTTTCGTGCGCGGCGCTTGTCAGCATCATTGCACCCTACAGTTCCCGTTCATGCGCCCCTCGTCTTTAACCTTGTCGATTGCTTGAGGGGTTGCTCGGTCGGTCAATGTACCTACTACGTTGGACCGCCCGACGGCGGTTCTTACGCAGCTCGTCCGGCCAACGCCGCGGAAGCTGAAGGCCGGCGCATGGAACGCTTCAAGGTAGCTCCCCTTGCGTTGACCCCGATGGTGGTGCCTGCGGAAGAGATCAACCCCCTCTTTCCGATGACGCTTGATCTGCGGCTACCGCCGCGCGGACAAAAGACCCAGATCGACACACCGGGGATCGTGTCATGACAGTGGATCTTTACCAGACTCCGCTCCGCTACGGGCGTGCCTATGACGAGTTATCGGCCGACGGTGTGACGCCTCGGCCTCATTGGGCACGCATCATGAAGTCCTTCCGGGCGATCGGCCCCGCGGAGTTGGGTCGGCGCTGGGAGCGCGCTGAACGTCGCATCCGCGAGAATGGCATCACCTACAACATTTACGGCGATCCGCTTGGCGCAAGCAGGCCCTGGAAAATCGACATCGTTCCATTCCTGATTCCGGCCGAGGAATGGAGATTCCTCGAAGCCGGCATCATTCAGCGCGCGCGGTTGCTCGGTCGAATTCTGGAGGATCTTTACGGCTCGCAGGAGCTTCTCGCAAATGGACGCTTTCCTGCCGAGCTTCTTTTCGCAAACCCTGCATTTCTTCGTCCGCTGGTGGGTGTGCGAGTTCCAGCGCACAGTTATCTTCATATGCTGGCGGTCGATCTTGCGCGTTCACCGGACGGCCAATGGTGGGTGCTTTCCGATCGCACTCAAGCTCCTTCTGGCAGCGGTTATGCATTGGAGAATCGCACCATTGTCTCCGATGTTCTGCCCGATATCTTCCGTAGGTCGAACGTTCAGCGCCTCGCTCCTTTCTTTCGTGCGCAGCGCGACGCACTTGCCGCTCTCTCGCATCGCAGCAATCCGCGAATTGTTCTCTTGACGCCCGGTCCGCACAACGAGACCTACTTCGAGCACTCGTATATAGCTCGATACCTTGGATTCACTCTCGTAGCGGGGGCGGATCTCACAATTCGTGACCGGTCCGTCTATCTCAAGACAGTTGATGGGCTGGAGCGAGTCGATGTAATCTTGCGCCGCGTCGATGATAGCTTTTGCGATCCTCTCGAATTGCGAAGCGATTCGCTTCTCGGTGTGCCCGGTCTGGTCGACGCCATCGTAGCTGGAAACGTTGCCGTGGCCAACGCACTGGGAAGCGGCTTGATTGAGACATCCGCGATTATGCCTTTTCTTCCCGGCCTTTCCAAGCATCTGTTTGGCGAGAAGCTTAAGCTTCCGTCCGTCGCGACCTGGTGGTGTGGACAACCATACGCGCTGGATTGGGTGCTGAATCATCTTGATTTCGTGGTGGTGAAGCCGGCGTTTCCGTCGCGCGGTGCAGAGCCGGTATTCGGCGCCGAACTCGATCAAGCCGAAAAGGGGAAGTTTGCTGAGAAACTGCGGACCCATCCTCATGAATATGTGGCACAGGAGCAAGTAGTTTTGTCTAACGCACCCGTTTGGGACAATGGACACCTTCATTCGCGCAGCGTCGTGCTGCGTGCTTACGTGCTCAACACAGGAAATGGATGGATGGCAATTCCGGGGGGATTGGTGCGGGTTGCTGAATCCGAAGGATCGGTTGTCTCGATGCAGCGCGGCGGACACAGCAAGGACGCTTGGGTACTTTGGGACAGCCCCGTCGATACATTCAGTTTGCTGCATCCTCGCAATAAGCCGGTTGTGTTGCGCCGCGAGTTGCCAGGTGTGCCGAGCAGCGTAGCCGACAATGTTTTTTGGTTGGGTCGATATGTCGAGCGGGCGGAGAATACCGCTCGCATCGTGCGCTGTATGGCCTCCCGTGTGCGGCGGGCAAACGAGGCGGAACTAGGCTGCCTGATCAGATTGCACAGTTGCCTGGAATCGCGGCAAAGCAAGTTGCCGAAGACAAAAAGCAAGCGGCCCACTTCACTGGAAGTTGAACAGGAATTGATCTCGATTGCTACCGATCCTAAGCGTACTGGAGGCCTGGCCGCTACATTTGCAGAGGTATCTCGTGTCGGTGGCTCGGTTCGAGAGCGGTTATCGGTCGATATGACGTTTCTCATCGGCCAGTTGCGGGACACAGTCGAGGTTGGCCGGAACACACAGTTTCTCGAGTATCCGGCGATGCTGACCCTTTGGCTCGAGCTGCTCTCCGCATTTTCCGGGATGGAGAGCGAAAACATTAACCGCGGAGTGGGGTGGCTGTTCCTGAGCGTCGGGCGGCGTCTCGAGCGCGCAATCCATCTGACAAGGCAATTGCGCGAGATCACCAAGCCGCTCGCCGAGCAGGACTGGCCGCTCTTGGAGTGCTTCCTTGAAGTCGGCGATAGCTCCATGGCTTATAGGAGCCGGTACTACACTACTCTGCAACCTTTGGCGGTTTTGGATGTTCTCATGGCCGATGAAACCAATCCTCGGTCGTTGGACTTTCAACTAGCCCATCTCGCAGATCTCTATCAGAGGCTGCCGCGGCACTTGCCGGGTGAATTGCAAGCGATGCGGGACGCATTGGCATTGTTGCGCGACTTTGATCTGCGCAAGCTAAGGTACCCTTTGCCCGGCGCCACAAGGGCGGCAAATGGTACAGATGGTCTTTCTCAGCTTGAGCGACACCTCAGAGGGCTGGAACAGCTGCTGCGTGCCTGGTCAAATAATTTATCGAGCATGTACTTTAGCCACGCTCGCACGTTGCCGGTCACAATGGGCCTATGATTTACAAAATTGTTCATCGAACCATTTACAAGTACAAGTATCCGGTCTCGGTCGGGAACCACGTGGCGTGTCTCAAGCCGCGCTCTCTTCTGAGCCACCGGTTGGAGCAGTGCGAACTGCACATCCAGCCAACCCCGGCAACGATAACCGAGAGAACGGACTAT
>CAZHOO010000024.1:0-38402 GCA_964533905.1 uncultured Occallatibacter sp. | reverse complement strand
CCGCGCTGGGCCAGGCGCAGGTCAACATCATGGAGTTCTGCAAGCAGTTCAACGCCAAGACGCAGAACAAGGAGATGGCCGGACTGATTATTCCGGTTGTCATCACGGTTTACGGCGACCGCACGTTCAGCTTTATCACCAAGACTCCGCCGGCGGCGGTGCTGCTCAAAAAGGCGGCGGGGATCGAGAAGGGATCGGGCACGCCCAACAAGGAAAAGAAGGGCAAGGTGACCGAGAAGCAGGTGCGCGAAATCGCAACGCAGAAGATGCCGGACTTGAATGCGGCGTCAGTCGATGCGGCGGTCAAGAGCATCAAGGGAACCGCGCGGTCGATGGGGATTGAAGTGGTGGGATAGATGAAGCGGAGCTAGCGGTGCTGGCGGAGTTAGCGGAGCTGGCGGTTTAGCAAGTTAGCGAGTTAGCAAGTTAGCGAAAAGGCCCCTTGATGGGGCCTTTTCTGTCGGCGAGTTGGCAAGTTGGCGGCGGACCGGCGATCTCAGTGGCGACCGTCAGGCGGCTTGTTTTTGGACGGCGGGCGCGAACCACTTGTTGCAATAGTTGGCGAATGCATCGGCGGAGGATTCGCCGCCGCGGAATCCGATATAGGCGTCGGGGCGGATGAGCGTTATGGACGGCTTGACGCCGAAGCGCTCCGTGAATGGTTTGCCGGCTTCGCCGGCGGGCGGAGCGATTTCGTAGATGTCGACGATTTGCAGCCAGGGGATCTCTGTCCATGGGAGTTGCGGGTAGGGCAAAGACGATTGCGACAGCTTGGCGCGGACGGCTGTGGAATCCGCGAAGTTCGCCAGCAGGAGCGTGAAGCGCGAGGGATTGAGGAGAGAAAACATCTTCCTCGATTCAATGGGCGCGCCTTGTGCGGACGAGGACGCCGCGCGAATCTCCAGATCGGGTACCCGGTCGCCGGCGACGAGATTGCCATCGCCGAACAGATCTTCAGAGAGCGGACTGTTGCGATAGTTGAGAGCGATTTGGCTGATGTTGGCGGTAGCAGTGTCCTGGACAAAATCGGCATGGGCGATGAGAGGGGCCAGGTGAGTGAAGAAATTGCGTAGGACGGAGTGGCCGCCGATGACGTCGGTGAGGCCCTCGGTGCGCGAGACGATGGAGCGCATGACGGGTAGGCGGTCCTGTTCGTAGGTGTCGAGCAGGCTTTCGGGGGCTGTGCCGCGCATGACGAGCGCAAGCTTCCAACCGAGATTGATGGCATCCTGAATTCCAGTGTTCATGCCCTGCGCGCCGGCGGGCGAGTGGATATGCGCGGCGTCGCCCGCCAGAAAGATGCGGCCGACGCGCAGAGTTTTGACGATGCGGCTATTGATGTGGAAGTAGGAGCTCCAGGTGAGCTGGTGCAGGCGGGCCGGAATGTGCGAACGCTGATCGTAGATGGCCTGCAGCTCTTCGAGGGTCGGCGCGGACTGCGATTCTTCGAGAGTTGATGTTGGAAGCTGCGCGGCGTGGACGGATGTGGCGGAGTCGGGATTGCGTTCGATTGGATGGGCAGCGACCGGACTGATTGCGTGCGGATTGCCGGCGACGAGGCGATAGTGACTGCCACCCATCGGAAACAATCCCAGGAAACCCTGGGGTGAAGAAAAGATGTGGAAGTTGGAGTTGGACAAGTCGCCGCTAATGTGCACGTCGCCGAGGACGAAGGTTTCGTCGAGAGTTTTGCCTTTGAATTCGAGGCCGAGGGTGCTGCGAATGATGCTGTGCGCGCCCTCCGCATCGATAACATAGGCGGGCCGGATATCTTCGATCGCGCCATCGCTATATTCGAGGGTCGCGGTGACGCCGGATGAATCCTGGCCGAAGGCGATCATTTTTACGCCCCACTCGATGGCCGATCCTTCGGCTTCGAGCGCTTCGCGAAGAACGCGATCGGTGTCATTTTGCGAAAGGAAGAGCAGGTAGTTGTAGGAGCTGGGGATTCGGGTGAAGTCGATGTGGACGAGGAGTTTTCCATCGCCATAGATCTGGCCACCTGTAGCGCACTGACCAAGGCGCACGAGTTCGCTGGCCAGGCCACGCAGCTCCAATTCTTCAAGAGTGCGGGCCTGGATGCCCACCGCGCGCGAGGTGCCCTCGGGACCGGGTTTCTCGTCAATGATCCTGACCGGAATGCCGAAGCGGCGCAGTTCGAGAGCGGCGGTAATGCCTGTGGGGCCGCCTCCCGCGATCAAAACAAATGGATCGAGATTCTTCGGCATGGCGATTTTCCTCCGCGGGGCGTCTGGACGCACATTGGCTTAGATGTGAGATTTGCGGAAGGAAACGGTATGCGCGGGTGCGGGATTCGCGAAATTCCCATTAAATGCCGGGCCGGAGGGGATTTAAGGGATCAATTCCGGACGGGGCGCTGAGTTTGAAGCCGACGATTTCGATTTCGAGGCCGCCGAAGTCGGGGTGATCGTTTTCGCGGATGCGATAGGCAACGTCGATGAGGCTGCCTTGGTCGAGGCGCAATTCCATAGCGCGCTCGGCGAGGTTCCAGCCGACGGCGCGGATGGAGCTGACGGGCGCGGCGGAGGCGGGCAAGGATGGCGAGGCGGAGCCGGCGGGTGAGGGGGGATTCTGCGCGAGGGCGTCTTGCGCGAGTTGAAGTCGGAGGTGTTGCGCCTTCATGATGCGCGGCGGGGCGAGCAGGCGCGCGGAGCGAGCGACGAAGATGGGCTCGGGGTTGCCGTGGCCAAGGGGCTCGAGTTTGCGCAGCCAACCAGCGAGAACGGGCGTGATGCGGTCGAGCGGAAGCTCTGCGTGAATGCGCAGGAGGCGCTCAGGCTCGCGTTCGGCGAGATGCACATTGGCGTGGTCGCGCAGGCGGCGCTTAAGGTCGGGAAGTTTTTCAGCGGGCAGAGCGAAGCCGACGGCGAAGGCGTGGCCGCCGAAACGGGTGAAGAGGTCGGCGCAGGATTCAATGGCGGCGAGAAGCGGGAAGCCGTCAACGGAACGGCCGGAGCCGTGGGCAATTCTGCCGCTGGGGCCGTCTTCGATGCTGACGACGATGGCGGGTTTTGCGGTGCGCTCGACGACGCGCGAGGCGAGAATGCCGATGACGCCGCGATGCCAGCCGTCGCCGTCGATGACGAGGAGGCGATCAGAGATGAATTCGGGGCTGGAGGAAAGCTGTGCTTCGATGATGGTGAGCGCGGCGGCCTCGACGTCGCGACGCTCGCGGTTCAGGCGCTCGAGTTTTGCGGCGAGATCGGCAGCGCGGTGCGAATCACGGGTGGTGAAGAGCTCGATGACGTCGGAGGCAACATCCATGCGGCCGGCTGCGTTGATGCGCGGAGCGAGACGGAAGGCGACATCGAAGCCGGTGAGCTGCTTGGAGGCGGGGTCGAGCGCGGCGGCGGCGAAGAGCGCGCGGAGACCGGCGCCAACGGGGCGGCGGAGTTCGCGCAGGCCGAGGGCAGCGATGGTTCGGTTTTCGCCGTGGAGCGAGACAGCGTCAGCAATGGTGGCGATGGCTGCCATCTTGAGAAAGCTGGGCAGAATTTTTTCGCGCAAACGAGCGGGATCGCGACGAACCGGTTCGGCCTTGTCGGGACACGATTTTTCGAAACAGGATCTCTCGAGCAGCGCCTGAGCAAGCTTGAGAGCGATTGCCGCGCCGCAAAGGCTTTTTTCTGGATACGGGCATCCCGGCTGATTTGGGTTCAGGATGGCGAGGGCGACGGGAAGCGCGTCGTTTGCGGCGGTTAAGTGGTGATCGGTGATGATGAGGTCAAGGCCGAGGCGGCGCGCGGTTTCAGCTTCAGCGAAGGCGCGCATGCCGGTGTCGACAGTGACGACGACCCGAACGCCTTCTGTGTATGCGGATTCGAGAACGCTCGATTGCATGCCGTAGCCATCGCGCAGGCGATGGGGCACGTGAAAGCGGACTTCACCGCCAAGCATCTCGATGGCGGTTTTGAGAAGGACCACGGCGACGGTGCCGTCAACGTCGTAGTCGCCATAGAGGAGGATAGACTCGCGAGCGGCAATGGCGCGTTCGAGGCGCTCGACGGCGGTAGACATGCCGAGCATGAGGAAAGGATCGTGGAGATGCGAGGGTTCTGGATTGAGGAAAGCGAAGGCCTCGGCGGCGGTGGTGATGCCTCGCGCGATGAGTAGCTCCGCGAGGACGAGGGGCAGACGGGCCTCACGGGCTAGAAAGGCGGAAGCTTCGGGGTTGGGCTCGGCGAGGAGCCAGCGCTGGGGCGGCATGGCGCAGGTTGAAGCAATGCGGCTGGAGGGCCCGATGGCGGCTGCTAATTCGGCCACTGAGGCTTACTCGTCCTCGTCGTCGTGGGAGTGGGCATCGTCGATGACGATGTCGTGGAAACTCTCGATATTTTCAAGGAGCGACTGGTAGCGCTCGTACCACTCGGTGGTGGTTTCGTGGAGGAAGACGATGCCCTGGTAGATGAAGCCGAGCTGAATGTAGCCCAGCATGCCAGAGTATTTGCGGAGCCACTTGGCCTCAACCATCTCCGCGGCTTCCTCGTCGGGGAAGTTCATCTCGCCGGCTTCCTCGATGAGGGCGTCGAGCTCTTCACGATCAAGCGTCATTTCGCTGAAGGTGACGAAGGGAGCGCCCACGTGCTTGGCCATCTCCACAAAGTCTTTCCACGCGTCGGGATTGCCGCGGCCTTCCCAGAGGACGGAGGGAATGTCGTCGGTGACGTAGCCCGGAAGGCGATGGAGACCATGGCCCTCAATAAAGGCCACCATGTCGTCTTTCAGCGAGAGGAGGTTATCTGTGCTCATCGTCAGACACCTATTCTCGCAGATGGGGGCGGGGCGGTATCAGGAAAACTTTTTGGATCGGGCGCGCGGGGACTCGGCGGGCGGGGCTGATGCTGCGGGTGGGCGCAGTTGTTACTCTTGAATGAATTGAGGAGGATTTCCGCTTGCCCCTATTTGAACACCATGTGTTTGTCTGCCACAACGTACGTCCTGCCGATGCGCCGCGACCCTCGTGCACATCGGATGGAAAGAGCGAGCTGCATACGCGACTCAGCCAACTGAGCAAAGATGCAGGCCTGGCTGGCAAAGTGCGGATCAACAAGTCGCTGTGCCTGGATCAGTGTGAGCATGGGCCGACGGTAGTGGTATATCCGGAGGCAGTGTGGTACGGGAACGTGAAACCGGAAGACGCGGAAGAGATCGTGAAAGAGCATCTGGTGGGCGGACGGCCGGTGGAGCGGTTGCGGATCGCTGATAGTTGTCTAAATACCAAGGACTGCCCGCACCAGCAGAAGCAGCGGAGTTAGCGGTGCTGGCGGAGCTTACGGAGCTAGAAATGCAGACAGCAACAAGCAGACTGCAGAAAGCCAAAAAAGGCTGAGAGCGCGGGACGAGATCGGCGATGAAGCGAAGAGAGTTCATCAAGCTGGCTGGAGTGGCGTCGGCGGCGAGCGTTGCGCGGGGCGCGCTGGCGCAGTCGGGGCGGGGCTGTTTGATCAAGATCGACGCCCGCGATCCCGTAGCGGGCGCACCTCCCGTGCTGTGGGCGGCGGAACAACTGCGCGCGGCGCTGGCAGCGAAGGGTGCGTTGTGCCGGGTTGTTAAGGGCGGCGAGAAACTTCTCGGCGCTGCATTCTATGTGCTGGTGAATTCAGAGGAACCAACGTCCGCGGGGCTGACGCCGGCCGCAAATGCGCCGAGATTACCAGTGTGGCAGGGCGAGCGGGAAAGTTTTGCGTTGACGCCGATCCGGTATGCCGGAACGCAGGCCACGATTGTTTCGGGCAGCGACGTGCTCGGGTATGTATACGGACTGCTCGAATTGGCGGAGCGCGTGCGATTTGGCGCGGACGCGAGGACGGCGTTGCGCGTGGCGGAACCGATTTCAGAGAAGCCGGCCAACGAGATTCGCAGCGTTGGCCGCTATTTTTGCAGCGAAGTTGAGGACAAGCCGTGGCTTTACGACCGGGAGTTCTGGCTGGGGTACTTGGATTTGCTGATTGCGTGCCGGTTCAACCGGTTCTGCCTTGCGTTTGGGCTGGAGTACGACTTTCCGAGGGGCGTGACAAGCGATTATCTGCACTTTCCGTATCCATATTTATTGAACGTTCCGGGTTACAGCGTGCGCGTGATGCAGCGGACCGCGCCGGATGGAACGGTGCTGCCGGCGCCAGTTGAGCTGAGCGACGGCGAACGGAAGATGAACCTGGATGCGCTGAAGTTTATCGCGGCGCAGGCGGCGGCGCGTGGGCTCGAATTCCAATTGGGAATCTGGACGCACGCATATCAATGGACCGATAGCCCACAGGCTTATCACAACATTGAAGGACCGACGAAGGAGACACACGCGACGTATTGCCGCGACGCGCTGGCGATTTTGTTGAAGGAGTGTCCTGAGATTTCCGGGTTGACGCTGCGCGTGCACGGCGAGAGCGGAATTCCGGAGGGGAGCTATGACTTCTGGAAAACGTTGTTCGAGGCGATCAAGGGATGCGGGCGGAAGATCGAGATCGACATGCACGCAAAGGGCGTGGACGAAACGATGATCGACATCGCCAACGCGACGGGAATGCCGGTGAAGCTGGGGGCGAAGTATTCGGCGGAACACCAGAGCCTTGGCTACCAGCAGGCGGACATTCGCGCGCTGGAGATTCCAAAGGGAAACGTCGAGGCCGAAGCGGGGCCGTTTAGGTTGAGCTCGGGGTCGCGATCATTCACGCGATACGGGTATGCGGATTTTCTGAAAGCGGGAAGCAAATACAAGGTACTGTTTCGACTTTGGCCGGGCACGCAGCGGCATTTGCTGAGCGCCGATCCGGAGATGGCGGCGGCTTACGGAAGGACCGCACATTTTTGCGGAGCGGTTGGATTGGATTTGATGGAGCCGCTGACATTCAAAGGAAGGGAAGGGTCAGGGCACGCGGGCGGGCGGTGCGCGTATGCGGACGCGAGCCTGAACCCAACGGCTGACTGGGAAAAATTTGAGCTTTACTACAGGGTATGGGGCAGGCGGCTATACGATCCCGACTCGAACCCGGAGGCGTGGCGACGGTGGTTGCGCAAGGGATTTGGCGCGGGTGCGATCGCCGTGGAGACGGCCGTGGCGAATGCGAGCCGGATTTTACCGCTCGCGACATCGGCGCATTTGCCATCGGCGTCAAATCACTCTTACTGGCCTGAGATGTACACGAATATGCCGGTGGTCCGAGGCAGCGAGACCTCGCCTTACAGCGATACGCCGGAGCCGCGATACTTTGGGACGGTGAGCCCGCTCGATCCGCAACTGTTCGCGACGATCGACGAACATGCGACGGATGAAATGGGTGGCGCCGCGAACGCGAAGTATTCGCCGATTGAGGTGGCGCAGTGGATGGAGGACTGCGCGACGACGGCGAGCGCTGCGCTGGATCAGGCGCGGCGCGTGACTGTTACACGCAGGTCGCCGGCGTTTCGGCGCATCGAGGCGGATATTGAGATTCAAATTGGACTGGGATGGTTTTTTGCGTCCAAGCTGCGAAGCGGCGTGCTTTATGCGGTCTTTGAGCAATCTGACGAGATGGCGGCGGGACGAAAGGCGATTGACTTATACGGAATGGCGCGAGATGCGTGGGCAGACATGGCCAAGGGCCCTGCGGCAGTTTATCAGCGAGACGTTTCCTACGGCAGCACTCCGATGCGGCGGGGACACTGGAGCGACCGGCTGAACGCGATCGACAAGGATCTTGAGATTTTGACGGCGCGCGTAAAGGCCGCGGGACAACCGGACGTATCGAGTGAGAACACGCGGCGCGCGACTGTCGAAGCGACGGGAAGACCGGGGCGGCCGGTTTTGGCGTGCAATCACTATCCGCCGGCGAGCTTCGAGGCGGGCGCGCCTCTGGCGCTTTCGGTGATCGCGCTGGTTCCGGATGAGGTGGTCACGGTTCGTCTGCATTACCGGCACGTTGACCAGGCGGAACGGTGGAAGCGGGTGGAGATGCAAGGGAACGGCGTGAGCTTTACGGGTGCGATTCCTGCCGACTACACAACAACCGAGTTTCCGCTGGAATACTACTTTGATCTTGTTGGAAAAAGCGGAGAGACGCGACTGGAGCCGGCATTCAATGAGACGCTCTCGAATCAGCCGTATTACGCAGTGATGCGCAGGGGCGCGTAAAAGAGGACCGAAGCAGGTGAGCGGGTTCGCGAGGCGGTTTGCCGCAAAATGAAGGCAATTATGCCAGTTAGCGGGTGTACAGGCGCGGGTGCGGTGCGGTATCCTGACGTTTAACCCATGATTTTTTCTCGCGACTACATTGGGTACCTCACCCGCCGCACGGTCAAACACTTGATCGACGCCAAGATGATCACCACCAGTGAGCTGAAGGTGACGGAAGAGCGCGTGAACGCGGCTCTGGTGGAGGAGCTTGCACTGGAAGACCGCATCAACGAAGAGGTCCGCGTGATTCTGGAAGCCTACTCCGAAGAGATGCGCAAGAGCGGCGCGCAATACGCAGAGATGTTCAAGAAGGTGAAGGGCGAGCTGACCAAGAAATACAAGGCGGTGCTATGAGGATCAACCGCGACAAGCTGAACAAGCTGGCCCACACCGTGGCGGACACGCTGGCCGAGATCGACCAGGTGGGGTTTCTGGAGGATCGCAACACGATCCGGCAGGAGGCGCGGAAGGAATTGGAACTGCTGCTGACCGAGGAGGCGAAGATCGACATGCTGGCGCGGCAGAAGATCGCCAACCAGCGCAAGATTATCCTTGAAGGATCGCAGGAGTGGGACATTCTGTACCGCAAATACTACAACGACGAAGTGCGCAAGCTGGGGATCTGAGGCTACTCTCCCTGGCTCGTCGCGCAATTGGATTGAGGTCAGATTTTTGTTAAAGTAAAGAAGTGGCCCGCGCCCGTGGGCCGTTTCCACACAATATGTGGCGCTATCGTCTAGGGGTTAGGACGTGAGATTCTCAATCTTAAAACCCGGGTTCGATTCCCGGTAGCGCTACCAGCCTCTTCTATCTTATTTTTCAAAAAGGCTTAGCCCGCCACCCACGCCCGTTGCCAAACATTTCGGCCAGCATCTCCGCGTCTCCTTCGCCCCATTGAATAATCAGCGGTTCTACCTGTCAATTTATTGAACGAGCAAAGTCACTATCTCAAGTTCTCGGTTCGGTATGTATGTGCAGCAACCGCTTATACAGCGCCTTACGGCGGAGTAAACCAGAATTTCGCTTCTCGTGGCGGATCGCCGTCGGTTGTGCCGGATTGTCGGCTGTACGTCCCGGTTCCGGGATCGACCTCGCGGGCCAACTTGCAGCCCGTAGGTTGCGTGGAGCAGGTCGATGCGGGTTATGGAAAAGTAGGGTCGGCACCTCAGCGGCAGCGAACATGTTCGGCGAGCAATGAGGTATCTTTGTGCCGACCGGCGAGTCGAAGTGGATCGCGTTGCGGCCTGCGCCCGATCGGCACGATTTCTCCCGCCCCGACTTCCTGCGCTCGTTCGCGCAGCGCCTGAAGAAAATCGCCGGCTCGGCGGTTTCGATTGGCCCGTGTCATGTTCACCAGGGGTTCGGCGCGAGGGGCTGATAGTGGACCCAGTCGAAATCGACAGCTCCTGGCTGGGTGGATTGCGTGGTGTAGGCAAAAAGGGCGGGACGTGAACCTTTCCACCAGCTAAAGTGGATGGATGTTGGGGCGCCAAGCTGCCGGAAGATCACACCGTCGTCGAGGCTGTAAGAAAAGATGGCTTGGTCGCCCTCCACGTTCACTCGAAGTTGAATCAGGGGCTGCGTGAGCGCCGGTCCCTCGGTCCGGTCGTGCTGACGGAAGAAACTCAAGCGGCGTTCGTCCCCGGACTGCACAACCTCGAGCCCGCTGGCTGCGAATTCAAACATCGCCAATCCGGCGTGAACGCCCGGCTTCATTCGTGCAAGATCGATTCCGACCGTGAATTCGAAGGCGTTGTCCTGCATCGTCTGCGTAAGCGTGTTACGCGCGGTAAGCAAGCCGTCAGCGGCCATGGGAATGAGGCGCAAGTAACCAGGACGGGCGATCAGGGACCAGTGATCATTGTCGGGATTGTGATTCCATTCCCATTGCGGTCCGAGAGTCGCACTGTTGAAGTTGTCCGAGGTCTGAGGCCGGAGCGGGGACAGGGTGCGAGGATCGCCGGGAATTGGGCCTGAAGGAACGGGCTGGCCGGTGAACTCGCCGTCAGGATCTGCGCCGATAACGGGCCAATCATCGTGCCAGCGGACCGGCTCAAGGTGAACGATCCGTCCGTGCGCGCCGTCGGCCTGGAAATGAATGAACCATCCTTCGCCGTCCGGAGTTTCCACGTAGCCGCCTTGATGCGGGCCGTTGATATGGGTCGAACCCTGGGTGAGTACGACGCGATGCTCGTAGGGTCCATAAATCTGGCGCGCGCGCAGTACGGCCTGCGAACCCCCGCCTACGCCGCCGATGGGGGCAAAGATGTAGTAATATCCGTCGCGTTTGTATAGCTTGGGACCTTCGAGGACAGGCAGACGCTCAGGATCCTGAACGATGACTTTTCCATCGTCCAGCACATGCCTGCCATCCGGCGACATACGGTGCAGGATGAGCGGGCCGGCGCCAGTCCTCGAGTGAATCAGGTAGGCAGTTCCATCGTCGTCCCAAAAGGGGCAAGGGTCCTCGAAACCCTCCCCTGCGATGACCGCTGACGGCTCACTCCAAGGTCCAGTGATTCTCTCCGCCGTGCTCACGTAAATTCCCTCGCTGGGTGTGGGGAAGAAAACATAAAACCGGCCATCGTGTTTTCTGATCGAAGGCGCCCATACGCCTTTGCCGTAACGATTGCCGCCGATCAGGCTGTAACGGGGATCCATATCGAGGCGGTCGACCACATGGCCGATGATCGTCCAGTGGACAAGGTCGGTTGATTGAAGAATGGGAATGCCGGGCACGAAGTGAAAGGTGGAAGCGACGAGATAGTAATTCAGGCCGTCACGAATGACGTCAGGGTCGGAGTAATCGGCGAACAGAATCGGATTGCGATATGTGGGCTTCAATCCCAGCGATGAAGTCGTGTCGCCGGCGAGCGCGGTTCGAGCGACGGGCAGTGGCGCTTGCGCTCGCGCCGTTGCGAAGGATGCTGCCAGGCAAAGGCAAGGCAACAGTATTCGCGATGGGCTCGGTATCAGGTTTCGTGTTCTTTGAATCATCGAATGGCCTTTTCGCTTCCGCCCAGGTTGCTCTATAGAGATAGAAATAGCTTCCGGCTGCCGCTTTATTCGGCGCTCGAATATCCATCGATTGCTGTATCAAATGTCCTTGGGGAGTGCGGCGTTTGACCACACTCCGCAAGTTGTTAGAAGAGCAGCTTCAGCGAAAACTGCGCAATGCGTGGATCGTTTTGAGGCTGTGTGCTTGTCCACAACTGTGGACTCGTACTCGTGATCTTTCCGAACGACCCTCCCAGAGTCGTGCCGGGGTCGCCCAGGTTGGTGTGGTTAAGCACATTGAAATACTCAGCCCGGAATTGCAGGGCTATCCGCTCACTGAATGGGAAATTGCGCGCAGCGCTGACGTCCCAATCCGCGTAGCCCGGGCCCCTGAAGGTTCCCTTCTGAACGTTTCCAAAGGTGCCTACGGGGTTGACCGAAAAGGCCGCCGGGTTCAGGTAGTTCTTGCAGTTCACGGTCGTCGTGCATGCGGTGCCGCCGTAAGCGCCGCTGCCGCTATACACGGCGCGGTCGCGGTTCTGAAAAGAACCGGAGTTATTGGCTGCGCTCGAAAAGATGGTCAATGGGTCGCCCGTGCGGCGCTGTATTAGGCCCGTAGTCTCAAATCCGTTCACTAAATAGCGGAGCCCGCCGGGGGCGTTTTGCATGATCTTCGGCTCGGTGTACACGTACGATGCCGCGATCACGTCAGTGTGATCGAATTCCGTCGGACCGTAGTCGAGCGCTTTGAAGTTCGCCATCGTTATGGGGTAGGCGAATGAGTTTTGAGCGCCGATCGATGTTGCTGCCTGGTTCCATGGCATGTTGTCCATCGATTTGCCCCAGGTGTAGTTGAAGAGCATGGTAAGGCCGTATTTCACGCGTTGTTCAGCCGACACTTGCAGCGAATTGTAGTTGGTGTTGCCGCCGGTGTTGGCCGCAGTGATGTATTTCGGATAGCAGCTGTTGGTGGCCGCGCAACCCGCGGGATCGAAAGTTAGAACTGATGAACCAGGAGCGACGGGAGGATTGAGTTCGAGGTCCTGCCACTCGTGCCTGCTTTGTTCGCCCACATAGGCTAACCGCAACAAAAGGCTCGAAGTCAGTTGTTGTTCCGCCGCCAGATTAAAGGCCACTGTCCGCGGGTCCTGGAAGCCTCTGTATGGGTCGTAAGTCAGCCAGTTATTCGACGATGAAATGGGATACGTGTTCGGCGGGACTTGCGGCGCTGGGAAGGGATTTGCAACCCCAGCGGTGCCGTACGGGTTGTACCAGCTCATGTTGATGTCATTGGCGGGATTGGTGGCTGAGAAGGTGGAAGAAAGCGCGACGGATTCGAGGAACGGCTCGCCATTCGAGTAGATATTGAAAAGCGTGCTGTTGATTCGGCTGTCGAAGAAAAGGCCGGCTCCGCCACGTATCGCAGTCTTGCCGTTGCCGAAGACGTCATAAGCAAATCCCAGCCTTGGCATGAAATGGTTGTAGGCAGATTTAACTCCGCGCGGATTAAAGCCAGGGTCGCCGACGAATTGCATCCCTGCCGGCGCAAGGGGATACACGGTGGAATGGGTGTTGGATGCCCAAAGAGTGGGAGAAAAGCTTCCCATTCTCCCATCTCTCTCTCTCCATGCCACGAAGGGCTCATAGCGGACGCCGTAGTTGAAAGTCAGATTGCGCGTGGCTTTCCAACTATCCTGCACGTAGGCCCCCTGAAACGTCCCACGAGGTCTGAAGATCTGGCCGGTTCCCTGGTTCATTTGAAAGAGATATCCAAAGAGGAAGCTGGCCATGGCGTCGTTGGTGCCGGTGGAGCTGAAGTTAAACTGGCCAGGCAGCGTGTTGAGGTTGTTGACGTCGATCTTCGACAACTCGTCGTGGTAGCCGGCGTCGATGTTGTGTTTTCCCATCAGGAAGTGGATATCGTCGGTCAGCGTATAGTTCGCTCTCCGGAACGTTGCCTGCGCCAGAGTGGTGATTTCGAAGTAACCTCCCTCGACATAGATCTGATTGATCTGCTTAGGCGTCGGATTGAAGAAATTGGCCGAATCCACGCCGAGGTCGAGCACGTCAATGCCGTTGCCGGCCGGCCCGCGGAAATCGTTTTGAAGTTGATAGCTGACGATCAGATTGTTGACGATGTGCTCGTTGAATGTGTGGGTCTCAGAGATCAGCGAGTTGTAGTAATGGTTTGTGGCTTCGTCGGACAGGCTGAGAATGTTCGTGAGGTTTTCAACGCCTTGCAGGATGAACGCGTCAGAGAAGTACCGCTCAGACACTTTGTCCTTCGCGCCCAGCTCCTGGTCGGCGCGCGCCGTGATCTCTGCCAGATTGAAGTTGTTCGGCAGTTGGAACGGCGGCGGAGTGCCACTTGCAGTGAGCGCAGGAACGTACTTCAGGAAGTTCGCAGTCACGGGGCTCAGCGCTCCGGGCTTCCAAGTGTGGGAAGTAGCATAAGGCGATTGGTTCGCGCACGAAGCATCGGCGACCATGTAAGTGGTTCCGTGCGGGTCGAACGGATTGCTGACGCAGTCGGTGAAGACTAAGTTGTTTGTGCCCGGCGCGCCGCCCGAAGAGTTCGCGCCGGCCTGAGCGATAGTGGGCAACAGAATGGTGGAGGAACCGGCAGTCGAGGCTGAATGATTGATCGTTCGCTGGTAGCCGAAGAAACCGAACGAACGGCCGCTTTGGAAGAGATGGGGAATTTCGAGCGGTCCCCCGACCGTGCCGCCAAACTGGTTACGATTGATTGTGTCTACTATTTTGTGTCCAAGTGCCGCATTGTAAGTGAAGGCGTTGGCCGCGTTGAAATCCCGGTTGCGAGCGAACTCGAACGCGTCGCCATGATATTGGTTGGTGCCGTGCTTGGTGATGATGTTGACCACTCCGCCAGCATTCTGGCCATATTCCGCGGAGTAGTTGCTCGTCTCGACGCTGAACTCCTGCAACGCATCGGGCATGGGAAAAGGCTCGTTTACGTTGGTGTACTCGTCAACGTTGTTGCCGCCGTCGAGCATGTAGTTCGTCTGCCCCACGAATGTGCCGTTGGTCGCGATGGTTACGGCATCAGGGAATGTTTTGGTATTCCCCTGATCCGCCTGCCCATTCGGCGCAATCGTAATCCCGGCTACTTCTTCAGTGAGGGCGGCGGCGTTGCGCCCGTTCAGCGGCAGCTCATTTACCGACGCGGTGCCGATCACCTGCTGTTGCGTTCCCGTGGTCACGTCCACCTGGGCGGCGTCGGCGCTCACTGTCACAGTTTCAGTTGTCCTACCCGGCTTCAGCGCGATGTTCACCGTCACAGCGTTGTCGGCGCGCAGGGCAACGCCCTTCTCCGTGTAGACTTCAAACCCTGTGCGCGTGGCGGTTATGTTGTAAACCGATGGCGCCAGAATCGGGAAAACAAAGTTGCCCTGGTTGCCGGTAGTAGTCGTTGACGAGATTCCTGTGCCGACCTGGATTGCCATTACCTGAGCGTCGGGGACAACTGCTCCACTCGCATCGGTAACGGTGCCATTAATGCTTCCGAATCCTTGCGCGTACAACCGGCCCGAAACGCAAACGCTCAGCGCGAGAACGGCGACAAAACAACCGATTAACCTGGGAATAGCCCTCATGTTTGCCTCCTGAAATGTTGCAACTGTGGGTGAGAACAATCGCTTGGTGCCCAGAACAGATCGCGCCGGGCGCACGATAATATGAGCAGCGAAGTTTGTATTGAAATAGATTGACAGTTGGTGAGACAGGTACCGTCCCTGACGGTCAGGAGTTTTATCTATTTGCCATATTTTCTGATATTTAAAAAGGTAGAAGACGGTCAGGAGCGGATGGGTGCAATTGTCTTTATTCGGTCGACACAGCAACCACCCGAGGGGGGCCGGGGGTTCCGTCTGTGACGGTTGTCCCTAGAACCACCTGCAGATTTGGCTCATTTCCGTGGAGGCGCTCGATCCCGGCAATGGCGTGCATGAGGCTTGGATCCGTCAGGAATTCGCCGGCAGTTTCGGTGCCATAGGTATAGAGGCCTCCGATCACGACCACCACATGTCCGGTCTCCGAATCTCTGATCCGTGAGATTAAGGCGAAATCTTCCAACTTGGGGCTGTTGGCTCCGGTAGCGGGATCGCGCGGCTGGTTGGTGCCCCAACTCCAACTGCGCGAAGAAGGGCTTTTTGCATCGCGAATGTAGATGAGATGCTGATCTGGGTCCAAGGCCAGGCTGAAGCGCAACTGGCGTGTGAGACGCAGACTCCACTCGTTATTGAATGCGCCGATGAGAACGACAGCACCGTTGCGAAGGTCGGAAAATGAGCTCTCGTTGCCTCT
Source organism: uncultured Occallatibacter sp. (assembly GCA_964533905.1). Taxonomy (GTDB): domain Bacteria; phylum Acidobacteriota; class Terriglobia; order Terriglobales; family Acidobacteriaceae; genus Telmatobacter. The sequence continues at coordinate 22,915 of CAZHOO010000024.1, read as the reverse complement.
GCGAATGAGGACCTGCTTGTTCCGAGCCTCGAGCGCGCCAACCACCTTGGCAATGGTTACAGTGTCGGCGAAGGGAACTGTCTCCGAAGAGTCGGAGCTGGGCACAGGCGTGACAGGGCTTCCATTTCCACCCACATCCGGTAAAGTCGGCGGCCCATTCGGATGATCGCCCACCACGAGCAGCACGGGGCCCGGCGTATCCAAAACCGGTTTCCAGAACAAGTCTTCGGGATTGGTTCGATGGACCCATGTATATGCGGAGAAGGCTGCGATGACAACAACGAACGCAGCGAATGCGCCGATATAAGATCGCTTCCGCATGGCCGCAGGCTTCTTTCGTCCACTGACAGGAACCGGCCCAAAATGAATGCGTGCGGCGTGCGTTTCAAACAACGGCTCGGGAGGTTCGGTTTCGATCTCAGTTTCTACACCGATGTGCCGGGTTTGCCCGGGGAGCGTAAACCTGGGCACATACGAACCAGGAACGAGGCCCATGCGCAATTCGGAACGGTGCTTTTCATCAACGTAGTAGGATGCCAGTCTTTTGCGCAACTCGGTGGCTGCCGTCCGCACAATATGGTCGAGGTTTGTATCGTACGATGGGTCTCTGCCGAAGACCTCGACGCCGATGGTGCGTTCCTTGATCTGATCAGCGGCGCCGTTCAGAGTCATTTCAACCACGTACTTGAGGAATGCGACGGACCGCTTGCTGGAGCGGAAGGCCTCATCGCGGACCAGCAGTTCAAGCTGTGCGCGGATCATCTCCGCGGTCAGTCCCGGGGTGGTGCCGTACTGCGCCTGAGCCTCGATCATCGCACATCCAGTGACAGCGATTCTAGCACGATCATTCAAGAACCTTGCGCTGCTCAGCGGGGATGGCAGCGATCCTGTATGTGTCTGCAAACGCAAGTCTAAGCTGGGTTCCAAAGACCTCTGGTTAGCGCCACATTCCTCTGCGCGCGGGGACCTTCGCGCAATCGATCGAAGAAACCTGGATCGAGAATTCTCGACGATCGATCGCACTGAAATGTTCGAAAATGTGACCCATTTTCTCCTGCTTCATTCGCAAATAGCGCTCAAAGCTCTGCGGGGTTTCGACCTCCGTGGTGGCGCCCTCTGGAGCGGAATTAGTCCTCGCATGTCGGCAACGGTCTGCCGATCTCGATTGTCATCAGCTTCAGTTGACGTCAACAGGCCAATGCGCCATCGAGAGGCCCTTGTCGGCCCTTTTCGCGATTCGTCCCGAAAGACGTGCCAGGAATATTAATGGGCGCACTTCGCTGCGCGGTCATCCACGTGGACGAATAGTCGGCTTCTCGGACAAGTGCTGCAGAAACCTATTGTGAAGCTCGCTAACTCCAATAGTGAATGATAAGACACTGCATTTTCGGAAAGCGGCCTTCCAGCTGCAGGCTATTGACTTGGCGCAGTTTTTCCGTTAATTATGGGAAATCCGGGACGGGCGAGAAACGATTCCCGGTAGCGCTACCAGAAACTCAAGGATTTGGCCCGCTTTTGAGCGGGCTTTTTGATATGCGGTGAAGACGCGGAGAGCCAGGAGATTGCATGAAGAAAAAGATGATGTTGCTCGTACTGTTTCTGGGCGCAGCGGGATTCACGAGCCTGGCGCAACGGGCCTGGGGTGAACCGACTCCACAGCGAATTGAGATTACAGCGCAGCGGTTCGTTTTTAAGCCGGGCGAGATTACCGTGAAGGTGGGACAGCCCGTCGTGCTGGTGCTGAAGAGCATGGACGTTAGCCATGGACTTCACATTCCCGATCTCGGCGTCAACATAAAGGTCAAGGCCGGTCAAACCGCCGAAGGGACATTCACTGCGACCAAGGCCGGCGATTTCGCCGGCCGTTGCTCCGTATACTGCGGTTCCGGCCACGGTTCGATGACCTTTGTCGTCCACGTAGTGGAATAGATTGCAAGAGATCATTGTGACCTCCCGAGCAAACAAACATAAATAGGTGAGTCTGGCGGAGTGCGGAAGTCACGAGTCCTTTTGCCGCTCGTGCGCGTCGCATGCTCTAGAATTGCCTAAGTCCCCCCGGAGGCCCATATGAACCATGCGCACTCGCGCGCGTTGGCGATCTTTCTGAGCCTTCCGGCTCTTACCGTATTTGCGCAGGCACCGGCCGCGCCTTCGTCGTTTACGACACCCGAACTCAACGTGACACCTTCGCCGGCGGCGAGCTCGGAGCTGGGCTTCCCCGCCGGAACATCCGTTGTGGACTTCGACATCTGGCCGACTGGCGCTGATGCGGTCATCCTGACCCACGACAAAGCCGGCAACCACGTGGTGAGCTGGCACGCGGGCGACGCGAGCGCGGTTCCGCTGCTCGATTTACCAGCGACGTTTGCGGCTTCGTCTCTCACGGTCCATCCCATGGGTCAGCGCTTTTTTGTGGAGGGGAAGACCGGACAGCAATCCCAGATCCTGGCGGTCGACAACGTGAAAGGAAACTGGACCGCACACACGGTCTATCAAACTTCCGCCGATGTGCGGCGACTTCTGGTTGCTCCGCGTCCGTTTGAGACCGGCTACGACGACACGACGAACCAGGCAATCGAAAGTTACCGGATTTTCTTCGCGGAGCGTTTACCGAGCGGCGTGTACTCCACGCGGTCAATCACGGAAGATGGCCAGCGGGAATACCAGGTGATTGGACCGCAATCAACCTACGTAAAGATTCCCGACGAAACTGAAGATCCGACACCCAACTTCGTTGCATCGGCGCTGCCGGAGTCGTTTCATCCGGATGGGCACTTGCTGATCTGGGAAGACGGCGGGGGGTGCTTCGAGCAGCTTGCCTATGCGGGGCAGAACTGGGATAAGCCATCGAAGATTGTTGGAAACCCGTGCGGGGGATCGTTGACGATGACTCCGAATGGCGCGGCTCTGCTGCATTGGAAAAGCGGTGTGCCAGGCGTAGCCGTGATTGGTGACCACGGCAGCACAACCTCGACGCAGGCCGCGGGCTATCAATTTATATCCACGCCTTCGTCGGTGCCCGACGGCAGAGGGATTATCGGCTTGGTGGAGAAAGCGGGCGCGCAGGCGCTGGTTTACGTGCCGATTCAAGTTCCATTGGCCGATGTGATCGACGCGTGGATGTTTACACAGGACACAGCCGACCGGAACAGCTATACAAAGAACGGCGGCATGCTTCGTACGACTGACGAAGGCCAGATGTACGAGCTTTACGACACTGAATCGTATGCCTGCGGGCAATACGACAGCGCAACACCGACGCGGCCCTACCTTGTGACCACCGACATCTTCTGGGAACTGGTGGCCTCGGCCTATGAAGGAACATTCATTGTGGAGGAGCGCCAACAGGCGATGCCCGCGTTCTGGGCATTTGTCGCCGCTGCGCGCCAATCGCTCGACGCGAGCGCGCCCAACTCCACCTGGGCTGTCGCCTTTGACGCGGTGGCGGATTCGCAAAGTGCGACGAATACATCTGACTCGGAGGCTGCGCACATTCAACAGGCGCAGGGGACATTTCAGTCGCCGGTTTTCGGCAAGCCGTTCGATTTCACCGAGTTGACGCCGCGCGGATACTACACTGCGACGCCGGAGATGCAGGAGTACTTCAAGGCTGTTCATTACCTGACGACTGCTGCGGCGGCGATCGACGCAACCCCGTTGAATGCATTGCCCGACGACGTGAAAGCCAAAGCGCTCACGTGGATTGCGGCATACAGCTTTTACATCGCGCCAAGTCGGGCACCTTTGGTTTGGAGTAGCGGAACATTCTTACCGCCCGCCTTTGCGCTTCATGCCGTCACCAGCCCGCAAGTTTTTCCTCTCTCGTGGGGTTTTGACAATGAGGTGCTGCTATCGACTGTTTACCATTCCGATTGGCCTGCAGCGGAACAGATCACCGGACCCAAAGGATCGCGCGGCTTGCCTTCGGGTCTCGATCTTGCGGCGGCGTTGGGAAGCAGCTACGCGCGCTCGCTGTTGAAAGGTGACCTTGCTTCGTATCCCACGCTTGGTCCCGCGATCGACGCACTTGAAGGGCGTGAGCCGAAAAGCGCCGCGCAGGCGGATCTATATGATGCGTGGATCAGCGCGCTGGCAGTGCAGTGGGCTGACGATGCTACGTTTCCGGGCTATGCGCAGGACGCACTTTGGAATATGAAAAGAATTCAGACAGGTCTGGGTTCCTGGGCTACGCTGCGCCACGCAACTGTGCTGGTGAACGAGAGAAGCACAGCGGAGTGCGGCGAGGGTGGCTTTGAGGCCATTGTCCTGCGTCCGCCAAGAGGATACGTGGAGCCAGATCCGAAGACCTTCGAAGCCATTGCATCTTTGTTCGACCAGATGGAGCAGGTGGTGGCGAAGTCGGCGAACTTTACGGGGAATTTGCCGCAGGACCCATCGGAGATCGTGGAATCTTCGAACGACGGTGGAGACTCATCGAACGACAAGCCAGCTCAGCCATTGCAAGCGGGCATTATCCGCCGTCTGCAGGCGACGGCGAGCAAGACGCGGCTCTTCGGAGCCATGGCCCAGAAAGAATTGCAGAATCAGCCGCTCGTCGACAGCGACTACGACGAGATTCTGCATGTTGGGGCAGTGGCTGAGCATGACTTTCTGGTTTACAACAGCCTTGCCAGCGCAGACCTTGCTCTGTCTACTCCGAATCCGATCATGAAGATTGCCGATGTTGCCGGGGGCGGTGAAGTGCCGTACCTCGAAGCGGCAGTCGGACGGCCGCTGGAGTGGGACCAGGTGGTTCCGTACTTCGGCCGCCGCGAAATTGTGAAGGGAAGCGTTTATTCCTACTACGAGTTCCCCTCGTCCGAGCCGCTCACCGACGAGGCATGGGCCGGAAAGCCTGCCAATCCGGACGCCGATCCCGTGAATCCATCACCGGCAGACAAAGCAGTTCCCGGCAAGGTCGATACGGAGGCTCATCCAGCGTGGGTCAGCTCTTTCATCTCGAGGGAGAGCCTGGCATGTCCGGCAGAACCGCCGTTCTAACCATCGCCGCCGCAATTCTGAGTGTGCCGGCGGTTATGGCACAGCAGGTTTCCGGCGATTTTCGCATGCTCTTTACAGGCGACGTGATGATGTCGCGCTTGGTGCGGGTCGAGATGGAGCAGCGGCGAACAAGTCCGTGGGCCGGATTTGCCGACCTCTTTCACAGCGTGAGTTTTGTCGGCGGCAATTTCGAGGCCGCGCTGGGCGATCCGGCAAAATGCGCTCCGGAAAACAAGCTTTGTTTTGCTGTGCCCGACGCCGCAACCGAGATGATGCGGCAGGCTGGATTCAGCATGGTGACCGCGGAGAACAACCACTCCGGCGACCTTGGGCAGGCGGGCCGAATTGAAACGCGCGAGACATTCCGGCGGAGCGGATTGGCCGCGCTCGACTTCGAGAGCTCGCCGCAGTTTTTTCGCTTCGGCGAGCTGACGGTCGGTTTCATTGCGGTGACAACCATCAAAGCCGCCGATGGGCGCGTGCAGCAGGTTCCCTCCGTGGAGTTGGCGCAAAAGCTGAGGCTGGCTCGTCAGTTGGCGAATCTAGTCGTTGTATCTATTCACTGGGGAAATGAACTGCAGGATTGGCCAACCGATGCGCAGCAGCAGGATGCGCGATGGCTTGTTGAACATGGAGCGGACCTGATTGTCGGGCATCATCCTCATGTTGTCCAGGCTCCCGCATGTGTCGAGGGCAAGCCCGTCTTTTTCTCGCTCGGCAATCATCTCTTCGACCAGAAGTACGCGGAGACGAAGGACGGCATGATTGCCGACTGCAGCGTCCATGCCGATCACCTGACCTGCGGCGCGCTCAGCACGCATACCGATGAGACCACGGCTTATCCCAGGCTGGTGGGCAGAAACGCGAAAGCCGACCAGGCTATTGCGGGCTGTTCTCCGGAGATTGGCAAGGGCGCGGAGGTGAATGGAGTCACGATCCGGCCGGAGCCATGGTCTCGCGAGCAGCCCACGGATGGGACGATTCTCGATGGCTTCCAGGCGGGGAGGCGCCTTTGGCAGTCACGACGCCAGGCGCTTGTTTCGCTGCAAGTAACCACGTCCATGGCGGATGAGCCGCTGCTGCTTTCACTCGAACGCCATGGTTCCTCTATCGACGATGAGGTTGGTTTGCGACCGTACGTCTACGCAACTGGTCCTCACGGGTTGATTGCGCGGTGGCGAGGCTCTGCGCTGGCGTGGCCGTTGATCGATGCGGTCGAATCAAAAGACGGAGTTCTGTGCGCGCTTCATCGGGGCGACTCCTTCCTGATGCCCGATCCTGCGACGAAGACAACCCGGATCGCTGCGTATCGGTGGAATGGATTCGGGTTCAGCGGTATCGAAACTCCAACGGAATGCGATGCAATTCTGCGCCAAGCGGTGCCTTAAGTTCTTTTCTCGAGCTTCAGCTCCTATTCACGCAGCGAAACCGGCGCGTCGACTTCGGACTCGATTGGACGTTCTGGAGAGCTTCCAGTTTTCCGCTTGAGTGAATCTATCCAGACACAAATTGATCTTTCGCATTCGATCGCGCGAATGAGCTCGAGTACTGTTATGGACACATAACTAAGTCAGTTATCGCGCAACTCAGGAGCTTGGATAGTTAGTGACTCGGATCACAGTGGATTCAGTTAAGCGTGACATCGTTCACATATTGTTGCGTCTAATTTGGGAATCATTCACAAATGCTTTTCAATTGTCACACATTTTTGCTTGCGTCTGCATGAGTCGAGTGCTATAGTCCGAGGCAATTCCCCAAGATGATTGAAGTCGCACGAAGCGTCATTCGCTTCCAAGCGAAGTTGTGCGCTTTCGATGTCGACTAGTCCGGACGACACGGCTAAAGACCGCGGCGCGGGATGCCATTACCTTTCTGTTTTTCCCAAGACTGCAACTTACACGTGGGATCAAGAGGGGCGGAGCCTGCCCGCGAGAGGGTCTGCACTGCGGTGCGCGTCCACCGCAGATTGACGAGAAGCGGCCGCAGCCCTGTCAATCGAAATCAGTTATGACAGTTCTGATGCCTCGTGCGCGTTCGATTAGTATCAGGCTCTCCCGTGAGGAGTTCTCCGCTTTGGAAAAATACTGCGTTGCCAGCGGAGCGCGGAGTATTTCGGATCTCGCACGCAGCGCAATCTGCAGTCTCTTGAACCGCGCCCATGAAGAGAGCGCATTGACTTCGACCGTGCATGAACATTCCGCGCTCGTGAAGAGTTTGCAGGGCAAGATTGAACAGCTGACCACAGAGATCGGACTTCTCAAGGCCAGGAAACGATCGAACGGGATCGACACCACCGAAGGCGATATGGACATTCTTGACGAGATCGAGGACGGGGATTGACGGCCGGAACTCTTCAGGAAAGCGAATTGGGTTGCAGCGGATTTTCAAGGCGCGCGACGGACGCGATGAAGATTGGACGAAACGGAATGCAGAATGATCACCCATGGCGTAGTGCCCCCTTCAGCGCGATGCATCTCCTGCATCTTTTGATTGGTGTAACCCTCTGCGCGCTGGCCGGCAGGTGCGCACTCGCGCAAACGGTTTCGCAACAGCCCTATCAACCGATACAGACCTCCGATCAACAGAACGGATTCGAGGGGGCTGCTCAGGCCTGCTATTTAGGCGGATCGGGTCCTGTTCCCGGCTCGTCAATCCGAGCGGCGGGAATGGCGTTGCCGCAATCGACTCTTTCCCAGATGGAAGCCTCTGATGGCGGATACGCGCAGCAAGCGAAAGCAAACGCCTCGGAGCAAACGGGCGAATACGAGCTGCAAAGCAGTGCGGATACGACGGATCAGCAGAATACGGGACAAACGTCCGATCAAATGCAGACTGCGATGTCTGCCAATGAAATCATCTCGATTCTTCAACAGAATCCCGACGTTCTGTCAGAAGTCAGGACGGCTCTAGCGGAGGGGTTTGGGGTCGATCCATCGATTATCCCGGACGACGGAGTTTACAACTGCATCCGTCAGGACGCGAACTTTCGCAGTGGAGTGACCGCAGAGCTCTCGGAGCAGGGCTACTCTACAAATCGGCAAGAGGCGGGTCCGGCGGGTTCGCTTCGCGGAGAGACGTTGCCTGGAAGACGGGCGAGACCGCAGACTTTGCAGGAGGCGGCGAATTCGAGATTTCCGATGCAGCCCGAAGAGCAGCCGAGCGAAGTGCTCAAGCGGCAGCCGATACCTTATCCAAGCCTGCCATCGTTAATTGAGCTCTACTCCCAGGTGGTTCCGGCAAGCGGCAAGCCGCGCCGATTCGGAAGTGAAACTTTTCGGTTTGGTACTGGGAATGCGAACCAGCTTCCAATGGATCTTCCAGCGGGCCCGGACTATGTTCTTGGTCCCGGGGACAGCGTGGTGGTGAACATGTGGGGCGTCGAATCCAGCCGGCTGGAGCGGGTGATCGACCGCCAGGGCCAGGTGGCCCTTCCGGAGGCCGGCACGGTGACTGTGAACGGGCTGACGATGAACCAGGCGCAAAGCGCCATTCAATCGGCGCTGGGAACGCAATTTCAAAATGAGCATGTGGAGTTGTCGCTGGGCAAAGTGCGGACGGTGAGGGTCTACGTTGTGGGCGACGTGCAGCGGCCGGGCGCTTACGACGTGAGCTCGTTGTCGACGGCCTTGAACGCGCTCTATGCCGCTGGAGGGCCCACCGGCCGTGGATCGCTGCGCACATTGAAGCATTACCGCGGCCAACAACTTATACGCGAAATCGACTTATACGATCTTCTGTTGCACGGCGTGCGATCGGACCTGGAACGCCTGCTGCCGGGGGACACGATTCTTGTTCCTCCCGTGGGATCGCAGGTTACGGTGACAGGGATGGTGCGCCGGCCGGCGATTTACGAGCTCAAAGGTGAGCAGAATCTCAATGAGATTCTGACGCTTGCCGGTGGGCTGCTTGTGTCGGCGAGCCTCGAGGAGATTCGCGTGGAGCGGGTTGAAGCTCACGATAGGCGCACCACACTGAGCGTGCGTGTTCCTGACGGCGCCGAGGGAAGCGTCGCGGAGATGACAGCATTCCACGTGCAGGACGGCGACAACGTAACCGTCGCACCGATCCTTCCTTATGACAACGAAGTGGTGTACCTCGACGGCCATGTCTTCAGGCCCGGACCCCACGCGTGGCATCAGGGCATGACGGTGAATGACCTGCTCCGCTCGTATAAGGACGTGATGCCCGAGCCGGCCAGCTACGCTGAGGTGATCCGGCTTGAGCCGCCGGATCTGCGGCCCGAAGTCATCAGCTTCGATCTCTCCGCATTATTGATAGGCAATGATCCTGTAGCGCTTCAGCCATTCGATGTGGTGCGCGTGTACGGGCGATACGAAATCGATCCACCGAAGGTATCGATCCATGGTGAAGTGCTCCGCCCCGGCGAATACCCCATGTCGGAAGGGATGACCGTTTCCGGGCTGGTGCGCATGGCCGGCGGTTTCAGGCGCAACGCCTATCGCAAGGAAGCCGACCTGAGCAGCTATGTGATCGAAAACGATGAAAAGGTTCTGGCGAAGCACAGCGTTGTCGATATCGCCAAGGCGCTCGATGGCGATAAAAGCGCCGACACCGCTCTGCAGCCAGGCGACGTTGTCGGCATCCGCCAGATGACTGGATGGCAGGATATTGGAGCGTCGGTCACGATCGACGGAGAGGTGAGGTTTCCTGGAACCTACGGGCTCGAAGAAGGCGAGCGCCTGAGTTCAGTACTGGAGCGCGCCGGCGGGTTCCGCGACGATGCCTATCCAGCAGGTGCGGTTCTGGAGCGGGTAGCGGTGCGGCAAATGGAGGAAAACAACCGGCAGGAGATGATTCGCCGCATTGAGACCACTATGCCGACGGTGACGGCCGGGCTTTCGACACCGCAGGATCAGCAAAACCTGTTGCAAACGATGCAGCAGCAACAACAGCAGGTGTTAGCAAGCCTGCGTAGTCACGCTTCATCCGGCCGGCTGGTGATCGAGATCTCGCCGGAATTGAGCGAATGGGAAAAGACTTCGGCGGATGTAGTGATGCGCTCCGGGGACAGGTTGAGCATCCCCAAGCGTCCCGACTTCGTGCTTGTTAGCGGGCAGGTGTACAACGCGACGGGCATCACCTTCCGGCCCGGCAAAGATGCCAGGTGGTACCTGCGTCAGGCCGGAGGCGTAACCCGCGACGGCGACAAAGGAAACATTTTTATCGTCCATGCGGATGGGTCGGTTGTGGGCGCGCAGGGAAGCATCCTATTCGGAAACAGCGTTCTCGATCTTCGACTGCATCCCGGCGACTCAATTGTGGTGCCCGAGAAAGTGATGGGGGGCTCGCAGATCTGGCGCAACCTGATCGGGACTGCGCAGATCATGTCGTCGGTAGCCCTCACTGGAGCCGTGGCGGGGGCCTTTTAGCGCCGAGTATCAGAGCGATCTCCCAGGATCAACTACATCCAGCCGCACGGACGAATGGAAAGAACAGGCCGCAAATCGAAAATATTGCTTCCCAGACGTTGAGAGATGAGATGTCTGTACTTGTGAATCAACCCATTGACGAATTTGTGGGCCAGCCGGTGACCGACCCGGGCACGGTGAGATCTGAATCGGCGGCCAGCGCCCTCGCCCGGCTGGCGTGGGAGCGGCGATCTGACATGTCGAGAGCTGCTGCCGTGGGAGCGGTGCTCTCACTGTTGATTGCATTTCTCCTTCCGGTTCGTTATCAATCCACCGTCTCGCTGATGCCCCCCGACCAAAACAACAGCACCGCGGCAATGCTGGGCGCTCTTAGTTCGAAGGCCGGCGGAACGATCGGCGCATTGGCCGGCAGCATGCTCAACGTGAATAACTCTACTGCCGTTGTCATGGGAATCCTGCGCAGTCGCAGCGTGGAAGATGAGATTATCAACAAGTTTGATCTGCGCAAGGTTTATTGGCGGAAGCGCTACATCGACACACGAGAAATTCTGGAGAAAAGGAGCGACATTTCTGAAGATCGCAAGAGCGGCATCATCACCATCGCAGTGATCGATAGCGACAGTGTGCGCGCAAAAGACATCGCGCAGGCCTATGTAGACGCGCTCAATCGCCGGGCCGCGGATTTAACGACATCTTCCGCCCATCGCGAGAGAGTATTTCTTGAGGGACGCCTGAACGAAGTGAAAGGTGAGCTGGATCAGTCCTCGGCGCAACTTAGCCAGTTCTCAAGCAAGAACCGCACCCTCGATTTGCAGACGCAGGGTCGCGCGATGCTGGAGGCGGGAGCCACTCTACAGGGACAGCTGATCGCCGCCGAAGCCGAACTTCGCGGTTTGCAGCAACTCTACACGCCCGATAACCCGCGCGTGCGCAGCGTTGAGGCGCGCGTCGGCGACCTTCGGGCGCATTTGAACAGTTTTATTGGGGCTCAGACTTCCGCAGGCAGCGCAGCTTCGCCACCCGGGGCCGACGATTTGTCTCCTTCGCTCACCGAATTGCCGCTCTTGGGTGACACTTATTCGGACTTGTATCGCCGGACGCGAATCCTGGAAGCCGTCTATGAAACTCTCAGCCAGGAATATGAGGTCGCCAAGGTGGAGGAAGCCAAAGAGATTCCGAGCATCAAGGTCCTGGATGCGCCGGTGATTGCTGAAAAGAAATCCTGGCCGCCCCGAGCAGTGATTGTTCTGCTTGGAACCTTCGCCGCCATTGGAGTATGCCTGCTTTGGTTCTCCTTAAAACGGACTTGGGAAAGACTCGATCCTGAGACGCCCTGGCGGAAGCTGATCGTTGAAATCCACGAACACCGCGGCCTTGCTGTTGTCCACCTCTTGCGACATAGAAGCGTATAAACATGGCCACAGTTCTGAGTGATCCACTTCAAGCCGAGTTTACGCCCACAGATTCAAGGCGTACTTTTGCAAATCTCGCGCACGTCGTGGGTGGCGAGGCCCTGCTGCGCGTGGCGAATCTTGGGGCAACGGTCATCATCGCGCGGCACGGCGGCGTCGAGGCATTCGGATGCTATGCCGCGGCCCTCGCGTATACAACCGTAGCCACAATGATTACGGACAATGGCCTTCAGGTGGCGGCGGTCAAGAAGATCGGTGGTTCGACTGAGCGGTTGAGCGAAGTTGGATGCGATCTTTACGCAACCAAGACCGTCCTTGTGTTGCCCATGCTGGCCCTGATGGCGGGTATAGCTGCCTTGATTCGTCTTTCCCCGCTCGCATGGATGATTTCGTGCCTGACCATGGTCCGGGTAGTCGGCCAGTCCTATTGCCAACTTCAGATCGCGATGCTGAAGGCGCTCGATCGCATGACTGTCATTGGTCCCATTCAAGGAGCACACTTCACGTTCCTGTGCGCAGCCATGCTTTATGCCTACCTGCGTACATCTGGGATCATGCCTGTCCTGGTGATCTTTATCGCCGGGCAGACGCTTGAGTTTCTTCTAGAACTTGCGGTGTTGTGGCGTTCCGGCCTTCGTCCGGCAAGGGTCTCGCTCAAGGCCTGCTATGCATTGCTTCGTGGCTTCACCAGCGTGGGGATGACCTTCAACGTTGCTAATGGAATTCTGCGTCTCGACGTCATTGTGCTCTCGCTGATCGCGACTACGGCAATGGTGGGACGGTTTGCCGCGGCGCAGACGGCGATCCTGGTTGTCTATCCGGTCTCCTGGCTCTTCGGCACCGTTTTGCTTCCTGAGATGAACCGGTTAAGCGCAAATCGCCTATCTCTGAGCCGTTATGTGCGGCGATGGGCGGTCCTTATTGCCAAGGTTGGAATACCGTGCACGTTGATTGGAATTTGCGTCGGCCCCGTCGTGCTGCGTTGGCTGTTCGGCCCATCGTATGCCGCGTCCGGCCGTCTGATGAGCATTGTGCTGCTGGCCACGCCCTTTATCCTTTGGAATTCCCTTTACGTGAACCAGGCTTTCGCGCTCAATCGTCCGCGAGTCTACCTTGGCTTTTACGTTGCCACGCTGGTGATCGCCGCAGGGCTCGATTTCAGCCTCGGATACGCGTGGGCTGCAACCGGGATCGCGATTGCCGTGGTGACGCGAGAAGTGATCATGACCATGGGATTTGCGATTCTGCATCAACGGTCAATTGAGACTGCCGTGTAGGCCAGGGTTGCAGCGTGATGCTAGTTGGCTTCATTGGCGACGTTTTTGATTCTGCCGAGACGAGTCGAGTGTTAACTGCCGATATTGATAACGGAGAGAGCCGCTGAATTATAGAGCCAGCAAATGACCAGCACCCTATATGCTATCGACGCGACAGCTATTGCGCTGTTCTTTTTTTCCTATTACCGAAACGGTTATAAGCGCGGTTACAAGGTGGACATCTGGCACCTTACGCTCTTCCAGATCTGCGTGCTGACTTGCCAGATGCTTGCCCCTTTCGCCGATGACGACTCCAACTTCTTTACTTTGGGTAATCTTTGGTTTGGCGCCCGGGATTTTGTTGGAAGAGCATTCGTCATTTCAATGGTTGGATATCTCGGCATTCTTGCAGGAGGGTGGTTGTGGGAGCGTATGGAGCCCCCCACCGGCAGGTCATCACGTTCCGGCTTTCTCGAAGCTCTCCCTCGCCAATCGCAACTCCTCATGTCCTACCCTCGCCTTCTGACGAGTCAGGCGGTCGGATGCATGATTCTTCAAGCCTGGATACTTTCCGTCTATTTCCGGAAAGATGGGTTCGGATTCGACCTTAGGCTATATACCTTTGAGCATCCATCCCTCAGACCCGTGGCAGTGATCATCTCGAATTACTCGATGATTATCGGAGGGCATTGTTTCGCTCGGTATCTGGCAACAAAGGAGAGGTCCCAGCTCATTTCCACGCTTCTTCTTTGTGCAGAGCTCTTTTTCTTCGGTTCGCGGACTGACGTGGTGATGGTTTTCTTCATGGCCACAATTTGTTATCTCGTATCGCGGCGCGAGAAGGTGAGCCTTCCAAAACTTCTTGGAGCAGGTGTTCTGCTCATCCTCGTTTTCACGCTTGCCGAGGGACTTCGAGAGGGGTACTACGACAATACCTCCGTCGGAGAGGCATCGGCCCTCCTGCTCTTTAAGGTCTTCTACGGAAATACGTTTTCCGATTTGAGAGACTTCGCTCTTGTGATTTCGGGTTGGAATGGTCATTTCTGGCTTGGCCGCACTTACCTAGCTGGTTTGATGGGCTTCGTCCCCCGCGCGCTCTCCAGCTTCAGAGACACTTGGTCGCTCGGCGCGGTAACCACGACGATGGTCGGGCTCAATCCCGAGACCCACCCAGGGCTCCGTCCGGGCTACTTTGGTGAATCCTACCTCAACTTTGGCTACACGGGAGTGTTGCTAATGGGGCTATTTATCGGGGCAATCGTCCGAAAGGTCGATATGCAAGTCAAGCGGGCGCTGCAAGGTCCGAGACCCTCGCTAATGCGGGCATTCTCGTATACAGTCCTTTTGACTCTAATGACGGACATTGCACTTTCGGCAGGAATGGCGACCCTCTTCGTACTCGCCGGAGTTTTTGGGATATCCGGCGCTTGCCGCAAACTGTTCAACCCCGCCTTTAGCTCCATTGAAGATCCATCGACAAGTGGGACGCCACGTTTGGCCTTGGGGGCTCTATCTGAGCATCCGATTGACGGCGCAGTCTAGAACAGAAATCGCAACCGCTTCCGTGCTGGGTTCAAGCCCCGAGATGAGCCACCTCTATATCAACGGCCGTTTTCTTTCGGGGCCCCTGACAGGGGTTCAGCGCTACGGGCGGGAATTGCTCCGCGAACTTGATGCGATTCTCGCCGGCTTGAAGGATTCGATCCATGCAGAGGTCCTTGTCCCCACCGGATCGAAGAATCTTCCTCAATACCGTGCCATCCCGATTCGCAGGGTCGGCTTTCTTAATGGCCATGCATGGGAACAGTTGGAGCTGCCGTTTTATTGCCGCGGGCACGTTCTGTTCACCCCAAGTTCCGCCGCGCCGCTGCTGCACAGCCGAAATGTAGTCACCATTCACGACGCCGCCGTCTTCAGCGCTCCGAATGGCTACTCGCTGCCCTATCGAATCTGGTACAGGATCCTGGGTCGGGTACTGTGCCGCTCCGCGATAAAGATCCTGACAGTTTCGGAATTCTCGAAGCAGGAACTGCTTCGCTGGTGCTGCCGCGACGACAGCAAGATCGCCATCATATATGAAGGGCGAGAACACGCTCATGCTGTAGAGGCTGATTCTTCCATTTTGGGGCGCTTCTCGCTGACTTCGGGCAGATATGTTTTTGCCGCAGGGTCCAACAACCCAAACAAAAACTTTCGGATATTGGCGCAGGTTCTTCCGCATTTGCGGGACCTCGGCTATGACGTCGCTGTGGCGGGCAATCACGACGATCGCGTCTTTCGCTCCGCGGCCGCAAAAACATCTGCCGTGAAGGAGCTTGGGTCCGTGACTGACGCCGAGCTCCGAGCGCTGTACGAAAATGCAGCGTGTTTTGTCTTTCCTTCCCTATATGAGGGATTCGGGCTCCCGCCGCTGGAGGCGCTTTCACTGGGATGCCCAGTGGTGGTTTCCGATCGTGCGTCGATGCCGGAGGTTTTCGGGGGCTTGGCGCAGCTTTGTAATCCGAACGATCCTGAAGACATCGCGAAGCAAATCATTGCGGCCATTGGGTCTGCTCGCGAGCAGCGGAATTCAGAAGCGGCGATGGATCTCCAGCTGGCACGATTCAGTTGGCGAACATGCGCTCGCGAAACCTGGGAAGTATTGGAGGAATGTCTCTCAAAAGTCGAGAGCGCTACTCACAATAAAAACTTCGATCAATCCTCCCCATTGGCAACATCGAACGTTCCACCACTCGACAATCCATAGGAGTTCAGGATGCGCGTATTGTTTTTGAATCCGCCGTTTCATCCGCGATTTTCGCGGGAGCAGCGCAGTCCTGCTGTGACCAAGAGCGGAACGCTGTATTACCCGAAGTGGCTGGCGACGGCGGCAGGGGTGGCCATCCGAAACGGCCATGACGTGGACCTGGTGGATGCGCCGGCGGATGGCTATTCGGTGCAGGCGGTCATCGATCGGATGGAAGCGAAAAACATCGAGGCCGTGGTGTGCGATACGTCCACGCCGAGCATCGTGAACGATGTAAAGGTTGTTGAAGCTTTAATCGCCGCGAGAAAGGGGTTGCGCGTGCTCCTGGTGGGTCGGCATGTCTCCACGTTGCCGAAAGAAACTCTTGCTATGTCGCAAAAGCTAGAAGCCGTAGCGATGCGCGAGTACGAATATACGGTGCGCGACTGGCTTGAGGCTAAAGCCTGCGGTGCGGACTTATCGAGCGTCGACGGACTGGTTTATCGCAGCGCCGCGAGCGGCGAGCTCCTGACAAACGGCGAACGGAAGCCGATTGCAAATCTCGATGAATTGCCGTTCGTGACCGAAGTGTACAAGCGCTTCCTCAGTGCACGGAATTATTTTTACGGGCATTCGCTGTGGCCCCTGGCTGTCTTCGACACCAGCCGCGGTTGTCCCTATCACTGCGCGTTTTGCGTTTATCCGCAGACTTTCAGCGGGCACACGATGCGCTACAGGTCAATTTCGAATGTGGCTGACGAGTTCGAGTTTGTGACGCGCGAGATGCCGGAGATCAAGTCGGTGATGCTCGAGGACGACACATTTATTGTCAACAAGCCGCGGACGCTCGATCTGGCACGCGAGTTGATTCGGCGCGGTAACCGGCTGCCATTCGATGCCAATTGCCGAGCAGATATCGGCGCGGACAAAGAGCTACTGACGACTCTTCATGCGGCGGGCGCGCGGCTGTTCTGCGTGGGGTTTGAAAGTGGAGACGTAGAAGTGATTCACGGAATGCACAAGAACAACGACGACCGGCGTGACGCCAAGTATCACGATGAGGCGTTGCGATTTGTGCGCCGTTGCCGCGAGTCGGGAATCATGGTGCACGGATGCTTCATGGTGGGCAATCTGAATGAAACGCCGGCGAGCATGGAAAAAACGCTGATGTTCGCGAAAAGACTGCGGCCTGACACAGCACAGTTTTTCCCGATCATGGTCTATCCGGGAACTGCGGCGTATCGTGACGCCAAGAAGCGTGGGTATATTCAGAACGAAGATTGGGGCGCATGGCTTACCAAAGAGGGGCTCCATAACAGCGTGGTGACGCTTCCGCACATCACTCATGACGAGCTTGTGAGTTTCTGCGACCGCGCGCGGCGAAGATTCTACTTGAGCCCCTCGTATCTGACGTACAAGCTCGTGCAATCTCTGAAGGATCGCCGGGAGCTGCAACGCAATCTTAAAGGCTTTGCCACGCTCTCGAAATACCTGCTTTTCGGAAGCCGGCACGGCAAGGCCCAAGCGGCGGCCGAGAGCCGGGAGCCGCGGACCAAGCAAGATCACATCAGCCTCTATCAAATTGCAAGCGCCGGACAGCTGAAGACTCTTCATGCGTCCTCGGAAGAGCCCGGTGATTTGGTGAGCACGGCTAATGGAACATTCGACTGAATCCCTCACCGCAGCGATTATCATTCCCACCTTCAACGGCGCGAAACGGATTGCGCGTTGTCTCGAGTCTCTCTCACAGCAAACGGCCGGTCGCAAGGCCGAGATTCTCGTTGTGAACGATGGTTCGAACGACAACATCGCCGAATTGGTGGGGCGTTTCAGCGGGGTACGCCTGATTTCCCAGGCGAACGCAGGGCCCGCCGCTGCTCGGAATCACGGCGCGCGCGAGGCCCGCGCGGACGTGATTCTGTTTACAGACGACGATTGCGAGCCTGCGCCGGGGTGGCTCGATGCGATGCTGGAGCCTTTCACGGATCCGGAGGTCGTTGGTGTGAAGGGCGCATACCGAACGCGGCAGAGTCCGCTGATTGCGCGATTCGTTCAGGCCGAATACGAAGATCGCTATCGCATGATGGCCCGCATCTCGAATATCGATTTCATCGATACGTATTCGGCGGCGTTCAAGCGCGAGCGGTTTGTTGAAATGGGCGGATACGACACACAGTTTCCTGTAGCATGCGCGGAGGACGTGGAGCTGTCGTATCGAATGTCGGCGAGAGGCTGGCAGATGAGATTCGCGCCAAAGGCTATTGTCTATCATCAGCATCCCGATTCGTTCGGCCGTTACTTGAAAAAGAAGTTCAAATTTGCGTTCTGGCGCGTCCTCGCGGTGCGAAAGAACCCGAGCAAGGCAGTCAAAGATAGCCACACACCGCAACTGATGAAACTCCAGCTGCTCTTCGGTCCGGCTACTCTTGCATGCCTGGTGCTCGATCTATACATCCGGCCCGCCGTACCCATTTCAGCAATTGTCCTCGGGCTATTTCTTGTGTCAACGATTCCGTTTACGCTGCGTAGCGCTGCGCGCGATCCAATGGTGGGAGCTATTTCACCGATGGTTCTCGCTGCGCGCTCATGTTCGCAACTCTTCGGTGTTCTCGCCGGAATTATAAGAGCCAAAGGGAATCAAGCGTGAAAGACACTCCTGTGGAGTGAATGCCACAGAAGTGGCCGGCAGCCGCCTGATTCTTGCTATAGCTATCAATGCGAACAAAACCAACCCTGCAAGATTGCAAATCTAAGGTCAAGATTCTCCCGGAAATGTTCCTGCTATGAAACAGATAGCAGGCGCCGTTTCAACTCTGCGAATTCCTTGGTTACTTCCGGGGGCAAATCATGGTTGCAGAGCTTCGGCGCTATGGACTTGTTTTACGTGCAGCAATATTCGTGCTTCCGCTTGTTTCATTTCTGTTGGCGGGCTTTCTCAGTGTTCATTGGATGGGGCTCAAACCGGAGTTCACGTCGGCCGAGTTTGTGTATCTGGCCCTGTTTACCACCATGGTCTGGTCGATTGTTGCGGAACGCCAGGAAGTCACGAGCGTAACCAGGGTCAGCGCGGAAAACACAGGAGTCCGCGCTTCGTTTGCTGCCTGCGGAATTACGTTTGTCGCAAATCTCAGTGCGCTCTTTTTTGTCCATCAGCTCCGCTTCCCGCGGGCGTTGATTGTTCTCAGCGCTGTCATCTTATTGTTTCTGACAGTCTTGGTGCGCACGCTGGTGCGGATTCTGCTGATAACGGTGGGCGGGCGCCGTTCCGCGGTGCGAGTGCTGATCGTGGGTGTGGGCCGGTTCGCGGCGCAGGCAGCTAATCGAATCAAGCGCAATGAATTCGTCCGTTCCGTGGTTGTGGGGCATATCCAGTTGCCTGGGGAAGAAGTTAAGGTGACCAACGTCTCAGTGTTTCAAATGGACCAGCTGGATGCCATTGAAAACCTGAACGCCGATAACATTCTGATTGCGGTTCCGACAGATGAGTTCGGCTGCCTTCGCCGTTGTATCTCAAAGCTGAATGGACTCGGCAAACCGATTCGGATCATTGTGAACTCTGGCAATGGAATGAAGGTGCGAGACCGGGTAACCCAACTGGGCCGCCTGCAGATGCTGGATCTCGATCCCAGCCCGATGCCATCGATTGGCTACTATCTCTTCAAACGCATCTTCGACATGGTCTTCTCGAGCGCGGTATTGATGGTTTTGGCGATTCCGATGCTGGTGATCGCTCTTGTGATCCTGATGACTTCGCGCGGGCCCATACTCTTCAGACAACAGCGAGTGGGCAGAAATGGCAAAGTTTTCACGATGTACAAGTTCCGGACCATGCGGGTGACTTCAACGCAGGAGGGCGACACCGTGTGGACCGGAGAGGGCGACCCGCGGCGCACAGCCATCGGCGTATTTTTACGAAAGGCAAGCCTGGACGAGCTTCCGCAATTCCTGAATGTTTTGAAAGGCGAGATGAGCGTTGTGGGGCCAAGACCCGAACGGCCGCACTTTGTTGGGAAATTCCGCAAGAACATTACGCTCTATCAGACGCGCCATCATCTCAATGTCGGGATCACAGGGTGGGCGCAGGTCAATGGTCTGCGAGGAGACACTCCGATTCCGAAGCGCATTCGATATGACCTTTACTATCTGCATCACTGGAGCCTGTTATTCGATATGCGCATCATCCTCATGACTATATGGGGCGGATTCATGGGCAAGAACGCATACTAAAATCGGTGAGGTACCTCGCCCCAAGCTCGATAAATGGAGTCCGGTATTCGGCATGTGCCTGAGCCGGACAGATTCTTTCACCATCGGGTTTCAGGGCTGAACGCAGAGGCACTCCAAGTAACAAATAGTTAAAGGATCCAGAAGAAACAGCGGCCACACACTGCAAAAGAAGCGGTGTGTGGCCCTTTTTGTTGCCGGCGCAGGGGGCGGCTTATGTGATTTCGTAAGGATGCCGCTGATGACGCGAGAGCAGGCTGGCGGCAATATCGTCGCCCTGGATCATCTCCGTCCTGGGGTCCCAGTAGATGTGATGCTGCACCTTCATCGCGATCCAGTGCAGAAGGCAAGTGGAGCAGGCGCGGTGTCCAATCTCGGCCGGCGCCACGGGGGCCTTTCTTGAATGAATGCAGTCGAGCCAGTTTCCATGTTGATCGTCGGAAGTGTAGACGTGGAATTCCGCCGGGCCCGTCACGGAATCGAGAATAGCGGGGTCGCTTGCGCGGAGTGGAACGATTGCGGGCGCCGGGGTTCCGAGGGTTGAAGTCGGTGTGGTGCCAGTGTCGCGGCACACGAAGATCCAACCCTTGTCGCCGATCCATTTAATCCCATTTTCAAATTCCCCTGAAATCGTCATGACGACGCCGTTTTCATAGCGGCCGTACGTCTTGAACGGGCCGTGAACATTCCAGAGGCCCTCTGCCGGGAAGTCGGCGTGGCCCCAGATTTCGACGGGACCGGTGAGCTCGGTATCCATACCCCAGTGGGCTGTATCGACATGATGCGCGCCCCAGCCCGTGATCATGCCCGCGCCGAACTGTTCCATGCGCAGCCATCCGGGGCGGTCGAAGCCTTTTTGCGGCATCACGCGATCGACGGTATACGGGACTTCGGGTGTTGAGCCGAGCCACTCATCGTAGTTGAATCCTTCAGGAACCGGCATGGGCTGAGGATTGCCGCCGGCGGGATCGCCGGGGAGGCCGATCTCGACGCGCTGCACAGTGCCGATGCGGCCGTTGCGCACCAGTTCCACGGCGCGCGCAAACTGTTTCCATGAGCGCTGCTGCGATCCCACCTGGAGAATCTGCGTGGTGGCCTTGACGTGATCGACCATGACGCGCCCTTCGCGGATGGTGAGCGACGCCGGCTTCTGGAGATAAACGTCCTTGCCGGCTGCAACTGCGGCGACGGCGAGCCTGGCATGTTGATGATCGGGAGTTGAGATCATCACGGCGTCGATCTCTTTGTTGGCGAGCAATTCTCTGTGATCGGAATAGCCCTTTGTGCCGGAGTAGGGCTTGCCAAGCTTTTTCGTATAAGCATCGTCCACGAATTGACGCCCCAGTTCGACACGTTCCGTGCTGAGGTCGCAGACGGCGACAATGCGATTGTCGCGGCCGGGAACGCCGGTGAATTGCAGCACGCCGGGCATGTCGTGTCCGCGCGAGATGCGTCCCACGCCGATGGCTCCTATATTGATGCGATTGGACGGAGCAGTGGCGCCGAAAACCGAGTTGGGAACGATGGCTGGAAATCCGGCGGCAACCGCTCCGGCGAAAGAACTTTGGATGAATTTTCGTCTCGTGGCATTCATCAGTTTGTCTCCTGAGCCGTGAAAGCGCAGTGGAAACAATCTACATCAGCGGGGTCAGGGTCGTCAGTGGGGAATCACTGTCCCGTTCGTGCAACGCCGTCAGTGATAGCATCAAAGAGACAGATGCAAACAAATAAGCTGCAGATCATTCCCCTGGGCGGGCTGGGCGAGTTCGGCATGAACTGCCTGGCAGTGCGCTGGGAAGACGACATTATTGTGATCGACGCGGGACTGATGTTTCCCGAAACAGAGCTGCTGGGCGTCGACATCGTAGTTCCCGACATCACCTACCTGATTGAAAACAAGAAGCACGTTCGGGCCATTGTGCTGACACACGGGCACGAGGATCACATTGGCGGCCTGCCATGGATGCTGAACGAGCTGAAGGTCCCCGTGTATGCCACGGAATTCACGCTGGCCTATGTGGAAGACAAGCTCGAAGAACACGAGCTTCTCGATGAAATTGAGCTGATCGAGATTGAGCCGAAGCGGAAGTTCACCATCGGGCCCTTCACCATCGAGCCCATTCGCGTGACGCATTCGCTGGTGGACTGCGTGGCGCTGGCGATCGAAACGCCAGTGGGCGTGATTATTCATACCGGCGACTTCAAAATCGATCTGGCGCCGCTGGATGACAAGGCCTTCGACTTGCACACCTTTGCCGAGTACGGCAAGCGAGGCGTGCTGGCGTTGTTTCAGGATTCGACGAACGTGGAGCGGCCGGGGTACACGCCCAGCGAGCGCGCGGTCATCCCTCGTCTTGACGAGATCCTCACCCAAACCAAGAAAAAGCTCTTCTTCAGTTGCTTCTCGTCGTCCATCTACCGCATCCGCATCGCCATGGAACTGGCGCGCAAGCATGGACGCAAGGTTGCCGTGGTGGGCCGGTCGATGGTTGAGAGCACGGAGATTGCGCAGGATCTGGGCTACATCGATATTCCGCCGGGGCTGATGATCAATCCCGGGCAGATTCGCGACTTTCCGCCGGAGCAGCTGATGATCCTGATCAGCGGCACGCAGGGCGAGCCGCTGAGCGCATTGAGCCGCGCCGCGGTGGACAACCACAAACACGCGCACATCGATGCGGGAGATACCGTGGTGCTGAGCTCGAGAATCATTCCCGGCAACGAGAGCGGGATCTTCAGAGTGATCGATCACCTGAGCCGGCGCGAGGCGAACGTCATTTACGACGACGGGCAGCACGGGCTGATTCACGTCAGCGGCCACGGCAGCCAGGAAGAGATGCGGCTGATGATCAACCTGGTGCGGCCCAAGTTCTTCATCCCGATTCACGGCGACTACCGTTTTCTGCG